>JAGBXP010000054.1 GCA_017629215.1 bacterium | reverse complement strand
TAGATAATTTTTCACAAACACTAAAATTCAAAGGGATTTTTGGAGTAGTTTCGCAAAAAACTAAACCTCTAGGGTTATTAGTATCTCCAGAAAAACCTTTATCAAAACCCAAATTCTGAACAAGTATCGTAAGCTCATTATCATCTCTTGTCAAAACTTTTTCACAGAGAGGAATAGAGATTGTCTCTGGAATATCTTGCAATTTTTCTATCTTATAACTATTTCTATTTAAAATTTCTTTTCCATTGATATAGACAGCAAAAAGATGCCTTGCGCTAAGAGTTAATTCTAAAAGATTATTAGGGATTTTTGTTTTGTACCATACAAATTCATCATATAATTCGCAAGATAATGAATCTGTTTTTTCTCCAACTTTAATCCAATCAGAATAATCATAATTAATATCAATTTCTGGAGCGCAATATTCAACTTTTGCAATATCTAAGGTTCTAGGCCAATTATATTCAAAAAATCCATCTATTACACAAGGTTTAGTCGAGAATTTATTAACCAAATCATAATAAGCAACTTCGGTATTTTTATCGACTGCAATAGTTCCATTAGGAAGAACATAGTCTGCATTAAAAATAATTTTATCTTTTAAAAGCCAAGTTCTATCAGCTAATTCTTTTGTTAAAAACACAAATTGAGTTTTTTTACCATCTTTTTCTAGCATAAAATTATCATAATTTTGTCTATCACCAGAAATCTTCTCACAATCCTTTATGCAGATATAAGCATTTTTATCTGCTAATAAAAAGATTGTTTCTTCATCCTCGTTTTGTAATCTAGCAAAAATTTCTAAATCAGAAAACTCGATTTCGCATCCTTTTAAGCTCAAATTAATTGGACAAATTTTCATATCATAAGGTTTTAATACAACAGTTTTTCCATCAAGAAGATTAATACTTGTCAATTCAGAATTCATATTCCTAATAAACAACCAATCACAATTATTTATATTATCGTGTCGAATTTTTACATAAATATTTTCCTGACTAAAATCAAAATCCTTAGGTTCTGTACAAGTCAAATCAAATGAGTCTAAGAAATAATTTAATTCTTTAGCCTTAAAATAATTACTTTGAGGAATGCCAAATTCGTCAATAGGAGCACAAAACTCATAACTTGTATAGACTTCATCACAAGCTAAATTACCCCAATTTGTTCCACCTGCAATCATATAATGATTAAATAGCGTTACACCTTGAGATAAAGCTGTCTTTGTCATAATATTAATATGTTCATCACCAAGAGCTTCTCGCATATATTTATAACCTGAGCCATCCCATTTATCAAACCAGCCTGATTGCATTTCGGCTACAAACGGTGGAGAATTTTCTTTTGCACAACGGAAAATATCTTCAACATTATCTAATGTATCAAAACAAAAATTATCTTGCTTCCAATTCTGATTAGGATTTATATATGGATACAAGTCAAGTGCGTAAATATCAACACAATCAGCCCATAATCCTGCAAAATATGCGTCATTATGGAATATCGGACAAGTAACCCCTCTTTCTCTTGCCATTTGATAAAGCTTACGCATGTAATCTTCTTCCATTGTATCAGTAGCATATTCATTTTCTATTTGAAAAAGAATTACATTATCAAACTCGCAAATTATTGGAATAATTTTATCATACCATTCTGCAATATACTCCATGTATTTTTCAGAATAACAATATTCAGTTCCTTTTCTATTACGTGGAACAACGTCATTCATTTTTAAAAGCCAAAAAGGAAGCCCTCCAGCATTTACCTCAGCATTAATAAATGGACCAGGACGAGCAATTACGAACAACCCAACGTCTTGTGCTGCTTTAAGCACCTTTCTTACATCTTTAATACCCGAAAAATCATATTCTCCTTGTCTTGGGCTGTGATAATTCCAATTAAAATATATATCAACTGTATTATAGCCCGCTACTTTCATTTTTTGAAATCTATCACGAGCTAAGGCTTCTCCAGGTGTTCGAAAATAATGGAAAGCTCCACTTTTAATGAACACTCTCTCGCCATTGACCATTAAGGAATATTTATCAAATGATACTTCCATACTTTTATTTTAGCGTTTTTTTTGTTTAGGTCAATCCCTTAGAGAAGAGTTTTATTATAACTTGATTTCATATAATATAATTTGATACAATTACAATTATATAAGCTAGATTTATTTAAGTTCTTTATAAAGGTATATAATATTGCAAGTTGAATTATTAGCACCAGCGAAAAATAAAAATATAGCGATAGAAGCAATTAATTGTGGAGCTGATGCTATTTATATTGGCGCACCACAATTTGGAGCAAGAAAAAATGTTCCAAACTCTTTAGAAGATATAAAGGAAGTCGTCGAATATGCTCATAAATTCTGGGCAAAAGTCTTTATCGCTTTAAATACAATTTTATCTAATTCTGAGCTTGATGAAGCTATTGATTTAGTTTTGAAACTTTCTGAAATAGGAGTAGATGCTTTAATTATCCAAGATATGGGACTTCTAGAACGCATTATGGAAATGAAAATAAGCACTCCTATACATATAAGCACTCAATGTGATAATTATCTGGCAGAAAAGGTTAAATTCTTTAACGAAATAGGAGTCTCAAGAGTAGTTTTAGCAAGAGAGCTTTCATTAGAACAAATTAAAACTATCCATAACGAAAACCCTAATTTAGAGCTTGAAGCATTTATACATGGTGCTTTATGCGTTTCTATGAGTGGTCAATGCTATTTAAGCCAATTTATAGGTGGACGTTCTGCAAATAGAGGAGAATGCGCACAGCCTTGTAGAAAAAAATATACTGTTATTAATACAAACGGAGAAGTTATTAAAAAAGATTTTTATGCTCTATGCTTGAAAGATTTTAATGCTTCTAACTGCTTAAACGAAATGATAAATTCAGGAGTTTATTCTTTCAAGATTGAAGGACGATTAAAAGATTTATCTTATGTAAAAAACATCGTATCATACTATAGACAGAAACTAGGTAAAGGCTGCTCTTCTGGCATTTCAAACCCCCAATTTACCCCAAACCCAGAAAAGAGTTTTAATCGTGGCTTCACTGAATATTTTTTAAGAGGTCGAACAAATTGTTTTAACCAAGAATCTCCAAAATCAAAAGGAGAGTATCTAGGTGAAGTTATAGAAGTAAAAAAAGATTGTTTTAAACTTAGAACAGATAAAGTAATCCATCCTCAAGACGGCATTTATTGTAAAGGATTTGGCTTTGCCGTTAATAAGGTAAAAGATGGCTTTGTATACCCAAACAACACACAATCAAAATTAATTGTTGGTGATAAATTATGGCGAAATTATGATGCTGAGTTTGAAAAAGAAGTTTTACGACCTGTCAAAAGACAAATCGCATTAGATGTGATTGTTGATTTAGATGATAATAACAAACCATTTATAAAACTTATAGATGAGGATGATGTTGTAATTACTCATAATATTTTAACAATAGAAAAAGCTAATAATCCTGAGAAAATGAAAGAAAATTTTATTAAACAATTTTCAAAAACTGGCGAAAGTGATTTCTATATTAAAGAAATAAAAATCTCTGCAGAGCTTCCCTTCATGCCTGTTGGAGAAATAAATACATTACGAAGAGAACTCTTTGAGATATTAATGCAAGAACGGATAAAAATATACAATGCCTCAATTCGTCAAGCTCAAGGACCGATGAAACATATCCAATATTTTCAAGAAGAAGTTGATTATAGAGCTAATGTTCATAACTCTTATGCAAAGCAGTTCTATGAAAAATGTGGAGCTAAAGTATTAGAACCATCCCTAGAAACTAAAACACCTATTCGCAGAATAGAGCTTATGCGTTGCAAACATTGTATTAAATATGCACTTAATATGTGCAAAAATAAAGCTCAACTCCTATTAAGAGATGAGCTAGGAAAAACCTACCCACTAAATTTTGATTGTAAAAACTGTGAAATGAAAATTATGTCATATTAACCTGTTGCATCCAATTGTGTTTGAATTAAAGGATTAATAACATTTTTCTCTTCTTCAGTTAATTTATCTTGATTTTCATAAGCCCAAGCAATTGTTTCTTGAATTTTAGTTGCTGACTCCTTTGTACCCAATTTTTTCACATCACTTGCATTTATTTTAGCTGCCTCATCTTCTTTTCCGAAGATTGCTCCACCAATAGCCTTTCCGCCTTCTCTACCGAGCCAAGAGCATAAACCGCCGATAGCTAATCCTGCAACTGCACCAACTATACCCCCGACTACAGTTCCAGCTCCAGGTATAATAGATCCAATCATCATACCCAATTTTGTACCAAGAGCCATACCTGCAGTAGCACCAGCAGCTTTAAAAATAGTCTTTCCTACTTGTTTATGCCCTGTTTTACTATCTTTTTTATAACACGTACAAATTTTTGGAATATCCACAACTGCTTCCGCAATGAAAATTAGCCAAGGGACTTTTTTCAAAAGTTTCTTAGTGCCTTTTAAAAACTTTGAACCTTTTGAAACGACCTGCGTAGTGTTATTTACTTTTTGTGCTACAGGTGCTGAAGGTTTATTAATATTGTCCAAAGTATCATTAAAAATTTTACTAAGGTCCTGTTCTTGCTTTCCTCTTATCTTACTCCACCAAGTTTTAAACCAACCTTTTCTTTGCGAAGTAGTTTTATTTATAGCTTCTGTTACATTTTTTAGATTATCTTTTGCTGTAACACTATTAGGATTACTAGCAAGTTCTTTTAAAGCACCTTCCATTTTTTTACTCATGCTATTATATAGGTCATCACTAAGATTATAATAAGATTTTTTATTTAGCATTTCTGCCTTTCGCATTGCAGCTTTTGCATCATTCATCAACTTGGAATTTGATTTATACACTTCTGCATACGATTTAGTATTATAGATATCATTATTAAAATCTCTACTAAACAATTTATTATGCTCTCCTAATAAATAAGCTTTGCTTTTTGCAATTGGAGATAGGCCTAACTGTGACGCTGCACCTAATGCTACACAGCTACCAGTTTCCGCCAAACAACTTAAATCACCATTTTCCGCCTTTTCTTTTTTTACTGCTACTTTTTCTAAAGTATCAAGAGCTTTTTTCTCTTCTTCAGTTAGTTGTGTTTCAGTTAGTTGTGTTTCAGTTTTTTGTTCAGAATCTTCAGCTATTTCAGTTGCTGTATTATCCTTCCAATAAATATTATTTGAATCATTTGATGATTTAGCTTGATTAGACCAATATGTATCATAATTCATCGGCTGTTGCCAACTATAATTCATCGGTTGTTGCCAACTATAATTCATCGGCTGTTGCCAACTATAATTTGAATTTGAGTTATTAAGCATTGACTTAACCCAAGAATCCCAATAATCACTGCTATTCATCATAGAGTTTTGGCTACTATAAGCTGAGCCAAAACTAAACATTGGCTGTTGATAATTCATATAATTCATGCCAGAACTATACATAGGATATTGACCTAGCCCTGAGCTAAAATTCATAGTATATGGAAACATGTAATTAAAAGATGAATACCAGTCCATATTAGTCCTCTTTATTTTTCCTCTTTATATATATATAAAAGAATTTATCCACGAAAACTTGCCTTTTTTGTAAAGAATTGTAACAATATTTTTTAAAACGCTAAAGTTTTTAAAAAAAATGCCGTAAATAATATTACAAAGGAAAAAAGAAAAAAAGGAGTATCAAAATGACAGACGGTATTGGAAGAATATTTGGTGGCAACAGTGGCTACTCAACAAACTTCGGAGCATTTAGAAAAGACGATGAGACAAAAAACAACAAGCCTCAAGCTCCTGTTAATAATTACGAACAAACTCAAGTAGATCCTGGCAAAGTTATGGATTTTCTATCAGCTAATAATTTATATGTAGCACCTGCTGAAAAAACTCCAGTAAGCAAGGTTGATGCAGAAACAGAAGCAAGAATTGCTGGTTTTATGGAAAACTTTGAAGAATTTTACGCTGTTATAGCAAACGAAGTCGGCGAAGAATTTGCTCCAGATGTAATGGATATGGCTATGGACAAATTGATTGGCTCATTTGCATAAGCAAAAAAAATTAATAAGGTATAAAATGATAAAACTTCTACACAAACCAAATATTATGAGGATGACTTAATAGCATCCTCTTTTATTATGAATTTTGTTTTATCAACTCTTTTTTTGGCGACTCTTCTTTTTCCATACCAATTGCTTTTAAAACTGGATGGATAATAATATGACTTACCTGTGGAGCAAAAATAGCCAAGCCTAAAACTGAGCCTACAATATTTCCAAATTCTATCGCACCTTTTACTATATTATATTGTTCTGCATCTTCTACAGTTTTTAAATGAGATAATAAATCATCAGAAAATTTAAAAGGCTTTTTAGCTTCATTTATTTTCTCTAATCTAATTTTTTGAGGCATTACAGCTAGTTTTTTATAACTGAGATATTCTTTTGCACTTTTAAACTTTTTAAAAGCATCTTCAGTTTTGCCCAAAGCCAATTTTGAAATCTTAAAAGCTCCGTTTTTAAATATTGGAGTAATAATTAACATATAAGTCGCTAAACAAGTAGCTTGATATAAAAATTCTTTCATTGCAGCATAACGCTTTGTTTGAGGCTCGATCTTACCATCAGCTAAAATAAAAGAAGGACGCCCCACAGCTTTTAGACCTGTCTCTATCGAAACAGACGATGTTGTACTTTGAGCAATTCTAGATAATGTAGCGTTTGATAGTGCTGATGTCAATCCATTAATCATAGACCACCTACCTTCATTCCACCAAGCTTAGCCATTGAATAAGTGTTTAGTGCAGATTTTCTTAATCCAATTGATTTAAAATTAGGATTAACTTGCTCCTTCTCAACTATATTATTAGTATTCGCTAGTTCAAGATTTTGCACATTATCGATTGCCTTTTTGGTATCCTTTTTATTCTCTTGAATTTTTTTCATAAATGGTTTTATTGTAACAGATGCTAGTGCAGGGATTACTGCAAGTGCAGCCAAACAAACACCTAAGAACATAAAATTTTGTTTTGCACCTTGTCTTGCAAAAGCTTGAAGTTTTGGATCTGAAATATGACTAAAATTTAGTTTTTCTGCAAATTTACTTGCTAATTCTCCACAAGCAAAATAAGTAGGAATAGCAACAACTTCTGTCAGACCTTCTCTTATTGCAGTATATTTCTTAGTCTCAGGATCAGCTTCTTTATCTGTCATCGTGAAAATTGGACGAGCTATTCCCTTTACAACTGCAATTGCCATAACAGCATAAGTGGGTTTATTATTCTCGCCCAAATTCAAGAACCATTTTTTAAATATATTACCTATTGTTTTCTTAATCATACTAATAGTAAAACACGTAATTTTTTTTTTTGCTAGTTAAGTTTAAAAAATTTAACAATATTTATTATTAGCATGCTTTTTGTTTTTCATTCTTCCAAAGTACTAAACAAATAGCTATACAGATTAAGGCTGATACTATCCAGAATGATAAAGCACCATTCCAGCCAAACTTATCAACCATAAACCCTGTTCCAGTTGCCGAAAGTACTGCGCCTATATAACCAAATGTACCAGTAAAACCTGTTGCTGCAGACGCAACTTTTTTAGAGCTACTTTCTACCGCACAAAGCCCACCAATCATCATTTGAGGACCATAAGTAAAAGCACCTAATAGACCAATTAGAACAAAATCTAATGCGCCAATAGTGTTAAACTTGAGTAATACCAAACAAGATACAACACCAATTAAATATATTAAATTAACAGGAGCTCTTTTACCTTTGAATATTTTATCTGATATAACACCTGCACAAACTGTTCCTGCAATACCAACAAGAGGTAAAGAACTGAGTTTTAACGATGCTAACTCAAGACTATTTGCCTTAGCTTCGCTTAGGTATTTAATCATCCAGTCCTCTGCACCAAATCTAATTACATATACAAAAACATACGCTATTGCTAACATCCAAATAGTTTTATTAAACAAGATGTCATCTTTGAATACTTGAACATAGCTTCTAGTATCAACACTACATTCAGCAGCCTGTTTTGCAGAAATTTCACCTCTATAAGATTCTATATCAGGTAAACCTAATGATTGAGGTTTATCTCTAAGTCTATTAAACAACCAAATTGCAACAAGTATCGCTAATGTCGCTGGCACAAAGAATGCCATTTTCCATCCGAATTTCGCTACTAAGAACCCTGATACAATAACGCTTAAGAATGTACCAACTTGGTGAGAGCATGACCATAAAGACCATTTTGTACCTCTTTCAGAGTTCGAATACCAATATGTTAAGCTCTTCGCAACAGCTGGAAAACCTGCAGATTGAAACCATCCACTTGCACCCCAGAAGAAAACGAACAACCATAATAAAATTGTGTTAGTAGGAAGCCCAAAGAATGATACTTCCCCAGGGGTTATAAATACAGCTGATAATGCAAAACACAAATTTGCAATTGCTGTCATTATTAACGCAGTTGGAAAAAACTTTCTTACATCAGATCCATCAGCCAATACACCATTAACAAACTTACCAATACCGTAAGTTAAATATAATGAGCTGCCTAATAAACCTAATTCAGTATTTGTATAACCAAATTCTTCACTTAATCCTGGTAACGCAACTGCAATATTTTTCTTACATAAATAAAATACAGTATAACCTATAAAACAAGAATAAAAAATTCTCATTCTCCAATGCGAATACATACTATCTACAGTTTCTTTATCCTTTATCTGCTCTATAGCAGCAGGCTCATTGAAGAACTTTCTTAGCTGTGCAAAAACGTTCATTCTTTCATACTCCACTCTAAACTAATCACATTTCAATTCTATCATTAAAAAAGTTTTTTTTGCAAATCTTATTTTTATTATTTATAACCATTTATTATTTACAGTATCTATAAATGTATATTTTGAGATTTCATTATCTAATAACACTTCGTTAGCTTGTAAATTTTCATCTTCTTTTATACTCAAGTGTTTACCAAGATTAAAAAATGAATTATCTGATATACGAAATTCTGTTTTTCTTAAAATTTCATTTTTATTTAAAATATCAGTAACAATATCTTCCGTGCTTAATTCTAAAACCATGCTTAACTCCAACTCTTTCAAGTTTAGCACTTTAAACCAATCTTTGCAAATATCAATTTTATACTTTAGTTAGAGAAATTCCAAACTAATATAGAATGTTTTTTTATCAAATATAGCTTTAATATGTTAGTGTGAGCATAAGATATACCCCTGCTCAAAACTTTAATAAATAAAGACTGGCCATCAATTGTCAGCCTGTTTAAAGTTGAAATCAATTATACAAAAAATTGAATAATCAAGGAAGAAAGCTAAAGAAAAGGAGATTAAAATGGCTTCAATTACAATTAACACAAACCTTGCGTCATTGACTGCGCAAAGAAACTTGTCAAAATCTACCACTGGCATGAATACTGCGATGGAAAGATTAACAACAGGTTTTAGAATTAACTCTGGTAAGGATGATGCTGCTGGTGCAGCTGTATCAAACCTTATGGAAGCTCAAATTTCTGCTTATGACGTTGCAGAATCAAACACTACAATGGGACTTACATTACTAGACACAGCAGAAGGTGTTTTAGACATTGTAGGTGATTACATTCAACGTATCAGAGATTTGACCGAACAAGCTGCCAACGGTACTTATGGTACTAGTTCAATGAACGCTATTAGAACAGAAGTTGAGCAAAGAATGTTAGAAATTGATCGTTTATGCTCTGTTGTTGATTTTAACGGTATACAATTATTAGATGGCACAAGTACTGCAGCACAAGGTGGAGGTCTAAACCTTCAAGTTGGTAACAATGCTGGTAGTGCTAATATTATTAACTTAGACGCTTCAATATTCAAATCAGCTAAATGTTCAGCCTTATTGATTACAGCTAACGAACACTGCTCAAAACAAAAAGCTACTTGGTATGATAGATCAGGTTATGATGCTACTGAAAAAACAACTGCATTGAAAAATCGTATTGCCCGCTCTTCGGAAACTGTAGATGGAGTTACATATAATTATACTAATGCAAAACAAATCACTGCTCCAGCAGGTTCAATAACAGCTATTTGTGATGCTGTATACACTGATGATAGAACAGCTCGAGAATTTTTATACTTCTTAGATGATGCTATTGAAAACATTTCTGCAAGAAGTGCTTTAATCGGTGCTTATATGAACCGTGTTGAATCAGCTGTTGATGCGATTAGTGTACAAAAAGAAAATATAGTATCAGCAAACTCATCTATTAAGGATGCCGATGTTGCAGAAGAATCTTCAAATTATATTAAATACCAAATATTACAACAATCTTCAGCAACATTATTATCAACAGCTAACCAGCAACCACAAATTGCATTAAACTTACTATAATATAAGACTTAAAATGTAATATGTAATTGAAGCCCCCCTTTGCGGGGGCTTTAATGTTCGTAACAAATCTTAATAAAGTTGTTGAATTTAAGCAATTTTTCAAATCAAAAATACTTTATATACATGTGTAGTGTTAATGAAAAGGTTATAAAGTAATGACTATTCAACAATGGTCTCTAGTAAATTTATATAATCAAGGCATTTTACCTTGTGTTCCAATGGACATACCACCTGTTCCAGTTACTCAATCTGGGCTAATGCAAATGTCAGGTAATTCAGCAATGGTACATCCATTAGCAAACCAAATAAATGGAACTCAATATTTAGATAATGCACAAAAAGGGGCTTTATATAACACACAAAATCCTGATATTTATTATAAAAATAATAATTTAACAACAAATCCTTATGATTATAGTGATAAAAGTTTTAGACAAGAAATTTTAGATAGTGCTAATAATCTAAATGAGAAAACTAAATCTAAGACCTCAAATTGGGTTAAAGGTTTGATATCAAGTGGCGTTATAGTTTTAACATTAGCTTTACTCTTCCGTAAAGGGAAAAAAGCTATTGTTAATAATAAATCTAAATTTTGGTCAAAACTTAATCCTAAAAACTGGTTTAAAAAATAAAATTTAATCTAACCTTATTAAAATACCTTATTAATTAACCAAATTTTTACCTGAGTTTATCTCAGGTTTTTTTTATGTTATTTATTTACATTATGAAGAGATTTTTTATTTTACTATTTTTGTTTACGATATCAAGTATGAATATTGCGTATTCAACTGTTGTTAATGTGGAATTAGATGAATTAATCCAAATCGGAGTTGAACAAAATCAAAACTTGAAAATTAAAAGATTAGAACTTGAGGGTTATAAAAAAGATATAAAAATCGCAAACAAATTAAAAAACCCAGAAATACAATCTAACGTAGTAATTGGAAATGTAGCATTAGGAAATTGTTCTCAAGCTGGCATAGGATTACCGATAGAAGTATTAAAAAGAGGAATACGAAAAAAAATTGCAGAGCAAGAATATTCTCTCAAAGAAACGGAATTAAGAAAGTTTGAACATAATTTTAAGCTACAAATTATGCAAGCTTATTTTGATGTTCTTTATGCAAAATCAATTTACCAAATACAAGAAGCTCGTTTAAAACTCTTCGAAAAATGGGTTCAAATAACTACTGACAGAGAAAAGCACTCGTCTTATGAAATTGATAATCTAAAGGCTGATATACAATATGCAACTCAAAAAATTGCTTTAAATCGAGCTCGTTCTGAAATGTTAGCAAAGCAATTTGAGCTAAATAAGGTTTTAAATACAGGCAATGAAGATATTATGTTTGATACAAAAGAAGCATCATTGTTCGAAGAGGACTGGAAATTCTTAACATTCAAAATCCCTGATTATGATTTTATAGAAAGAACAGCCCTAAAATATAGTTATATGGTAAAAATCTCAGATTTCAACATCATTAAATCTGAACTTGAATTAAAACAAGCAAAACACCAAAGAATACCTGATCTAAGTCTAGCTGGTGGATATGCTTGGCAATATCATAGAAATGCCATCCCCCATTATGGAGGTGCTTATGTAGGTCTCGGCTTAGACTTGCCTATATTATATAATTATACACCTGATATACAAAAAGCTGATTTATTTTTACAAAAAAGCAAAGCTAACAAAAAAGCTTACGAACATCAACTCAAATATGAGCTAAAAAAAGATTATAATATATTTAAGTATTCGGCAGAGAATATAGAATATTCTAAAGAAATCTTATCAGATTCAAAAAGAATTGTTGAATTGTCAACTAAAAGATACATTGAAGGGAAAAATAGTTACTCAGACTTAATTGTCAACGCAAACGCACACCACGAGGTTTTGACACAATATTTAAGCATAATATCAAGACATTTTTATTCATATCTCGAATTAATGCAAGATATAGGACACGATATTCTTGTAGACGAAGTTTTATAACTTTTTATTAACAAGAAAACCATATCTGCTATTTTGATACTTAAAATGCTTACTTGTTATTTCTCCGAGGCTAATATAATTTATACGGCATTCTCTAAATAACTCAACTTGCGCATTTGCTTCTACTTCACCTTGATTAATTATTAACATCTGTCCACCTTCATTCAATAATGAATAAGCGTGCATTAACAATTTTTGAGGATAAAAATATTTAAGAGGAAGTCCCCAATATTTATGAGGTTCTTTTAAAACAAAAGGTAAAAACCAAATTATATAATCATAACTGTTTTTTATATCCAATAAATTACCAGAAATATAATTTGTATTATTTAATGAACCAATATAATATTTTGCAACCTCGTATCTTGAATAGAAATTAGTATATAGCCTATGAGCATCAAGCTCTATTCCATCAAGCTGTATTTCATTACAAAAACTCTTAAAAAAATTATATTCACCCTGTGCATAAAACCAATTTTTGCAACCAACATCAAGAATTTTTGCATAACATCTTGGCGTTTTAGTTAAATGTTGCGCCAAAACATCTTCTGTGTACAAGTTTTCCTGAAAATTTCTTTTTATAAGCTCAGGATTTAATTCTTTAAAATTTTTCCGAGAATATTTAGTATTATTTCTAATTGTAAAATCTATAATATTTCTTAACTCTTGAAACATTTAACATCCTCTAAAGATTTTACAACAAAAGGAGATATCTGCGCTAAATCATTATAAGCTACTTGTCCTGTTGACACTAGAATAACTTTTGAAATATCTGCATTCTGAGCTGATATATAATCCATTGGAGCATCACCTATCATAATTGTTTTATCTGGACTAGAGTTTATGGCTTCTAATGCTAATTTTGTTGGCACTCCACTCTCTTTAGTAAAATCCGAAGATTCTCTACCTATTACTACATCAAATAAAGATTCCCAGTGGAAATTTTTAATAGTAAGCTCTGTAGATACAACAGAATCCGAAGTAACAATACCTATTTTTACACCCAATTTTCTAAGTTCTTTTATAAATTCAATAGCTTCTTTAATAGGAATTGTATATTCTTGAATATCTCTATAAAAATCAATACTTACATTATCAAAAATTTTTTCAATGTTTTTATCATCTGTATACACATTGAAATTCTCCAAATTTTTCTTAAAAATTTCTATAATCTTAGATCTTGAATATAAAGCTGTTATGCCATCAGAAAGCATTTTTTTGCTCTCAATATCATATCCAAGGGTTTTACATAGAACAGGAAAAATAGAATTATCTAATGAAAAATACTTTATCACCTCATTAGATCTCATTTCGGTCATTTTTCCCCAAAAATAATGTAAATCAATAAAAGTCCCATCTTTATCAAATAAAACAGTATCGATATTTTCAAGAGTCCAATTTCTATTAACAATATTAATCACTCATATTCTCCAATGATATATCAATAAGTTTTTTAGCAATTTCTACAGCTTCTAAGAACAATTTTTCATCTGTTAACAAATTATCATTTTGCAAATATTTTTTCACTATTTTACGAGCAAAAGATCCGATTGCAATACAATGAGGATAGACTCCACAATGCTTAGCTAATTCTGTTGATTTAGTATTAGTACCACCGGACATCATTATATAAACTGGCAAATTTGCGTTTTGAAAAAGCTGTGCAGTTGCGACTGCTTGTAGCGTAGTTCCTAATTCATCATCATTACCACTCATTGCAATTCCGTCTGCTTGTATTATTGTAGAAAATGGTTCTCTAAATTCTACCATTCTTCTTACGCGTTCTTTTAAATTTTTATCTCCTAATTCTGAACGATCCAAAGAAATACAAAGCATTCCGTCATATATTTCATTTATTTGCGCCCATTTTTCATCAACATCCTTCTCGTTTTCACTAATTGCGTGAAATTCTATACAATCAATATTCTTTTCAATAAGCTGAGGTAATACTTCATTATAATTAATTAATTGAGATTCCATCTCAATTGCTTGCTGAGGACAAATTTTAGAACACTGACCACATCCAAGGCAACGTTCTTTTTTTATTTCATACCTACTATCATTTAAAATAGCCTCATGCTCACAAATTTTATAACAAGCACCACAGGAAATACATCTATCAAAATCAATTTTAGCCTTTGTTATGTGAGGATCACCATCAATACCAACACTTACACAAAGATATCTATCTTCAAGAATTCCTGAATGAGCAATCCCACGCTTTGCAGCATCAACAATTTCAGGTTTTGCACATACATCAAAAAAATTACAACCAGCCTTCGAATATATAGCTACAAGTTTTTCCACTTCAGAAGCATCTTCATTTCCAGCTCCACAAACAAGTTTAAAACATTCCCTTCTTTCTAATAAATCTTTTAACATAATAATCCTCACTATAAAATTTTATTACTATGACTAACAAGCGTCAACCCTAATATTAAAATTTAATATATAGCCTAAAAAGATAGAATAATTCATTTAAGAATTTACAACAATATCTTGATAACCCAAAGAAACATCTATAAACTTAAAAAAAAAGGATGATATTATAGTCATCCTCTTATAGTTATATAAATAAAAATATTAAATCTCAGTCTTTGCACCAACAGCTTTATAATAACTTATATAATCAATCAAGCAATCAAACTCACTTGAATAAACCATCTTATTTACATTTAATAAATTCTCTAAACGCTGATTTAAGTCTAATTTAGCGATAACACCTTCATTATATTTCAATTTTGATAATTCAAAATCTTTTTGTTCTAATAACTGGACTTCCTTTTGTTTAGCTAACCTCTCTTTATCCATATTTATTGAAACTAAAACATCGTTAACTTCTTGCATTGATATTAAATTAGTCTTTTCATAATTTCTCAAGCTCTTTTCGTAAGCTATTTTCTTCAATTTAAGATTTGCTTTTATTCTTCCACCAGCAAAAATTGGATGTAAAATTCCACCACCTAACCCCCAAAGAGCATTTGATGTTGTAAACAAGCTACCAATATTTTGAGCATTGAAAAATACAAGACCTCCTAAATTTATTGAAGGCAAACATTCTTTTCTTGCTACTTTTACATCTATACCAGCTTTTTCTAACATTTTTTCAGCCTTTAAATAATCTGGTCTCTGCATAATTATTTCAGATGAAACTGACTCTGGAATAATACCAGAATATGCTAATGTCTTATAATCTATTCTAGTATAATCTTCTATATTATTTGGACTATCACCTGTTAATACAGCTAATTGGTGCAATAATTTAGTACGTTCTTTTTTCATTTCTGTTAAATTAGTAATGCCTAAGACATAAGCTTGATTTGATTTAACAAGATCCGATGTTGAGGCTAACCCTTCAGCGTTAGAAATTTCCATCATTTCAAAAATTTCTTTTCTAAGCTTAACTATATCTTCTTGCAAATCAATCATTGCATCAAGTTTAACAATATTAATATAAGCACTTCCCACTGCTGAAGCAATTGATATATGGGCAGCCCTTTCATTAATAGCTGATACCTCCCATAATTTACGCATAGAATCTGTTTTATTGCTATTTTTACCATAGATATCCAATTCCCAACTAGCAAATATTGGAAACGCATAAGTATCAGTAGCACCGTTTCCTAAATCAGACAGTCCTGGTAGAAAACCTGCATTGATTGTTGGTAATTGAGCAGAACGCTGAGCGACAACATT
>JAGBXP010000053.1 GCA_017629215.1 bacterium | reverse complement strand
GTAAATGTATATACTGATAATGATGGTAATTTATCTATAGATGACGCACAATCAATAGTTGAATATCTCAAAGAAGACGACAGGAGATCAATTTCTAGCTCAATACATATTATTGATAAAGGTTTTGATGGAATACCTGATACAAAGATACGTAATTCTGGAAATAAATGGGATAGCTGGGTATTTGATAAAAAAGTAGGTTTATTTGGAGAATTTGTAAAGCCTAGTGAATATACCTACTAATTTAATTTAGCTTTGTAGACTGGGTGAAATCAAATAATAAACTTTGTCGGCTGGGATTTTATCCCAGCCGATTTTTTATCTGAATTAAATTTTTGTAAGATTTTATTTTTCTGGATTGCTTCGCTTCGCTCGCAAAGACGGGAATTTATGATTGCAATGATTGGAAATCAAACACAATAAGAGACCACGTCTCTGCGAGGAGGGATGAAATCTGACGAAGCAGTCTAGTGAAATATGTTACTAACTTGGCGTGTTTACTGCATTTTGGAAAGATCCTGAGGGGTAAATAAATTAAGTTTGGTATAATAACTACAAATTTGTAAGTAAAGTGTAAAAAATTCAGGATGACATTTTGATTATTTATTTCTGGATTTTAATTTCTGCGTTTTCTGATTGACTACACTTTAACACTCGATTTGAGAAGAAAGAACAGTGAGTTTAATAATTTTGTATTTTGTAGCAAAAATAATATTTAGCAGTTTTATAATTACTATTAAGCTGAAAAGGAAAAATTTATGAAAATATTTTCAATAAGACCTCTATACAAGGTCAACTTTAAAAGGTGGGGAGCAATGAAATGAGAATAAATAATATTCAAAATAGTTATAGTTTTAAAACAAATCCAAGTTTCCAGAGTTTTCAAAGAGAAATAGTAAAACCAAATAAAGGTTTGTTATATTGTAATGACACTTGTTTTTTTAGAAATGCAAGTTTTTGGGATCAATTAACCTGTTTTTTAAAAGAAAAATATAAAAATGAACCTAAGGTTAATGTATATAATTATGGATGTTCTGATGGTTCTGAATCATTGAGTTTAGTCATGAAAATATTAACGCAAGAAGATAAAGAGTTAGAAAAAAAGTTTTTGCCAGTTATAGCAAAAGATATTGATGAATTTGTAATAAGCAAAGCAAAATCTAAAGAATTTTTTTATTTAAAAAATGATGAGAGAAAAAAAATAAATTTTTATACAAATGGACAATATAGAAATTTTTTTTCAGAGATTGATGAAACTAATAATGGTTGTTTTGCTTTAGCAAATAACGATTTATATAAACATATAGATTTTAGTGTTGCAGATATAAGAAGTGATTATAAAAATATAGAACCAGAGAACAGTGTTGTATTTGTAAGAAATTTTTGGCCTTATATAACCAAGCGTAAAAATATTATTAGTAAAATAAAAGATTTAGTTGTTAAATCTAATCAAGAAGTAGAAAATAAAGCTGCAAGACAAGAAATTTTGGATAATTTAGCTTCTCAGCTAGAAAAAAAATCTTTGATAATAATTGGTAATTATGACCTACGAGGCACACTGTGGTCTATTGAAGATGAAATTCAAAAAGCAGGATTTAAAAAAACTAATTTGAAGTATGTTTTTGAAAAAATTTAAGGATTATTTTTTATTCAAAAATTATTATATTTTGACAGTCAATTTGAGAAGAAAGAACAGTATGTTTGATAATTTATAGATTACAACAACTCACAAATATTCTGATAATTTGACAATACTCTTAAAATATAAATGTTTTCTTTATTAAAATTATAAACAATCAAATAGTGCTTATGAACTTTTAAAAATCTTACATTTTTGTATGTAAAATCTTTTCTTATTGTGCCTAATTCGGGGTGAATACATAAATTATTAAAAGATTTATAAAATAATTTTAGCATTTTTAAAGATGCAGTTTTATTATCAACAGCAATATAATCAGCAATCTTTTCCATATCTTCTAATGCAATACTCTTAATTTTTAAATCTAATTTATTCATACTGAGCCATTAAATTTTTCATAGTTGAATGCCCATCAAGAATTTTATTATCATTTAAACCTAATTCAATATCTCGGTTTAATCTTTCTATTTCTTCTCTGGAAATAGGCTTTTCCTGAGCAATAAGTAGCCTTAGAGCTTCTCTAATTACTTCGCTAACAGAATTGTACAAACCTGTTGCAACTTTATCATTCACAAATTGTTCTAATGCTGGTGTTAAAGATATGTTCATAATTACCTCATAAAACTTGCATATTATGTTTAAATTATAACAGAGTTTGTTATTGAATTCAATTCTATGAAAAAAATATTTATTTTTGTAACAAAAATATGGCAAAAGTTTTGTAGTGTGCATTGTAATGCACCTTTTGATGTCAAAATTTTCAAATAGGACATTTATGAATTTCGGCTCAAATCTCTTTTCCACAGGAGAAAGTTAGGGTGGGGGGCTAGTTTCTGTTTGAATGTTGTGAGTAACAAAAGTTACTTTTGGAGTAGTTTGAAATCACAAACTTCCGACCTGTTTCGTTACTCTGAATTTATTTCAGGGTCTTACCAGGATGTAGTGAACACGCCTAATTGGTAAGATGCTGAAACAAGTTCAGCATGACAGTTTTACAGTTTAACTTCCGAGCAAACTACTCATTAAAATACAACGATTGAGTCTCGTATTGGGAAGGACTGGTAAGAACTAACTGTGTATTCTAACACTCGATCTGGCAAGAACGAACAGAGTATTTGAGAATTAACTCTTTTTGAGAATAAAATAATATCAAAAATTTCCTTGCCTCTACTTATCAAATTCTCCAAGTGTATATAAATACAAAGATAATTTTAATATTTCATAATAATTGTAAACTTATATTATGAAAAAAATAATTTGTCTAACATTGTTACTAATATTAAATTCTTCGGCATTTGCTGAAACTTGTGTTCAAGAGCAAGTTATACGAGAAGAATTTTTGTTTCCAGAAAAAAAATGTACAGAAAGAAAAGTTGTTATAACAAATAATCGCAATATATTATGTAAAGGTAATGTTTTTAAAATAGCATTTGATTGCAAGTTTTGTTCAGAAAATGTAAAGGCTGGGGATAAAATTTCATTTAGTTTTCTTGAAAGTATTTATACACAAGAAGGTACATTAATAATTCCTGCTTGTACAAAAGTTTACGCAACTGTAATAAATATTGAAAAACCTAAGAAATTTAATAAGAATGCGCGTGTTTACTTGAGATATGATTGTATTGAGTTACCAAATTATATTCCAGCTAATATTAATGCTAAAACCTTTACTAAAGACGGCTCTTTAAAAGAAGGTCCTTGGATGACAGCAGGAAAAATCGCAGCTTCGACAATAGGATTAGGTGCAGTAGGCGCAGGTGCAGGCGTAGGGTTTGCCTTTATACCTAACCCCGCAAAAATTGGTACTGGGTTGGCAATTGGTATACCAGTAGGTGCTTCAGTTGGCTTGCTTACAGGTTTAGTAACGCCTGGGCTAAAGTATCACGCAAAAGCCGGAGAAAAAATTAAAATTATACTATGTGAAGAACTTTCATTGCCAATATTAGAATGTAAGTAAGATTCATACGTACAATCCTTTGATATTTAATTTGAGAAGAAAGAACAGT
>JAGBXP010000052.1 GCA_017629215.1 bacterium | reverse complement strand
GGCGCGTTTCAGCATCTTGCCAATTTGGCGTTTAGCTTGGGTTTTGGAAAGAGCCTGAGGGGTAAATAAATTAAGTTTGGTATAATAACTACAAATTTGTAAGTAAAGTGTAAAAAATTCAGGATGACAAATTAATTATTTATTTCTGTATTTTAATTTCTACGCTTTCATAATGACGTATTTTTCTGGATTGCTTCGCATTCACTCGCAAAGACGGGAAATTTTACAATAAATAGTTGGGTTTCACCCAACCTACGCTGCTTCGCTTTCGCTCGCAAAGATGTAACTCCTTTTAAACTCTTCAACTTTAAAATAATTCATTAATCTTTACAATTAGGTGATGATTTTTTTTGTTTGATGTAAAATAATAATGTATCATGGGATGTAATGTGTCCCAAATGGAGTAAAGGACGGCATTGCCGGAAAAGAGAAAATATGTCGATACAAGAATGGTTTGATAAAAGAAAAGAAGCACAAATCGAAAGACGTGCTAAAGAAATGAGAGGAATCGAAGACGGTACCCCTGGATTATGGGTTAAATGTGTACATTGCGATTCTCAAATATTAAAAACAGAATTAGAAGATAATCTTATGGTATGTCCTCACTGTGATTATCACTTCAGAATAAATGCTAGGACTCGTATATCACAATTATTTGACGAGGATTCTTTTGAAGAGTTGTTCAAAGGTGTGAGACCGACGGATCCGCTTAACTTTGTAGATACAGAATCTTATGCTGATAGATTAAAAAAAGCGCACGAAAAAACTGGACTTGACGAAGCTGTTATTACAGGTCTAGCTAAAATTAAAGGTCATAAAATTGCAGTAGCTGTTATGGACTTTGACTACATGGGTGGCTCTATGGGTTCTGTGGTTGGAGAAAAAGTAACTAGAATTATGGAAAAAGCTCTTGTATTAAAGTTGCCGACTCTTGTTATAACATCATCAGGTGGAGCAAGGATGCAAGAAAGCGCATTAAGTCTTATGCAAATGGCTAAAACATCTTGTGCTGTCGGTAAACTTGATGAAGCTGGACTTTTATATATAAACTTGCTTACTGAGCCAACTTTCGGTGGTATAACTGCCAGTTTCGGGACATTGGGTGATATCATTATTGCAGAACAAGGCGCTAGGATTGGTTTTGCAGGTAGAAGAGTTATTGAACAAACTATCCGTCAAAAACTTCCTGAGGACTTCCAAACAGCAGAATATTTACTCAAATATGGTCAAGTAGATATAGTATCTAAGCGTAAAAGTTTAAGAAAAACACTAGCTAATATTTTAGATATGCACAAAGGAGTTGAATAAGCTTGTAGTTTTACTGCTTAACTTCAGATATTAAAAAGGGAATAAGAATGGCAATAGTATTAGACTTTGAAAAACCAATTATGGAAATACAAAATAAAATAGATGAATTAAAAAAAATGAGCGAAGCTTCTGGGTTAAATATGGAATCTCAAATTGAAACTTTCGAGAAGCAAGCTGAAGATTATAAAAAGGAGTTATATTCAAAATTGAAACCTTCACAAAAATTACAAATCGCAAGACATGCAGAACGACCAAAATTCCTCGATTACGTTGAATTAATGTGTCAAGATTTTATAGAGCTTCACGGAGACCGTGAAGGAATGGATGATAGAGCTATTATCGGTGGATTAGCTAAAATTAACAACAAGCCTGTAATGATTATTGGTATACAAAAAGGTAAAAATACAAAAGAAAACTTGGAATATAATTTTGGTATGCCACAACCTCAAGGATATAGAAAAGCACTTCGTTTAATGAAACATGCTAATAAATTCAATATCCCTGTAATAACTCTAATTGATACACCAGGAGCATATCCAGGTATAAAAGCAGAAGAAACTGGACAAGGTGCAGCTATAGCTGTAAACCTTAGAGAAATGTATAAGCTTTCTGTTCCTATTATTGCAATCATTACAGGAGAAGGTTGCAGTGGTGGTGCATTAGGTCTAGCTGTCGCAGATAGAGTTATGATGCTTGAACACGCTTATTATACAGTTATTTCTCCAGAAGGTTGTGCGTCTATTCTTTGGAGAGATGCAGCCAAGTTCGCAGATGCTGCAGAAGCTCTAAAAATTACTTCAAAAGATTTATTAGAATTTAACATTATTGATGAAGAAATCGCTGAACCTTTAGGTGGTGCTCATACAAATCATGCCGAAACAGCTGAAAACATGAAATCTGCTATAATAAAAGCTCTTGATGATTTATCCAAACTTCCTGTTGAAAAACTAAGAGAAGAAAGATATGCAAAATTTAGAGCAATGGGTAGATTTATTGAGAACTAATTAAAAATGAAAATTATTAATTTATTATCTCGTTATAATATTTTTAAAAAGATAAACAAGCCATCCACTAAGAACAACGCCGATGCTCTATATTCATTAAAGGACGTTAGAGACGCTAATAATGCAATGATACGAGGATGCAAAGTAAAGCATTCTACAAAAAATTATTATACAGAACAAGAAATAAATCGTGCTTGGGCAGAAGCTTGTAAACTAGAAAAATAAAACTATTATTGGGTATTATTAGTTACAATTTTCAATTCTACCCTTCGGCTTTTCGCAAAATCTTCTTTGCCATTGTTAATCACTGGCGAAGAATAACTTGCGCCTTGTACAATAATCATTTTTCTAAGTCTATCAGCGTTAGTTTTATCATAAGAAGTATTTGTAATATAATTTGCGACATTATAAGCTCTATTCAAAGATAGCTCCATGTTTTTCATATATTGTTCATCATCATTATATATTCCTGCAAAAGTTTGTGAATCTGTATGACCTTCAATAATAATCTTTTTTATATTTTTATTTAAGTATTCATTAGTAAATAAAGAATTGAAATAAGCTGGTGCAAATTTATCTAAATATTTTTTACCATCATCTGATAATTCATCGCTACCTAATTCAAAAAGTTCTAAATCTGAAATTTTAACAATTCCAGTGGCAAGATCAACGGTAGCATCTATATTTTGAGCAACTAATGATTCTTGTAATTGCTTTGTTGCAGTTTCTTTTGCTAGTTTTTGTTTCATAAGCTCTAAATGGCTAGTCATATATGTGTAAAAAAACATAACTACAAAAACTAATACTAGACCAGTCATTAAGTCTGTCATTGTAATCCAAAAAATATTATTTTCGCTTGTATCTTCAATACGTTTTCTTAATCTCATATACAAATCCTAATAATTAGAATAATTTATCTATAACATCACCTTTTGATTTTTTATCCATAGCTTCGTTAAGTTTATTTAGGCTGTATAAAATGTTTTCTAAATAAGGAACTGTAACTTCACCAATAGATTTTGATAGGTTTTTAGCTATATCTTCTGGTAATGATTTTAATATTTTTTCATTATTGAGACCATGAATTTTTGATTCTTTTAGCAAATCGAGTAAAAATTGCTCGCTTGTACAAATATCAAATAATTTTACAAACTCTTTTTGTATTAATAGATAATATTTTCTGCATCTACGATTATAAAAAACCTTTTCAATAAACATAAATAATAAAGAATATCCGACTGCAAAAACAGAGCAAAGAGCTGCAATTTGAATTCCTGATATAAGCTCGGTTAATGTTCCATCGACTGCAGTAATAGAAAAATCAACAGCAGTAAATGCTATAGCCATTTTTAGGAATGTAAAAAAAGGTCCTAAGCCAGTTAATAAAGTTGGCATAGCTTGAATAAATTTATTATTTATTTTGGAATAGATTAAGGAGTCCTCATTGAAAAAATATGAAGCATCAACTGTTAAATAAATATCAGAAGAATAATTCCTTATATTTGTAGTTTCTTGGGAAGTAGCTAAAAATTTATCTGGAAATATTAACGCTTTCTTAAAATCTTCCCAACAAATAGATGTTAAATAATTATTTGACATAAATTCATCTAGTTGATTAAATCTATATGAAATTTCTTTTTTATTCAAAGCGTGTAAAAAATCAAAAACAGGTTTTAAGTTTTTTTCAATTTTTCTATAATTATGTAAAACAGTCATTATAAAAGATAAAAACACAACTGTAATGATAATTATTGCAGGCTCAGTTAAAACATTTAAAAAATTCATAATTTATCTCCCTCAAATAAATTATACCATAAATAGCCAATCTAGGCTATAATAGATGAATAAAATAGATAAGAAGGCGAAAAATGCAGTGTCCGAAATGTCATACTAAAGTTTCTGAAACTCAAGCTATTTGTCCAAAATGTAAAAAAGTATTACTATTGGATTGTCCAAATTGTCATACTCTAGGTAAAGATTCTATTTGCCAAGAATGTGGTTATACAATTCTAACTAAGTGTTCTAAATGTGGTAAACGTGTCCCGACTTTTCAAAAAACTTGTAAATGTGGTTTCCCAACACAAACATCTCTTGCTCATCAAGAATGCGAAATCGATGAGTTTGCATCAATTATTATCAAATTTGATTCTCTTAAAACAATAAAAAAAGCTCTTAAATCAAAAGAATTATACTCAAAATTCTTTTTTAAACTCAAAAATTTATTATATTCTCAACTAAAAGATATTGATTGTAAATTAATTGTATATGGTAATACTTTTGTAGTTAATATGAATAAAGAGCTTTCATTTTCTACTTCATCTAATAAAGCAATTAGACTCGCTCTTAAAATAATTAATGCATTCGTTGATTTGAATTCAAATATAATAAACGAGCTTTCAATACCATTAAAAATGTCTTTAACAATTATAAAAAAGAGCTCTGAAGAATTGTTAGATTTAACAACTTATGAAAATAATGTAAAACCTTTAATCATAAAAAAAGATTTGAAAAAGTATTTAAAAGGTTTGCAAATAATACTTGATCAACACGTTAGAGACCAAATCTATAAGGAATATAAAACAGACTCAATATATTCACAAGAGGAAAACGGAATAACTACCATGTTTTATGAAGTTATGCTAGACTCATACATACTTCCTCCATCTTCTAATAATGACGAATGCTCAATAAAAGTAACTCAAAAAGATATACATAATGTCGTTGAGGGAAATAGTGAAAAAGATGCATATTCCTTTAAAATCTTTGATATAAATGCAAAATGCTCTTTTGAAGAAACTTCGACTACAAACTTATTTAACTTTCTTGCAAAATTAGATTTAATTCAAAAAGGTAAAATTATTGGAATTAAATCTACTCAAGAAAACGCTCTTGTTTCTTCTGATTTAGTACGACATTTTGAGGGAAAAGGTTATAACGTCCTATATACGTTATGTACTGAAGAAATTGCATATAAGCCTTGGGGCATACTTGAGAACATTTTTAGAGATTATTTTAAATTACCTTCGTTAAGTAAGTCTATTGATTTAAAAGAAATTGATTCTAATTCTTTAAATATTTTTAAATCAATATTTGATTTAATATCTAAAAAACCAGTCAAAGCTATGTCTCCAGAAGATGCTAGATTTAATTACTTAGAAGTATGGGGCAAGTTCTTATCAATATTAAAAAATACAGTAATTATAATTGACGGATTTGAAAACATAGATGACACTACTGTACAGACTTTAGAGCTTTATTTTGATAAATTCAAAAAGGTTATTCCTAATTTTGTATTCCTGACAAACAAAGATATATCAGTACATTCTAAAATTAAAGGACTTCTGAGAACTCCTATTTATACTGAAATTACTTTATTAAAATCTTCAATGGATTCTTGTTTGGAAACATTGAACTCTGATGCTACAGATTTTATTCAGTCATTTTTCTTTGAAAAAATTAAAGAGAATTTTAATGGCTCGTATTTATATTTTAAAAACGCTTTAGAATATCTTAAAGAATCTGATATACTTATAGAGTTTGAAAATAGGCTATTAATAAAAAATAAAAAATCTGCAATCTTACCCAAGAATTTAAAAGATTTATTAAAAGCGAGGATAAAACATCTTAATAATAATGCTAATTTATCACTTATATTGGCTTATACATCAATTCTTGGATATAGAATAGATGTAAAGACTTTGAATTTATTAGGAATTAAAGAGCTAGAAAATAATATTACTCAACTTGAAGCTTCTAATTTTATTAGAAAAAAAGACGAGTTAATTTATATAAATAATTTTGATTTAATATTACCAGTAATATCAAATTCATTAAAAAAAGAAGCCGAAGATTACTTAATTAAAAATATTATTGCTCAATTAGGTAAAGATTTGGACGATACTCTTTTAGCATTTATTATGGGAAGAATTGGGTTTTATAAAGAAGAATACCTGACTTTATGGAAAAATGCTGAATTTTCTATTACTACTGGGGATTATGATTCTTATCTAATAAATTGTCTAGGATTTTTATCATTAATCGATTATATTAAATCCGATATTACACAAGAAGAAGTAGATGAAAATAAAAAAGAAGTCTATAATAAGATTTTAATGTATTTATACAGTTATTCTCCAACAAAAATTTATTTTATTGAAAAAATATTGTTAATGGATGCAATTGAATCTGGAGATAATGAAAGAATTGTAAAGCTTTCTAATTTAATGCTACAAGGTGCTTTAATATCTTCAAATTATTCAGAAGCCTTAGGTTTATTACACAACATTCTTTCTAATATGTCGCAAGCAACAATTACTGTAGACGGTGTAGTTAATACAAAATTCTTGTTGTTATCTCTTGTGCATATTGAAATTCTTTATAATATTGGTGATTTTAGACAATGTATTGATGTTGGTAATGAAATTCTATCAGTACTTTCTTATGAAATACTTGATAAAATAAAACCTGCAAGTTTCTCAACTAATTTCTTTGTAACACATATTATAGAAACTCTACGCTTAGTAGGATTAGCAAAATTATTTACAATGGATAATGACTTAGAAACATTCTTCGAAAAAGTACATAATGTATTAAATACAGAATTTCCTGAAAAAACTTGCATTTTAGCGATAAAAGATTTTCTTGCTGGAAAAATATACGAGACTGGTAATATAGAAGAATCTTCAGCTTATTCAAAAATAATATTTTTAATACTTCAAGAATTTTCGATTTTAAAAGATGATTATTGTAGATTTGCTCAAAACATATACCAAGCAAAGCTATTAGCTAACGATACTAATCAAAAAGAATTAGAAATGTTTTGCGATTTATTGATTGGATATGCTTATTCAAAAATTGGTATCAATACTAAAGCAAAAATTATTTATAATGATATTCGTGAAAAAGCTGAAAAATCTATGATGTTTAATATAATCCTAATTTCAAAACTTTTCCTTGCTCAAATTTCGGAGTCCTCTGATGAGATATTATTACTCGTTAATGATAGTTTTAAACTAATGCGTAAATTTAACAACCAAGCAAAAATAATGTTTGCAATCTTTGAAAAATTTTATATTGACATAACAAAAGCGTTAGATTTAAAATCTATAGATTTTGAACAAGAAGAACAAAAGCTTGTAGAATTTAAAGAAAATCTTGCAGGAATTATAAATTAAAAATAAAAACTTTTAAAATATTGATTTTAGTGAGGTTTATATGCTAATTCAAGGCGATTTTTTAATTGCTTTAATTCTTCTCTGGTAAGATAAGGAGCAAACCTTGAAAATTCATACATTGCATCTTCGTATGAATATTGTCCTCGTTCAGCTTTTTTTAACCATTCACGAACTTCTCTCGTTAGCATAAAGTAAATCTCAAAGTCCCTTGTTCATCAACAACTTCATTCCACATAGTTTTTGGTCTTACCCAAATATCACCTGAATTAACAGATTGGTATACTATCATATCTTCTTCTGTTTCTGAATGTTTTGCAAACGCTATAATCTTATATTTATTACCTTTAAAGTGTTTATATGTTTTTCCAATTGAAATTTCTTGCATATTAATCGCCTTTTTTGTTTATAAATCTATCATCCCTTGAATACAAATAAACAAAACTAATTAATGCAATATAAAACAATAACTCTGTAGATTCTTCTAAAACTAGATTATGTACACATTCTTCAGCATAAGTGCCTAATCCCATGCCTAATAATAGTAAAATAAAATTCCAAATAGGGAATTTTATATCACGAATTTTTTCCCAAAGATTTAGATATAATTTGTTTTTTAAAAAATAAATTCCAACAGTCGTCATATACAATCCATAAATAGGATGGGCTAACCAACCGTATTTGATTTCTTTCCAACTGTAAAAAGCATTTTCTTCTCCTGGAATTGGGAAAAATATTGTTCTTCCGCAATTTACTTCTCTAATCAATAATATACCTAAGACCATTGCAACAAAAGTAAAGAATTTTTTATCAACTTTTGGTCTCATAGCAAAAAATATTCCCAAAAATAAAACGGCTAATTGGATATTTTCAATAATCCCATTTTCATAACCACACCTCTCGGGTAAAAATATTACTGCAGGAATTATTGCGATTGCCATTAATAATCCTAGCCAAGTAACATTTTGAAATCTAAAATCGATATGTTCACATATAAAATTTTTAATCTTTTCCATATACAGCTTTCTCTTTTTTTAATTCCTAAACATCAATAGACATAAACTTGTTTTTATAGTCATCAATAGTATTCATCAATTCTACAAATTCTTCATATTTAGCAGATTGTTGTGCTTTTGAAATATCAACACTTGACACATACTCGATTATATATTCGTTTGAATCCTTTGATTTAATTATAATCATATCGCAATCTTGGAAAATTTCCAACAAGATTTCAATAATTTCTTCTGTTACACCAAGAGCAGAAGCGCCTCTTGAAAGAGAAAATTTACCATCCAAATTATTACAAGAATATTTAATCATGCTTGTAAAAGATTTTAAAATATTATGATCACAATTTTTATAAATCTGATAATTCATATAATGATAATTTTTCGGGCTAACGGTTTGTTTTAAATAACTCATAATATCTTCATTACAAGGATAATCAAAAAACATTAATACATCATTTTTAACTGCTGTTTGTCTGTTTATAATACAGTTAGAAATATTTTTATAAGGCTTTAATGCTTCTTTAATTTTTAAATCTTCAACAAAAACAGAAATTCCTAATTTTGAATTCTTTATATAATCATCTACTTGTGCAAAAATATTTGTTTTTTTGCGATGATCATAAATTTTTATTTCAGTTTTCTCTTCCTCAACCAAAGCATCTGAATGAATATCTTTGATAATTAATTGAATATCAATAGCACCATTAAAAATATTTAATTGTGGTGCAAAAGCGATATCTAATGTGTCCCCTGCAATAAGTGGAATATCTCCTCTTGACCACCAAATACAATCTTTTGCTCCATTTGGAGTATCAATGATTAATTTTAAATGATCTTTAGTAGAACCCATTAATTTTTTTTGTTTAAGTACTAAATTTTTAACGGCAAATGTTGGACTTGGATTTGAAGCACCAAAAGGCTCAAGCTTATTAATTTCTTCTACTAATGAAATATCAATGTCTTCAATGTTCAATTCTAAGTCAATATCTAAAGATGGCTTGAGTTCTTGTCCATTTAACATTTCATCAATAGTTTGATTTAAAGCTTTTTTCACCATCTCAAAAGTTGTGTTTGGTTCACTAAATGAAAAACCTCCTGCAAGTTGATGTCCACCAAAACCATCAAAATACTCTGAAATTACTGACATAATATCATATAAATTTAATTCTTTAACACCACGAGCAGAGCAACGATATTGCTTAGTTTCTTCATGATATGTCATAATAAATGCTGGTTTATAATATTTTTCAACAAATTTAGAAGCAACAATTCCTACAATACCAATATGCCAATCTTTATTAAATAAGACAATTGCATTATCACGCATGCCTGTAGATTTCCACATTTCATCAGCTTCTTCAAAAGTATCAGAACATAATTGCTGACGTATTTTATTAAAATTCTCTAAAGTTATTATTGCCATTTCAACTTCTTGCTTATTTTCAGAAGTCATTAATTTAATAGCAGCTTCTACTGTATCCAATCTACCAGAAGCATTTACTCTAGGAGCAATTGTGAATGCTATTTGTTCTGACGTCAAACCATTTTCAACATTTATCCCAGCAACATCAAGCATCCTTTTCAAGCCATAATGTTTTCCACTTGCTATTAATTCAAGCCCTTTTGTTACAAAAAATCTGTTTTCACCAATTAAAGGAACAATATCTGCAATTGTACCAACAGTAACATAAGGTAAAATTTCATAAGAAAATTCTAGTTTATTATATTTTTCTAATACTCCTTGCGCTAACTTAAATGCAACACCAACTCCTGCTAGAGAAGTTAAATATTCAATTTGAGTTGCTGTTAAATTTTCATCAAGAGCATTCATTGCCTTTGGATTAATAATAGCATAAGCATCTGGTAAAATCTCAGGAGCTTCATGGTGATCTGTAATAATAATATCTTTCCCAAAACTATTAACAAACTTTACTTCTTCATTATTACTAATGCCGTTATCTACAGTGATAATAAGCTTTGGTTGTTTTTGGCTCATAAGTTTAACAAGAGCTTTATTATTAAGTCCATGACCTTCAGTTTCTCTATTAGGAATATAAACATCAATATTAGCTCCTAAAAACTTAAATGTTTTTAAAAGAAGTGAGGTTGAAGTAACACCATCAGCGTCAAAGTCGCCATAGATTAAAATGTTTTCTTTCTCATCTATAGCTTTTATAATTCTTAATACAGCTTTTTGCATATCACAAAAAGCGTTAGGATGTGTTAATGTAATTTCGAGAGGATGCAAAAACTCTCGTTTTGCATCCTCAGATTTTATTCCTCGTACTTCTAAAAGTCTATCAATTAATGACTTTTGATTTGTTATATCGCTCTTTAATACCCATTCCTTTGTACAACGCATGTCATTTGCCCCAATACTTCTATAGCTTTTTTTAACTGAACATCATTTTTATTTTTAATATGTTCCTCTGTTAATTCTACCACAACATCAGGTTTTATGCCTTTTTTATTAATATCTTGTCCCGAAGGAGTTAAATAGCGTTGTATTGTTATATTCATACCTGCTTCATCTGGCAAACGATTAATTTCTTGAACTAGACCTTTACCAAATGATTGTTCTCCTATTACGGTTGCTCTATGATTATCTTTTAATGCTCCAGAAAGAATTTCACTAGCAGACGCAGAGCCTTTGTTTATTAATACTACAATTGGTTTTTCTGAAACTTGACCATAACGAGCTCTAGTTGTTATTTTATAACGATCTCTATCTACAGTACTTACAATAACTCCACCTTTTAGTAACATATCAGAAATATAAATTGCATTCGTTAAAAGCCCACCAGGGTTTGAACGCAAATCTAAAATGATCCCTTTCTTATGTTTAGAATTATTCAAAATTGTTTCAATCTCAGAAGAAGCATTTTTGCTTATGAAAGAACTTAAACGTATATATTGAATATCATCAGGAATAACAGTTGTATCTATTGGTGGTTTACAAGACACAGACTTTACTTCAATTTCATCTCTTACAATTGTATAAACCTTATTAGGAACATCTTTACGTTGTATTAAAAGATTTACAGTTGTTCCTTTTTCTCCCCTAATTTTATCTGCAGCTGCATCAATATGAATTCCTTTTGTGCTTTCTCCATTGATTTCAAGAATTTTATCATCAGCAAGTAGCCCAGCTCTTTCTGCAGGAGAATCTTCTAAAGGTGCTATAATAACCAACTCTCCATCTCTTAATCCAATCTGTGTCCCAATACCTTTTAAAGAACCTTTAATTGATTGAGTTTCTTCTGAAAACTCTTTAGGTGGTAAAAATCTAGTATATGGATCGTTTAAACTAGCAAGCATAGTATCTATAGCAACATAAGCGTCCTCAACAGTTTTAAGCTTGTGTTCATAACGATATCTCCATTTAGCCCAATCTTGAGAATTGTTTGTTGGGTCGTAGAATTTTTTATTAACAATTTTCCAAACGTCATCATATAATTCAGCTGGTGTAGCAGCTGATACAAATCCACAAGATATATATATTGCAGTAATCATCGATAAACCAATTTTTATAAACTTTTTCATTAAGCCTCACTCCTCTTAATATATGTCATATAATACTATAGTACACGATTTTTTAAAAATAAGTCAAATATCTAATCTTAAGTAGCAAAAAAAATTTTTACAGGTTTTATTATTGATATGAACATATCCGAAATTAAACAATACAATAGTAAAAGCATACCAACTTTTAAACAAGAATGTTTTAATAAAGTAAAAAATTTGCCAGAAATGGTTTGTGCTATTTGCGGTAAAAAAACATTAAGTACAGATTTATACGTAAATACGATTAAAGAAATTGCGAGGCCTTTAAATTATCACCTAAAAAAAGGTGAATTAGATTTTCTTAAAAATAACTATTCAAAAATTTTTAATAAACTTATTGAATTTTCAGAGGCTTTTCCTAAATTATCACTTGATGAGATTTTAATTGATAAAAAAGGAAAACACGATGAATTATCAGAAGTATTTAATGGCTCTGTTAATACTGATTTCAGTTTATTAAATAGTTCTGACGCAAGAACAGAACAAAGAAAAATACAAAAACTATTTTTTGATATATTAGACGCATCAAGAAATTACATGAAATAGTCATCTACGACAATTAAATGTTTATCGAATATAAAAGAATATTTAGACGATATAAAAGCAGACGTCTTTGAACAATTTGAAATATATTCAAGAAAATATCCTAAAAAAAGATTATCAGAAATTGTCGTGCTTCCAGAAATATATAAATTCCATTCTGTTAAAAACTTTTTAGATAAAATGGAAAAACGTGAAAAATTAGATTTTCATTTTCAAAATATTCATAATATTATTAAAGCTAAAAAACCTAAGAATATTGAATATTTTGATTCTTTAAAAGAAGAAGTTCTTAAAATGTATGAAATTGAAAAAAATAACAAAGCTAGAGAATACTATGCACAAGAAATATATAAGAAAGCATTAAATGAACACAGGCTAAACACTCTAGAAAATCAAGTTTTACAAGAGCTTGATAAAATTCCTAAAAATTTCTTATCAAAGGATTCTTTCTTTACTTATGCAATGAATTGTAAAATCAATGATGGGCAAATTGTATCATCATTATTTGCACCCTACTTAGCAAGCGAAGAACATGTCCATGCGATTTCACAAGGGGGAGAAGATGTATTAGGAAATCTTATTGTTGCGCATCGTAACTGCAATAGTAATAGAGGTTCAAAACCTTATACAGAAATCTTGCAATTTCATAAAGACATTCCCAAGCACGCCCAGACTCAAATTGATATAATTACTCAAAATATAGAAAACAATGTTTTACCTGAACGACTAAGAACTTATCCTGTTTGTATCGCTGATACATTATCTGAAGCAAGTGATGGCACTATAGAACTTAATATAGTAGATTATTGTAAGAGAGTAATAGAACAGACTAATAAGAATGTTTCTCAAAATGATAAAGTTATTAAAGAACTTGAAAATAAAAAAGAAAAAATAAAAGAACAAATTAATAACGTAAAAAAAGCAAATTCTTACGAACATGGTGTAAATAAAAAATTAACAAATTATTTAAGATCTCAAGAATGATTACATTGTCATTAATAATTCACGAATAACTTTTGTTGCAACAGCTGTTGAAGCTCCACTTGAGTCGTAATCTGGTGCAAGCTCTACGACATCTGCACCTATAATATTAAATTTTGATAAATATTTAAACCAAGCAACAAG
>JAGBXP010000051.1 GCA_017629215.1 bacterium | reverse complement strand
TGTTACTAAAATATGATTATGTGGAATATAAATTATATAATGGAATAATATATAGCTGTTTAGTTTTTAAGTATGGACATTTCAAATTATGGGAAAAATGTGTTATCTCAATGATAAAAATATAGCCCAAAACCCTCTTGTAATAAAGTTTTTGAACCTCGGGGGGTAGAACCCTCTATTGGTGCGCCTTTTGGAGGTGTGTTGTGATTAGCTGTGTGCAAACCCCGCACGCAATGACGGCAAGGCACTTCAACGACATTCTGAACTTGTTTCAGGATCTTTGTATTTTGACATTAGATTTAAGAAGAAAAAACTATGTGCTTGATAATTTTTGTTGGGTTGCACCCAACCTACTGCACTCAATTTGAATAATACACTAGCTATATGAATTAAGTACATTGATTGCATCCATTTTTCTCTTAGGTATAGCGTGAGCATATCTCATTGTGATCTCTATTTTAGAGTGTCCTAATATCTCTTTCACCACAACTAAATCAATACCCTTCTCCACCAATCGAGTTGCCACTGCGTGCCGTAAGTCGTAAAATCTAAAGTTATCAATCTTAGCTGTTTTTAAAACTGTTGTAATGTATTCTCCACATTATCCTGTGTGATTCCAATGTACATTATTGCTGGATTTGAGGGTGGTAGTGTAAAGATTTGTAAATAATTTCTCACAGAACAGAAATTATCTATTATATATATACTTTATATATATAAATAGGAGACAACATGACAAATCATACTAATATGAATCCATACATAAATTCAGGATATAACAATTACAAACGTTACGGAATAAAGAACCCTCCTAGCTTATATACAGTTTACGAAGGAGAAGCTGGTATGAAAATGTCTCCATCTAATTCTGGATTAGCTAATGATAAAGGGTTTACTACTCCAAATGACTATATTGGCGGCACAGTTGGATATGTCTTTGGCTACAAAGATGCTGGTGGTTTGTTTGCAGTGCTTAAAGGTAATGTTGGGACTTCTCTTCCTTTTGACGTTACTTATAGTGCAGGGGTGGCTGCTGGTGCATATTTAAAAACAGGTGATTGGACTTTTAAAGGAGAAACCGCTTTGGAAATTTCAGGTGCCACAGATTTGCCAGGATTGGCAAGGGGGTATATAGAACCGGATTTACTAAAAGCAGGTTATAAAATAACTGGTGAGATTGGAAAAACATTTGATGCGCCTGGACGAGACGATTATAGAGTAACTATAGGAGGTGGTTATGAGGAAAATTTATATAGAGATCTTCCTATGATGAGTGGTTCTGATATAAATAAAGATCTTCCTAAAAACGGAATACCTGTTTATGCAGAGTTTAGCGTAGAAGATCATACCATACAAGGTGCTGGTTATCAATTTATAAGAGTCGAAACTGATGTCTTAAATCGTAATGGAGCTACTATAAGTGTTGGATTTAGGGGGACTAATTTTAATAAAATAGGATCTTTTAAGAGACTAAAAGATAATCTGAATAAATTTATAGATGCTCCTATAGAGTATGAAGGATATCATGAAGCAAGTATGAGTATCAGATCAATAGAAAGCGGTGATAATAAAATAGAACATATTTTATGTCCTGCAGTAACACCTTTTGCGGGCTCAATAAAAAAAGGAAATTTGAGTGTTAGTGCAGAACTGGACATTTTGGGATATGCAATGGAAAGTTATAATAAATTCCAGGATAACCCAACGATATATGAAATAAAAGGTGGCAGTAACTTTTCAAAAGAAGCTGTAAGCTTTTTTACACCTAAAAATGCAGAATTAAAAATTGAACATAAAAAAGAACTACCTTTTAATCTAAATCTTAATACACAATATGCGGCTAATAAATTTACTGGCATACCTAAAAGGTCAAAATCTGCATCTTCAGGGAATGATATGAAAACAAGTGAACCATTAATGCCAGATAATAATAATCCTCAAAACATTAATAAAGATGTCTCTATAATGCATGCTGGTAATCAAAGAGGTTTTACTACTGGATTAGAATGGAATTCTCCTGACCAGGAATGGGGAATAAAAGGGACTATTGGTACGTTTAAAACAAAAGTAGAAGTAATTGAATATAACAACAAATCAGGTAATGCAAAAATAAATACTAATGAATACAGAGAAAATCCTGTTGGTTTAGAAATAGAACGTAATTTTTATAACCGCAATTATAATCTTGCAATTTCAGCAGGTGTAACAACTAATCTTCATGATGTTAATTTAGAGAATATAGTAGATAAAACTTCAGTTACATTTGGAATTAAATTATCTCCAGTTAATGGACATAACAGTCCACACAGAAAAGTTACAAAACCTTATGGAAGAAGACATTAAAATTTTTATTTATAGATAATTAAAAGCTATTAGATAATTTATGAATCCACAAATTACCTAATAGCTTGTTATAATTTGAGAGCTTAATTAGAATTCTATCAATAATAGACCGATGAAAATACTCAATTATATGACACCAAAACAAAATCTTTGACATTATGGTGTTGCGATTGCTTCTTGAACTCAGCCAAATTATTATTGTTATAAAATGTAACAAATAACTTATAATTTATTAAAGTTTTTTAAAATTTTGCCGTAAATATAAGCATATTATTATAAATTATATAAGATAAGGATTTTTAAATTATGGGTAACGATATCGATAAAATAATTAAACAAATCACTGCTTTTGACCCAGCTGGTAAAAGTAAACGAAAAATTGATACATACTTAGAATATAGCAAGTTAGGAGAGTTTCTAAATGGTTCTAGTTGGGTTGAAAAAGGCACAGATCTTTTAACAAGTTCGCAAGAAAAGGAATTATTAGAATTGTATAACAATGCAAAAGAGTTCATAACTAAAAAGTTCATTAATAATAATAAAATAATAGAGATAAATGCTGAGAATGTAGAAGAATATCTAAGATTTCATGAAGAAATGTATTGTAAAGACAACCGTGATGAGCTTAGTGAGTCTGAATTAAAAGAGTTCGATGCTTTAAAAAAGGGGCTTTATAAGTTTTGTCTCGCAAGTCAATATGACTTAGATACTGAACACCCTGATGAGTATAAAAAGCTAAATTATTCATTTCTTATTGATAGAATTCTAAAACGGAATAAACTAGAAGCAGATATGATTGAAAAAGGGCAAGTCGTTTTAGATAGGATAAAGAATAGATACGATAACGATTTGTTAAAAGATGCTGTAAAGAAAAAAATTACAGATGAAAATATTCCAAATTTGGGTACACAAAATTCTTCCATAGACCTCGGAAATGGTAAATTTGACAAAACTGCAACGCAAAAAACAGAATTATGTTGGGCTCATGCAGGGATAAATTCTTTGTTATTAACAAAAGAAGGTCAATCATTATTAAATTCAAACATATATTATGATAAAGAAACAGGAGTTATTGGAATTCATTTACAAGAAGCTGATGACAATGGTTTACACGATGGAATTTATATTATTACTCCAGAAGAAATTGAAGCAGAAGGTAAAATTTTAAGTAGTGGAGATGGAGATGTAACAGCTTGGATGATAGCTATAAATAGATATTTCAAAGAAATGCAACAAGATCCAGAGTTAATGAATGAAGCTAAAAAGAAGGGGCAAATTATTATGGATGTTGATAAAGGAAATACTCAATGTCGTTTCTTTGAAATAATAACAGGAGCTCAATCTAGTAGAAAAGATTTGTTTGATAGAACTCGTTTGCAAGTTGGGATATCATACGGACAAAATGATATTCAATTTGAAGATATAAAGGATTTAGTTTTAAATGAAAAAGGTGCAGCTATACTCGTTTTAGCAGGTCATGCTATGAGTGTAGTTGGAATAAGAAATGACAAACTGTTAATTCAAGAATCAAATCAATCCATAAATTTAGGAGAAGATTACTCTGATAAAGATAGAAATCAAACACTTTTTCTCAGAACAACCAAAGATATTAACGAAATGCCAACATACGAACTAAGCGCCTACGATTTAGAACATTATAACTTTAATGAAGCTGTTATAAAATGGAGGTAAGACGTTATACAGAGGGGATGAGTTTAATATATTGAATATTGCAGATATAATACCTGTTTTAATCGTCTTGTCAGTTTTATAAATTTGATAAATTTAACTCTTGAAAAAAGTTTCGTTACTACGCCGTTACCAAATTTTTGAAATTAGTTAAGCTTTTAAGGATATTCTTTTCATAGATTCATTAATTTTTTCAGTACTTAACCCTAAATCTTTAAGAAATTTTATACATTCTTCTGCAGAAATAATCTCAGCCCTAAACATGCTTAATATCTCCTCTGGTGTACAAGGTCTTAATTCCCCGCTAAGACTTGATTGAAATGAATCAAGAATTTCTTTTTCTTTACTACGATTAGCTTTAAGACCAAAGAATTCTTTTAATCTATTCTTTTGAATATGTTTTCTTTCCTTTTTCATAACCTGTACAGCTTCATCATAAATATCAGCAAAAACTTCTGATTTTGTTGTTGCAACATGTGAACCATCTTGCAAACTTTGTCTATATAGTTTTTCAACACTGGCTCCTGCATTATATGCCCTTGATTCATCTTTCAAACCTGCTATAACAGTCTTTAGAACTAAATTATTTTGCTTATCATTACCTATTTCAAGAACTTTCTTTTCATATAGTATCTTTTTAATCTGTTCTCGTAATATTTGTTTATTTGGACATTTAGTAATTTCTAACAAAGCGTCTGTTCTAGCCTTTTCTAAAGCAATTCCTCCTACAGCATTGTCCCAATCGGTTAATGTTATTAGGTTTGTTTGTAATTTCATAGATTTATCATTTATAACTTCTGATTTCGCCATTATTTTTTGTAAATATTTTCTACCCCAAGACGACTTTTCCAAAAACTTGGTAAAAAGCATATCAAAGCTAAAAGTTCTATGAAGGGCGTGCTCTGTTTCGTGAGATATAGTATTAACGCTTTGGTATATTGGCATATCTCCTATTCGCAAATTTAAATGAGTTTTATTACTTTTACCTTTAGGTATAACTGCAGAAAGACTGCTGTTTGCTATATATTCAGCATGTGTTTTAGGAACTCCAAGGTTTTCCATGTAGGCTTTAATCAATCCGGCTTTATCATCTGATATTTCAATTTTCGCTGCACCTTTTTTACCAATTACACCGCTTAAGATTTCGCTAATTTCAGTAGAAGACAGATTTCTTCCGGTTTCTTGCATTCTAGTACAAGCTTGTTTGCCGACAGCATGAGCGTTTCGTACAAGTTCTTTTTTAGTCATGTACCCAGTTAATTTATAAATCATTTTACCTAAAGTTATCAAGCAAATATCCTCCATTAATTCCCGTATATTTATATAAAGTCTTTCTAGGCTCAATAATTGCTTAATACATTAAGAAATATTAACACTAAGTTATTATAATTAAAGGAATTTTATCTATATTACTTGAAATCTATTGAAAAGGAGTTATAATAATAGAGTAGGGAGAGGTCATAAGACCTCTTGTTCAGATCCTACATCAAGTTAGCAATAACTATCAAAAGCTGTCCGAGTACGCAAAGGACAGCTTTTATTATTACTAACATTTGTTGCTTTGTCATAGCACCCACCTTTCTTTACACCTTTGTTCAGAAGAAAGTTTGTCGTGTATAAGTAAGGATTTGCTATCAAGGTATCTGCCCTACAAAATTTATTATATCAGAATATTAACCCATTACCAAATTAGAATATATAAAAAAAGAGAACCATAAGGTTCTCTTTTTTTATGGTACCCCCAAGCGAATTCGAATCGCTGTCTACACCGTGAAAGGGTGTTGTCCTAGGCCTCTAGACGATGGGGGCTAGCTACATTTATTATAATAGCAAATCAAAATTTGTTGTCAACATTTTTTTTATGATTAACTAAAAATGCTTAATTTTTCTCTTTTCTTATTCGTTTTATTAACTTAAATCTTATTACTTTTTTTATTTAAGCATGCTTTTATTATATAACTGGATACAAATTTATCTTTTTGTTTTATAATAACTTCATAGAGAGGTATTTATAATGTTAGATATAAAAATTGTTAGAGAAAATCCTGAAAAAATCAATGAGCTTCTTAAAAGAAGAAATCCTGAGTTGTCTATTGACGAAATTCTAGAGATAGATGCTGAACGTAGAAAAATACAAGCGCAAGCTGATGAATTGAGAGCTAAGCGTAAAAACGAATCTCAAAAAATTGGTATGATGAAAAAGAATGGCGAAAACACTGATGCTATTCAAGAAGAAGTGCGTAAGCTTGGTGATGATATAAAAGCTCTTGAAGAAAAACAAGTTGAGTTAGATTCTAAGCAACGTGATTTACTTTTAAGAACTCCAAATATTCCTGATGAAGCTACTCCTATTGGACAGTCTGAGGATGATAACCCAACTATTTCAACTTGGAATGAACCAACAAAATTTTCATTCACTCCGAAAGCTCATTGGGATTTATGCGAAGAAAAAAATATTGTTGATTTTGAACGTGGGGTTAAAATTTCTCAATCAAGATTTTCTTTATATCGTGGCAAAGGTGCTAGGTTAGAACGTGCTATCATTCAATTCTTTTTAGATTTACATACTGAAGAGCACGGATATGAAGAAATACTACCTCCTTTTATGGCAAATACTGCAACCATGACTGGAACAGGTCAGCTTCCTAAATTTGCAGAAGACATGTATAAATGTGTTGATGAGGATTTATACTTAATTCCTACAGCTGAAGTTCCTGTTACAAATATATATGCTGGTGAGATATTAGCTGAAGCAGATTTACCTAAGTATATGACAGCTTATACACCTTGTTTTAGAAGAGAAGCAGGATCAGCTGGTAAGGATACTAGAGGGCTAATTAGAGTTCATCAGTTTAATAAGGTTGAGATGGTGAAATTAACTACTCCTGAGACAAGTGCTGAAGAACACGAAAAACTTACTAAAAATGCTGAAAGATGTCTTGAACTATTAGGACTTCCTTATAGAAGAGTTGCTCTTTGTACTGCTGATATCGGTTTTAGTGCTAATAAGTGTTTTGATATAGAAGTTTGGATGCCTTCTTATAATTCTTATAAAGAAATCTCAAGCTGTTCTAATTTTGGTGATTACCAAGCTCGCAGAGCAAATATTAGATACAGAGATAAAGATGGAAAAGTAAGATTTGTACATACTTTAAATGGTTCAGGATTAGCTGTCGGTAGAACTTTTGCAGCAATTGTTGAAAACTTCCAACAAGAGGACGGAACGATTGTTATTCCAGAAGTTTTAAGAAAATATACAGGTTTTGATAAAATTTAAAGGATATTTTTATGAAAGTAAATCGTGTGGGGGTTAATCCTGTTGCTGAAAAAATGAAACAACTTAAATGGGATTATGCTCAGAATTTACTTTTGGGTAATGTAAAAAAAGCTAAGAAATCTCATAGAGAGTTTGCTAAATTAGCAGTTGACCATTTTGAAATTGCAACTCAACTTCCATCACCGATTAATGGTAGTGTGTCATTATTTTCTAAGGTTGGTTTAAGGTTTTTAAAGTATATTATTTATGATATTTTTACAAAACATTCGCCTGAAGAAAAGAAATTAAAAAAAATGACTGAAGAATACAGAGTAAAAAACATTAGAAAAATTTGATGGTTACATTAATAAGCTTTAATTAGAAAGACTTTGATATCATTGTCAAGTCTTTCTATTCGTTTTAAATAGCGATAATCTGTTAAATTTGTTAATATTAAAGCTATAGCAGGTTTTTTACCAGTCATTTTGGAATAATAAAGAGATTGTCCTACTGATTCTGCCCATTTTTTTGCAAAATCAAACTCTATAGCATAATCTTTAGCCAAGCAATCCACTCTTGTTGAATCCCAAAGAACAACTTCTTTTCTTCCAAAATCAGCAGTACACCATTGATCTACATAATAGGATTCAGGTTGGTTTGGCATCATTGTTTGTGCATCATACCATTTATCAGGTACATAATTAAGCCCATAATAATAAATACCTAAACTCATCATTAAGAATGTAATAACAAAGCTTATAATTCTATTATTAATATTTTTTTTCTTTTTTCTTCCCATTATAAAGCTACTTTAATCTTCCAGTAATGACTTTAGCTAAATATAATATGAAGATTGTAAATTCCCAAGCTAGAGTTCTATGCTTTACATAATATAAATCATAACCTAATCTTTCTTCAGGGATACAATCTAGAGCATTTATTTGTTGCCACCCTGTTATGCCTGGGCGAACCCATCCTCTACATTCCCAAAAAGGGATGTGTTCTTGATTTGCATAATGCACTTCTTCTCTTACTGGTCTTGGACCAACAAGACTCATTTCACCTTTTAAAATATTAAACATTTGTGGAATATCGTCAATATGGAATTTTCTTATCCATTTGCAGAATGGTATAATTCGCTTATCATTAGTGTTAACTTCTTCTAAATCATCATCAAAATCAGCATCAACTTTGTCTTGATACATTGTTCTGAATTTAATCATTTTAAATGGTTTCCCAAATTTCCCAATTCTAGTCTGCATAAAGAATATTGGGCCAAAATCTGAAATCTTAATACCAATCATTGCAATTAGAGTTATTGGCAAGGTTAGTATCAAGATGCTTATAGCACAAATCATATCAATAACTTTTTTTACTCTTGAATATAAAATATGTTTAGGTCTAACATAGTCATAAAACAGCCAATTTACAGCCATTTTATTTGTAAATAGTTTTTGTGTTATATGAGCATAAAAGGTTGGCATTCTCCAAACCTTTACGCCTAAAGGAATTCCTTTCGCCAAGTCAGTTAGGATATTAGAATCCATTCTTGATTTAACGGCTATAATAACCATGTCAACTTGGTTATCTTTAATTACTGCTTCGGAATCATAAGTAAGTCCTAAAATAGGAATTGTAGAATCTTCTTCTTCAATATTACTCATATTATCATCAAGAAAACCAACGACTTTCATGCCTAATTCAGGACGGGATTGAATTTCCTCTGCTATAAGTTTCCCATCTTGACCTGCACCTACAATTAAAATATTTTTAATTGGTTTAAAAAACTTTTTGTATAACAAAAAACAAGTTCTTGTTGTAATAATTCCAAAATATATAAGAAATGTTGTTAAAAGCACATTTACGAAACCAAAACCATTAAGTATTGGTTTTGCGATAAAACCAGATAAAAGTATTGCAATAAAAACACCTTCAAATAAAAAATAGATATCCTTAAAAGAGTACTGGCGTATTTTATAAAACCCTTTGAGGTTTAATATAACAACAGTTATTAGAGTAAATATGCAGATTGCAATTATTACTTGTAATAACGATGATGATATTGGAACATATCCAATAATAGTTGAAAAAGCTATAATTAAAGCTTCAATAAAAGCTAATACATAAATGGACTTTGATAAAACTACCATGCTATCTCCTATTAATATAATACTTTTAACTTATATCTTCTGTATTATAACATATTTTAAGACAAATTTAAAACATAATTATAATATTCATTCTGTTTATAAGCTTCTATGTTTTTTGCAATAGTGTCTTTGTTCAAAAAACCCATTCTTAATGCGACTTCTTCTAGGCAAGCTATTTTAATGCCTTGGTTTTCCTCTATTGTTTCAACATACTGTGCAGCTTGTAATAATGATTTATGAGTGCCTGTATCAAGCCAAGCAAACCCTCTACCAAGCATTTCTGTACATAAGTATTCTTTTTCTAAATAAATTTTATTCAAATCAGTTATTTCTAATTCGTTTCTAGCTGATGGTTTAAGAGATTTAGCATATTCAACAACTTTGTTGTCGTAAAAATACAATCCTGTTACTGCATAATTAGATTTTGGATATTTAGGTTTTTCTTCTATAGACAAAGCCTTGCCGTTTTTATCAAATTCAACAACTCCAAATCTTTCAGGATCTTTTACTGGATAGCCAAAAACGGTTGCAAAACCATCTTTTGTTCTATTGGCAGCATTTTTAAGCAAGGTTGAAAAACCTGCGCCATAAAATATATTATCTCCTAAGACGAGAGCTACTGAATCATGGCCAATAAATTCTTCGCCTAGTATAAAAGCTTGTGCAAGACCATCAGGACTAGGTTGTTCTTTGTATGAAAAATTAACTCCAAATTGTTTTCCACTGCCTAATAGTTTCTTAAAGTTTGGTAAATCTTGTGGTGTAGAAATTATAAGGATATCTTGTATTCCAGCAAGCATTAATACCGAAATTGGGTAATAAATCATTGGTTTATCATAAACAGGTAACAATTGTTTTGATACTCCGATTGTTGACGGATATAATCTAGTTCCTGCTCCTCCTGCTAAAACAATTCCTTTCATAGATCTACATCTCCTCTTCAATTCTTAATGCTAAATAATCTTTAAGTGCCAATTTCCAGTTTCTACATATTCCATTATTATTCATTATGCTGTATCTTGGACGTTTTGCAGGTCTTGGGAATTGGTCTGTTGTGCAAGGTTGCAAATTTGAATTTATTTTTAATAAAGAAAATATTTCTTTAGCAAATCCATACCAAGATGTAGCTTCACTTCCACACACATGGTATATACCATATTCTTTATCTTTAATAAGTTTAATAATACCGTTTGCAAGTTCAACAGTCCAAGTTGGGCAACCAATTTGATCGTCAACAACTTTTAAATCGGATTTGTTTGCTAATGAAATTATTGTCTCAACAAAATTTTTGCCATGATGACCATATAACCAACTTGTACGGGCAATATAATATTTTTCACAATATTTTTTTACAGCTTCTTCTCCTTCAAGCTTTGTTAGCCCGTAATTATTTAATGGTTTTGTTTCATCAGTTGGCAAATAAGGTTTTGTACCATTACCATCAAAAACATAATCAGTTGACACATAAACCAAGGTAGCACCTATTTTTGAACACGCTTTTGCGATATTTTCTGTACCTTTAGCGTTTATTAATCGAGCAGCCTCAATATCTTCTTCAGCTTTATCAACATTTGTATAAGCAGCACAATGTATTACAAAATCTGGTTTGTTATCTAATAAGACTTTTTCGCAAACTTCATAGTTAGTAATATCAAGATTGTGGACATCTGTTTCGATAACATCATAGCCATTATCTTCTAATATAGGACATAAATCTTGTCCTAACATTCCATTTGCACCAGTTACTAAAATGGTCATACTAACACCTTTTTGCTTTCGATATTTTTAATCCATTCTTGATTGTTTAAATACCAATCAATTGTTAATTTAATACCTTCTTCAAACGTCAATGAAGGTTTCCATCCTAATTCGGAAGATATTTTATCATTTGAGATAGCATATCTTCTATCATGTCCAAGTCTATCTTGAACATATTCGATATAACTTTCATCTTTACCCATCGCCTCTAATATTAAGCGAGTGATTTCCATATTTGTTTTTTCGTTGTGTCCACCGATATTATATACTTCTCCGATTTTACCTTTGTGTAATACAACATCAATTGCTTCACAGTGGTCATATACATATAACCAATCTCTTACATTAAGACCATCACCATAAACAGGGACTTTTTCACCTCTTAATAATTTAGAGATAAAGAATGGAATTAATTTTTCTGGATACTGATATGGTCCATAGTTATTAGAACAACGAGTATTCAATACAGGTAACTTATATGTTTCGTGATAAGCTCTTACTAACATATCAGCACTTGCCTTACTTGCAGAATAAGGGCTGTTTGGTGATAACGGAGTTGTTTCGTAGAAATATCCAGTTGCACCGAGTGAGCCATAAACTTCATCTGTTGATACTTGTAAATATCTTTCTATACCAAGTTCCTTACTTGCTTGTAAAAGATTTAATGTGCCTTGGACATTGGTTTCTATAAATATCTCAGGAGTTTTAATTGAATTATCAACGTGAGATTCTGCTGCAAAATTAATCACACAATCTACTTCTTTTATTAGCTCTCTTGCAAGTTTTTTATCACAAATATTTCCATGCACAAAAGTATAATTTGGATTATTTTCTATATCTTTTAGATTTTCTAAATTTCCACAATATGTAAGTGCATCAAGATTTATAACCTTATAATCAGGATATTTATTTAAAATATGTCTTACAAAACAGCTTCCAATAAACCCTGCACCACCAGTAACAAGTAATCTAGTCATTTGTAATCTCCTTTAATCTAGGTTGCTTAGTGTCTTTTTCAGATAATATTGGCTCAAAATCTATTTCCCAATCAATAGCAAGATCTTCATCTGCCCAAAAAATTCCTCTGTCAGCTTCAGCATTATATTCACCACTTGCCTTATATAAAAGTTCAGCTTCTTCTGATAATACAACAAATCCGTGAGCAAAGCCTTCTGGTATAAATAGCATTTGTTTATTTTCTTCAGAAAGTTCCACTTTTACATATTGTTTAAAGGTTGGAGAGTCTGGACGAATATCAACTGCTACATCATAAATTTTGCCTTTGGAACATCTGACAAGCTTAGCTTGACCGAAAGGTGCGAGTTGATAATGCAATCCTCTTAAAACTTTAGCAGATGATTTAGAATGGTTATCTTGATTAAATTCCACATTAATCCCGTTTGCAAAAAAATCTGATTTTTTATAGCTTTCTAAGAAAAAGCCACGATTATCACCAAAAACTTTTGGTTTAACAAGAATTACCTCTTTTATTTTTTGTGGTATAAATTCAAACGGCATAAAAATCTCCTCACGCAGATATTAATTAACTCCTTAGTCTGATTTTATAATAAAAAAAACAAATATGCAAAAACTTAATTAATGGTATATCTGTCTTTAGTATTTTCCCTCTACTTCCTTTAAAAAAATATAAACCTTTTTTAAAACTTCATTAGCAAATATTTCTTTTATTTCAGTTCTAGAGAGATTTGATTTAGTTTGTATTTTAAAAGTTTCTTGTCTATCTTTGGAAAAAATAGAAGCATACATTAATCCTACAGGTTTTTGTAATGTGCCACCAGTTGGACCTGCAATACCAGTTGTTGAAACACAAATCTCAGAATGTGTTAGTTCATAAAGACCTTTAGCCATTTGACAGGCACAATATTCACTAACAGCACCATCTTGGTTTAATGTAACATTTAACATTCGTTGTTTTGCTTCATTTGAGTATGTTATAAGGTTTAATGTTATATACTCTGAGCTTCCAGAAATATCTGTTAGCTTAGAACTTAAAAGACCACCTGTACACGATTCAGCTGTTGAGATTTTCCATTTTTTATCTCTTAAAATTTTTCCAATTTCTTCTTTGTAGTCCATTAATATAAAGTCCTTGTTAATATTACTTTTGAATGTTTGTCGTATAAGTTATGTTTATACCATACGCCTTTAAAAACTCCATCTGGTTGATATAAATATTGATTATCTTTTGAGACATTATAAATTACGCTTATAGGTTTTCCAGCTATTGAATATTGTATTGTGTAATAAGGATAAATTGGATAATCACCATAATTGAAATCAACATAACGTAGGTTTCCTAACGCATCATAGTAAAAAATCTTTGAAAGGTCTTTTTTATCTTGTAGAGCATACATATAAATATGTTTTTGTCTTTTATAATAAAATGCAGAAATATTATAATCTTTAAACTCTTTGCGACCAGCAGATGCAATTAGGTAATGTTCCTTATAATTTTTATCTTTCATTTTATCTTTAAAATTTGTTTTAAAATCATTAAGGGCTTTAATTTCACCATCTTTAAAAATAATCTCTCGTACTTCGGATACAATAGTTTCTTTTTCTATTTCAGATTTATTAAGCCAATCATACTGAATATCAGCAATAAAAATATCATTAAGGTTTGCAAAAGCATAGCTTTGTGTTAAAAAGAATACTATAAAAATAAATTTAATTTTTTGCATATTAAATCTCCTTCTAAGAGTATATCATGTTAAAAGTTTTTATAGTATAATAAAAAAATGGTTAGATTATTAAATCAAGATACGACAAAATACTTAGCTTTACTTGTAAGAGGCTTTTTTAAGATACAAGAATATTTTACTCATATAGTAGAAGTAAATCATCCAGATTTAGATTCTTGTCTATATGCTATGTGGCATGGTAATCAATGTGCCATATATGGATTTAAGGATAAACCAACAGTTAGTGTTCTAGTTAGTCAATCTCGAGATGGTGATGTCGTAGCGAAAGGTATAAAGCCAATGGGCTTTAAGTTGGTCAGAGGTTCAAAAGGACGTAGTGGCGCAATTGAAGCTTCTATGCAGATGATTGATGCTTTAAAAAATGGCGAAAGATGTGCTATGATGGTTGATGGTCCAAGAGGTCCTGCTAAGGTTGTTAAAGATGGTGCCATAAAAATAGCTAAGCTTTCGGGTAAGCCTATCGTTCCTGTATGTTGGTACTCGACTAATTTCAATTGGGTAAAATTGCCATCTTGGGATGGGTTAAGAATGCCTTTTTTGGATGTCCGTCTTATAAATTTATATGGTGAACCAATTTATGTCCCAGAAGATGCTGATGATGAAGCTTTAGAAAAAGCTCGTTTACAATTACAAAATAGCTTAGAAGATTTAGATAAAAGAATTCCTGATGAATATAAAAAAGTATATTGGCATGGCTTATGGAGAAGAAAACAAAAATAGATTTGTTAGCAATTCAGATGAGTTCGGAAATTGCCAAGCTTGACTCAAATATAAAAAAAGCAAGGATGTTATTAGAAGAGTCCTTAGAGAAGAGACAAGTGGATTTTGTTATATTGCCAGAAGTTTGGACTGTAGGTTGGGATTGTGAGTCTTTTCCTAAATGTGCTGAGTCAATAGAAGAAGCAAAATCAATAAAAATGCTACAGGAAATTGCTAAAAAATATTCTGTAAATATTATTGGTGGAAGTTTTATCGAACGAAAACAAAACAATGTTTTGTTTAATACGACTCCTGTTATAAATCGACAAGGTGAATTGATTTGTACTTATGAAAAAAATCATTTATTTTCATATTATGGTTGCGCAGAAGGGGATTATATAACTAAAGGTAATAATCCTATTTTAGTAGAGATTGAAGGTGTGCGAATAGGGCTTAGTATCTGCTATGACATTAGATTTCCAGAAATTTATCGTTCATATAGAAAAGCAAATGCTGATATTTTAGTAAATGTGGCAGCCTGGGGAGCTGATAAAAGGATACCTTGGGATGTTATGACAAAATCCAGAGCTGTAGAAAATCAAACTTATTTTGTAGCTTTAACCCAAACTGGCGAATTAAAAAAGGGTGCAAACCTAGGTCATTCAATGGTTATAGACTACAAAGGAGATGTTTTATCTGAAATAGATAAAATTGAAGGTGGTTTCTATGCAACAATTGATTTAGAAGAAATGTATGAATTTAGAAAAAAATGTAAAATCTTAGAAGATATAAAAAAATCTTATGAGGTATTAGTAAAATGAAAAAAATATTTTTAACACTCTTTTTGTTATCTTGTTTTATATTAAGCACTCAAGCAAAAGCTGTAAAAAATGATTTCACCTCAGTAATAGAGGAGTTTGGTGCTGATACAGAGTCTATAGCTGTCTCTATTAAGAATGTAGATAACGGAAAGCTTGTTTATGGATTGAATGACAAGACGCTTATGAACCCAGGTTCTATACAAAAGATTATAACAACACCTGTAAGTTATGAAGCTTTAGGTGAAGATTATAAATTTAAAACATCCTTATATTCCCGAGGTGATGATACTTTTCTCATAAAATTAGGTGCAGATCCTTATTTGTCATCAAAAGATTTAAAGTACTTACTTAAAAATATTAATAAAGATGTAAAGCGTGTTTTTGTTGATGATAAAATTTTAGATGATAAAATTTGGGGAGAAGGTTGGCAGTGGGATGATGACTTAAATACTTTGATGCCGAAATTTGGTAGTTATAATCTTGATAAAAATCTTATTAAATTAATGATTATTCCTACAGAAAAAGATGCACTTGCAACAATTGTAAATCCAAGTAAATATCCTTTAGTCTTTTTAAATCATATTAAAACAGGTAAATCTACTAAAGTCAAAGTGGATAGAGATAATAATGTTTCTTCTAATACTTTAATTTTATCAGGCACTGTTGCGAGACCTACAACTATATATGTACCAGTAAATAATTTGCAACGATATTTCAATGTACAGCTAACAAGAATTCTTGAAGAAAAAGATATTTATTTAAAACAAAATTTTACATATCAAAAAGTTTTAAATTCAGATAAATTGTATGATGAAGTAGTACATGATATTAATAAAGCTATAGATGATATTTTTAAATACAGTAATAATTTGGTTTCAGAAACTCTATTCAAATTAGCTGGAGGAAAGTATTTTAACCTTGAAAATGGTAGTGATGCTTTTGGTATTAAAATGTTTAATGATTATTGTAAAAAAAATAAATTAGACAATTCTAGAATTAGAATAACAGACGCAAGTGGAGTTTCTAAGAATAATTTATTATCAGCAGATTTTATAACAGAATTTCTTAGATTTAATAAAGATAATAAAATATATAATAAATTGCCGAAACCTGGTGAAGGGACTTTAACACATAGAATGTTGCCAATAAAAGAAAATGTAAGAGCTAAAACTGGGACTTTATCTGATTTAAGTTCGATAGCAGGTTTTTTAACCTCTAAAAAGGGAAAACATTATGCTTTTTGTATAATGATAAATGACATTCAGCTTTCTCCTTCAGATAAAAAGATGTTAGAGGATTTTATAATCAGAGAGGCTTATTTACGTTTATAATGTATGATATCATTTCGCAATATCTTGAATATCTTGAATTAGAAAAAGGCTTGGCGCAAAATACTATAGATGCTTACCGTAGAGATTTGTATGATTTTTCAAATATCGATATTTCTTTAGAAAAAATTGAAAGAAAAGATATTAATAATTATATTAGAACTTTAAAAGAAAGAAATCTTGCTCCTAATAGTATTATTCGTAAAGTTGCATCAATAAGAGGTTTTTTTAAATGGGTAGCCTCAGTAAACATATTAAGTAAAAATCCTGCTTCAACATTAGAACAACCCAAAGTCCCTAAAAGATTACCCAAAGTAATTTCCATTAAAGAAATTGATGAAATTTTACGAGATAATTTGGATGAGCTACAAGAGTTAATAATCGAGTTATTATATAGTTGTGGATTACGAGTCTCTGAATTAGTTAATTTAAAGTTAAATGATATTGAAATTAATTCAAAATATATTAGATGTTTTGGTAAAGGATCAAAAGAAAGGATAATACCTATTGGATCTAAAGCAATATTTGCTTTAAAAAAATACTTACCTTGTCGAGAGCTACTTGTAAAAAAATATAATATTAATACTAAAAAATTATTATTGAATAAAAACGGAAGATTTGTTAATCGGCAAGATGTTTATAATTTTATACATAAATGTGGTAGAAAAATTCATAAGAATATATCACCTCATACATTAAGACATAGTTTTGCTACACATTTACTTGAAAATGGTGCAGATTTAAGAATAGTTCAAGAATTATTAGGTCATAGCGACGTGTCAACAACTCAATTATATACACATATTAGCAAAAAACGCTTAAAAGATGTTTATTTTAAAATTCGTAACTAAACATTAAATGTTATACGCTATATATCTACAAAGCTCAATTAATTTTTCAGGATAAATTCCTACTAAAATAGTTATGATTGTTGTTACTATGATTACAATTTTTTGAGAAAATCCAATTTCTAAGGTTTCTTTATTATTAAAATCCTCAAATATAGGGAAAATGAGTTTTAAATAATAATAAAGCGCAATAACTGTCAAAATAAGTAATAAAAACAATACAGGTAAGAAGATTAATCCTGAATGAGCAATTGCTGAAAATAAATAAATTTTTGCAACAAATCCTGATGTAACAGGAAAACCTGCTAATCCAAGAATTGCTATAACATAAGTTATAGTAGTTATTTTATCTGTTTTAAACAGACCTTTAAAATCATCAATAAATAAACCAATTTTATTTGTCTCAATAATATTTAACACAGCAAAAACAGTAATATTTAAAATAACATAACATAATAAATAAAAAATCACAGTTGAAAGATTATAAACAGAAACCAAACTAGCTGTTAACATTATATATGAAGCATTAGCTGAAGATGAACACGCAAGTATAGCTTTTATATTATGTTCTTTTAGAGCATATATATTTGCCCAAAAACCAGTAATTAATGATATCAGTATAATTACAGTTGTTATTTCAAAACTTCCACTTAAAGGAAATACTATTAATCTACAGAGAATACCAAAAAGGGCAAGTTTTGGAATTGTTGAAAGAAATGCTAATATTGAAGTCTCAGTACCTTTATAAATGTCAATTATCCAATTCGCAAAAGGAAATAGTGCTAATTTTGATATAAGTCCAAATATTATCATAAGCATTGAAAAAATCTGAATAAGCGAAGTCTCTTTCGTGATAATAATTTCATAAATTTCAGAAATATTCAAAGTTGATGTTAATCCATAAAGGTATGATACGCCAAATAAATAAACGCCTGTTGAAATAGCGCTTGTAATTAAATATTTAAACGAAGCTTCTTTTGGGCGATAACCATTGGCTGAGGCAATTAAAAAATATGTTGGAAAGCTTAATAATTCTAGAGATATAAAAAGTGTTAAAAAATCATTTGAACAAATGACATTCATTGCTCCCAATATGGCTGTTAGAATTAATGCTTGAAGTGTAAAAGCGTTATTTTTTATTGAATTGGTTAAATTACGAGTTAATAAAACTACAAAAAAACCACAAAGTAAAATTATAAAATGAAAAAGGAGTGTATAACTATCAGACATTAGAGCATTACGCATTCCAAAATATTGGGGTTCAATCTGAACTGTAGAAAGTAACGCTATCGTAAATGAAAGTCCTGTAATTGAAAGTATTCTAGCAAGTCCTTCATTTTTATTATTTGCAAATATAGCAAATAATAATTCAATAATAATGAATAATATAAGACACGTCTGTGGAAGCAATATATTTAAAAAATCATTAATCACTGTATTACTCCTAATATTATGTTTGGAAATATTCCAAATATGAATAATCCTGCAAGAACTGAAGTTAGAATAATAAATTCATTAACTGATATATCATTAATTTTTTCGAAACATTCAAGTTGTTCTCCAAAAAAGGATTGATGTAAAAATCTAAGCATGTAGCAGGAACTCATTATTAATAGTGGTAAAGACAAGACAGAGGCTATTTTTATAGTTGAGCTTAATTCTGAGAATAGCGCACTTATTATTGTTAAAATTTCACTAATAAATGGTGCGAAAGCAGGAATTCCAATAGATGCTAATACTATTAAAGTCGCAAACCCAAATAATCTTGGCATATTATTTGCAATACCGTTTAAAAGTCTAATATCACGAGTTTTGCATCTCAAAAATATAATTCCACAAATCATAAACAATCCACAAGTAACTAATGCGTGAGCTACCATGTGAAAAATTGATGCAGAGAGTCCCATTTTATTATAGGCACACAAACCTAATAAAATTAAGCCCATATTAGAAATACTTGAATAAGCAACTATTCTTTTAATATCTGTTTGAGCATAAGCTACAAATGCTGTATAAATTATATTGATTAAGGCAAAAATTGCTAAATAAGGTGCTATTTTTGCAAATGTAGTATTCATTATTTCGTAATTAAACCTGTAGATGCCATAAGCTCCAGTTTTTAGTAAAATTCCAGCTAGTATCATACTAATAGGAGTTGGAGCGTTTGTATGTGCATCAGGTAGCCAAGTATGTACTGGTATAATGGGTAGTTTTACAGCAAAACCTATAAGAAAGCATATTGCTATAAAATATTGTATTTTTTCAGGAATTTCTGTCGCTAAAACATTTTCAAATGTTGCTGTAAGAATTCCTGTCGTTGTGTAGTTATAATAATGTAAAAGTAAAATTCCAAGTAGCATAACCATGCTACCTAGAAAGGTGTATATAACAAATTTCATTGCTGAATTTTTAGAGTCATTAGAATGATTTGCATTGAAATTCCCAGCAATGAGAAAATACGCAGGTATTAATTCTAGCTCCCAAAAAAGGAAAAAAACAAACATGTCATTTGCAGTAAAAATACCAAGAATTGCAGACATTAGCAAAAGAAACATTGCATAATAAAATTTATAGTTTTTTCTTATAAACATTTTGCTACATATTGAGGCAAGTAAGAATACAAATGATGTTAGTGTTGCCAAAATTGTGCTTATAGCGTCCATGTTAAAGGTGAATTTAATTCCTAATGTCTGTATCCAATCGAGACCAAAGAAATGAATTTGAGATTGATATGGATTTGCAGAATTAAATAATATTAATGCTAAAAGCATATATGCAAAATGGATACTACAAAATGTTTTTGTATAACGTCTTAGGATAATTTCGTTATTTGTAAATAAAGGTGAAATTATTAAAAATGACATTAACATCGGTAAAAATATTATTAAAGGTATTGATATTAAATTTTCCATTTAGCCTCCTATATATATAAGTATAGCTGTATAACTAAGCATTAAACAAGTTAAAATTATTGTAATTATTGCAAAAGCGTATGTATTATATCTTTGTATGTTGCCAGTTTGGGCTTTTAAATTTAATAATGATATCTTATTAAATATTTTAATTATAAATTTGACAAACCCATTCATAAATTTTTCTTCAATAAAACTAATGAATTTAACTGATATTTTTGCAATATTTATAGGTAAAAAATAATTGTTTAGTATTTTAATTTCAAATAAATTGCTTGTTTTAGCAATAAAATCATAAATTTTAGCGACAATATTAGTATAAATTTTATCTAAATAAAAACCATTTTTAGCTAATGGATATAAAAGAGGTATTTTATAAAACATATTTTTTCGATATAGAAAATAAGTAATTAATAATGCTATTATAGCTACCCAGAAGGGCTCGTTTATTTTGTAAGAAATGTTTTTTTGTAAATATATAAAAAACAATATGTTTAATATTAACAAACCAGAACTTGCTATTAATTCTAATGTGTTTGGACGTTTTTTTTCAACACCTATTTTATTGGTACTAATAAGTATTATTTTAAGTATATAAAAAGCAGTTAGAAATGAAATTATAGATACAATTATGGTTGAAAAAGTATTATTTTGTAGAGTAAACATTTCTTTGGCTATTAATCCAGAAAATAATACTCCAGATAGGGATAATGCTCCCAGTATAAATATGATAACATTTATGAAATTCCATTTTTCATTTTCTTTTGGTAGAACTATAAATAACAAAGATTTTATAAATGCGTGTGCTAAAAATAATACCAATCCAGTTTTTATTTCAAGTTGTCCTATTGCAAAAAACACCAAGCCTAATTGCGCAGATGTTGAATATGCTAAAACTTTTTTAGGTTCTTCTTCAGCACAAGCTGACATCGAACAAATAATTGTAGTTAACAAACCAATTTCTGTAATAAACTTTAGTAGCCAAGGTTCTAATGAGTAAAAAGGTAATAACCTTAATGTTAAAAACACACCTATTGCTATTAATGTAGAGGAATGTAAAAGTGCGCTAATTGGTAATTTTGCTTGCATTGCATCTTGTAGCCAAGTGTAGAAAGGGAATTGAGCTGATTTAATAATTGCTCCGATGATGAATAGTATGGCTATAATTTCAAAAATAGGTTCTGTTGCATAAGCATAAATTAATGTTGATATTATATTCATATCTATAAAAGATAATGTTGCAAGAGATTTGCTTGGTGCATAAGTATAAATAAAATATGATGAAAGAAGGATTGCTCCAATTAAAGCAGTATCTCCAATTCTATTTATTATAAAAACTTTTTTTGAAGCGTTGGATTTTTGTTTTTTAAAGTATTCAAATCCAATTAAAAGATATGATATAACACCTGAAAGCTCCCAAAAGAAATATGTTTGAAATAAATTAGGACTGAAAAATAAACTAGCCATTGTAAAGTTAAATAAATTTAATAAAGCATAAAATTTGTAAGTTTTTTTCTCATTTTTCATGTATGAGATTGAAAATAATTGAATTAAAAAGCTTATAGAAAATAATAGAAATGCAAAAATTAAGGAAGTTTTATCTATGTGTAAACCATAATTAATAACAAAATCTCCTATTTTCAAAAATGGAGTTTCTGTATTTATAATATTATCAGCAGGGAGATGTAATAAGCCAATAAAAGTTAATAAAGTTCCAAAAGCTGATGAAGTTGTTGTTAAAAGATATATGATAAATTTGTTTACATAAACAGAAAAAAATCTACCTATCATTATGATTAAGAATATCCATAATGGTAAGAGAAGTGTTAGATAAATATTGTTTAAAAATAACTCAGTCAAAGTTACAGCTCTCCATAGTCATCAATATTTTCCGATTTCTTTTTGCTATACATAAAATAAAAAATGTATAAACCAACAGCTAGTTCAACAGCTCCAATCGCTACATAGAATAATGAAATTATATAACCATCTAATGCTGTATTATCACAAAATGTTGCGAATGTTATAAAATTCAAATTAACTCCTGTAAGCAAAAATTCAATAGAAATTAATATTTTTATAACGTGTTTTGATAGAATAGAACCCGTAAGTCCAATTAAGAATAATGATAGTCCAAGAATTAGATAATGGTAAATAGTGATATCTTGCATTAACTTTTCTCCTTGTCATCTTTTGTGTTTAAAAAAGCTATTCCAACAACAATTATAGTGAGTAAAATAGCAATTAATTCAAATGACCATATATAATCAACAAACAGACCTTGTGCAAAAGCATTCATTACTTGGATAGATGTATTAGCAAAAGTTTCACATTTATTAAAAGTGCTAGAGTCAATAAGAATACTTGTTTTTGTTAAATATATCAAGGTCAATACAAAAAGACCACTAACTAAGAATACAATAGACTTGAGTAAAGTGTTTGTTTCGGTAGAATGTTCAGGTTTTTTGAAATCTGTAAACATTACTGCTAGTCCTAATAAAACTGGTATTGCGACTCCATAAATTGCAATTTGTATCACAGCATTGTATTCTGAACCAAGTATATAAAAGAAAAACCCTGTAATAAAAAATACAATAATTGCGCTAAGCAAAGAATAAAAAATATTTGAAAACTTTATTGCTAAAAGTGCGAATAAAATTAACAATAAAGAAGCTGGATAAAAAAGAATTGGGTTAAGTATTATATTCATTTTTACCTCCAATATTATAAATTAATTTTAACTCATCTTTTTTAGATGTTGCTAATTCATAATTTTTACTCATATTGATAGCTTTTTGTGGACAATAAAAAGTACAATTTCCACAAAAGATACATTTTTTTAAGTCAATAATAAACTCATCTTGTTTTATTTTGATTGCTCCACTAGGACAAACTTTTAAGCAAGTTCCACAACGAGAACAATTTGAATTAAGAACAGGTTTTCCTCTGAAAAAATCTCCGACTGTAAATTTTTTTTCTGGATATTCTAATGTAACAGGTTTTTTAAACAGATGTTTAAAAACAATTAAAAGGCTAAGAAGTGTATATTTTATATTCTTAAGCATCTTATACACCTCCTATATATTTAATTATAACAACTAAAAATAAATTTATTATTGATGCAGGTAGAAGAATAGACCAAGATAATTTTAATAAATTAGGCGATGACATTCTTGGCAGTGTTGCTCGTATCCAAACTATTAGGAAAATTATTAAAAACGTTTTTATTAACAACCAAGATACTTGTTCTATATAAATCCAAAATCCAGTTGTTAAGTATCCTCCAAACGGCGACAAATAGCCTCCAAAAAATAATACAGCGATTAATAACGCATTCGCTAGAAGCATACCATATTCACTTAAATATAGTAGAGCAAATCTCATGCCTGAGTATTCAGTGTTATAACCACAAACAAGTTCGCTTTCAGCTTCTGGTAAATCAAAAGGACAACGATTAAGCTCTGCTAATGTACAAATAAACATTATAATTAAACCCAAAAAACAAGGAATAAAAAACCAACCCAAAAGCCCAAGTTTGCTACTTTGAGCTAAGGTTATTTGAGTAAGATTCATTGATGAAGCTAAAACTGTTATAGACAAAATGGTAAAAGCTATTGGTAATTCATAAGCTAAAATTTGAGCAATATTTCTCATAGCACCAAACAATGAATATTTATTGTTACTCGCCCATCCAGCAAGAAGTATGCTTAAAACTGGCATGGTTGCAACTATAATGTAGATTAATAGATTTGTTTGAAAATTCATAAACGTAAATTCTGAGCTAAATGGTATTAATCCTAAAACTATCATTACAGGAATAAAAATTATTACAGGAGCTAGATTAAATAAGAATTTATCAGCATTATTAGGTGTAATATTTTCTTTGCATAATAATTTAAGTGCATCTGCTAAGGTTTGTAACAATCCCCATAGTCCAACTCTATTAGGACCTTTTCTTTGTGTAAACCAACCTAGCAACTTACGTTCTAACAAAACTAAAGCAAGTATTGCTATTAATAATGCAATAAATATTATCGTACAAGGTATTACATAAAATGTAATATCTCCAAAAATCTGAGGTATATTATGCTTTGCAAGAAATTCTATATATAAAAAATATAAATAATTCATTATTTGTCAACCTCTGGTAAAATAATATCAAGAGAGCCTGCTATCGCTATAGCATCGTTAAGATGCTCGTTAATTAAGAGTTTCCTTAATAGATTTACAGCATAATAAGAACCAGTTCTCCATTTTAAACGATAGGGAGTTTTTTCTCCTGTTGATTTAATATAGACACTTGCAAGGCCTCTAGGAGCTTCAATTTCAGAATAAAAACTGCCTTCAGGAAGCTTTATGCCTATTGGATTTATTAAATTTTGCTTTAATCCTGATGTTTTTTGTAAATAATCTAAGGTCTGTTTTACTATCTTACAGCTTTCTATGATTTCTAAAATTCTTGCTTTATATCTATCCCATGAGTCTCCTGTTTCTAAAATAATAGATTTATAATTAATATCAGAATATAGATAGTCATTTTTTCTAAGATCTAAATTAATTCCACTGGCACGTAAATTAACTCCTGTTATTGAACCGTTAAGTCCTGTCTCTTTTGATATAATACCTTTATTTTTAGTTCTTTGTAGAAATATCGGATTTTCTGTGATTATATTTTCATAATCAAGAATTTTTTTCTCAATTGTGTTAATAATGCATTCTATATCATCAAGTGCAAAAATGTCATGTCTTACTCCTCCATAGACAAAGTAATTATTCATCATTCTTTGTCCAGTGATTTTTTCAAATAATTTCAAAATCATTTCTCGTTCTCTCATTGTATAGAAAAAAGGAGAAGTAGCCCCTAAATCCATTAAATAAGCACCAATCCATAATAAATGAGATGAAATTCTATTAAGTTCAAGTAATAAGACTCTAATCATGCAGACTTTTTTATCAAGCTCTATACCTAACGCTTTTTCAACTGTCCTACATAAAAGCTCTGAGTAAAAAAAACTTGCAAGGTAATCAATTCTGTCAACAAGAGGTAAATATTGTATATAACTAAGCCTCTCTGCCATTTTTTCCAAGCCTCTATGTAGATATCCTACATCTGGTTCACAGGATAAAATTTTTTCGCCCTCTAATTCTAGTATAAGTCTTAATACTCCATGTGTTGAAGGATGTTGAGGACCAAGGTTAAGTTTAAGTTTTTTCATTCCAATTTAGCCTCGCATCTTCTTCTACATAATCTTTCCTTAAAGGATGACCTTGCCAAGTTTCTGGCATGTATAATCTTTTGAGCTCTTTATGCCCAATAAAATTTATACCAAACATATCATAGATTTCTTTTTCATCAGCTATTGCAGAATTAAAAATCTGACTAACGCTTTCTATTTCTTCTTTAGTAGTTATCGAAATAAAAACATTTTCATCATCTTCTATATTGTAAAGATGATAAATCAATTCAATGCCTGCATCTTTATTATCTATAGCTATTATTTCCTTAAGCAAATTAAAATGATAATTATTTTTTATAAAATTTAATACCTGATAAATGTTTGATTTTACAAAAAGTTTATCACCATCTATTGTAATATCGTTGAATATGTTTTTTATGTTATGTAAAACCATCTCTATCCGATTTCCTTATTTTGTTCTATAAGTCCAATTTCTGTAATATTAAAATCTTCTTCTATAAGAATTCCACGATACTCCTTTAGTTTTATATCATGATTATACATAAAACTCTTTCTATCTAAAATTGTTTCATTTTTAATTTTATCTTGTAGCTTTTTTATTGCATCAATTAAGGATTCAGGTTTTGGTGGACACATCGGAAGATAAATGTCTACAGGGATAATTTTATCTATTCCATTAATAACAGAATAAGAAGTGTTATTAAACATCCCCCCTCCACACGCACATGCTCCCATCGCAATTACATATTTAGGCTCTGGCATTTGTTCGTATAATCTTAAAAGTGCAGGTGCCATTTTATGCGTAATTGTTCCTGCACATATTAATAAGTCAGCTTGACGTGGAGAGCCTCTAAATATTTCAGAACCAAACCTTGCAATATCATTATCAGAAGCTACTGTGTGCATCATCTCAATACCACAACACGATGTAGCAAAAGTTAATGGCCATAATGAATTAGCTCTGCTCCAGTTTAATAAATAATCTATTGATGTTACAAATACATTCATTTATGTCCACCTCAATAAATTTCGCTTTATAGCAAAAAATAGACCAAATAAAAGTATTGCGACAAATATGAAAGCCTCAATAATTACAAAAAATCCTAGAGAATTAATTGAAAGTGCAAATGGATATAAGAAAATTGTTTCAATATCAAAAATTAAGAATAAAATAGCATAGTTAAAATATTTGATATCAAATTTAACTCGAGCATTACCAATAGGAATCAGCCCACATTCGTATGCTGTATTTTTCATCTTTGTTTCATTTTTATATTGACAAATGAAACCTGTTATAATCATTATTACAGCAAGTAAGGTGGCTAAAGCTATAAAGATTATTAAACATGTAAGTTCTCGCAACGATTTCTCTCCTTTTCTTATATTGTATAAAAAAAGAATTTGATATAATAGTAATTGTTATATCATGTTAAGATAAATTTATGCGACACTTTTCTATAGTTATATTATTAATAATTCTAAGTTTTGTAAGCGTGTGCTTGCCAAGTTTTTCAGCTATAAAAGGTAAAGTACATTATTCAATACCAGTTGATTATAGTAAATTAAACGAACAAGAATTAGAATTAAAAGCAAGAAAGTTTTTCTTTAATGCAGAAAGAATATCTGGAAATTCTCTTAATGAAGATTTAACAAAGGCTTTGATGTTATATAACATGCTACAGAGTGTTAATCCTGATAATATTGAGTATCCTATTAAAACAGGAATTTTATATGATAAAATTAATAAGGAGAAATTAGCTAAAGGTAACTTTTCAAGAGCTATTGGTATAGATAAAAATAATCCAAAAACTTATTTTTATTTTGGGGAGTTTTATTATAAAAGACAATTGTATAAACAAGCTCTAAAATATTATGCAAAGTCTTATGAATTAGGATATCATACTAATTATAATTTGTTGTTTAAACTTGGAGATATTTATGAAAAATTTGGCGATTCTCGTTCAGCATTAAGATATTTATATGAAGCGCAAAAACAAAGTCCAAATCAAGAATTAGATGAAAAAATTAATAGAATTAAAAATTTTGATATGATAAATAAAGAATACTATTCTGATACAAGAATTAGAAAATTTGAAACTCCATAACTGTTAATTTGGAGTAAATGCAACATGTTGTAATTACAACATATATATGGTATTATTTTCGCATGAGGTGAAAATGTCTGTTGAGGTAACAAGAAATAATGATAAGATAAATCCTTGGTTAGCGTGTTTACCAACAATGGTTTCAGCGTTTATGTTTGTATTAGATGAAACTATTGCTAATGTTGCACTTCCACACATGGCAGGTAGTTTTTCTGTTAGCAGAGAAGAATCAATGTGGATATTAACTAGCTATTTAATAGCTAGTGGAATTGTTATTCCAATGGTAAGTTGGTTTAGCAAAGTCATGGGACGTAAAAACTTTTTTATATTTTCTATTACACTCTTTACAGTAGCATCAGTTTTATGTGGCTTCGCTCCAAATCTTGAAACAATGATATTTGCTCGTATTTTACAAGGTTTTGGAGGTGGTGGGTTACTTCCTGTATCTCAAGCAATATTGTTAGAAAATTTTAAACCTGCAGAACGTGGCAAAGCTATGGCGATGTTTGGTTTAGTTATAGTAATTGCTCCAATTATTGGTCCTGTTATAGGGGGCTGGATTACAGATAATTGGTCTTGGCCTTATATTTATTTTATTAATTTACCAATAGGTATCCTTGCGATATTTCTTTCTAAAACATTAATTTTTGATCCTCCTTATGCACAGAAACAAAAAGATGTTAAAGCTGACTTTTTGGGATTTTTCTTATTAACTATATTTTTAGCTTCTCTTCAAATAGTACTTGATAAAGGGAATAATGCTGATTGGTTTAATACTCCGTGGGTTTGTTGGTTATCTACTATTGCATTATTAACAGGTATTACATTTTTTATTTCTCAAGTTAAAAATAAAGAGGCGCTTACTGATTTAAGTGTATTTAAGGATAAAAATTATTCAATAGGAACTTTTGTACAAATCATCATGCAAGGAGTCCTATTAGCTTCATTAGCGATATTACCACAATTTTTACAAGCATTAATGGGATATGATGCATTCCTAAGTGGTTTATCTATGATGCCACGAGGTATAGGGGCTTTATGTGCAATGATGTTATGTGCTACATTGTCAAATGTTGTAGATAATCGTTTTTTAGTTGTAGTAGGGCTATCGTTAATGGGCGTTGCAGGTTGGATGTTGGGAACTTTGAATTTACAAATTGCTCCAATAAATATAGCAATACCTAATATTTTATATGGGTTAGGATTAGGATTAGCTATGATACCTATTATAACTTTATCCATGGCGACTATTAAGAATGAGCAAATGACAAACGCTAGTGGACTTCAAAATTTGCTTAAAAATATTGGAGGAGCTTTTGGAACTTCTATTGTAGCGACATTACTATCAAGAGGTGGACAGAAACATCAAGCTATGTTAATTGAGCATTTAACAGACTTTGTGCAACCTTATACTGAGCGTTTACAAACAATGAGTGGTGCTTTCATAACTCAAGTTGATTCTCATACTGCAACTTACATGGGACAAAAGATGATTTATGGACAGCTAATGCAACAAGCAAACTTAATGGCATTTATAGATGCTTTTAGAGTTTTTGCTATAGCTTGTATTATAATAATCCCTTTGATATTTTTGATACAAAATTTAAAAAAAGTTAATTAAAAACATGTTACAATTACTACACACTTTGTTGAACTAAAAAAAACTTTAGGCTATGCTTTTTGTAGTGGTAGTTTATATTAGGTATTTATAGATGAAAAAAGGTTTTGTAGAGAATGGTTTTATTATTGATTTAAGTAATACTAAGAATACAACGCAATTAGTTTTTGAATTAAGTTCCGTAATGGAACATCCAGAAGTTAAAGGCAAGAAAGTATGTTTAAAGCTTGGAAATCAGGATTTAAAGCAATCACAACTTTTAAGTATAAAAGCACTTATAGAATCAATGGATGCTGAAATGGCGTTTATTGATACAACATCGGAACAAACTGAGGCATCAGCTGTAAGTTTAGGGGTAATTATATCAAAATTAGACAATGATATAGAGGTTGCATCTTATACAGCTTCTGATTGTGAAATTCAAGAAGAGGCAGTGGAGGTAAAGGAAGAAACTCCTGAATTAATCAATGATGAAGAAAAGTCTGTTGAGGTTCATGCAGAATTAGATAATGAAATACAGGAACCAATTAGCACTCTTGAAGGAATAGAAGATACATATACAGAAGAAACAACTCAAGAAATATCAGAGGTTATTCCAATAGAACATTTTGAAACTGAATTTGAAATGTTAGCAGTGAATGAGGGTTTAATATCAAATGAAGATATAAGCAAATATATAATTTTAGACACTGGAGATGTATTACCTGAAGGAATAGAAGAAAACTCTGTAGATACAAAAACTTTACCTACATTGTATTTAAGCCAAACATTACGTTCAGGTCAAACTGTAAATTATGAAGGTAATATATTAATAATAGGTGATGCTCACCCTGGTAGTGAAATAATTGCAGATGGTGATATTACAGTTTGGGGTATTTTAGGTGGCATAGCTCACGCAGGTGCTAAAGGCAATATTACATCCAAGGTTCGTGCGTTGAAATTAAATGCAATACAATTGAGAATAGCAGGTTTATATGCAAGAAGGAACGACACTTTAAATGTTCCTTATGTACAAAAAACAAATGAGTTTACTCCAGAAGAAGCTCAGATTGAAGATGGTAAGATAGTAATTTATAAAAAGTTAAGGAGAGATTAATGACTGGTCGAGTAATAGTAATCACATCCGGTAAAGGTGGAGTTGGTAAGACAACAACAAGCGCAAATATTGGAACAGCACTTGCTAAAGAAGGTTATAAAGTTGTGCTTATCGACACTGATTTAGGATTAAGAAATTTGGACTTATTATTAGGTCTTGAGAATAGAATAGTATATACTATTGTTGATGTAATAGAAGAGCGTTGTAAGTTAAAACAAGCATTGGTTAAGGATAAGAAAAATCCTAATTTACAACTTTTAGCAGCTGCTCAAACTAGGGATAAATCTGCAGTAAGCGCAGAACAATTGAAAGAAATTTGCGACACATTGAAAGAACAAAATGATTTTGTATTAGTTGATTGTCCAGCTGGTATTGAACAAGGCTTCCAAAATGCTGTTGCTGGAGCAAGTGAAGCAATTGTAGTAACAACTCCAGAAATGTCTGCTATTCGTGATGCTGACAGAATTATTGGGTTATTAGGACCGAAAGAAGAAATAACAAGTGTTAAGCTTCTTTTAAACAGGGTTCGCCCAAGCCTTATTAAGACAAATGAGATGATGAGCGTAGATGATGTTGCTGAAATTTTAGAAATACCTCTTGTTGGTATTATTCCAGAGGATACTGGTATCATCACATCAACAAACAAAGGTGATCCTATTGTTAATAGTGAAGATGCTCTTGCTGGTAAAGCTTATAGAAATGTTGCTCAAAGAATATTAGGTGAAGAGGTGCCGTTCTTGGATTTAGATGAGCCTAAAGGCTTTGTAGAAAAAATTAAAAATGTGTTCGCAAAATTGAAAGCGAAGGTGTAAGATGAGTATTTTTACAGATATTTATAACACAGTAGCAAAATTCTTCAGGCAATCAGATGAGCCAGTTATAGGTGAAGCTTCGAAGGCAGTAGCTGCAAATCGTTTAAAACTTGTACTTATGCAGGATAGAACAAACTTAACTCCAAAAGTTCTTGAACAAATGAGAGGCGAGATGATAGATTTGCTTTCTAAATATTTAGAAATGGACAAGGATATGCTTGAATTGAATTTTGAGCAAGAAGGTGATCAGGTTGCTTTAATGTTATCAATTCCTGTTATAAGAGCAAAAGATGAAGATGAAATTGAAGCTGCGACACAAAGTACAGATGATTTAACAGAAGAAGATTGTTCTGAAGATGATGATTTAGAGCAAAATGAGGATGAAAATGTAGAAGAAAATGAAATAGAACAGGCTGTTAAACCTAAAAAAAGACGTTCTAAAAAGATTACTCCTCCAGAAGATTTTGAAGGTTGTAATGAGGAAATAATAACAGAACCTAATGAGCTAGATTGTTCATCATCTTCAAATGAAGATCAAAATGTGGTATGTGAAAGCACTGAAGCATAATTTATAAAAATAAAAAAAATAAGTGAGGTCAAACGACCTCATTTATTTTTTTTTATATTTTTTTTTATAAGTTTTAAAGTTTTTATTGTAATCTTTCTTTTAATTCTTGAACTTCGTATTTAAGTCGATTAAGTTCACATTTAATTGGGTCAGGAATTCTATTGTGCATTAAAACTCCATCTTCGTTTATGCATTGTTGTTGAACCACCCTTCCTGGCACTCCAACTACTGTTGAATGTTCGGGTACATCTTCAACAACAACAGAACCTGCTCCAATCCGTACATTATCAGCAATTGTTATATTACCTAAAACTTTTGCTCCTGCACCAATAATAACATTATTACCAATGGTAGGATGGCGTTTACCAGTATCTTTTCCTGTCCCACCCAATGTAACTTGTTGATAAATTAGGACGTCATTACCAATGATAGTTGTTTCACCAATAACAACACCTTCTCCGTGGTCAATAAAAAATCTATTACCAATTGTTGCTTTTGGATGAATTTCTATACCTGTAAATATTCTAGTCCAATAAGATATAAATCTTGGAAGAAATGGAACTTTTAAATAAGCCAACTTATGGGCAATTCTGTGCATAAGAAGAGCTTGAAAACCAGGATAGCAAAATATAATTTCTGCGATGTTATTAGCAGCAGGATCTTTTTCATAAATTACTTTAATATCTTCTTTAATCTTATTTATTGCACGTATTAACATATTATACCTTTTTAATTTACTACCAAACCGATAAATATCTATCTCCACCATCTGGAATTATTGCAACAATCTTCTTTTCTGGATATTTTTTTGCTAATTGTTTTGCTACAAAAAGATTAGCTCCTGCTGAAATTCCTACAAAAATCCCATAATTTGTTGTTATTTCTTTTGCTTCATTAATAGCATCATTACTTTTTACGGTTATAATTTTATCTAAAGATGTAAAACGAGAAATCTCTGGTATAAAATTAGCTCCGATACCTTGAATTTTATGACAACCAGCTTTTCCAGCTGTAAACAATGGACTTTCCTCAGGTTCAACACCTATAACTTCAACATTTGATGGTAAAAACTTTTTTAACCCAAATGCCGTTCCACCTGTACCAATACCTGCTACTACAATATCAATATCAAGGCTAGTGTCTTTTAAAATCTCTTCTGCTGTATTTTTATGGGCTATTGCGTTATCAAAGTTTGAGAATTGATTAGGTATAAATGTTTTTTTATATTGTGTTGCAATTTCTTTCGCTTTGTCAACGGAACCTTGCATACCCAATTCTGTAGGAGTTAACACTAATTTTGCTCCATAGGCAGAAATAGCTTTTTTGCGTTCATCGGACATGTTTTCTGGCATGCAAATAATTAATTCTAATTTTAAAAACGCACAGACCATAGCTAAAGCAATTCCTGTATTACCACTGGTTGGTTCAATTATGATTGTACTATTGTCAATTTCACCACGCTTCATCGCTTCATTAATCATTGAAAAAGCAGCACGAGCTTTTATTGAGCCTGATGGGTTAAAATACTCGAGCTTTAATAAAACATTTTTGGAATATCTAACTAACGGTGTATTACCAATTAATTCTAAAATATTTTCATATATCATAAACGCTTAATAGAAATTGAGAAGTTTCGCTTTTCAATTTTCAACCTTTCGATTTTTGTTAAACTAATTTCGCAAATTTTCTTTTACCAGCTTGCAAAACTTTGCCTAAATTTGGATTAATTATATAACCCATATCTGCAACCTTTTCTCCATCGAGCTTTACGCCACCACCTTGGATTAATCGTTTAGCTTCACCTTTGCTTGTTACAAAGTTTAAATTTACCAATAAATCTAAAATATTTATATCAGAATCTATCTTAACATTTTCAATATCATCTGGAATTCCCTTATTGGATACAACATTGATAAAATCGGCTTGAGCTTTTTCAGCACCATCTTTTCCATGATATTCTTCTGTAATCATATAAGCTAATTTCATTTTTATATCACGAGGATTAATTGAATTAGAATTTATTTGTTTATCCATTTCTATTAATTCAACTTGTGAAACATCTGTTAAAAGCGAATAATATCTAGTAATTAAGGTATCAGGAATACTCATTAGTTTGCCAAACATATCTTTAGCACTATCTGTTAATGAAATACAATGCTCAGGATAAGTTTTAGACATCTTAACAACACCATCAGTTCCTTCTAAAAGAGGAAGTAACATTACGTGTTGAGGATGTTTTTTACCATAGGCTGCTTGAATATCTCTGCCTAAAAGAGTATTAAATCTTTGGTCAGTACCACCTAATTCAATATCAGAATCAATAGCCACTGAATCGTAAGCCTGCATTAATGGATAGAAAAATTCATGAATAGCAATCGGACGTCCATCAGCATACCTTTTAGCGAAATCATCCCTTGTCATCATTTGTGCTACAGTGATTTGTGAAGCAAGCTTTAATAACTCTGTAAAGTTCATTGAGTGTAGCCAATCTGCATTATTAGTAACTTCAGCTTTAGTTGTATCAACTACTTTTGACATTTGTTCAAAGTAAGATTTTGCATTTTCTTCAACTTGTTCTTTTGTTAAAGCAGGTCTTGTGTCGGTTTTTCCAGAAGGATCTCCAATCATAGCTGTCGCACCACCGACTATGAGAACAATTTTATGTCCAAGCTCTTGAAACTCTCTAAGCTTCCTCATGACAACAGTATGTCCAAGATGTAAATCAGGACGTGTTGGATCCATGCCTAATTTAACTCTTAATGGTGTGTTTGTATCACTAGCATGTTGTAGCTTCGCAGCTAAACCTTGCGCACCATCAGGTAAAAACTCAGCATTACGAGTCAACTGCTTAGCTTGTTCTAAAAACTCAGGTCTTATATCTACCATTATTTACTCCCTTGAAATATCTTAATTAAAATTAATACCATTAAATAATACCAAAAATAAATAAAAATGTAAAACGCACTAAAAACCTCAATCTAAGAACTAGATTGAGGTTTTTATTAAAACAAATAAATGTCAAACTATTTGATTTCGATTGTAGCGCCAGCTTCTTCAAGTTGTTTTTTGATAGCTTCAGCTTCTTCTTTCTTAACGCCTTCTTTGATAGCTTTAGGAGCAGCATCAACTAAATCTTTAGCTTCTTTTAAGCCTAAACCAGTGATTGCTCTTACTTCTTTAAGAACAGCGATTTTGTTAGCACCAGCAGATGCTAAGATTACGTTTACTTCAGAAGCTTCTTCAGAAGCAGCTTCAGCTGGAGCAGCAGCAACTGCAGCAACAGCTACTGGAGCAGCAGCAGATACGCCAAATTTTTCTTCCATAGCTTTTACTAATTCTGCAGCTTCTAATAATGTTAATTTTTCAATTGATTCTAAAATTGATTCTACACTCATGGTTTTTCTCCTTTTTATTATTTTTTTAGTATTACTTTTGTTTTACAAGTGATTAAATAATCACAAATGTTAGGGGCTTGTCCCTAAGCAGATTTTTGGTCTCTAACAGCTGCAACTGCTCTAGTAAGAGAAGCCATAACAGCGTTGATAGAACCTACGATACCAGTAGCAGGTGAGTTTACGCAGCCAAGCATTTTTGCATAAATTTCTTCTTTTGAAGGAATTGTAGCAAGAGCTTTTGCTTCATCTGCAGAAAGAAGTTTTCCATCTAATGCTGCAGCAATAATTTCACCTTTTTTAGTATCTTTGATAAATTTTGATAAAGCTTTTGCTGGTGCAACTTGATCACCGAAACCAAACGCAATAGCGATAGGTCCTTTGAAAGATTCAGTTAAAACTTCGTAAGGAGTATTCTTTACAGCAAGTTTTGCTAAAGTATTTTTAGTAACCATATAATCACCATCTTCTTTTTGAAGAGCGCGTCTAAGGTTAGTAATTTCTTCTACTGAATATCCTTTGTATTCGGTAACAATTGCAACTTGAGCCTTATCGATGTTCTCTTTAATTTGAGATACTTTGTCTTGTTTAAAAGCTTTTGTTGACATTTTTTGCTCCTTTTTTATATATGTATTAATATGATTTCGACCAGTTTCATACTTGTACTTACAAACTAAAAAGATTTTGCAATCTTCTCTAATCGCAAAATCTATATAATTCTAAGCTATCTATATCTTTAAGAATTTTATATTTCGTTTGAGTAGGGAAACCCCTGAACCCAATCTCGGCTAGCTTTCGTGTTTAAATCCTAACATAAGGATACTAACTGTCTGCGATTAGGATTTTATTGTAACAAAAGCAAATTTTGCTGTCAACTAATATATTAAGAAATGTAAGATTTTTTTTTGTTAACTTGAAAATAATCATGTTTTAAAAATAAAACCGCTTATAGGTAAGCGGCTAATAGGAAAAAGAAAAAGGAAAAAGGTTGGAGAATTGTATTTATAAATTTTTATATTTAGTATTAAGAGAATATTTTAAATGTTCTTTGTGTATTCTCCTCGATAGCTTTTTTAGTTGACTGTTCCATTGTTTCATAGGATTTCTTTTTTGTTTCAAGCTTAGATAATTCTTGGTCAAATTCGGTATCTTTACGATTAATTACATCTAAGGTATGAGTATATTCTTGCTCAATTCTAGCTAATTCTTTTTTATCAGGCTCTTCTTGTAAAAAATTACTATTAATACTTGTAGCAACGCTTGTATCGCTCCAATTACCTTTACCACCTGTAGCGTCCCACGACATTATTGTTATAAGACCAGCATTAACCATGTTGTTTAGCCATTCATTACCTTCATCGCCATTTTCATATCCTGCAGGTATAGCTTGACAACCTCCAGCTTCATGGATTGCTTGCCAAAGATTGACATAGTAGTTAAACTCACCTTTGATATCATCCCAAGTTTTATTTTCGCCCTGATTAAAATCTTTGTTTACAGAGGTTTTATCAACTCTCTGAGATACACTTCCTGAATTAATATTTATTTGTCCAAATTTATTTGCATTGTATATTGATGAGGCATATTTTGAATAAAGATAATCTCTAAATTCATTAAGAGCTTCTTGTTTTAATTCACCTTCAGAAGTCTCAATTTTTTCATATAATGATAGAAGTTTAGGGTCAGTATCTTTTTTGGAATTAAAAACACTTTCTTCTGCTCTTGTCATATATAAAGAACTTGATTCATCGTTATTTATTCCAATTTTAGCACTTTGTTCGTTTTCAAAACCCATCATTGCATAGGCAAATGCGTATTTATCATTATCATAAACATCGTATGTTTCTTTAACTTCTTCTGATACAACGATATGCCCTGTGTCGTTATTTCTTAGTGTATACTGCCTTGTCATGTTTTCGTTATATGTGCATAATGAGGAAAAGTTTGCATCAACATAGCCAGGGATTGTTCCTCCAATATTACAAGCAACTTTTAATTGAGTTTTTTCTAAAGCATTACAATAATCTTCATAAGCATCATCTTTTTGAGTTGCTAATGCAATTTTTTCAGACATTATAAATTGAGCCTTTAAAGCGTTGTCGCTTAAAGCTGCTTTTATAAATAATAATCTGCCTTGTGATGCCGACATTCCCATTTTTCAATCGTCCTTTTTGTTTTTCCTTAATATTTATTACGGCTAATGTTGGTAAAAACTTTAATGTTTTAAGACTAATTGTTACAAAAATTTACAAATGCAATAAAAATCGGCAATTTTTATAATATATTTTATTAAATTTTTTATGATTTAGCTTTGAGATTTATTTTTGAATGTTATTTAGGTATAAAGGTAAGCTTCGAGTTTATAGGTTTAGCTTTAGTTTGACAAAAATAATTGCTTTAGTGCAGTTGATTTGTATTGATAATGATTTGTAGTTTAACTAGCAAAAAATTGTTTTTAGAGGTTTTATTACTTGTATAAAAAAAGTAGGTGTAAATATGCAAGTAAATTTTAATTCAAGTATTAATCAGGCTAATTTTAATTTTAAAGCAAGATTTCCACGTAAACACATTGAAATTTTCATGGATTCTGCTCTAAAAGATGCTGAAGTTAAACAAAATTCAGTAATGAAATTTGTTCATAGAAATACAGGAGTTATGCCAGAAAAATGCCCTTTGAACGAAAGTACTATATATGGAAAATTAAATGCAGTTTTGGAACATGTAGATTCTCTAAAAGAAAAAGTGTTTGTATTAGCAGAAGAAAAACTTTCTAATGGTGAAAAAATATTTAAAATTATGAATGAAACAAAAGAAGTTATAGGGGAGAACAAAACGCCAATTACAGCTTTAGAAAGTGCATTTGTTTTACGTGGTCGCTATGAGTTAGCACCACAATATTGGGGTAACAAATTACTGATTAGACTTATAAATGAAATTGAACAAAAAAATGGTGATATCACTAAAAATGATGTATTATCTAAAGCATTAGGTTAAATTTGACTGTAAATAGTTTATCATATGAAGATAACAAAAAAGACACCTTTGGGTGTCTTTTTTTAGTATCTGGGCATGAAGAGACTCGAACTCCCACGCTTTCGCACTAGTTCCTAAGACTAGCGTGTCTACCATTCCACCACATGCCCGTATGCTTTGGAACATTACTACTATAGCAAGAGAGAAATCTTTTGTCAAATTAAATTTGTAAATTGTAGGAACTAGATATGTTTTTATTCTTTGTTTTAACAATGCGTACAGCTTAACTGTACGCATTGTTCCCCTACAACAAACACAGACTACACTAAACCTTCTTTAACAGCTTTAACTGCAGCTTGCACTCTATCGTTTACACACATTTTTTGTAAAATAGAGCAAACATGTGCTTTAGCAGTATGAACACTAACTATTAATTCTTTTGCGATCTCTGTATTACTTTTACCATCAACTAAATGTTTTAAAACCTCAAATTCTCTTTCTGTTAGAGGAACTCGTCCTTCATCTATAGATTTATCTTTTAATATTCCTAATGTTTCTTGCTTAGGAAAAGCATCTAAAGCTTTTCTAGCAATGACAGGATCTAGCCAACAAACTCCATCTGCAACATCTCTGATTACATCTGCGAGCTTAGACGGGTCAATATCTTTTAAGCAATAAGCCATTGCGCCTGATGATAATGTTGCAATAACTTCTTCTTCTCTATCGTGTGATGTTAATGCTATTACTTTGATATCGCTATTCATTTCTTTTACTTTTATTGTTGCTTCAATACCATTCATCCCAGCTAGGCCTAAATCCATTAAAACAATATTTGGTGAATGTTTTTTTATAAGTTCTAAGCCCTCAATGGCATTATCGCATTCCGCAACAACTTTAATATCTTCATTTGCGTTCAACGCACATCTTAATCCAACTCGTGTTAGTTTAAAATCTTCAATAATAATGACTGAAATCATCTTTTTTTCAATCTGAACAGTAGTACTCATTTCAAAATCTCCTTACTAATATCTACAAGTACTATTAAATAATAGTAAAGATTTTCAGTATATTAGCCAATCATCTTATATTTGCTTTAAATATATTATTAGATTATAAATTCACTAGAATTTTTCATCGCATATTCATAAAGTTTACTAGCTATAACTCCAGAGAATGATGTTGCGCTAGATTTAACTTTAATAGGCTAAATCTAAAGAATAAATTTATTGATTACAATTAAGAATTCTATCAATACAAGCTTTTGAAGAATGATTCCATTCCCTAGCTGTTATTCTTGAAACTTTTAATCCTGTTCGTTCAAATATTGCTTGTTTTTTCATGTTTGAAACCTTATTAGGAATTTTGTCCTCAATACCATCAATTTCAATTATAAATCTATCATCAACAAGTAAATCTGCACTGAGGCCTGCAATTTCATCACCACATAAAACTTTATGACCTAATTCTCTAAATGCTTCAGCTACCTCTTTTTCAAGAGTATTTTTATAAACATTTTCATCAAAGTCATCTGAATTTATAAGTGAATATCTATTTTCATATTCTTCAATAAATCCAAAATAACTTCTTAAAATACCCTCAGGCAATTCTCTTGGGTTTTTAGAAATAAAGTTAATTGTTTTATATCTGGCACGAGTAATAGCTACATTAAACAAGTTTGGTTTTTGTAAGAAAATTAAGCTTTGAGGATAACTATTCTGTGCATAAGCCCAAGAAATAAGCATAATATCTCTTTCATCGCCTTGGAATGTATGAGCAGTACCTATTTCTATTTGATGTTTTTCCATCATGTGTTCAGATAAAACTTTTGATACAGAAATTTTTAATTGTTCAACTTGCGCTCTGAATGGTGAAATAATACCTATGCTGACAGGGTTTTCTGGATTTTTTCTTTCATCTTCAATTACAATATCATGCAGTTTTTTAACAAGAGCTTCTATTTCTGGAAGATTTCTTGTAGCATCTGAATCTACTTTTCCATCTGGGACAATAACTGCTTCAATAACTTTTGAAGAGTTATCATTTCTACGCATGACTTTTATTCTGTTACCATAAAACTCTTTATTAGAATAATTGATAATCGGTGGTAAGCTTCTAAAATGTTCATCTAAAAGCACAGGGTGCATTGAATAATAGTTTGCTAAATCAAACATTGAGTTAGTTCTAAATCTCCACATTAATTGATATCTATCGTTAATGCCATATTGGGACATAAATGACTGTTCTTTAGCTTTCTCTAAGAATGATAAATGTGGAAGTTGTTTATCATCACCTACTACAACAGCTTTTTTTGCTCTATATAAAATAGGAAATGCACTTGCAATATCACATTGAGAAGCTTCATCAATAATTACAACGTCAAATAATCCAGGTTTTAAAGGTAATGAACCTGAAACATTATACGTTGTAACACACCAACAAGGGAAAGCTTCTAAAAGCGGTTTAAAGTCTTCAGTTTCAAGAAGTCTATTTTGTAGATTTTTCTTTCTTTCAACTAAAGATTTTGAATGTACAAATAATCTCTGACGTTTAATCGAGTCTCTCATTAGACCTTTTAAAGCTTCTCTTCGTTTGCATTTAAGGATGTCAATTGCTAGTTTTCGTTGTTTTTTACGCATTGTTCTTAATTGCTCAGAGATAACATGAATATTACCTATAGTCTGTATCTGAGTTTCAATCATTCTAGCTTTACAAACTAATTTTGCAAATTCTAATTCGGTTTTTAAAATCATTAAATTTTCATTATTAACATCAAAGTTAGTTTTTATAATCTTTTTAAGTTTTCCTAAAGAGGAACTATTTTTAAGACTTGCAAAAAATCCAGCTTTTTCAAGATTAGAAGTTAAAGTATTAATTATATCTTCAACAGTTTTTATTTCGTCATTTTTAAGATTTGATTTAATATATTGATGGTTTCTATGACTTGGCTCTTCAAGTTTAATTTCCTCATTTACGACAGACCAATCATTTTCTAATTTAATTATTTGTTCAGCTTTATTCTCTAAATCTTTTACAGATTTTAATAGAGCTTCCATATCTGAAACATCGCACATTATTGAAGATTCAACACCGTCATCAAGATCAACTTTATTTGATAGTAAATCTTGTAGTTGCATAGAAAGCTCACGTTGATAATTTAACCTACCTGCCCTCAATGCTAAAAAAGGCGCGCCTAATTGATTTAAGCGTTCTGCTACAACGTCAACAGCTTTGTCCATTCTTGAAGCAACAAGAACTGTTTTTCCATTTGCTATTAAATGTGATACTAAATTTACTATTGTTTGAGATTTACCTGTCCCTGGAGGACCAAAAACTGAAACAAGTTTGGTATTTTCAACATTTCTTACAACATTTAATTGTGCGTCTGATAATGACAATGGTGTTACTGGGAAAAAATCCGAAACAACTTTTTGTTGACAATCTGTCGGTTTTGATTGTGTGTATTCTTCATTTATCATGTTTAAAACTGTTTCACGATAAACCCCACTTGGCTTTTCTGCTATTTGTGTAAGCTCATGCAAAACACCAGCTGTTACAGAAGGACGTTTGGTAAGAATAATTGCACATTGTTTTGTTAAATGAATTTTTTCTAATTGTGGAACAGTTTTTTTATTATTTTCTTCTTCCTCTTCTATAATTTCATCGATATTTTCTGCATTTATTTGAGTGTTATAAAAATCTTTTGTAATATTATCTTCTTTTTCATCCATTTCATGATTTAGTGAAATATCAATATCAGGAACGATTGATTTTAAAGTTGTTAAGAAAATATCCATTTTTTCTTGTGTAATTGGTACTTGTGGTACAACATCTAACAGGCCTTCAAGTAGCTGTTCTGTTTCATCTTCATCATCACTTTTTTTCATAAGCGCTGTAAGAGCTCCAGTATTAAGCGACATAAATTCATCTGTAAGCATACAATTAATGTTTATACCATTTCTTTCAAGTCGACATGGTGAATATAAAAGAGGAGTTAAGAATTCATTTTTCTTTCCTGATTTAGCTTTGCCTACAAGAAAAAGATATCCGTAAATTAAATATTTATCTTTTTGACTTGTTTCTGATTGAATCATTAATTCTGTAAGTTTTGAATCAGAACCCTCCAAACGTAAATGCTCAAGTCCTTCTGTGAATAATCTATCTTCTTGATCTAAGAAAATCCATTTATTATCTCTGTCAGCTTTTAAATTCCTAAATGTAGAACTTTTAACTTCTTCTCGCACGCAATCGTGTAAATATTGACTTAATTTTTTTATAAAACTATTATTGAATGCTGAATTTATCGCTCTTGTTGCTTCTTGTAACATTTTTCTCTCCGTACTTATATGAATGAGTTAATTATAGCCCTTTTTTAATAAAAAAACAACACATTATTTAATAATTATGCTAGAATATTTTTATGAAATTGAGAGTTTTAATTTTATTAAGTTTTTTATTAGCTAATGTTGTTTCTGCCGAATCAACAAATACTGAAGTGCAGACAACATCAACACCACCAATCACGCAAGCTCAAAGCATTGCATTTGAAAACTGTTCTAAAATGTTTGCAATTAATAAAGAAAAATTATTTTATTTAACGCTTTCAGCTATAACAGCTAACAAGTTTTCAATTGATGAAATTCAAACACAAAATGGATATATAATTTTTTCTGTAACAAATAATAAATATCTTGCAACCGTTGCTGGGATAGATAATGACAACTCAATATTGAGAATAACTCCTTGTAATAATGTCTATCACTTCCCACCAGGAATTTATATCAATATGTTTAAATATATTGATATAAATCTAAATACTAGAATTTGATAATATATATCATAAGCAAAAAAATGGCTTATTCTACTGTAACAGATTTTGCTAAATTTCTTGGTTGATCAACATCTTTACCTAAAAATTCTGCAATATAATATGCCAACAATTGTAGAGGAACTATTGCTAAAGCTGGTGAAACTAATTCATCAATTTCAGGAACTCTAATTATTGCTTCAAACAAATCATTAATTTTTTCATCTGTTGAATTGGTAAGAGCTATCATTCTAGCATTACGAGCTTTAGCTTCTTCTGAATTTGAAAGTATTTTTTCATAGACTTTCCCTGTTATAAGTATCGAAAGAACTGGCATTGATTCGTCAAGCATCGCTATTGGACCATGCTTAAGTTCTCCTGCAGTATAGCCTGTTGCATTAATATAACTTATTTCTTTTAATTTTAACGCTCCTTCTAATGCTGTTGGGAAATTTATGCCACGAGCGATAAAAATAAAATCTTTTGCATTGGCAAATCTTTTAGCACAAGCTTTTATTGACTCCTTGTGTGCTAAAACTTCTTCTATTTTTTGTGGTAAAACAATTAACTCATGTTTTAGTTTGTTTAATTCACTTAATTCCATTGATTCTTTAACTTCAGCCATGTAAATAGCTAAGAGATAAAAGGATATCACTTGTGCCATATAAGACTTGGTAGCAGCAACGGAGACCTCAATCCCAGCGTTTACAGGGACTAAGCTATTCGCTTCTCTTGCCATAGTAGAATCAGGTCTGTTTGTAACAATTAAAATATGTGAGCCTAATGCTTTTGCTTGTCTTACAGCTGTTATTGTATCAGCTGTTTCTCCAGACTGAGAAACTCCAATTACCAAAGTGTTTTTATCAGTAATTGTTCTTCTATAAATAAATTCGCTAGCTGGTTCAACATCAACAGGAATGCCACAAAAATCTTCAATTATATACTTTCCAATCATTGCTGCATGCAACGATGTTCCACAAGCTACTATTTGAATTCTTGTTAAATTCTTAAAATCATTAGCATTAAGTGTTACTTCATCAAGTTTAATCTTTTCATCAATAGCTTTGAGCTTTCCAGATAAAACATTTCTAACAACATCTGGTTGTTCATGAATTTCTTTCAGCATGAAATGTTTATATCCCATCTTGCTTAATGCGACAGGTTCCCAAGGTAAATGTTCAATTTTAGGTTCTAATACATTTTTATCAGTATCAATGTATTTCATTGAATTAGGAGTTAGTGTAACGATTTGATTATCGTCAATATACATTGCCTTTTTTGTATGTTGAATTATTGCTGGAACATCAGATGCTAAATAGTATTCACCTTCTCCAATCCCAACTAATAATGGTGCATTTCTTCTTGTCGCAACAATCGTATCCTTAACATCTTGATGTATAACACATAAGGCGTAAGCTCCCTCAATTTCTTTTGTTGCTAATCTTACAGCCTCTGTTAAATCATTGGTTTGTGCATACTTATGTGCTACAAGATGCGCAACTGTCTCTGTATCTGTTTGAGAGCGAAATACACAGCCTTGCTTTTCCAGGTTTTCTCTTAGCTCTTTATAATTTTCAATAATACCATTATGTACAACTGCTATTTTCCCACAATTACAAGAATGAGGATGTGCATTAATTGTTGTTGGTGCGCCATGAGTCGCCCAACGAATGTGTCCAATACCGATAGTTGACTTAGTGATATGAGTTCTATTTGCTTCAGTTATATCTTTCAAATTTTGAAGTTTGCCCTCTGCTTTATATAGCTCAACCATACCATCTATATTTACTGCAATACCAGCTGAATCGTAACCTCGATATTCTAAATTGGTTAAGCCGTCAAGCAAAATATCAAGTGCTGATTTACTTCCTATATATCCAACAATTCCGCACATAATTACCTCTCTTTAGTAACTTATTATTTTATTCTAACATAAAATATTTTAAACTTATTAAGATTTTTTAAAGAATTTTTTTATCGAATTAATAATGTTCTTGCTTTGCCAAACTAATACAATCGCTCCAGAAATAGCAAGTAGTGTTTTTAGAAATTTATATATTTTCTTTTTTTTAACTTTTTTTGAACTCTCATAGATATCACAATTTATTGCATTTAATTTAACATCAACATCATTAACATTATATGACTTAGGCATTGGCAAATTTTTAGGAGCGTTTAAAATAGTTTTTTTTGAACGCTGTGTTTTAGGATTATCTGTATAATGTGCATCTAAATTAATTGATGTCATAGTCTAAAATAAATCTCCATATCTTATTAGTTTATGTAAATTAGCTCTTGGTAAATACATCATTCCTGTCTGAGCAGGTATATCTGGAATCTTTTTCTCAATACATTCCATTATATGCTCATTAGCTTTAGGATCCATAAATCTAAAACCAAGTTTATAAAAAAACTGTGCAGGTGATGATTCCTGCATAATAGGCATACAGAAAGTTACTATTCGACCATTTGTTCTATCATCAAGTAACGATTTTTCAGCAAGACTTTTTAGAGCTTCTGTCCCTAAGCCACGCCTCATTTTAGGAGCCTGAATATAATCTATAATATAAGTGTGTTTTAAATACTTTATTTTCCTTTTTTCGGGCTTCATATTGAAGAAATTAAAATCTTTATTATTCAAATTAACATCTTCTTCGACTATATCAACATAATCATCATCAATTTCGCCAGTAATAATTATATCATCACTACGCTTAATTTTTTTTACCCGTAATGTTGCTTTTTCCTTCAATATTGGTATCTTAAATCCCAAAATTGGAGGTGGAGTTATACAAACTCTAGAAGGGCTTGTTTTAACAACATTTACTTGCGACAAACGCGCATCAATGTTTGTGATATTATTAACCATAATAAACCTAACCTAAAAATTTCTAACCTTATATATATAAAGTTCATTTACATTTTAAAATTGCCTTTTTAACAAATATCATGCTCGTAAATTTACAAAACTTAATAAATAAAAGAAATTGTACACATTACCTGTTGCCAAACATATATTTTTCTAATATTATTAATTAGGTTAGTTGTTTAAAATTATGTGTAGTTAACCATTTTATAAGAGATATTGTTAATAAATTATCACCATTTTTATGTGTGTGATAGTGTGTAAAAAAAAATAACACGAGGAGTCAAAAAATTATGAGAATTAGTGCTGTAAATTCAAACTATGCAACGAATAAATTGAGAAATTCAAAGGAAACAACATCTGTTCAAAATCCAATAGAAACAAACTCAAAAAGTCCAGCTAATTTGGCATTTATTTCTTTTAAAAGTGGTAACAAATCTCAAGTTGTTATGATAGGTGTCGAAGTTCCACCATATAACAAGTCTGGTGGTGTAGCTACCGTTATGCAAGATTTTAGAGCTTTAAGAATAAATGAATCTGACCCTCAAGTAACAAATGAAATTAAGAATTCATTTGATTTTTATAAACAAGCAAATAAAGTTTTAGTTGATCCATTTAACAATGGTCATAAAGTATATCAAAGTAATGGATTTATAAAAGAGATTAAGGTCCCTACAATACCTGAAGGATTACCAGAAGATAGTCCTTTTAAAAAATATGAAGGAAGATATTTCCAGACAACAAATAACCAATTCCAAAATTATAATGAAATTAAGGATTTTTTTGCTAAGGAAAAAAACTTAAGCGTTGCACAAATATCAAATTCTGGTGTCAAAGGTAATGTATTTATACTTGACAAAATTTCAGATAAAAAACCTTTAGACTTTGGTGCTTTAACAGAATCTACAACAGGACTTTATAGAGTAAATTTAGAAGTAAATGGCGAGTTAAAGAAAACAAATGATTTCAAAGTATTTACTGATTTAACAGCTGGATTAAAAACTCCGTATGAGAGAGGAGGTTATTCTACAACTCCAGGTAGAGTAAATCAAACTTGGAAAGGTGAAGCTGATGCAAAAGTTATGAAGGCCATTATTGAATATTTGCCAGAAATATGCGAGGAGACAAGCAAAGATGGTATCAAGTTTGATCCAGCAACTGTCATTTTAAATGATTCACAAGCAGGATACGCAACTGAATATATGGCACGAGAATCAGTTAAAGGTGGAGAGTTTTGGAAGGGTAAGAAGGCTATATTTATTGGACACAATTTAGGTGATGGATATGTTCAAAGAACTAGCTACCAAAATATGTTTGTAAACTTAGCTGACAAGGAATTAAGAAACGCAGTTTATTATTGTGATGCTTTTACAGAAGCAGCAAAAGAAGGACAAACTGAAGTTGATAAATTCTTTAAAAGTATATTACCAGAAGAATGTTTTGATGTTCAAAAACAAGTTAGTCCATTTAGAAACTCAATATATTGGGCTGATAAGGGGCTTGTTACAAAAATAATTCCAGTTTCAGAAATGTATGCCAATGCTATAGCAACTGACCCAGAGTTTATACCAAGTGTTCATCGATATATAAAAGAATTAGAAGAAAAAGGACGTTTTGGGGGTATATTAAATGCTTTTGAAAACGTTGAATTTAATCCAACTTCGGCTCAAGGACCTAAAGGCTATTATGGAAAAGATTTTGATATAAACGTAAATAATGAAAATGTAAAAATAGAAAAACTATCAGTTTTTGATGCTGAAAAAATTAAAGAAGGTGCTGTTGACACTGCACATATTAGAGAAATTAAGCGTCAAAATAAATTTAAAATACTTCAAAGATTTGATAAAGATGTTTTAGAAGCATTGAAAAATGATAGTAATGAAAAATTAATAAATGAAGTTGTTTTAGGACTTGAAGATAAAAAAGCTACTGTTCATGGATATATTAAAAAGGAAATTATTGAAGAGGCTGCTAAAGCAAATAGTAAGGTTCGAATGATTTCTGGTTGGGGTAGAATAGATGTGCAAAAAGCCTTAGATACTGCTATGCTCGCTTTTGTAGATTATTTAAAAAATAATCCAAATGACAAATATTCTGTTTTGTTTATAGGTGGTCCTAATAATACTGATTCAAAAGGTTGTATAGATATTATTAAAAAATTTGCAAGAGACCCTGAAGTAGCAGGACGTATGGTGTTTATTGATGGCTTCTTGCCAAATAAACCTTTTGCTGCAGCATCAGATTTCACAGTGTTCCCTTCAAGATTTGCACCGTGTGAGCTTACAGATTTAGAATCTATTAAGATGTTTGCTTCTCCGATAGTTACAAATCTACAAGGTTTAGCACAAAAGAACTTTGATGCTACATTTGAGGGTGAAGCTGAAAAAGCGACTGCTTATAAAACTAAGCATGCTTATACTATTCATCTAGATGAACTGAAAAAATGCTTAAGTTCAGATGATGCAGATGATTTAGATAAGGCTGTTAAGGAATTTTATGCAGAAGTGAAAAAATCTCTTCATGGTAGTGAAATTACTGAACAGATGATAAAGGACGAGATCTTAACAGATGCAGCATTGAACTGGAAATATAATTTTGAAGTCTTGAGACCATTCAGAGATAAATTAATTCAAACTGAATTAACTGGTTTATATCAACGTGCTTTAATTGAAGATAATGGAAAGCCTATTCAAGATCAAATGTTACAAAATATTAGTAAATTAAAAACTGAATGGGAAAATAATGGCGCATTAAAGCCAGATGGGAAATCTTCTGCACAAAAATATAGAGAAGCATTACAAGCAGATCCAGAAATAATAAAAGAAGAAGATACATTATTATCAAAACTAAGAGAAAATTGTAAAGATATTTTAGAAAATGCAAGAAAAGGACAAGCTAAAAATGAAACTGGTTCTAAATCAAATTTCTCAAAAACTAAAGCTGGTAAAATAACTATAGGAATATCAGGAGCAATTTCACTTGTTGCGTTAGGATTTGCTTTAATCAAAAGCTCTAAAGCGAAATGCTCAAGAGAAAACGAATTGAATGCAAGCCAATTTGAGACATTTGATAATGATTCAAAGACAAAAAATCTTTCAGCTTTAGTCTAAAATTAATAACGGATGGCAATTGCCATCCGTTATTTTTATAACCAATATAAGAATAATATTTCATTTTTTTATGTTAGAATAATTTTATGATTATAAAAACTTTTATTTTACCACCAATAGAAAATAATAATTATCTTATTATTGATGAAGTTTCAAAAGAGGCTGCACTTATTGATTGTAGCTCAATGAGTGATGATATATTACTAGAACTTAAAAAACAAAATGCTGTATTAAAACATGTTTTATTAACACATGGACATTTTGATCATATAGGTGGGCTTAATAATTTACCAAGTGAAACAACTGTTCTTTTACACTCTGCTGATAAAGAATGGATTGAACAGGTCAACACATATCTTCCTATGATTGGAATGCCAACAATGGAAATCCCTAAAATTGATGAATATATTAACGATGGAGATATTATTAAATTAGGAGACCTAGAAATTAAAGTTATTCACACTCCAGGACACACACAAGGTGGAGTTTGTTTCTATGTAAATAACTGTTTGTTCTCAGGAGATACCATATTTAAAGAATCTATTGGTCGTTGCGATCTTCCTGGTGGTAATTTTAATCAAATAGTTCAAAGTATTGAACAAAAAATTTTTATTTTACCTGATAATACTATAATATATCCTGGACATGGCAAAAGTACCACTGTTGCATGGGAAAAATCTCATAATAGTTATCTATAGATTAATTATACAACGCCTTGTGCAATCATAGCTTCTGCAAGCTTACTAAATGCTGCAAGATTAGCTCCAGCTACATAATTACCAGTACAGCCATAGTTTTCTGCACTATCCTTGCAAGAATTGAAAATGTTAATCATTATTCTTTCAAGTTTTGCTTCTACTTCTTCAAAAGTATAATAATATCTCATGCTATTTTGAGACATTTCAATAGCTGAAGTTGCAACACCTCCAGCGTTTGCAGCCTTTGCAGGGGCAACTAAGATGTTATTTTCTAATAAATAATCTGTTGCTTCTTGAGTACAAGGCATATTTGCACCCTCACCGATTGCTAATACTCCATTTTCTACCAAAATTTTAGCAGAATTTAACGTCAATTCATTTTGGGTAGCACAAGGTAATGCAATATCTGTTTTAATAGTCCATATTGGAGAATCATTGCTATTTTTTTCCATATATACAGCATCTGGATATTTTTTTATATATTCATAAATGCGTCCACGCTGAATTTCTTTTATTTGCTTAATCAATTCTAAATCAATACCATTTTTATCATAAATACAGCCGTTAGAATCACTCATTGCTATAACTTTTGCTCCGTTTTTTATAGCTTTTTCTGCTGCATAAATTGCAACATTTCCAGAACCTGAAATTGTAACAGTTTTATTTTCCAAAGAAGTATTGTGTGCCTTCAACATTTCTCTAACATAAAATATTAATCCATAGCCAGTTGCCTCTTTTCTTGCTAACGAGCCACCGTAGCTTACAGCTTTTCCTGTTAAAACTCCACCTTCATAGGCATTACGAATTCTTTTATATTGGCCGAATAGATATCCAATTTCTCTTGCTCCAACACCTATATCACCAGCTGGAACATCAACATCTTGACCAATATGTCTATACAATTCAGTCATAAAGCTTTGGCAAAAATTCATTATCTCATTATCTGATTTCCCTTTTGGATCAAAATCACTACCACCTTTTCCACCACCGATTGGTAATCCTGTCAACGCATTCTTAAATATTTGCTCAAATGCTAAAAATTTCATAATACTTTGATTAACACTTGGGTGAAATCTTAATCCTCCTTTATATGGACCAATCAGAGAGCTGAATTGCACTCGATATCCTCTATTAACTTTAATTTCGCCTTTATCATTAACCCAAGGTACCCTAAATGTAATAATTCTTTCAGGTTCGGTTATACGTTCTAAAATTGCAAGTTTTTTATACTCTGGATGAGAGTTTAAAAGGGGTTTAACAGTGCCTAATACTTCCTTTACAGCTTGTAAAAATTCTTGCTCGTTTAGGTTTTTTTGATTAATATCATGCAATACGTCTTTTAAATACTCATTCATAGCTCAAATTACCTCACTACCAAATAATATCGTAATTCTTTTTATACAATAATGTTATTTTTTTTTCAATATAAATACTGATATCCTTATATATTCTTTAGCTGTTTTATTTCAAGTTTAGGTTGTAAAACAATTGAAATAGCATCAATTCTAAATTTTTTATAGCTTGGTTTTTCTTGTAAATAATAAAAAACTCCCTTTTTTATATTTTGATATTTAGTTTTAGTAATTGCTTCAAAAGGGCTACCACAGAAATTTGTTTTGCGAGTTTTAACTTCGATAAAAACTAAGGTATCTTTATCTAACGCAATAATATCAATTTCACAAAATCTTGAAAAATGTTTATTGGTTTCGATTATTTTATATCCATTTCTCACTAAAAAATCTGTTGCTAATTGCTCGCCTTTTTTACCTATTTCAATGTTCCCCATTTACTATTTCCCGATACAAAAATGATCAAAAATATTATCTAATATATCATCTGTAATTAATTCGCCAGTCAATTCATCAAGCGCAAGAAGTGAAGCTTTTACATCAATAGAAATTAAATCTTGTAATTCTTGAATATTTGCAGCCAAAAGTGCTTGGTCAAGAGCTTTTTTTGCATTATTTAAACATGCTTGTTGACGTGAATTTGTAACAAATTCTAAGTTTTCAGGTTCGATATCACAAACCTTTTTTGTTAATGCGTGTTTTAAATCTTGTACTCCTTCACCTGTAAGAGCAGATAAATAAACCTTTTCAGGATTTCGTTCAGAAATTAAATCGCATTTATTTGCGATAACAATATGGTTTTTATCTTTAACTAGGTTATAAATTTCTTCATCTTCTTTCTGAATACCTTGTGTTGAATCATATACAAAAAGTACTAAATCAGCTTCATTCAATGATTGTTTAGAATATTCTATGCCTATGGCTTCTACTTTATTTTCACCCTCTTCTCTTATCCCAGCAGTGTCTATTAAAGTTACTGGAATACCTAAATCAAGAGTCTCTTTGAGTACATCACGAGTTGTTCCTGCGATATCAGTAACAATTGCTCTATCAAGACTCAAAAGAGCATTGAAAAGCGATGATTTTCCTACATTTGGTTTCCCTACAATTGCAACAGAAATCCCTTGTCGAAGAATATTTGAGGATCTTGCATTCAAAAGAATTTTGTCAATTTTATTTATAATATTTTCAAATTCTTCTATTAAATAAGAATATTCAGGCTCTGCAACATCTTCAGGAAAATCAATACCTGCAGTAATTCTAGATAGAACTTCAAATATTTCATTTCTTATTTCATTAACTTTTTCTTTTAAGACTCCAGAAAGATTTTTAGCTGTAGCTTTTGCAAAATCACAAGTTTTAGAATGAATTATATCAGCAACAGCTTCAGCTTGTGATAAATCTAACCTTTTATTTAAAAAAGCTCGTTTTGTAAATTCACCTTTTTCAGCCATTCTTGCGCCATTTTCAAGAACAAGATTTAGAATATTTTTAACAACATTTAGACCACCATGACACTGAATTTCTATAACATTTTCACCAGTGTAACTATTAGGAGCAAAAAACGGAAGCACTAATACTTCATCTATTTTAACTCCGTTATCAACAATCCAGCCAAGGTTAAACTTGCGTGGCTCAAATTTTGGATTAGTAAAAATCTTTTCAATGATTTCAAAAGCTTTTTCTCCTGAAATTCTGATAATACCAACTCCACCCATTCCAAGTGGTGTTGCAATCGCAGCTATTGTATCAAATTCTTGCAAAATATTCATAGAATTATTATAGCGCAAAATTATTTGATTAAATAAATTTTATCTCGGCATAATAATTACTATACAACTAAGTTGTTTTTGTGATAAAATATATCTGTCTAGATCTGGGTAATTAAGGAAGTTTATTTATGGATAAAGAGCTAAATAGAAATACTATAGAAGCACCTAAAGTTTCTATTGTAGTACCTGTCTATAATGTAGAAAAATATTTGGCCAAATGTTTAGATTCACTAATCCAGCAAACTTTAAAAGAGATTGAAATAATCGTTGTTAACGATGGTGCAACTGATAATTCTGCCCAAATAATTGAAGAATATGCCCAAAAAGATTTAAGAATTAAAGTTGTAAATCAAGTAAATCAAGGGCTTTCTGCCGCTCGAAATAGTGGTATAGAAGTTGTAACTGCGCAATATATTACATTTTTAGATTCAGATGACTGGCTAGATGTGGATTTTATTGAAAAACTTTATCAAGCGGCGAAAAATAATAATGCAGATATTGCAGTTGGTGGAATGAAACGCCAAAGAGAAAAAAGTTTTAAGTATAGATTGAATTTTAAAAAAGAGGAAGTTTATACTAATTTACAAGATAAATTGGATATTTGTAGAATTCCAGACTGTTGTTATGCTTGTGGTAAATTATTCAGAAAAGAGTTAATTCAAAATCGACCATTCAAAAAGGGTGTGTATTTTGAGGACGTAATTTGGACACCATATATAATAAAAGATGCAAATAGGCTTGTTACAGTGCCAAATACTTATTATTTTTATAGAGCTAATTTTTCTTCTATTGTAAAATCGGTTCAATCAGAAAAAAAACAGCACGATAGCTATATTGCTAAAAAAGGTATTGTAGAATTTTATGAGGCTAACAACCTAAATTTATCTAGTAGTGGTAAAAAAATTACAAAACATATTTTCTATAAATTTGGCTTACCTGTAATAAAAGTAAAAGAAAGTAAAGGTTATGATACAACCTTATTATTCGGCTTCTTGCCTTTATATAGAACAAAATCTAAGCCGTTTTATGAGTTTAAGAAAGGTAGAAAAATATTCTTTTTTAGAGATCTAGATTCTCACTTCTATATTGATATATTTGGCATACATTTGGGTTTTAAAAATAAAAAACAAAAATCTTATAAAGAAGCTATAGAGTTTGGATTAACTATTGAAAAAAGAAATCCTCAGCTTATAGTTTCATTAACGACCTTTCCAGCAAGGATAAATATTATTCATAAAACCATAAATACTCTTTTACAACAAACTGTAAAACCTGATAAATTAATACTTTGGCTGGCGGAAGAACAATTTTTGAATAAAGAAAAAGACCTTCCTGAAATACTTTTAAAATTAAAAGAATTTGGATTGGAAATAAAATGGTGCGAGGATTTAAGAAGTTATAAAAAACTTGTACCAACTCTTAGAGAATTTCCAGATGATATAATAGTAACTGCTGATGATGATTTGTATTATCAACAAGATTGGTTAGAGAGTCTTTATAGTGCATACTTAAAAGATTCTAAAAATATTTATACAAGAAGAGCGTGTGCAGTAAAGAGAAAAAGATATTATTATTCGGTAATTCCACATTATGCAAATCAAGATTACAAACCTAATTATTCAAATCAATTAATGGGAGGTGCAGGGACTTTATATCCTCCAAATTCTTTACATAGAGATGTTTTAAACACTGAAAATATTAAAAATTTAATTCCAACTTATGATGATATTTATTTTTGGGCAATGGCATTATTAAACGAAACAAAAATTGGTTTAATAAAAAATAAAGACGTTAATTTATACAATGTAGAAAATTCTCAAAGTATTGCTTTATGTAAAATAAATAATAAGAAAGTTGCAATGAGTGATAAGGATGCGTTTAATATAATGTTTGAAAAATATCCTCAAATTCCCGCATTATTAAACAAACAGGGAGATAAAAATGGTTAAGAAAACTGTATTAGTAACTGGTGGAGCTGGATTTATAGGTAAGCATACAGTAAATAATTTAATCCAAGAAGGCTTTGAACCTATTATTGTTGATAGAAAAGAAAAAACAGAAGATATAAAATGCAAGTTCTATCAAATGGATGTTACGTCTGAAAAATTAGAGACTGTTTTTAAAGAAAATAAGATAGATTATGTCATACATTTAGCCGCATTACCCTCTGTCGCAGAATCAATTAAAAAACCTTTAAAAGATTGTATGGATAATTACTACGCAACTGTAAATGTTTGTACTTATTCGCAAAAATATAATGTTAAAAAAATAATTTTTTCATCAACAGCAGCTGTATATGCAAACCCAAAATATTTACCAGTTGACGAAGACCATCCTACAGATTATCTTTCTCCTTATGCAATTACCAAAAATGCTTCCGAAAACTTTATCAAATTTTCAGGTTTAGATTACATAATTTTTAGATATGCAAATGTTTATGGTCCAGGTCAAGACTCTCAAGGCGAAGCAGGTGTTGTTGCAAAGTTTTTTGAATTAATGAGTAATAATAAACCTATAGAAATTCATGGAAATGGTGAACAATATAGAGATTTTATTTATGTAGAGGATGTTGCAAGAGTTAATGTTTTAGCATTAAAAAACCAAATTACAAATACAATAATAAATGTATCTACAAATACAAGAACTTCTGTAAATGAATTGTATCAATATTTAAAATCTGGTTTAAATTACAGTCTAGAAGCAAAACATACAGAATCTCGTTTGGGCGATATCCCAAAAAGTGTTTTAGATAACAAAAAATTGGTAAAATTGTTTAATTATATTCCAGAAATTGGAATAAAAGAAGGCTTAACCAAAATGATAAAGGATATGAATGACAAATAAGATTATAAAAGTTTCAGTTTTAATGCCGACCTATAATACTAAAGAAGAATGGCTAAGAGAATCCATTGAGAGTGTTTTAAATCAAACTTTTCAGGATTTTGAAATTATAATTTTAGATGATGGCTCAAAAAATAGCCCTGAATTAGTAATTAAATCTTTTAATGATGATAGAATCAAATTTCATATAAATGAAAAAAATTTAGGAGTAGGGAAAACTCGTAATAAACTTTTAGAGCTTGCAACTGGCGAATATGTCGCATTTCAAGACTCTGATGATATTTCGATTTCTACACGTTTAGAAAAACAAGTGAGGTTTTTGGATGAAAATCCAGAATTTTCAGGCGTGAGTGCGTGGGTTGAAACTTTTCCTTATAATAAGATTTTAACAAATATTTCTGAGCCAAAAATAATTGATTTTATAGGTGGATGTGAATTTTCTCAGCCTTGTTCAATGCTAAGAACGTCAGATATAAAAAAATATGATCTAAAATACAATGACGAACTTATGACCTCTGAGGATTACGATTTATGGTCGAGGTCTATAGAAAAAGTTCGATTATATAATTTACAAGAAGTTTTATTAAAATACAGGCGCAATCCTAATTCTTTAGTGCATACTAAGAAAAAAGAAATAGCTGAAGCAGATTTAATAATCAAACAAAGATTATTGGATAAATTGACAGATAATAAAAAACTACAAAAAGACTTGGTTAAAATAATTTCAAAACACTCACAAAAACAATCGTCTATATTTGAAAAATTATTTTCAATAAGAAACGAATGGGATGGGTTGAAAAAAAACAAAATTATACAAATTTTAGGTTTGAAAATAGTATTGAAATAAGGGTTAAAAAATAAATGTCAAAAACAAAAATTATAAAATTTATTGGTGGATTAGGCAATCAAATGTTTCAATATGCTTTTGGTAAAGCTTTAGAAAAAGAAACTAATTGTAAAGTTTTATTTGATATTTCGTCATATAAAAAAGCTAAAAAGACGATTGTTGGAAATACTGGAAAAGATAAAAATGGACTTTGTATTCGAGAATATGAAATAAATATATTTAAAAATGCTGATATAAAATTAGCTCATAGTTTTGAGACAAATATTGTAAAAATTTTTAATACAATCGGACTCTCTAAAAAATACAAAGAAAAAGACGCTTTTAATTATGATGAAAATATTTTTACTAATCATAAATACAGCTACTTTACTGGATATTTTCAAAACGAAAAATATTTTAAATCAATAAGAGAACAATTAATTAAAGATTTTGAGCTACCTGCAATAAAAGAAAATGATGATTATAATAAAAATCTATTAAATGAGATTGAATGCTCAAATAATCCTGTATTTATTCATGTTAGAAGAGATGATTACATAAAATTAGGATATTCGATTACTATTGATTATTATAGAAAAGCTGTTGAATATATTAAATCAAAAGTTGAAAATCCGACATTTTTCGTTTTTTGTGCTGAGGATGTTGATTATATTAAAAACGAATTTGATATAGGATGTGAGTTCAAACTTATCGGTGAAAAGAATAAAACTCGAGAAACTTTCTATGAAAATATGAGGCTTATGAAAGCTTGCAAACACGCAATTATTGCTAACAGTTCATATTCATGGTGGGCAGCTTGGCTTAATGAAAATGAAGATAAAATTGTAATTGCACCAACTCCTTGGATGAATAATGATGATAAAATAATTCCTGAAAATTGGGTTAAAATTGGAGTATAAAAATGAAATTAAAACATATTATAAACGATATTATCAGTTTTAAATATAAATTAGCAGGACTTTTTATAGACTTAATACCCATAAAAACTTTAAGGAAAAAACTAAAATCTAATATTTCAAAAGAAAAAGCAAGAAACAGGATTGAAAGAATAAGACAAAAGCAAAGTTGTAAAATAGGAAAATACTCATACTGTGATAATTCACTTTATGTTGGTAACACTAATACGATTATTGGAAATTTCTGTTCAATTGGTCGAGATGTAGTAATTGGACCAGGAATGCATCCAACAAACTTTCTTTCTTCTTCACCATACTTTTACTGTGATTTTCTTGGATGGGTAAATAATAATGAATATAATGATATGTCAACACCTTGCCATATTGGCAACGATGTATGGATAGGACACGGAGCATTTATCAAAGATGGTATAAATATAGGTGATGGCGCAATTATTGCAGCTGGAGCTGTTGTCGTAAAAGATGTTCCACCTTATGCAATTGTAGGCGGAGTTCCAGCAAAAATTATAAAATATCGTTTTGATGAAACAATTATTAATAAGCTTTTAGAACTCAAATGGTGGGATATGGATATTGAAATCCTCAAAAAATGTCCTTACAAAGAGATTGACAAAGCCATAGAATTTTTAGAAAATCATAAAAGAGGATAACAATGGGTATAAAAATTTTAATAACAGGAGCAAATGGATATATAGGATCTCATGTCGCTAATTTAGCTTATGAACTTGGCTATGATGTAGTTGCATGCGATTTTTCTAATTCAAACCTAAATCCAAGTATTGAATTTAAAAATATAAATATCTTAGATTTGGCTAATAATGACGATTTATATACTAAACTTGGAAACCCAACTCATGTTATTCATTTTGCTTGGAAAGATGGGTTTTCTCATAATGCGCCAAGCCATATTGAAAATTTCCCAAAACATTTTGATTTTATTAAAAATCTAATTGATTTTGGATGTAAATCAATTTCTATAATGGGAACAATGCACGAAATTGGGTATGTTGAAGGAATAATTAGAGAAAATACTCCTTGCAATCCATTAAATTTTTATGGCATTGCTAAAAACGCACTTAGACAATCAACTTTGCTTTATGCAAAAGATAAAGAAACCTCAATAAAATGGCTTAGAGCATATTATATTTATGGTAATGACGAGAAAAATCATTCTATATTTACAAAACTTATTCAGGCAGAAAAAGAAGGAAAAGAGACTTTCCCATTTACAGATGGAACAAATTTTTATGATTTTATCCATATTGATGAATTATCAAATCAAATACTTGCTGCGACACTGCAAAACGAAATTGATGGCATAATAAATGTATGTTCAGGTACGCCAGTATCACTAAAAGATAAGGTTGAAGAATATCTAAAAGAACATAATTTTAAAATAAAACTAAACTATGGAGTTTTTCCAAAACGTCAATATGATTCACCAATTGTATATGGTGAGAATTTAAAGATAACAAAAATTCTAGAAAATTATAAAAAGGGTATAAATGTTTAGCAACCTCTATAAGAACATCTATAAAAACTTGAGACGAGTGAAAAACAAAGCTTATGGCTATGTTTATCTTCCTAACTATAATAATAGAACCAAAATCATTGATGGAGATTCTAATTTATATAATGAATACGGAGAAAAACTTGAAGAATTTTTCTTGAGAGATAAACACATGAGAACTCATCCTTATAGAATGTCTAGATACTTTCATTTTGACAGATATAATATAGGTTTAAAGACTCATTTTTATTCACATGAATCAATGCTAGAAACTCAGGGAAATCCTGATAGAAGGTTCGGTTTTTTAATAGAATCACCTGCAATTGTGCCAAAATCGTATAAACTTTTTGATAAATTCAAAGGCTTAGAAAAAGATTTTGATCTAATTTTTACTTATGATGCGAATTTGCTGGAAAAACTTGATAATGCTCGTTATGCACCTTTTTGTGCAGGTCTATATAATAGCGAATTCTCTCCAGAAGATGCTTATTTGCACAAGACTAAGAATGTCTCAATTTTATCTTCAGACAAATTAATGTGCGACTTGCATAAGTTTCGTTATGATTTAGCTTGGAAATGCAAAAACTATAATCTAGCTGATACTTATGGTACTTTTGATGGCGGTAAATATGTTACCCTAACTGATACATTGAGAGATTATAGATATTCTATATGTATAGAAAACTTAGTATCACCATACTTTTTTACAGAAAGATTAGTTGCTGCGTTAGCAAATCAAACAATACCTATCTATATTGGTGCAACTAGAATTGGTGAAAAATTTAATCTAGACGGTATTATTCAAATTAATACTACAAGTGATATTGAAAAAGTCTTGAAAGAATGTACAAAAGAAAATTACGAAAGTAGAATTTCAGCTGTACTTGATAACTATGAGCGAGTGAAAGAATACATCAACCCATTTGATTATGTGTATACTACTTTTTTACGTAGATAGTAAATTCACCTAATTTTTGTATATATTTCTTTGCAATATTATCAAGTGCGCTTGCGTATGATAGTGGTTTCATTTTAGCTTTATTTAACAAATCTATATCTATTTTTAGTTCTTTTTTAACTCGTTCTAACAACTCTCCTTTTTTATCTTGTTCAAACAATTTTTCATACCCCTCTAAAAATCCAATCATACATTCTGCTAAATGTTTCATGCATTGTTCTTTAGTATATGCTCCATTTAGATCAGTATCAAAACCCCATTCTGTTGCTAATTGAGTGAATATACCCTCTTTTGGATTTAATTCATTATATTTTCTTAAGAAATAAAAAATATGATCGCAGTTAATCTCTTTAATACAATTTGACGCATCTCTTGCATCAGTAGGATAAGTATAACCAACTAATAAATTAGAAACTACCTCTGCTCTAGATTCACCATACCGTGGGTATATTACTGTTTTTTCTTTACCATTATTGTTTGTCTGAGCAGCTGCTGCTTCTGCTGCTGGTGTTTCTGCTGCTGGTGTTTCTGCTGCTGGTGGTGTGTCTTTTACTTCTTTCTTTTTCTTTTCGTTATACTCATCGACTGCAGTCTTATATCGGTCAACTTCTGATAATTTATTTGCAACATCAAAAGTTTTATCGTTAGCTATCTCATTACTATATTTTGCTTTTAAATGAGTGATAACTTTTTCTTCTGCTTTCAATCTTGCAGCAACATATAATTTGTCAAATACTTCTTGTATTTTGTCATATTTCTCCCCAGTTAGAGCGTTCTCTAGAGCTGTAATTTCATCTTTTAGTCCTGTTTCGTCAATAGCTTTAGCTCTTTTAATTAAATTATCACAAATAACTTTGATTGTCTCGTTACAAGAAACTTGGTCTTCTGGGTCTATTATTTTGGCTTTTTGTGCATTAATAGCTGTTATTATATCTGGATATTTTGCTACTAAATCAAAGATGTCAATTTTATTATCACGAACAAGTCCAGTTATAGTCCCTGTATTGAAATTCGAGTCGCTGATTTCTTTGACCTTCTTTTTAATTTTATTTATTTGTTCATCAATTTCTTTTTCTGATTTATTACTAGCTAGTCCAGCTTCTACTAATAAATCTATATCTTTCTGATCTAAACAATTTTTTATATCATCAAATTTAATACTAACATTGTCAAAAACTTTGTTTAAAGCGTTTAATTTTTCTTCTGGTGTTGGAGCTTTTTCAGCTTCTTCCAAAGCTGTCTTAATAGCTTCATCTGCTACATCAGTTTCCTTTTGAATTTCTTTCAACAAAGTTGTAAGATTTTCTACTCTTGTTTCTTTAGTAACAGTACCTTCTTTCGCTACATCTTCGCTATCATCAGTTTCAACTTTTTTATTATTTTTATTCCAAGCCTCCCAATAACCATCCCAAGGATTTCCACCTTGAGTTTGATTATTCGATGGTATTATCCAATTTTGCCAAGATTGATTATTAGATTGATTACCAAATGCAGGGAATATTGAATTTCGTTGTAATAGAAATCTTGGATCTAACATAATAGTCGGGAAACAACTTGGTGTCATTACACTCCAAAAACTACAATTTTGAGCTGCTGCATTCCATAGCCCCGCAGCCATTTGATTCTGCATCATTCCATAATTCGTTGTATTTAGTATGTTAAATACCATATTTCAATATCCTCGTTGTTTCGTTATATATATAAAGTATATTTATTAGTAATTATTGCTAAATTTTACAATATTTGTTACATAAATTTACAAAATCTTTATTAAAATTTATATATTTCTTATTTTGAATAAACTATACTTTTATAACTATTTGTAATACAATTTCTTTAGATTTAAGAGGATAAACTATTGAAAAAATATCATTTTATAGCAATTGGTGGAATTGGAATGAGTGGCTTAGCTAAGTATCTTTTAGAGAATGGACATTCTGTTTCAGGCTCAGACATTGAAGATAGTAAATATTTAGAAGCTTTACGCAATCTCGGTGCAAATATTAGCGTTGGACATGATGAAAAAAATTTACCTAATGATGTTGATGCGGTAATTGTAAGTACTGCAATTAAAGACTCTAATCCTGAATTAATTAAAGCTCGTAAACTTGGGCTAAAAACATACCATCGTTCTGATTTATTAAAAGAAATAGCAGACTCAACACAAGCTAATGGTAAATGTTTTATTGGTTTTGCAGGGACTCATGGAAAGACTACAACAAGTGGAATGACCTCTTATGTATTAGAGAAAGCAAATCTAGCTCCATCTTTTGTTGTTGGAGGCATTGTTCCTGAATTACATACAAATGCTCAATTTAAAAATGGAAATTATTTTACAGCAGAGCTTGATGAAAGTGATGGAACTTTAGTTAAATACAAACCAGATATTTTGGTTATAAATAATCTTGAAGAGGACCATCTTGATTTTTATAAAAATGGTATGGATGATATAAAAAATGTATTTAATAAAGCAATTTCGCAATCAAAAAAAGTTATAATTAATGCTGATGATAAAGGCTGTGAATTATTATCTGGAGAGTTTATCACCTTTGGCTTAACCAAGGGTGATTATACTGCACAAAATATTAATATCTCACAAAGTGGTACAACTTTTGATTTGTATAAAAATGAAGAAAAAATTACAGAGATTAAGATTGAGCTTACTGGAACACATAATATTTATAATACACTTGCAGTTGCTGTAGCTCTTATCGAAGCCAATGTGAATATTAATGATATTAATACACATTTTTCAACATTTACAGGCATGGGAAGAAGATTTCAACATGTTTGTGATTTGAAAAACAATATTAAAGTCTATGATGATTATGCTCATCATCCAACTGAAATAAAAGCTGTATTAGATTCTGCTTCAACTAAATTTGGGAAAGAAAATATTGTTGCTGTATTCCAACCTCATAGATATACTCGCCTTAAAGGATTATGGAATGAGTTTCAAACATCATTTTCTGACGCTGAAAGAATTATCGTTACAGATGTTTATGAAGCATCAGAAACTCCAATAGAAGGTATTACAGGGAAAAATTTTGCCAATGAAATCAATGCTGAACATTTTTCAGGCTCAATTGAACAAGTCGCAAAAAACTTGTTACCAACATTAGAAGAAAATAATGTTGTAATTGGCTTAGGAGCTGGAACAATTACGACATTAGGCAAATATCTTGCAAAATTCGAGGAATAAAATGCAGATAGAATATAAAGATAATTATGAAATAAGAAATCATACTTCTTTTAAGATTGGTGGCGAAGTTGAGCGAGTCTATTTCCCTAAGAATAAAGAAGAATTGGTTTTTCTTTTAACAGAATTGGATGATTATGTTTTATTAGGTAATTGTTCAAATATTCTATTTTCCTCAAATGGCTATAAAGGTAATCTTATTTTAACAACACAAATGAAAAATTGGAAAATTGAAGGTACGCAAGTTACTGCAGATTGTGGAGTTAAAGGTCCTTTATTGTCTAAAAAAGTTTGTGAAGCATCATTGAGTGGGTTTGAATTTATGATAGGTTTTCCTGGCTCTATTGGTGGTGAGATTTACATGAATGCTTCTTGTCATGGACAAGCTATTTCTGATAAATTAATTCGCTGTTCTCTTTTTGACAAAGATACAAAAACTGTCATTTATAAAGAAAAACAAGAAATGGAATTTGAATATAGAAAATCTATATTACAAGGAGGTAAGTATATTCTTCTAGATGCAGAATTTGTGTTAGAAAAAGATAATCAGGCTGATATTGAGGCGAGAATTAATAAAAATCTATCGTTCAGAAAAGATAAACAACCAAACTTAGTAATTCCTAACGCAGGAAGTGTTTTTAAAAACCCTGAAAATAATTCAGCAGGTAGGCTATTAGACAGCATTGGTGCTAAAAATTTTGAAATAAATGGAGCTAAGGTTTGGGAAAAACACGCAAATTTTGTTGTAAATAACAATAACGCAACTTCAGAAGATGTTTTAGAATTAATGGTTAAAATGTTTACAGCAGTAAAAAATAATTATAAAATAGAACTAGCTCCAGAAATTATTTTTATCGGAGATAAAACTGAAAAAGAGGAAAATTTATGCAAAATATTATATCAAAAGATGCAAAAATAGCAGTATTATGTGGTGGTATGTCATCAGAAAGAGAAATTTCCCTTAGATCTGGGAAAAATTGTCTAAACGCACTACATCGCCTTGGCTATAAATACGCAGAAATAGTTGATGTTTCCGAAAACATCATGAATGATTTAAAAGGATTTCAATATGCTTACAATACGCTTCATGGAAAATATGGTGAAGATGGTTGCATACAAGGTGTTCTAGAAATTTTAAAAATACCTTATACTGGGTGTGGTGTTATGGCTAGTGCTATTTGTATGAACAAAGAATATACCAAAAAAGTTATGGGAACAGCAGGACTCCCTCTAATAACATCAGTATATCTATTAGCAAATGAAGATCCAATAAGTAAAGTTAAAAATTTAAACTATCCATTAATGATAAAACCTGTTTCTGAAGGCTCAAGCTTTGGAATGAGTAAGGTTAATAATGAGCAAGAGCTTGTTACTGCTGTAGAAGAAGCTCGCAAATATAATTCCGAAATTCTAATTGAAGAATATTTAGTTGGAATTGCTGCTACTGTTGGAGTACTTGAAAAGAATGGAAAAGCATTTGCTACTGAAATTCTAGAACTCCGTCCAAAAAATGAATGGTATGATTATGAAGCAAAATATACAAAAGGTATGACAGAATTTATATTACCTGCTGAATTACCAAAAGAATTATCGGAAAATGTTAAAAGAAATGCTGTAAAAGCTTTTGAAGTATGTGGATGTTCTGGTGTCTCAAGAGTAGATTTCTTGATTGTTGACAATATTCCATACATACTAGAAATAAACACAAATCCTGGCATGACAGATACCAGCGATTTGCCAGCTCAAGCTTTAGCTTGTGGTATTGATTACGATAATTTAGTAGATTTAATACTTCATAGTGTAGGGCTAAATAAATAATGACTAATGAAAAACCAAAATATAATCAAAATAGAAGATTAAAACAAGCAAAGTTGCAGCGTAAGATAAGGCAGTCTCAAAAACGTCTTGCTAGGCTTAGAATGTTTTATAAACTTTTTTTGATTTTTGGTTTAGTTTTTTTAATAATGTTTATTTTAAAAATGCCTCAATGGCGACTTAATGAAAACGCTTTTGATAGTTTAAACAATAGCGCTTTAGAAATTGTCAATAACCATATTGTTCCAGAACAAAAAATACTCTCTGCTCTAAGAAGAAATCAAGTTCCTACGCAACCTATCTTCTTAGTAAAAACTGATGATTTAAAGAAAAGTATAACCCAATTAGAGCCAATACAAAATGTTTATATTAGACGTTTTTGGTTTCCTGCAAGATTACAGATTATAGTAATAGAAAGAACTCCTATTGTTACAATTTCACCAAACCTTGAAACCCCTCCAATAGCGTTCTTCTCAGCAGATGGTAAGCTCATTGGACGTGAGTATATGCCTTTAGATGAAAGCTATGATACTGTAGCTGTAATTACTTATGGAAGTGGTGATGATTATAGAAACTGGGACGTAAATAAAGTAAAGAATTTCAAAAAGCTTGCAGATTTAATTAAAGCTGAAACAGGTGAAGAAGTCGAATATATTGATTATCGCAATCCTAAAGATGTCTATATAAAAATTCCTACAGCTAATATTAGATTAGGTAGCATTAATCCGTCTGTATTTGATAAAATATGGAGATTACCATCACTAATACCTCAAGTTAAAATGATTAATCAAAAAGTAAAATATATAGACCTTCGCTGGGATTCTAATTATATAAAATTGGACATATAAAATGATAAAATCTGCTTATATTCATATCCCATTCTGTAAACAAAAATGCAAATACTGTTCTTTTGTCTCATTTACAAATATTGACAAAATAAATATATACATAGATTCTCTTATTGAAGATATAAACTCAAACTATAAAGGAGAAGCTCTTAATACGTTATATTTTGGTGGAGGTACTCCTTCTTTATTAGATATTGAATTTTTATCAAAAATTATTAATATTTTCAAATTAAATACAGATTGTGAAGTAACATTAGAAATGAATCCTGATGATGCAAGTTTAGATTATTTACAATCTTTATTTGATATTGGTATTAATAGAATTAGTATAGGCTCACAAACATTTGATGACAATGTTTTAAATTTAATAGGACGTAGACATAACTCAAAACAAGTATTTAATGCTATTAAGTTTGCAGATAAGGCAGGTTTTAAAAACATCAGTTTAGATTTAATATATGGTCTACCATTTGTTAATCTAAAAAACGATCTTGAAATTATATCTGATTTAGGAATAAAGCATGTTTCAACTTATGGTTTAAAAATTGAAGAAAATTCTTATTGGGGAAAATTTCCTCCTCAAAATATTCCAAATGATGACGAACAAGCTGATATGTATACTATGATAAATGATTTCTTGGGTAAAAAAGGTTACAAACGCTATGAAATAAGCAATTTTGCTATTCCAGGATATGAATCAAGGCATAATTTAAACTATTGGGATAATAATGAATATTATGGCTTTGGACTAGCTTCGCACGGATATGTTAATGGCATTCGTTATTCTAAATCTCAAATTTTTGATAAATATATTAATAATCCAACTAATTTTGAAAACAAACAAGTTTTAACAATCCAAGAAAAACTCGAAGAAGAAATCTTTTTAGGGTTTAGAAAGGCTGAAGGTCTTGATATTAATAAAATACAAGAAAAATATGGAATTGATTTTAATACTAAATACAATAGTATTTTAAATAAATTTATGCCTGATTATATTGAAAAAACAAAATCGGGATACAAATTAACATTGAACGGTGTTTTACTAAGCAATAATATATTAGCAGAATTTATAGATTAATATCTATCTGAAAGATTTAATGCTCTATAAATCTCATAAATACTAAGAATTAGGAATAGCGAAAATAATAATAAATAAGAATTATTGTTATAAATAAGCGTGTTTCCAATACGAGTTGGTTCAAAGATATTTAATACAAATCCTGTAATTGTTCCTAAAAGTCCAACAGCCATAAAATAACTAAAATTCAATATACTTACAGCAGTTCCAGAAACCATTTTTCTATTCGTAGCATATAATACTGGTACAAGTAATGATGAAAGGCTAGAATTAGCAGCTAATACGCAAAATATATACGCTATAAAAATTGTTTTTATATCTAGCCATATTAAAATACATATTATTAATAATGATAAAAAAGTTATCAATGAAGCACCTTTTAAGAATATAACTCTCTGATTATGGAAAAGTTTACATACAGAAGCGTTTACAAGATTTGAAACGGCTGCGACAATTGCCATTATAGATAAAACAACTGCAGCTTTAGCTGATGTCATCAAACAAAAATCCTCTAAAAACTTCTTCCCAATTACTGTTTGAATAACGTATGATATCCCAAAATTACAGCAGGCAAAAGTGAATAAAGAACGATTATGACTTTTATGTAGTACTAATCGAAAAGGTAGTAATTTTAGTTGAGCGTGTTTATTAATATCATGAGAATTTGTTTTTAACATTATTAGTACATAAGCTATTATAGAAACAAGAACAATACCTGCTATTATTAATAAAATCTCTCGCCATGTAAGCATACGCATAGCTAAAACAAAAGGCGCATTTGCAACAATTCCACCTGCATATCCAACAAATAACATCACAGAAAGAGCTATCCCAAAATCTTTTTCATCAAATAAATACCCCAACTCCTTAATCAAACTTAGGTAAAACATACTTCCACCTAATCCTAATAATGCTCTTGAAAAATACATTAGTGGTAAATTCGCTGTAAGTGGGAATGTCAAACACCCAATCCCCATAATAATTGCACCAACCAGCATAACTCTATAGCCACCAAACCTGTCTACAAATATACCATTTATTAGTTGTGTAAAAGCATATACATACATATAAATAGCACCAAAGGCTGTTATTTCTGGTGCGCCAACGTGTAGTTCTTGTTCTAATAAATCAAATATAGCACCTGGGATAGCTATGCGTTGAAAATTCGCAACAAAATAAAACAATGTGCCTAATATTATTAATGCCAAATGCAAAACGAAGCTCTTATTTTTCATAACTCCTACCAAATCTATTGTTAGATTACAGCTAATTCTTTTTCATGTCAATAATTAATAAAAAAAATGGAATATATTAGTTATATTCCATAAATTTTTGTTTTTCTAATAATGTCCTAACTGTGTTTACCATTATCCTCGCGTTTTTCGTGTTTTCTCCTCGTGTCTTTTAGCTAGTTAAACCAAATTCTAAATAAATTTAGTTTTATGTTATTGCTCCGATTTAAAAGAGATCTTTGACTATTATTTAAAATTAAGTCTCGGAGCGAAAGACCTCTTTTCCCCAATTTTGCTAATCCAATAGCGCCTCAAGAATTCTAGCATTTTTATCTGCTAATCCTGTTTTTCTAACTTGACTCTTAGCGATATAAGTTCTCAACGCTTCACGAATTAACTCTGAACGTGATCTGCTTTCCATATCAGCTACTTCGTCAATTTTGCCTAAAAAACTTTCAGGCATGGAAATCAATACTCTTGCCATAAATTTACTCCTCTAAAACTTTATATCTTTTATTTCTGATTTATTACTCTTATATATATAAAGTATTTATTGTTTAAAAAATTGCCTTTTTTCTTTAAAATATTAAGAAATGTTAAGATTTTAATTTTTATCGAATGTTTTACAAATATCTTTGCGATATGTAATTCCTTTAAAATTAATATTTTGGGCTTCTTCGTAAACAAACTTTGTTGATGAGGTTAAAGTTCTAGCTATACTTGTTAAGATTAATGAATTTCCATAATTAGTTTCATATTCTAAATATTTATTTTTATTAATTTGTGGGTAAAAAGAAATCTTAATATTTTCATCTATATTTTCTAAGCCTTCAATAATATTTTCTTGGTTATTTTTATTATTACATTTTATAACCAAGGCTGTCGCAGACATATTCTTCTGTGGAATATAATCAAATTCATCACTAAAAGATCCTATTATACAAGCTTCAATTAAATTAAGGATATTAACATCTAGTAATTCTAAAATTGCAGTACAGTCAACATCCTGCATGAACGGTTTAAAACCTAAAATTTGTAGATTTCCCGTATCTGTTATAATGCCTTGAATACCTAATATCCCTAAATATGGATTTCCGTTTCTTTCAAGGGTTTCTAGTATTGGATAAACGACATTGTCCATTAAATAATATTCATTATCAATTGTTAATTTATAGTTTGGAGAACAAGCACCCATTCCATCTGTTAGTTGCCCACCATCTCCTTCAAGGGAATGATTATATAAAATTGAAGAACCAATCGGTAGAGCTTTATAGCCATCACTAATAACATAAAAAACAAATGAAGTTCCCCAGATATAATCTTCAATTAAAACTTTTTGGTTTTTTTCTTTAAATAATGATTCTATTATATTTTTTGCAGATTTTTGAGTTGTTAATATAATAGAGCTTGATTGTTCATTGGTTTTAATCACATAAGGTGAACTGAAATTTTTTATATAATCAATTGCCATTGCTTGTTTTTCAAATATTCCAAACTTAGGTGTTGGAATATGCAATTTATAAAGAAGTTTTTTTATCGCATACTTATTAAAAATAGAATTTGTTACTTCTAAATTAGGGGCGAATATTTGTTGATTATTCCTTGTAAACAACTCCACTATATTTGTATTTAATGAACGTTGTGATACAGGAATCGTTAAGTCAATATCATTTTCTAATACAAATTCAAGTAATTCTGTTATCGCATCTTCTCTAATATCAACACATGTTGCAAAATCTTTTATTAAATTATTTCCAGGAGCTACAAAAATTGTATTATTACTAGCTAGGCTTTTAGCAAGTCCAGCTGTATTTACAGAGTTTCCGATTATTAATATTTTTTTGTTCATGGTAAAAGTATACCATAAAATATTTACATTTTAATATTGTCGCTGTATTATAGCTTTAAGGGAGAAATAAAATGAAAACATTACTTGAAAATATTTACAACTCAGCTAAGGCTGATATTGATAATGCATTAACTATTGCTGATATTGATGAAATTAGATTGAAATATCTAAGTCGTAAAGGTGAATTTAATTCAATAAAAAAAGGTTTAAAAGATTTATCAGATGAAGATAAAAGAACAGTTGGAGCTTTTGCTAATCAAATAACTGAAGATTTAGAGCAAATGCTCAAATTGAAGCATGAACAATTTTATCAAAAAGAAATGACAGAAAGACTACAAAAAGATAGAATTGATATAACTTTACCTGGGAAATTTGTTCCAATGGGTAAAATTCATCCATTAACTCAAACAACAAATGAAATCGTTAAAATATTCCAAAATTTAGGTTTTTCTATTGTAGATTCTAGTTTATCACCAGAAGTAGAAACTGAATATTATAATTTTGATATGTTGAATGTCCCTAAAGACCATCCAGCGAGAGATGTACAAGATACATTTTATTTAAGTCTTGCTTCGAACGTAGTATTACGCAGTCAAACTTCAGGTGCGCAAATTCATGTAATGGAAAATCAAAAACCTCCAATAAAAGTTATTTCACCAGGAAGAGTTTATCGAAACGAAAATGTAAACGCAAGAAAAAACAATTTCTTCCATCAAATTGAAGGTCTTTATGTTGATAAAGATATTACGTTTGGAGATTTAAAAGGTGTACTAAACGAATTTATAAGACAATACTTCGGTTCGTCTCGTCCAACACGTTTTAGAAGTAGCTTCTTTCCTTTTACAGAGCCTTCTGCTGAAGTCGATGTTCAGTGCATAATGTGCCAAGGCAAAGGGTGTAGAACTTGTAGTGGAACGGGTTGGTTAGAAGTATTAGGTTGTGGTATGGTTGACGTTAATGTACTCAAAGGTGTTGGGATTGACACTGATGTATATTCAGGGTTTGCATTTGGCATGGGGGTTGAAAGACTTGCTATGCTTAAATATGCTGTAGATGATATAAGGTTATTCTTTAATAATGATAATAGATTTTTAAAGCAATTTTAAATAATAAAAGATAATAAAAGAGGATGATTTTTGTATCATCCTCTTTTATTATCTATACATTTAAGGTGATTTTAGGATTACCAATCATCTTCTTCATCACCATTATTTTCTTTAATGTATTCACTCATAATATTTGTAAGCTGAGATTGCCAATCATTATTTTTTTCTAAAAAGAAATCAGCGCCTCTGGCTTTGCATTGTTGTTCAATTTCTTTTCTCGGAGATGCTGTTATAACTCCAATAATTATCTTTGAATTGCTTGCTGAAGCTAATTTTTTTAGTTCAGTAAGTAGTATAAAACCTTCTCTTTCTGTTGGAATAAATAAATCCATTACAACATAAGCATGTCTACGTTTTTTATATTTACTAACTGCATCATAAATTTCTTGTGAGCAATCTACCTCAAGTTTAAACTGTGATAATAAAACTTTTAACTGATATGTTATTACTCCTAAATCATCAATAATCAGTATTGCTGGTGCATTATCTTCCAGATTTTCTTCTCCATTTTCTCCAATAGCTTTATTAATAATTGGTTTTTTTGAATTTTTATTTAATTCCTGAAAAGTACAAACTATATCCTTTAATTGCTTTTTTAAATCTAATAGGGTTGGCTCTACTGGAGGTTTTGAATTTGTTATTTCATAGAACAATCCCAAAAACTCATCATCTAATTCTACTTTAACCATAAATTCTCCCAATTACTACTTCTTGATTAGTATATCACATTTTAATTACCTTGTCATACTAAATTTGGTTGAGGAAAATTTTTTTTTAAGTATAATTTTAAATTATGAAGAGATTATTAACAATACTATTTATATTAGTTTTTCTCCCTAATTCTTGCTTTGCGTTTCAATGCGCTGAAAATAAAGATATTAAAGCTGTTAAACGGGTTTTAAATTCACAAGTTAAATATGCAAATAAAATGAATTTTGATAAATTTATTAAAACTTATGATTCAGCTTATATAAACTCTGATGGATTTAATTTAGATATCTATTCTTGTTTAATTAAAGATGCTTGGAAAGCTTTTGACAACATAAAATATTTTATCGATATAAAAAATATTGAAATAAAGGATGATGATGCTAAAGTAGAAGTCCTTGAAACCTCATTTGCTGAAATTAACACTTCAAAAGCGTATAAGGGTGAATTAAAAAGCCAGGCTAGTACAGTTTATTATTTAAAGAAAATTAATGGGACTTGGAAAGTTGTATCAGATAGTGTGCTTGATGAAACAACAACCATGCTTTATGGATTAGCGAAAGATTTGGAGATAGAATTAGTCGTTCCAAACAATATTAAACCCAATGAAGAATATTGCGCTTTATTATCATTTAATCCTCCAAAAAATGTTTTAGCAGTAGCTTCAATCGCTAATGATATAATTGAATATCCACAGAAGCCTACAGAAGAAGTTTTTAGAGCGATGCCTGATGATAACATTCTTGAAAGATTATTCACTTCAAATAATAAAAATGCTAATGAATATATTGTAGCTTCTATTGGCTTAACTGAAACCTCAGTTTGTAATTTAGACATAAGATTTAGCCTTGTTGGTTTTGGCTACAAGATAAAGCGTGTAAATATAGTCCAAGATAACGGAGTTAGTGATGTCAAAAACAAGTAAAATATTATATTTTATTTTGACGATAGTTTTTTTTATATTTTTTGACATGTACTTCACATCGTTAATCATTCAAACTTTAAAAAATAAAACAATATCTAATACATTTTATGAATTAGTCCTTACACAAAATACAGGTGCTGCATTTAGTATTTTAAAAAATTATCAAGAACTATTAATAATTTTTTCATTACTAATAGCATTATTAATAATTATTTATGTATTTAAAAATATTGAAAAATTATCAATGTTTTCATTGTATTGGATTAGTATATTAATTTCAGGTATTAGTTGTAACCTTTATGAAAGAATTTTATTAGGATACGTTCAAGATTTTTTCAAAATTAATTTTATTAATTTCCCTATCTTTAATATCTCAGATATTTTCATTAATATTGGAGTTTTTGCATTAATTATTCTTATTATTAGAAATAAAGCTATTATTAATAAGTAAACTCGCTGGTTATTCAATAAAAAAGTTTCGGGTTTTACAATGTGTTACAGAAATGTAATTTAATAATCTAAATTGTAAAGTTTTATGTTTTTTAGCTTTTAAATAATATTGAAATGGTATATAATAATAGTATATGTATATCGTCAAAAACTTAAAGGACTATGATTTGTCCCACAAGCAAAGGATTTTTGCTGGCTATATTAAGGATAATATTGATTCGTATGTTTGTTATGAAAAAGTAACAAACAGAAGTGCGCTGCGTAAATATTTTGCTCCAGATAATGATTATGAAATTTATACAACAGCAATTGCTGATCCAGCATTGTTGGCAAAAAGAGCTATCGCTGGTTAAGTTTTATGATGAAATTAAATTCTTAATTAGTATTGATTTATTATTGACTCAAATGTATCTTTGTTCTATCTTAAAGTATTGACAGGGGACTTGTTGGTTACATTGGAGAGAGAATGAAAAAACAAATTATTATAATATTATTAGTATTTATTACGTTAATATTTGCACGAATGATTGTGTCAAATATTGATAAACTTAAATCAGCTAGTGCGCGTAAAAATTTATCAACACCAGCAGTTACGGTCTCCGAAGTTGAAATGTCTGATGTTGTTCGCCAATTTGAAGCGCCTGCAAGAGTTATGGCAAAATATAGAGTTGAAGTTCTTGCTCGTATTAATGGATATCTTACAAAAAGCTATTTTAAAGAAGGTGATTTTGTTAAAGCAGGACAAGTTTTATTTGAAATTGAACCTCAAGAATATCAATATGCAGCAAATAAAGCTAAAGCAAATCTCGACAATGCTAAATCTCAAGCTGATTATTATAGAAAACAATTAGCTCGTTATGAAGAATTAGTTAATCAAGATTATATTGCAAAATCAGAGTATGATAATGTCTTAGCACAATATAATGCGTATAATGCGCAGGTAGATAGTGCAATGAGTGCTTATCAAGATGCTAATCGTAATTTGGGATACACGAAGGTAAAAGCTCCTGTAGATGGAAAAGTAGGATTGATTTCAGTAACTGTTGGTAATTTTGTTAATACAATTAGTGGAGCTTTGACAACTATTAACAGTGCAAATCCTATGTATGTTACATTTCCACTCGAATCAAAAGATTTTGTTGAATTAGTAAGGATAGATAAAGATGCAAATGTAGATAGAGACGTAGAATTTATATTTAGCTCTGGCTTAAAGTATGATATAAAAGGAATTCAAGATTTTCATGATAATAAGATTGATGAAACAACTGGTACAATAACATTAAGAGCGACATTCCCAAATCCAAAAAATCAATTGATACAAGGTGATTTTGGACGAATTATAATTTATTCAAAGCTAAAAGACAATGTGCCTATAGTACCTCAAACAGCTACAATGGAAAACCAAGAAGGTCGATATGTTTATATTTTAGATGAAAATAATCTTCCTCGGATTTCATATATAAAAACTAATGGCCAAACTTCTGATTTAAAATGGATTATTGCTTCTGGTGTCAAACAGGGTGATAGAATTATTACAAGTGGTTTACAAAAAGTTATTCCTGGTAAACCTGTAAGAATTGTTGATCCGTTAGTACAAACTAAGCAACCAGAAAAAATTAGTACTTGGCAGAAAATAAGAAAAATATTTAACTTTTAGAGGAAGTTATGGCAGGAAATTTATTTATAAAAAGACCTAAGTTTGCAATAGTAATATCTTTAGCGATTATTCTAGCTGGACTAATAACAATGAAATCGCTACCACTAGAGCAGTATCCATCAATAACTCCTCCACAAGTAATAGTAACAGCAAACTATGCAGGAGCTAGTTCTGATGTAATAACTTCAACAATAGCAGCACCCGTTGAATTACAATTAAATGGTGTTGAGGATATGATTTACATGACATCCGAATCAACTAATGGTCAATATAAATTAACTTTGTTTTTTGAAGTTGGTTCAGATGCCGATATGGCATTAGTCAATGTGCAAAATAGATTACAATTAGTAACGCCAAGATTGCCAGAAGAAGTAAGGCGGTATGGGTTAACTGTGCGAAAATCTACAGGTGGTCCAGGTTGTTTAATGATAGCTTTAACATCACCAAATAAAACATATAATGCTCTATTTTTAGCGAATTATGCAACAATGTACCTTAAAGATGAAATAGCACGTATTAAAGGCTGTGGTACTGTAAATGTTTTTGGTGCTGGTGATTATTCTATGCGAATATGGCTTAAGCCTGATAAAATGGCTAGTTTAGGGATTTCAACTTCTGATATTTCTCAGGCTGTAAATTCTCAGAATATACAAACTCCTGCAGGTAATATTGGGGTTGAACCAATGGATAATCCTCAGATGATGAAGTTTACACTTCGCACTGAAGGTAGGCTTAAAACAGTAGAAGAGTTTGAAAATATAGTAGTAAAATCTAATCAAGACGGTTCTAATATTAAGTTAAAAGATGTTGCAAGATTAGAATTAGGTGCTGAGATGTATTCATCATCTGCAACTGTTGAAGGAGCAGATGCAGCGATGATATCTATTGCACAATTACCAGAAGCAAATACTATTGATCTTGTCAATAGAATTGAAGCTAAAATGGAAGAGTTAAGTAAATCTTTCCCAAAAGACTTAGTTTATAAAATTCAATATGACGATACAGAGTTTGTTAGAGAGTCAATAAAAGAAGTTATTCACGCTATTATATTAGCAATAGTGCTTGTAAGTACAGTTACGTATTTGTTTTTAGGAACTGCAAGAGCATCTTTTATTCCTTTTTGTGCAATACCAGTATCGCTAATTGGTGTTTTTATATTCATGGCTGTATTAGGTTTTTCTATCAACTTATTAATCCTATTTGGCTTAGTATTGGCAGTAGGACTTGTTGTTGACGATGCTATCGTTGTGCTAGAAAACACTCAACGACATATACAAGAAGGTAAAACTCCCAAAGAAGCTACTGAAATTACAATGCAAGAAGTTTTTGGAGCTGTTGTCGCAACATCATTAGTTTTAATGGCTGTTTTTGTGCCAGTATCTTTTATGACTGGTATTACTGGGCAAATGTTTAGACAATTTGCAGTATGTATTGCAACGTCAATTGGGTTATCAACCATTGTTGCGTTAACTCTTTCTCCTGCATTATGTTCAATGATATTGAAATCTAATGAAGAGAAAAGTGATTTTGCGTTTATTAATAAATTTAATATTTGGTTTAATAATATAAGAGATAAGTATTTGAATATTGTTCAATATTTTGTATCATCTCCTAAAAAGACGATGAGTCTTTTAGGTTTGATTATTGTGTTAATTTTAGGAATGTTTATAATTTGTCCAACAGGTTTTTTGCCTGACGAGGATAGAGGAGCATTCTTTACTCAGGTACAGCTACCAGATGGCGCAACTTTGTCAAGAACAGGTACTGTAGCTCAAAAAATAACAGATCAAGTTCTTAAAATCCCTGGAGTAGAAAGTTTAATACAAGTAAATGGTTTTAATGGTGAAAATACAGCGTTTATCGTTACAAAACTGAAACCATGGAATGAAAGGAAATCAAAAAAATTATCAATAAATAATATAATGGCTCAGGTTAATGCTATTACATCAAAAACAACAGAGGCTGTATCATTTGTATCACAACCTCCAGCTATTTCAGGCATGGGTATGTTTGGTGGATTTGAGTATCAGCTTCTTGATAAAGGAGATAGAACTCCTGATGAATTATATGCAGAGGGTATGAATTTAATTAAAGCCGTTGCTGGTTCTGATAAAATCCAGGCTCTTCACACAACTTATACATCTTCACTTCCTCAAGTAATTGTAAATATTGATGAAGAGAAAGCTCTTGCACAAGGGGTTGCTATTAATGAAATTTATTCAACATTAGCAGCTCAATTCGGAGCTTCATATATTAATGATTTTAATAAATATGGTAGAGTTTATCGTGTTTATATGCAAGCAGATGCACAATATAGGGCTAATCTTGGTGATTTAAGTAAAATATATGTAAAAAATAATCAGGGTAAAATGTTACCAATTACTTCTGTTGTTTCAACAAAACATATTGTTGGTCCTTATAAATTAACAAGATTTAACATGTATCCTGCAATAACATACAATGGTTTAACTCCAAATGGAGTCAGCTCAGGACAGGCAATGGATGAAATGCAAAAAATATCTGATGAAATTTTACCGAAAGACATGGGCTACGCATGGTCAGGAACATCTTTGCAAGAGAAAAATTCATCAGGACAAATTGGACCAATATTATCAATGGCACTTATTTTTGTGTATTTATTCCTAGTGGCATTATATGAAAGTTGGACTTTACCAATAGCAGTATTGATGATTTCACCAATAGCACTCGTCGGAGCATTGTTCTTCCAATATATATCAGGTTTAGCATTAGATATTTATGCTCAAGTCGGATTGGTTATGTTGGTTGGATTAAGTACAAAACAGGCTATATTAATTGTTGAATTTGCTAAAGATGCTATGGAAAAAGATGGTTTAGGTTATTTAGAGGCCTCTATGCAAGCTGCAAAGCTTAGATTTAGAGCTGTTATGATGACAAATATAGCTTTTATCTTAGGTTTAATACCTTTAGTATTTGCTCAAGGTGCAGGAGCTGGAAGTAGACATTCAATTGGAGTTTCAGTTTTTGGTGGGATGTTAGCAGTTGCATTTATCGGTAGTATATTAGTGCCAGCATTCTTTGTTGCAGTAAATGTTATGAAAGAAAAGACGGCTAAATATATTTATAGGTTAAGGAATAAAAATTAAATGAAAAAAATAAAACTAATAATAACATTATTAATAATTATATCTTTGACTCAAAATTCTATTTTAGCAGCTTTTTGGTCAAAAAATGAAACCAAATCTCTTGGAAATAGTATCCAACAAGAAGAGTATCCTGAAAGTAAGGATGTAGAACCTAATGTTGAAGATGCTATGACGGAAACGAAAGTTATTGTTGGTGGTGTTGAGGAAGTTATGGATATAACACTTGAGGAATGCTTACGTTGTGCTTTAGGTAATAATCCAAGAGTTCAATCAGCTCTTCAAGATGTGTTTGCGTCAGATGCGAGAATTAGACAAGCTTGGTCTGCATATTTCCCTCAATTAAGCTGGCAAACTGGTTATACTAAGATAAAACAATTACAATTATCAGATGCATTGGGACGTAATTTAATATTTAATTATTATGTACTTGGTCAAATTTCTGCTTCACAAATGTTATATGACTTTGGTGTAACTCAGAATGTTGTAACGATTAGAAAATTGGATAATTTAGGTTATAAAATCACTTTAACAGGTATTGTAAATGATGTTATTTGTGAAGTAAAAAAAGCTTATTTTAATTTGCAATACGCTCTAGAAGCAAGAAAAGTTGCTGAAGAAATGGTAACACGCTATGAATCATTCTATAATCAGGCTAAAGCTTTTTATATTTCAGGAACTTCTCCAAAGGTTGATGTAACAATAGCAGAAGTTAATTTAAGTAACTCGAAATTAATGTTGATACAAGCTGAAAATGCTGTTGACATAGCGATGGCAAAATTGAATAATACAATGGGATTACCTTATTCAAATAAATATAGAATTTCTGATAATTTAAGATATAACCCTTGTAATATTACATTAAATGAAGCTATAGAAACAGCTAAAGAATCTCGCCCAGAGTTTCAACTTGCTGAAATTAAGGTTGAAGAAGCAAATCAAAATGTTAAATTAGTAAAGAAATCTTACTTCCCAACAATAACAGTAGAAGGACAGTATCAAAAAGGTGGAAGGTCTTGGACCTCAAATTATGGTTATAATTTTGGTGGATATCTAAATTTCCCGACTATTAATGCTATGTTGATTAAAAATGAGATAAAAGAAGCTAAGGCTCTTCACTCTAGAGAACAAGCAAATGCAATAAATACAAAAAATAATATATATTTTGAAATACAAGAAGCTTATTATTCTATGATTGAGCGAAAAAATTCAATACCAGTAGCTTTCTTGGGACTTAAACAAGCAAAAGAAAATTATGAGCTTTCTTATGGTAGATATAAAGTTGGAGTAGGAAATCCTATAGAACTTAAGGAAGCTCAAGTTCAATATCAAGATGCAATGTTGAAATATTATAATACTCTTTATTTATTTAATACAGCACGAGCGAATTTAGAAAAATTTATTGGTAAAAATTTAGCCGATGGAGAAGTTAAACTTGATGTTGATTTTAATAATAAAACATCAAAGAAAAAATCAAAAAAGAATTCCTAATATATTTAATGTATTGAGTCATTTTTGAATATAATATATAATAACTTATATACAGGAGAGAAAATTATGCTACCAATAATAACAGAAGAAGTTTCTAGTGAGATATTTGCAGAAGTTTTTCAAGATGTGCAATCTTGGCGTAAGAATATGGTTCAATATTTAAAGGAAGAAAATCCTGAAATTAATACTGCTATTTTGGAAGTAGCTAAATATGATGAAAATATTGATTTAAAAGCTGTCGCGCTAGGAGCTTATTTATCATATAGATTGATTGAAATTGCAATTGAAAGCGAAGGTATTACTATAGAGGATTGATTTTTTTCCCTATTCGCTCAGCAAAATAAGTTGAAATAGATGGAATTATAATATAGTAAATTAAACCTGCTATAATAATAGGTTTAGCTATTTTAATTCCATTTATTTGTTTTAATAAATTTGGATCATTTTTGTTATATTTTTTATAATTTTCGATAAATTTATCAGTTTTATCCTTCGTTAGCCAATCAATAATGTATGTTGAAGAAATACTTAACACTGTTGAAATTATTGAATTATTTATAAGTGTCTTTTTTTCGTTTTTCTCAAAGTTTTTATCCTTTGAGGTTTTATACACAAATGTAGCTGTTGATATACTATCAGTAGTTGCAACTATATGTAAAGGGAAATTAGACTTCTTGTTCCTAATTACAAAATTTTGCAACCATTTTTTATCTAAAATCTTTCCAATTTTGTTTGATAAATTATTTTTTCCTTTAAATACAATATTTTTCTGCTCATTTATTTTTTCTTTATTATCTATATTTGTATTTATAAGTTTTAGTATATAAGGCGTTCCAAGCGCAGTTAAAATAGATTTAGGAGCAGATATAACTAATCCAAGTCCTAATTTAAATAATTGAGTAGCCATTAAATATGCTTTTGATTTATTTAAGTTATCCTTGCCGTTTTTTAATACTCTTATTGTATTTTCCTTTAAGAACTCATTAGGATTGTCATCTATTTTTTTCATAGCATTAGATAGTGGTAAAGAGCTAAATAAGGCTATTAAGTATCCACATGTAGTTGAAGTTAAAGACTTAGCACAAGCTATTCGTTTATTTTTTTTATCAGTATTTGGTGTTGCTAAAATAGCTAAAGGGCGAATTCCTGATAAAGTTAATGTCGCAGTTGCAGCAAATAATGTTCCGTTATCTGCTGCAAACTCTAAAGCCTTTTTTAATATTTTACTATTATAAAAACCTTTATATGAAATATTATTTTTTTGATAATTTACTTTCATTTATTTTTATAAGATAACATAAGTATGATAAAGAATAAATTAAATATTCAGGAAAGAGTTGAGTTTATTAGTTTATTTTTAATAATATTGCTAATTATATCAAATGCAATTATTAATAATGATAGTAATATTGCAGTAATATCAGCAATTTGTGGAATAATTTATACTTTTCTTGCAGGTAAAGGAGTCCCTATTTGTTATTTATTTGGGGTGATTGGCTCAAGTTTTTATGCGTATTTAGCTTTTAGCAACGCTATTTGGGGTAATGTACTATTGTATCTAATTTATTATATTCCAATGCAAGTATTAGGATATTTAAAATGGAATAAAAATTTAAAATTAGACAAAATGGAAATAATAAAAATCAAATTACCTAAAAAAGACTTGTATTTCCTGATTTTAATACTCGTATTATTAACATTTATTGTATACAATATTTTAAATCAATTTAATGATGTTCATCCTGTAATAGATAGTATTACAACAATATTTTCAATAGGAGGCATGTATTTAACGGTAAGACGTGCGATTGAACAATGGATATTTTGGGCTTTTGTAAACCTATTATCATTAATAATGTGGCTAAATATATTATTAGGTGGAATTCCTGTTTGTTCAACTGTTATAATGTGGTCAATATATTTATTATTATCTATTTATTTTTATATTAAGTGGAGTAGTGAAATAAAAAATTACAATTAAGCTCTAAATTATTTATGATATGATTCGTTTTTTAATATTTTAAAAGCTCTGTATATTTGTTCTATTAAAATTAGCCTTGCGAATTGGTGTAAAAACGTCATTTTAGAGAAACTTAATTTAAAATCGGCTCTTTGCGAAATCGATTGTGATAGTCCACAAGAAGAACCTATAATAAAGACTAATTCATTCTTGCCTGTAAGGATTATTTCATCAATTTTTTTTGCAAAATCTTCAGATGAAAGTTGTTTCCCCTGAATTTCCAGTGTAATTACATAAGAATCAGGTTTTATGCAAGCTAAAATCTTTTCACCTTCTTGTTCTAAAATTCTAGAAGTTAAATTTTCATCTTTAATTTCTATCGGTGATAATTCAATAATTTCAATACTTGTATATGGAATTAAACGCTTTAAGAATTCATTAATTCCTTCTTTTAAAAATGTTTCTTTAATTTTGCCCAAAGCGATTATTTTAATCTTCATTATTATTTCCTTTATCAAATTAAAAAATGAAAATTCTGATAATTACAACCATTCTATTAGAGCTTTTATTTCGCCAAAATTAATAGGATCGTCTATAAATATTTCTTTTGACATCAGTGTTTTTAAATTTGTTCTTCTAGGAAGTGGATAATTTTTATATCCTAAATTTTTAATAGCTTCGTAATCAATCTTTTTTTCATCCTTGAGATAAACTTTTGAATAATTTAAACCCAATGTTGAACAGAATGGTAGAGTTAAACTACCATCATCTAATTCTGTTAATAATCCAAATGTCCTACAGATTAAACCTCTACAATCATATACTAAACAAATATTATCATCGCTTAAAAATGGACAACGGTGTGAAAAATTTTGTTTATCTTCAAAAAGTTCATATTGTCTTTTTAGCTCTTTTATTCTATTTATAACTTTTTGACGCTCAATATGTTCTATTTGAAAAAAACCTAATAATAAATACTTAAATTCTAATTCAGAATATGGGTAAGTACCTTTTTCACAACATAATGAACAACCTTTTTTGCAACATATATATTCTTTTTGATCTTCAAAAAAAATATTTAATTGCTCTGTAAGCACATTCAAATATTGTTTATATTTAATAAAATCTTCATCTGTAAATTCCATTTTAACCTCATATTTTTAATTAATACTATTATATTAGCATAATTAAGGTTATTATTTATAAAATAAGTAATGTTTAATTATATTAATTCAGCTTCAAAAACGTAATCAGCGAAACCTGTAAGATATACATTCCCATATTCTAATTCTGAATGATTTTCCCAATATACATTTACTTTACCACCCAATAAATTTACATCTACAGAGTTTTCTAAATAGCCTTTTAAAATTCCTGCAACAGTTGAAGCACAAGCCCCTGTACCACAAGCCAATGTTATTCCACATCCTCGTTCCCAAACACAGAGTTCTATTTCATTTCTGGTTTTTATTTTAATAAACTCGACATTAGTTTTTTCTGGAAATTCAGCCGAAATCTCTATTAATGGACCATATTCATTAGCTAAATTTAAAAGATTTTCATCATCTTTTATAAAAATTACAAAATGAGGATTTCCCATAGAAATTGCATTACCTTCGAAAATCCTATTTTTAATAGAAATTTTATAATTCAAATTGTAATTTGGCAAAAATGGGATTTTTTCTGGTTCTAAAATAGGTTTTGACATATTAACACGAATTTGTCCATTCTCAAGTATTTGTGGAGTAATTATTCCTGCAAGAGTTTTAACTGTAAACTCTTTTTTATTAACATATTTTTTATCATATACATATTTAGCAAAACATCGCATGCCATTACCGCACATTTGTGCTGTTGTACCATCTGAATTATAAAAATACCAACCTATATCAGTATTTTCAGCTAGCTTATTAGGGATAATTAAACCATCAGCGCCAACGCCAAAATTTCTATCACAAAGCTTTATTGCAGCTTCCTTCATCGTGCATTTCATTTTTAAAAATTCTTCGTAATCCAATATTACAAAATCATTCCCACAGCCTTGCATTTTTGTTAATTTAATACCCATAAAAATTCCTTATTTTTTTTAGACCTATTTGTATTATAATATGATTATATAGAGGAACTAAAATAATGGCAATAATTAAAGCTCAAAAAGGAACTAAAGATATACTTCCAGCAGATATCGGTCTCTGGCATTTTATGGAAAAAACAGCATTAGATATTTTTTCAAGATATGGTGCTAAGGAAATTAGAACTCCAATATTTGAAGCTACCGAACTTTTTGCTCGTGGTGTCGGAGATACAACAGATATTGTTAATAAAGAAATGTATACTTTTGAAAAAAGTGAGCGTTCTTTAACATTAAGACCTGAAAATACTGCAGGAGTTGTTCGTTCATTTATTGAAAATGGAATGCACAGACTTTCAGCTCCAGTTAAATTATGGTATAAAGGACCAATGTTCCGTTATGAAAGACCTCAAGCTGGTCGTCAAAGGCAGTTTCACCAAGTTGGTGTTGAAGTTTTTGGTATAAAACAACCTACAGCTGATGCTGAAGTGATATTTATGGCAACAAACTATCTAAAAGCATTAGGTTTAAACAATTTGTCAGTAGAAATAAATTCTTTAGGTTGTCCAGATTGTAGAGAAATTTTTAAATCTAAGCTTAAAGAAGTCTTAAAACCTTATTTGTCAGAAATGTGTCCAGATTGTCAAACAAGATATGAAAAAAACCCATTAAGGCTTTTAGACTGTAAAGTTCCAGAGTGTAATGAGATTTATGCTAAACCAGAAATTCAATCTGTTATACAATCAGATTTTATATGTGATGATTGTTCTTCGCATTTTGAAGAATTAAAAACATATTTAAATGAATTAAAGATAGATTATTCTATAAATAAACTCTTAGTTAGAGGACTTGATTATTATAATAGAACTGTATTTGAAATAAAATCAAACAGCTTAGGCTCACAAAATGCAGTCTGTGGAGGTGGACGTTACGATAGTCTTGTTAAAAATCTAGGTGGAGAAGATACTCCTGCGATAGGCTTTGCAATGGGCATGGAAAGATTAGCTGCATTATTAAATGAAAAAATGGAATATAAAACTCACGCATTCGTAATTTCTAATAATTCTCTTGAAGCAATAAAATTAACTGAAGAAGTTAGAAACGCAGGTTTCTCTTGTGAATTTGATTTAACAAACAAAAAATTTGTAAAACAGTTAGAAAAAGCTTCGAAGGTTGCAAAATACGCATTGATTTTAGGAGAAGATGAGATCGCTCAGAACAAGGTTACTGTTAAAAATTTAGAGACATCAGAACAAAAAACTGTAAATAGAGATAGCAAATTTTTTATTTAGCATATTTTATATAAACATGATTTCAAATATAAATTATAATTATCAACCAATTTTTGGCGCAAATCTAAATTCAAGTAAGCTCAAGTTGCGAAGAAAAGATTTTTATATAAAAATTCCTGGCTATGGGAAAAATTTTCTTTGGGCTGAAAGAATGAAAAGAACTACAAATTATATTACTGATATGATTAGAAAAGGCATGCCTGCAGAAACAGTCCTAAGATGCGCATCAGCAGGAGTTGTATCTGCGAATTATTTAACTCGAGATTTTGCAAAAAAAATTGAGACTGGAATCTTAAGAACGCAAAGGATGGGTTGGAAAAACAGACATTCGGATTTTGATCTGTTTACCCCATACAAACTTGGGCGATATAAAGTTTATGAAAAACAACTAGATGCAACTTATTTATTACCATTAACGCCTATTAATAGAGACTTGGCAATCTCAACACCAGGCGGTTTCGGAGAGATTGAACATGGTAATCCTAGATTAATAAATAATTCTTTAGACTATATATTTGATTTATTTAACAATAAATATACAAAATTCTTAAAAAAGGACGTTAAAGCAGAAGATTTAAACGAGATAATTGATGTAGTTGCTGAAATTAGGTGGATAATTGCACATGCTACTCCGTGGCTTAGAGGTAGTGATGCCATATCAAATGTTTTCATGCGAGCAATGCTAAAAGCAGTAGGAGTTAAAGCTTCCTCACCAGCTAAAGGTATTTCTTTTGATTTAGAAGCTTATTGTAACGAATTACCTGCATATAAATCTAAGTTTAACTCTTATTTTGAAAAGCCATTGAGAGTAATTGAATAAAAAAAAACGACCATTTCTGGTCGTTTTTCTAAGAAAAGAAACACTTATTCGTATATATAACCGTTAGTTAAATCTATTTTAATTGGTGCTAAAAGTCTTATATTAACAAGCTGTCCAGGGTTTGTTAATACATTTGCACCTTTAAATATCTTTCTCCAGAAACCAATTTTGTCAGGAGTAAGTGTCGCAACACCGTATACCATAACAGCTTGATCATTTGGAGTTACTAACAATTCATTTTTAATAATTAACTCGCCTTGTTGTTTAAATAATTTACCAGGTTGTACGTATTTTACCTGACCTTTCATATCACTATTTTCGGAGATTAAAAGGTATTTATCTTTAGTTACATAATTCATTGGTGTTTTAGCAGTGTAGATATCAGACACATTTGAAATTTTTGAACCAACAACTGTTTCAAGTTTAATAGGGAATATTGTACCTGCTGGAACTATACCAATAGAACCTTGAACTTTTACATTATCAACTATAAAACCTTCAGCTGTTCTTTTTTGCATAACTTCTGCTAATTTTGCATTTGGGTTTAATTTAGCTTCTTGCATCATTTTATATAAAATTTGAGCAACTTCAGCACGATTTGCAGGTCTATTTGCTTCCATCTTGCCTTCGTGTCCTGGCATAACAACAACTAAATCTAAAATATGTGCTTTAGCAGCAGCCATTAAAAACCAAGCAGGCATTTGTGTATAGTCTTCATAAGACTTTGCAACTATATCATCAGCTTTTTGTTGACTAATTTGATTTGTTGTTAAAGCATTAACTGCGATATTAATTGCTTCTGCTCTTGTAACTGAATCAAATGGTCTAAAGCTTTCACCTTTAGAATTAGGAATTAAATCAAAGTATACAGCTTTTTGGATAATATTATAAGCCCAAAAATCTTGAGTTACGTCATCAAAATCAACTTCTTGAGTAACAGTAGAATTTTCTTGTCCTAAAGCTTTGATTGCCATTGAAGCAAATTCAGCTCTTGTAACAGGAATATCAGGTTTGTATGTACCATCTGGATAGCCAACAACAACTCCGACTTCTGTCAAAAATTTAATTGATTGATAAGCCCAATGGCTTTCATCCATGTCTGTATAAAAAGCGTTAGCAGGGTTATTCATAATAACAAATGCTAATAAAACAAACAATACGTTTAATATTTTCTTGAACATTTAAAAACCTCCATTAAAATTTGCATACTTTTATGTCTATGGTATATTAAATATAAAGTTTGTGCAATTTTATTTAACAAAAGTACATAATAGCTAATTAAATAGTATCGTTTTATATATGTAATTCAATTAATAGTATAGTTATGCGTATAAGTTCAGTATCAAATATAAATTTCAAACGACAGCTAAAATCTCATGAAGAAGCTGATTTTGCTAAAGTTGTAAGTCAAGCAAAAGAAAAAGTTGGAAATACTGGGAATAGTATATTCATAGTTCCATCTTCTTCATTACCTCAAAATGTAAATACAGGAGTTGGTAATTTACTAGATAAGGAAGCTCTTAAATTTTTTGATTTTGTAAAGTTATATTTTGGTACAAATTGTATTCAATTATTGCCAGAGGGTCGTTTTAAAAATTTTAACAATTGTATTTTACCATATTCTGGCTCTTCAATTGATTTAGGTGAACAATTAATTAATTTAGAAAAGTTAACAACAAATAATTTTGGAAAAATTCTTTCAAGTGATGATTTGAATGTAGTACAAGACTTTAATTCAAAATTTCCACAAAATAAAATTAATTATGCAAATGTTATAGAAAAAAAATCTCCAACTGATTTAGTATTAAGAAAAGCATTTAAAGAATTACAAAAAGCTGATACTGATAAGAAAAAAGAAATATTGAATGAGATTTTAAAATTTGAAGAAGCAAATAGAGAATGGTTAGAACCAAAATCAATATATGAGGCTTTAAGTTTTAAATACGGAACAAATGATTATTATCACTGGAATTATTTTGATAAGAATTTTTATAATACTGATGTTGTATCATTAGAGGAACGAATTAATGCAATTAAAGGAATAAAAAATTGCGAATTAAATGATGAAATAGAATTTTATAAATTTAAACAATTTTTGGCTGATAAACATTTAAGTGAAGCAAAAACTGAATTAAACAATAAAGGTTTAAAACTTAGTGGTGATATGATTATTGGTTTTTCAAAGGATGAATGTTGGGCAAACCCTAAAGCCTTTATTCCAAATTCAAGTATAAATTGGGGCTTGCCAGCATTAAATTATGATTCAAAAGAAGGGTGTGAATTACTTAAACTCAAGGTTAAAGTTTATGCAAAAAGATATGATGCGATAAGGTTTGACGCAGCTTGGGCTTATATAACCCAACCTGTTGTTAATGATTTGACTCATAATAAAGAAAAAAAAGAATATAACGAAAAGATATTAAATTTACTAGAAGATGAAATCAAGAATATTAAGGGTGCCAATTTTAATAAAGAAGATTTAATGTATGAAATGGTTGCTGATACTAATGACTTTAATCTTTTTTTTGGACATCGGCTAAAGTCAATAGCAAGGAAAAGAAATAAAATCTTTTGTTCATCGAGTTTAGATGAATATTGGGCAACAGTTGATGGTTTTAAATCAAGAGGTATGGATAATAATTTTTATATACTTGGAACAACAAATCACGATTCTGAGCCAATTAGAGAAATTTTTGCAAATGAAAGTAAACGTATTACTCAAATTGAAACATTGAGTAAAATTCTTAAAATCCCAAATGAAAAATTAGCATCTTATTCAGAATTTTTAAAAGCAAAGTTTGCCGAACCAATGTTAGCGAAACATAATATGGTATTTTTTACAGAGGCTCTTAATATAATTGAAAGGTATAAAGATAATCCTAATATGGAAGAAGATTACAGAGTTAGAATTGTTAATGATTATAAAGAAAATTATTTTAAATCCTTAGAAAAAGGAGAAGGTTTTAATATAATGGATGCACTTGAAAAGATTTTTATAAAAGAAGGACTAGATAAAAAGGAACGTAAGCTTTATAAAAAAATACAAAAATACAATAGAATTTTGCAAAATTCTGAAACTAAGACTTCTCCTAAAGCTTTACTATACACTGGAATTGCTTTAGGGGGTTCGATTTTGGCAATAATATTATATAAAATTACTCATAATAAAAAAAGAGCTGATAAATCAGCTCTAACTAAATCAATTAACCCACATCTAAATATGACTTCATAGTTTCTATTTTTTCAAAACGTCTAAGCTTTTGTAACGCATTGTTTTCAATCTGACGAATCCTCTCTTTTGAAAAACCTAAGGTTTTTCCTATTTGTTCTAATGTCTTTGGTTCTTCATTATTAATACCAAACCTGTGTTTTCTAATTTCTTGTTCACGATTATCCAGTATACTAATAAGTTTGATAATATCACTTTCTTGTAGTTTGTGCTGTACAGAGTTTTCTGGTGAAGTGTAGCTTGTATCTTCTATATAGTCTTGTATGCTTAAATCATCTGTAACTAGCAAATCTAAACTTACAGGTTCTTTCTTTATTGCGTTTTTTACTTCTTCAATTTTTTTCTCATCTAATCCTGAGAGTCTTGCAACAGTAGCATCATCTAGATTTTGTTTTTCATTATAGATTATTTCATTACATGCTTTTTTATAACGACGAATTTTATCTAACATGTGTACTGGAATTCTAATAGTCCTTGAATGATTAGATATAGCTCTTATAATTGTTTGTTTAATCCACCAAGTCGCATAAGTTGAAAATTTAAAATTTTTCTTATAGTCATACTTCTCTGCTGCTTTAATAAGCCCCAAAGAACCTTCTTGAACTAAATCCATAAATAATACGCCTTGACCAATATATTTTTTAGCAATACTTACGACTAAACGAAGATTTGACTGTATTAATTTATTTTTAGCATATATCTTTTCTTGTTTAGAACCTTCTTGAATTAACCTACCTAATTCATATTCTTCAGCTCGGGAAAGTATTTTTTTTCTGCCAATTTCTTTAAGATACATTTGTAGAATGTCATCGCTATTTACTACTGTACTAAATGTTTTGGGTTCATTAATATCTCTAATATAATCATTATCTTGATATTCAATAGTATTAAATTCTTTGTTCATATCAGCTCTTCCTCCATCTATATACATAGACGTATTTTTTTTAATAAAGTTCCATAAAAAGTTGAAAAATATAAAATTTTGTTTTCTCTTTTACAGATGAAACCTTATTCACTTTACAATTACAGCTGTTTGTTGTATTTTATTAATAAAAAAAAGAAAAGGGGAATTAAAAATGGAAACAAAATTTGAAAAGCTTCCTGAGAATATGGTAAAAGTAGAGATTGTAGTTCCTGCAAAAGAAGCTGTTGAATATTACAATAATTCAGCAAGAAAAATTGCTCAACACATTAATATTCCAGGATTTAGAAAAGGTAAAGCTCCAAGAAATATTGTTGAAAAGTATGTTGGAGAAGATAGAATTAAGCACGAAGCATTAGAATCATCATTACCAAAAATATTTTCTGAAGTGCTAAAGAACGATGAGTACGATATTGTAACTCAACCTTATGTTGAATCTTACGATTATAAAATTGGTGAAGATTTAAAAATCGTTGCAAAGCTTGAATTAAGACCAGAAGTTACATTAGGAGAGTACAAAGGTTTAACTATTGATATAGATGGTTATAAGACTCCAGAAGATGCGTTTCAGAAATCACTTGATAGCTTATTAGAACAGTCAGCAGAAACTGTTATTGTAACTGATAGAAAGTCTGAAGCTAAAGATATCGTAGTTTTTGATTTTGAAGGCTTTGTAAATGGTGAAAAGATTGAGCATGGCGATGCTAAAAATTACACTTTAGACTTAGCTAATTCAAGTTTTATACCTGGATTTGCAGAACAACTTGTTGACAGAACTATTGGCGAAGATTTTGAAATTAATGTAAACTTCCCTGAAGAATATCACGAACAAAAGCTTGCAGGTCAACCAGCAGTTTTCAAGTGTAAAATAAACGAAATTAAAACTAAGGTTTTACCAGAGCTTACAGATGAATTCGCGGCAAAAGTTGGTCCATTCAAAACTGTTGATGAATTAAAAGCTGATATTCAACAATATTTAGATAGACAAAAATCTGACATTGATAGAACTAATTTTGAAAAAGCTATATTTGAAAAAATTGTTAATGACGCAAAAGTTGACATTCAAAAATCTATGATTGATAGAGAAGCTGATCAATTAGTTGAAGAATACAAACAAAAGTTAGAAATGCAAGGTTTTACTTGGGAACAAGCAGTTGAAGCTCAAGGCTATGACGAAATCCTTAACAGTTTAAAAGAAGATGCTGCTATTAGAGTGAAAAATTCTTTAGTTATTAGCAAAATTGCTAAAGAAGAAAATATTTCAGTTTCTCAAGCTGATTTTAGTGATAAATTAGCTGAGCTAAGTAGAATGTATCAGATTGATACAGCTACTATGGTTAAACAATTAGCACAAACTCCTGGAATATTTAATGCTCTATCTCAACAAGCGTTAAATGAAAAAGTAACACAATTTATTGTTGATAATAATACCGTTAATGTAAAATAACTAATATTGTTATTAAAATTAAAAAAAGTAATCATAATCATGATTACTTTTTTTTTAATATCATCTATTTATTTGATTACAAATTTGAGAATATCTTATACACTAAAATTGTTAAATGGGGAAAGATATGGCTAAATCAAATTTAAAAATTAAAAAATCAGATTCGAAATCGACTCTTAGTGTTGTTAAAGATAATGCAATTAAAACCACTTATTATAGTGATATAAATTTAAAAGCTTGGAGAGATTATGATCATGTAAAAACTGATACTTTATGGGAATTTCCAAATAGATTAAAAGAAAATGGTCATTCAAATGAATACCATGGGAATTATATTCCTCAAATAGCACAGCAAATTTATGAACGATATACTAAAAAAGGTGATATTGTATTAGATATGTTTTTTGGTTCAGGAACATCAGGTATTGAAGCTATAAATATGGAACGCCGTTGTATTGGAGTTGAACTTAAAGAAGATTTGGCAGAAAAAGTTTCTGAAAAATTTACAGCAAAACAATTAGTAACTGATGTGAACATAATATGTGCAGATTCAGCAAGCTCTTTAGCTAAAGATAAAATCAAAGCTAGATTAGATATAATGGGAAGAAAACAAGCACAGCTTTTAATGCTTCATCCACCTTATGATGATATTATTAAGTTTTCTGATAAAAAAGAAGATCTTTCAAATTGTTCAACAACAGATGAATTTTATGATTTGTTTGAAAAGGTTGCAAAGAATGGTTATGATATGCTAGAAAAAGGCCGTTTTGCTTGTCTTATAATTGGCGATAAATATGCAAACTCCCAACATATACCTTTAGGTTTTGAATGTATGGCAAGAATGAATAAGCTAGGCTTTATAACTAAGGCAATAATTATTAAGGATATGCAAGGTAATGAAAGAGCTAAAGGTAAAACAGCAAATCTATGGCGATATAGAGCTTTAGCTGGTGGTTTTTATATCTTTAAACACGAATATGTTATGGTGTTTCAAAAAATATGATAAGGCAAGTTGATGACGGACTTATTATAAAGATAAAAATTGTACCTAATTCTTCAAAAAATGATATTATATTAGAAGAAGGATTTATAAAGGTTAAAGTAACTGCACAACCTATTGAAAACAAAGCCAACAAAGCTTTGGTTGAGTTTTTGTCAAAAAGCTTTAAGTTACCCAAAAGTAATATTGAAATAATAAAAGGGGATACATCAAAAGAAAAAACATTATTACTTAGAATTTCAGACAAGGAAAAACAAAAAGCTATAATTTCGAGATTGACAAAATGAGTTATAGAATATACTATGAGTTTATAAAAGAGGGTAGAATATGAATAAGCGTTGGTATGATATAGATCCTACAGTAAGTTTAGCAGTTAGTTTGATGAGAAATTCAAACATTATGGTTCAGTACAAATGTGCAGATTTAATTATTAGTAAATCAAAAGAAGCTGGTTTGGATTTATCTGAAAACATTATGACTGACGCTTTTAATTATATATTGCGTCGTTGGTATGATACAGATCAAAAAATTGCAGAAGCTTTTGAATATTTAAAACTTATGCCTGATGAAGTGCAAAAACAAACAGCTCTTGAACTTATAGCATTATTGCAGAAAGAAGAAGCAAATTAATAATGGCAATTATCACCAATCCTGCAATTATTTCTATAGTTTTATTATGTGCTTTATGCTTAAAACGTGTTAATGTATTGTTAGCTATTATAATTTCAACACTGGTAGCTGGACTTTTGTCAGGCATGAATTTAGAACAAGTAATGAATATCTTTGTACAAGGTATGGGGGGAAATTCTGAAACAGCTTTGAGTTATATTTTATTAGGTACATTTGCTGCAACAATGGCACACTCAGGTTTTACAAATATTATTTCTGATAAAATTACTAAGCTAATATCCGGAAAAAAATTCCTATTATTACTTATTTTAGGTCTGATAGCTGTTGCATCACAAAATATTATACCTATACATATTGCATTTATTCCGATTATAATTCCACCTCTTTTGCAAACGATGAATAAGTTAAAAATTGACAGGCGTTCTATAGCAAGTATTCTTGCATTTGGATTAAAAATGCCATATATAACAATTCCAGTAGGTTTTGGTTTAATTTTTCAAAACCTAATTGCAGATAATATGATTCAAAATGGCGTTAATATAGCAAGGAATGAAGTGTGGAAATCGACCTTAATACTTGGAGCTGCAATGTTAGTGGGATTATTGATTTCTTTATTTATATATAGAAAACCTCGTGAATATAAGAATGTAGATGTCAAATTTTTAAATGTAGAAAATAGACCTTGTGATAAAAATATTTTTATTATATTTATTATTGCGTCAATTTTAACTTTTATTGTGCAAGTCTTAACTCATTCATTACCTTTAGGTGCTTTAGTTGGTCTAGGAGTAGTGTTTACACTAAAAGTTGTGCCTAAAGAAAAAATGGATTCAATGATGAATGAAGGTATATATATGATGGGTTTTATAGCCTTTGTAATGCTAGTAGCAGCAGGATTTGCATCTGTGCTAAAAGCTTCAGGTTCAATTGAATTACTGGTTAATAATATTCTTGTATTTTTACCAAATAGTATAATGTTAACATCTCTAATAATCCTAATATTAGGATTATTTATAACAATAGGAATTGGGACTTCTTTTGGTACAATTCCGATATTAGCAGTTCTTTTTATACCTATTTGTGTTGATATAGGCTTTAATACTTCACAAATTGCAGTATTATTAGCTGCGTCTGCTGCATTAGGCGATGCTGGTTCACCAGCTTCAGATACAACTCTTGGACCTACTTCCGGTTTAAATGCTGATGGGCAACATAATCATATTTTTGATACTTGTATCCCAACATTCTTACATTATAATATCGCTCTAATAATCTTTGCAATGCTTGGAGTATATTTATTTGGTTAATTATTAACCATTTAATCCAAAATTAAAATCGTCTTGAATGTTTGTTGTTAACATACTTTTGTAAGATTCAAGATAAGCTTTAATTTCTTCTAATTCTGTGCTATCAGTTGTTATTTGAGTATCAATTGCTGTTTCCCAAGCAGTTAATCTTTCCATTTCTTCTTCATAACGAGCTGTGATTTTATCAATTTCTTCAACATAATCAGGAATTTCAGTGTAATCAAGATATTCACAGTAAGTTTCATCAGTTTCAAATAAATCTTTAAAATAATCTCTTACTGCATTTTTTTCTGATGCGAAAAGGCTTTGTAAATCTCCTTGAGAATAAACAGCTAAGCTTTTTTGAGTCTGTAAATTAGAAATCTCAAGATTTAGCTGATTTCTTCTTAAAATATGGGATTGTATTGATTCGTGTAAATTTGCTATTGCCATTTCTTATCACCATTTTTCATCTTACATATATATAAAGTATAAAAAATAATACGTATTTCAAGATTATATATTTTTGTAACAAAACTTTACATATAGTTTTAATTTACTGGAAAATATTTTGAATTATAATGAATATATGAAAACAAAGATAAGTATATTAGGTTCAACAGGGTCAATAGGTAGACAAGCACTTGAGGTTATAGACAAGCTAAGAGATAAATTTGAGATAATAGCATTAACTGGTGGTGCTAATGTTGAGCTATTAAATAAACAAATTGCGAAATATAAACCAAAGTATGCGTATGCATCTTCGTTAAAAGATATTAAAGGCGCAGATGTTTTATCAATTGAAGAGATTTGTGCAAACAAAGAAAATGATATCATATTGGTTGCTGTTTCAGGTAAGATTGGTTTAATTCCTACAATTACAGCAATAAAAAACGGTATAAATGTTGCTTTAGCTAATAAAGAAACATTAGTAATGGCTGGTGATATTGTTATGGAATTAGCAAGGCAACACAAAGTTGATATTATACCTGTAGATAGTGAGCATTGTGCAATACATCAATGCATAAAGGACGTAAATCAAGTAGAAAAGCTTATAATAACAGCTTCTGGTGGACCTTTTTTGAGAAAAACAATAGAAGAAATGAAGCATGCAACTGTTGAAGAAGCATTAGCACATCCCCGTTGGGATATGGGGAAGAAAATAACAGTTGATAGTGCTACTCTTATGAATAAGGGTTTAGAGGTTATTGAAGCTCATCACTTGTTTGGAATGAGCTATGATGATATCGAAGTAGTTATTCATCCTCAAAGTATTATTCACTCGGCTATTGAGTATGTAGATGGTAGTGTAATTGCCCAAATAGGCTTACCAAGTATGCATATTCCTATTCAATATGCAATAACCTATCCAGAAAGATTTAGTGGTATTAAATCGAAAAGTTTTAGTTTTTCAGAAATAGCTCGGTTAGATTTTGAGAAACCTGATATCAGTAAGTTTCGAACTCTCCAAATAGCTTATGAATGTGGCAGAAAAGCTGGTTCATTTCCTATTTGTATGAATGCTGCTAATGAAGAAGCTGTTTTTGCATTCTTAGATGGAAAAATAAAATTGTTTGATATTATAAATATTGTAGAGAAAATGCTTGAGTCTCATAAGCATATCAAAACCCCAACAATAGAGGAAATCTTTGAAATTGATAATGAAGTAAGGTCTAAGGTTAAAGAACTATTATAGTTACTTTAAGCTTAATAGTTTTTTTGCTGTATTTAATTGAACATCATTTTTATTATTGTTAATATAAAAATCATAATCATTTCCAATTTCAATATCAGGTTTAATACCTAGTTTATTAATATCAGTACCATTTGGTGTTAAATATTTTGCTATAGTAATATTAACTCCTGTTTGATTAGGAAGAGGGACGACTTTTTGTACTAATCCTTTACCAAATGTTTTTTTACCAACCAACTTTGCTTTTTTATAATCTTTAAGAGCTCCTGAAAGTATTTCACTAGCACTTGCACTTGCTGAATTAATCAAAACAACAAGAGGCTTGTTTAGGTTAATTTCTTTAGCATCTGCTTGGATGGATTTAGTATAACCATTTCGGTAAATGATATCAACTATTTTGCCTTGAGGTATAAATAAATTTGCGATAAAAACGGCATTTTCTAACAACCCACCAGTATTTCCTCTTAAATCAATTATCAAAGAATCTGTGTTTTTAGTGTTTTCCAAAGCTTCCATAAATTCAGAAGCTGTAGTGCTTCCCATGAAACTAATTATTTGGATGTATCCAATGTGATTATCAATGATTGAGCTTTTTACATTTTTAATCTTTATTTCTTTTCTTTTAATTTTTTTTGTTATTTTTTTACCATCTCGTAAAATAGTTAATTCAACAATACTATTTTCTGGACCTCTCACAAGCGACGCAACTTCTGAAACATTCATTCCATTTGTATCTTTTCCGTCAACAGCTACTATAATATCACCTTGTTTAATTCCAATATAATCAGCAGGTGTTGAAGGTATAACATTAAAAATTTCTATTTTCCCAGATTTTGTATAAATATTTACGCCAATTCCACAAATCTTTGATGTTATTGAGGTTGCTAATTCATCAAAATCTTTTTTATTCATATAGCGAGTATATGGTTCATTGAGACTTGCTATCATAGTATCAATAGCAACTTTTGCATCATCATTTGTTTTTATTTTATCGTGATAGCGTTCTTTCCATCGAGTCCAATCTTGATGATTAAGCGTTGGATCATAATAATCCTTATATATTATTCTCCAAGTTTTTTCAAATAGCTTTTGGGGTGAAGTATTTTCATTATCATAAAGAGCTTGGGTTGAAAAATATATATTAGCTCTATTAAATGCCTTAAAAAAAACTTGGTTAAACATTACCAATATAAAAACCAATAAAAAGAAAATTGTAATATTTTTAACTCTCATAAGTTAATTAAACCTCAAGTAGTAATTACAATCAATAACCATTTTATTATCAACTCTGTCTATTATAAAAGAATATAACATGTTATTGAGCCTTAAAACCTGGTGAAGTTAGTGGTAAATTTTTATAACCATCATTCGCATATACTGTTTTTTTAATATATTTGTTAGTAAAATTACCTTTTTCAAGTAATTGCTTTAAAATATTTTCACGCATAACTAATGGAGACTCTAAATTATTTGATTCAGGATAGCGTTCTAGTAGTTCACACCAAACCATACCCTCCATAGTCCAAGCATAAGTTTCTTCACTTAATGAATTGAATTCATCCTGATGTAGAGCTTCATGTGCTAACAACGCTGCTAATGCTCCAGGAGGTGCATTTCTATGTTTAGGATTAATATAAATAAATAAACGGTTTTTCTTTTTCCAGCCTACAGCGTCATAACTAGCATAAGCACTATTGAGTTCAGCTAAATCTTTAAATTCAATTTTAATAGGTCTTTGAGTTAAGTTATAACCTAATATTGCTTTTCTTGAATACTCAGCTTTGGTATCTTTCATCATATCTAATGCAACAAAAAATATTTCATCTTTAGCACATTTTTCATATTCCTCTGCAATTGTTAAAATATATTCCTGCGTATATTTATCAGGTAATTTTACTTGTGCCGACACGGGTTCATATTCTTTAGCATATATAGCACAAGAATTAATAAAAATTATTAATAATGATAATATTATTTTTTTCATACAGCTCTCCATTATTAATATTATATACTTTAGCTTGTTAATAAGTCAAAAAATATAAAATATTAATAGCAAATTTTTGAATATTCACAAATGCATTTGTTTTGTTTTTTATCAAAAATATCGTCATTAATATTTTGTGCGATATTTATAAGTCTTGTTTCATATTCTTCGATAAGCTCGGAAGTTAGCACAACTTTAACCTCTTCTCTTGTTTTTAAATCTATATAAACAAAAACTATTTTATTTGTATTAAAAAATGTTCGAACTGCCATTAAATATATCATTGTTTGATAATCGTATTTAGGATTTGCAGGTGGAGTTCCTGTTTTATAATCAAGGATGTAGTAAACATCTTTATCTTTGACTAATGCGTCTATTCTACCTCCAAAGAAGTAATTTCCAAGTTTAACTGATAAATTATACTCAGTGTTAACAGTTTCGTAAGAAAAATAAGTTATAGTCTTTAAATAATTCCAAATGCTAAGCTCACGTTCATTTAATCCAGCTTCTAATTTTGATAAATTTTCTTTCCTTAAATAGTATGATGCTAATGCGTGAATATTTTTACCAAGCTCAAAAATATCTTCTGATACAGGCATTGAAATATTCTTAACATACCTAAAATAAAATTTTTTAGGACAATTAGCAAAAGTTTTTAGCATATTAGGAGAATATAACTGAAACATTGTTCCGTCCCTATGCTAATAAATATGTAAAATCTTGACGAGTTTTTAACAAGCTCTCTATTTCATCAAAATTTAACAAGCCATCTGTAGCGCCGAATTTTGAAACAACAGAAGATGAATTGACAGATGCGTACATAAGAGCTTTCCCTACATCAATACCATCATGTATTAAAGTGGCACAAAAGGTCGAAGCAAAAGCATCTCCAGCTCCTAATGTCGATACTGTTTCTGAAGGAAAAACTGGGCAATAATAGAAATTTTTTCCTTCGTATGCGTAAGCACCATTTCCACCATCAGTTATAACAACTACTTGATAATCTTTAATTTTAAGCTTTTCTAGCATGCTTTTTATATCTTTATGTATAACATCCTGAGAAAATTTTTCTGTTCTTGTGTCAGGTCTAACTTCAATCCCTGTTGCCATGCTTGCTTCTTCTTTATTCATGACAACTATGTGTGCAGAGTCTAAAACATCTTTAAGATACTCAAAACCTTGTTTAATACTTGTAGTTCCAGCATTAAAACATATCTTTGTATCATTTTCTTCAGCATAATCAACAATCTTTTTTAACACTTTATTAGAATCGCCGTTCAATGGTGCTATATAAATAAAATCAGCTTCTTTAATAGCACTAAAATTGATATCATTTTCACTTATACAAGCATTAGCTCCTCTATGCGCTAAAACTGTTCTATCTCCTTGAAAACTAACTAATATTACTGAAAAACCTGTTGAAAATTCTTCATTTTGAATTATATCATCTAATTTAACATTTTTATTATTTAAAAAATTTAAAATCCCATCTGCATAAAAATCTTTACCTAATTTAAAAATTGCAGATGTTTCAAAACCTAAATTTCCAAAATTACAAGCAGTATTAATACCACCACCACCGACATTAGAGGCAAATGTTGAAATATCAATTTTTGATCCATAAGGATAACTCATAAAATTAGAGTTCCGTGCTTTTGAACATACAGATACTATATTAGCCTCTTCACATTCAACAAAAACATCCATTGTTGCGCTTCCAATTGTAATGATTTTGACCATAATTTATTAATCTCCTATCATTATTTACATTTTATTACAAAGATTAATATCATACTAAATGTAAATAATTGTAAATTTTAAAAAAAAAGTAGTGTACAAATTATACGATTATTCTATAATGTATGTATACAAGGGTATGTGATTGATATATAAATTTGAAACAAACATATAATTTGTTTTGTTTAGTGTATCGGTCGATTAGTATATAAGAAGATTAAGGGATTTACAGACAAGCTTCGACTTGTTTAGAAAGGTTAGAAAAAGATGGCTCTTACAATTAACACAAACATTCCATCGTTAATAGCTCAGAGAAATTTAGATGCAGCAACAAACGCATTGAATACGTCAATTGAAAGAATGACAACTGGCTATAAAATTAACCATGCTGCAGATAATGCTGCAGGGTATTCAATTTCAGCAATGTGGGAAACTCAATTAGGTTCGTTAGATATTGCTTCTAGTAATGCTGCGACGGGTGCTGATATGTTAACAACAGCAGAAGAAACTTATGGTCTATTAACAGAACATTTACAAAGAGTAAGAGATTTAACAGAGCAAGCTGCTAACGGGACTTATGGTTCACAATCATTAAGAGCTATTCAAGCTGAAATTGTCGCAAGGCTACAAGAGATTGATCGTATATCTGCAAATTCTGAATTTAATGGCATTAAATTGATGGCATATAAAACTGCTGGTGATGGAAGTGGTATTAAATCAACAGGTGTTAACTTACAAGTTGGTTTATACGCTAATGAACATAGCTGTATTAATTTATCTACTGATTTATTTAAAGATGCTAGTGTACATGGCATATTCAAAGATATGACAACAACTCCAGCAGGTAATACTAAGTCATTAGCAGATATGCTAGAATCAGGAGGTGGTAATACAGGTACAGCAATTGCAGATTTAGGTTCTACAACTTCTGCTACTAAAGAAAAAGCTATTCAATCATTTGCTGCTGCATGTTGTGGTATGAAGTATACTGGTACTGATTTAGAGTTAACTGATGTTAGTGCTAAAGAAATGTTAGCATATTTGGATGCTGGTATAAATGAAATTTCAAGTAGAGTAACGAAGATTGGTGCTGCACAAAACAGGGTTGAATCAGCAATCTCAGCATTGGATGTTCAATCTCAAAACATAACTGCTTCATTATCTACTTTAAGAGATACAGATGTCGCTGAAGAATCTTCTAATTATATACAAGCGCAGATATTACAACAAGCATCTGCAACATTGCTATCTACAGCTAATCAGTTGCCAAGCATGGCATTAAACTTGATATAATTAAACAAAATTTAATTTGTTGTTGATTGGGATATGTACTTATATGTGGGATTGAGTAAAATCAATCCCTTTTTATTTCTAATGTTATAAATTATACATTGCCATATTAACAAGAACGAATTATAATATTCTTATAATTTTAGGACACAGTATTGGGATGAAGAGAACTTTATTATTTATATTGTTTATAATAACAATGTTTACTTGTGAAATATATGCACATGATGCTTATTCGGAATTTGTACCTTACCAGGGTGAAGCATTGTTTAATCAATCAATGTTTAGAATTGATGTTATAGATCCTGTTTTGTCAAACAATTATAAAGGTATGAATTATCCTGGTTTAAGAGGAACTAATCAACTTGTAATTTATACACCTAGCTTCGGGTATCGAACAGGGACAAATGAATTCGGTACAGAGGCTGTAGTTGAAGGCAATACGGTTACTTCGTTAAGTGGTGCTGATTCATTAATTCCCGCAAACGGTTTTGTTATAAGTGGGCATGGCTCTGCTAAAAAATGGATTAATGAAAATATAATGGTAGGCTCAAAGATATATCTTGATACAAATAACAAAATTATAACGTCATATATAACATCAGATACATTTTTATATTGTGCAAGGGAGCGTATTCGAGAAGTTCAAAATATGATGTCATACTATGCACAGCTTTATACAAATTATAGTCAAAAACGCACTGAACAAAACCTAAGCAAAGCAAATGATTATATTAATAAAGCACAAAAAGATTCTGAAAATTCTCAAAAACTATCATCTAAAGCTATTGAATATGCAAACTTAGCAATGTCTACAGTAATACCTTTTGATTCAAATGAATTAAAAGGTGTTTGGATTAGACCGACTTATTTTAGCAAAAATGAAATTGAAGAAATTTTGGATGACGTAAAACAAACTGGTATTGACAATATATTTATAGAGACTTTTTATCATGGTAAAACCATTTTCCCATCCAAAACGATGGATAAATATGGATTTATAAAACAGTATGAGGATTATGTTGGGTTTGATCCTCTGAAAATATGGATAAATGAAGCTCATAAACGTAACATTAAAGTTCATATTTGGTTTCAAACTTTCTATGTAGGTAATAAACCTCCAGAGACTCATCCAGAATATATTTTGGCACAAAGACCAAATTGGGCTAATTACCAAAAGAAGAATATAAACTCACAAACAATACCTTTTTCAGTTTCTGAACACAATGGATATTTTATAGATCCAGCAAATCCAGAAGTACAAGCTTTTCTTTATGAATTACTTTGCGAAATAGTACATAGATACCAACCTGATGGTATAAATTTAGATTATATTAGATATCCACAAGCTTTATCTTCTAGTTTTGCAAATAGTGATTTATCTAATTGGGGTTATACAAATTATGCTAGAAATGAATTTAGAAATATTTATGGCACAGACCCTGTTGATATAAAACCTAATGATCCTCTTTGGAGTTACTGGTGCCATTATCGTTCAAGAAAAATAACAGATTTTGTAAGGAAAGTCAGTGGACTTTGTAGATCTAATAAAATACATTTAACAACTGTGATATTTCCTAATAGATTGAACGCAATAGATACTAAACTTCAAGATTGGAAAAATTGGTCTATAAATAATTTCGTAGATGGTTTTACACCATTATTCCTTACTTGTGATGATAAAACTGCTTCTGCTTTAATAGAAGAAGTTTTAAGGAATAAATCAGCAAGTACAAAACTATATGCAGGTTTGTTTGTTGCTTTTATGAATGGTTCACCTTCTGATATGTTAAAACAAATACACGTTTCACGTAAGTATTCGTTAAATGGATTAATAATCTTTGATTATGCTCACTTAAATTCAAATTATATGCAGATTTTATCAGAAAGTGTATTTAAACAAGCTAAAAATAATTCATTACAGTCAAATACTGATGCAGTGGTTATTAACAATGATGTTAAAATAAAAAGAAAGAAAAAAATATGGATGAGGAAAAGAACTCAAACAAAAGACAATTCCTAGGAATTTGGTTTGAATGTTGCCATGTATATGGAAGAATTTATAAAAACAAAGACGGAACAGCTTATGTTGGTAGATGTCCTAAATGTCTCAGAGCTGTAAGGGTTAGAGTCGGAACAGAAGGTACAAACCAAAGATTTTTTAGAGGTAGTTAACTAATAAAATTTTAAAGAAAGAGATGAATGATATGGAAGAAAGTTTAAATAAATTAAGAAATGATAGTGAAATTTTAAATCTTTTTTGCGAGTTAGTAAAAATTCCATCACCTTCATTAAAAGAAGATAAAGTTATAGAATGGATTTTAGATTTTTGCAAAAAAAATAATATTTCAGTACGTTTGGATAGTTATAATAATGTTTATATAACTGTACCAGCGACAGATGCTAACAAAAACCCAATTATGGTATCAGCTCACATGGATGTTGTAGGTGATAATAGTGATATAAATTTGGAATTTAACGGACAATATATCAAAGCCAAAGGAAGAACATTAGGTGCAGATGACAAGGTCGGTGTTGCTTGTGGTTTATTATTAGCTAAAGAAATTGCGAATATGTCAGCACCACATGGTTTGCTCGAAGTTACATTTACACGAGATGAAGAAACCGGCATGAGTGGTGTAGAGCATATTGAATTTGATAAATTGCAATCAAAATATGTTTTAGTATGTGATGCTGATAAGTTTGGACAATTACAAATTTCTGGTGCAAGTTATACAAATGCTAAGATAACTGTAAAATCACTTAAGGGTGGACATTCAGGAATTGATATAGGAGATAGCTCCAGGTTGAATGCTGCTAAATTAATTACTGAATTGTTATCAGAATTTCCACAAGGAGTTTTTTATAAAGATGAAACAGGAGTTATAACTTCTTGTAATTTAGGAGCATTAGTTGCAGGTGGTATACAAAATTCAGTTGCAGCAATTGTTGAAAACAATATTAAGACCAATAATTATATTGATGAAATTATGAAAAAAACATCGACAAATATAATTAATACATTAGGGATGGCGTCTTATTCTATAAGAAGTGCAAGCTCCGAGAAAGAAATTGAATTAAAAGAATTGATGAGTACTATTGTTGATGATTTTAATAAAAAATATCAAGGATTAGCTAGTGCAGAAATAGATTTTGAGGTTCACTTATTACCTTTTGAGAAAACTAATGATAGTACAATAGAAGCAATCCATACAAAAGCTAGTAGAAATCTTGGAATAAAAAATGAAGTCTCTTCATTCCACGCTGGTGCTGAAACTCATATATATTGTCATAATAAAAATCAAAATAATGAATTTTTTATACCTTATTTGGTAGGATTGGCTGATATATATAATATGCATTCTGCCGAAGAAAAAGTAGATTATAAAACAATAATAAAGGGTTATGAATTATTGAAAAATATTTTTATTGAATTTAATAAAGAATAAATTTAATTGCCTAAATATTTTTCAAAGCTTTTATCTTCGACTTTATAACCACAGCCTTCGTGTAGCTTACCTGGATAACCAATCTTGGATGCTGGATATTTTTTACACATTTTTAATCGTTTATCATATACAGAACATAAACCTGATTCTGTAACATATTTGCACGCATATATGAGATTACCTTCTTCATCTTTTCCCCTAATATAAAATCGACGATATGCAGGAAATAAAAATTGCATAATCTTAAAGTCGGTTGTTGTATAAACATCAAAACTATACATATAACGACAACACTTACCACATTTAAGACATTTGCCAGTTATTTTGTATTCCATCTTTTCTGGAACAAAATATGATAAAATTTCATTTTTAATTGTTTCTAAAAAACTTAACATATAAATATTTATTTGATAAAATATTACTAAACCTACTTATATTTTATAAGTTATTTAATAAAAAAACAATAGAATGAGGATATGGTATGGGACCTTATAATATTCCTAAGACTAGGAAAACAAATACAGTAAGAAGACAAAGCAAGAGGAATAAATCTGAAAATCCTGTAATAAAAATTATCAGTATAGTTTTTGTTATGGGAATAGGATTTCTTTTAGCTGGCATGCTTGCTTTAAAGCTTTATTTAATTTCACTGCCACCAATAAAGAATTTAAACACTTTAAAACCTAATATAGTAACAACTTTTTGTGCTAATGATGGTAGAATAATAAAGACTTTTGCAGCCTACACATTTGCTAATGTTGAATTGAAAGAAGTTCCTATGCAATTAGTGCAAGCTCTTATTTCCACAGAAGATAAAAACTTTTATAAACATCCAGGCTATGATATTATTGGTCTAGGTCGTTCCATGGTAGCTAATATTCTAGCAGGAAGAGTTGTTCAAGGAGCTAGTACATTAACACAACAACTTTCAAGAATACTATTTTTATCTAATGAAAAAACTTTTTCGAGGAAAATAAAAGAGCTTCAAATTGCAGCTCAAATAGAAAAAACTATTTCTAAAGATAAGATTTTAGAAATGTATCTTAATAATGTTTATTTGGGTTCTGGTGCTTATGGTGTTAAAGGTGCAGCAAAAATTTATTTTAATAAAAGTCTCGATGAATTAACCTTGTCAGAGATGGCTTTGATTGCAGGATTACCACAAGCTCCATCAGTTTATTCACCTTTCAATGATATAAATCTTGCAAAGAAGAGACGAAATCAAGTTTTAGGCAGAATGTATAAGATGAAATACATTGATAAAAATACGTTTGAAAAAGCTAAAAAAGAAGAAATTGTATTAACTACAATGCCTAGAATGTATGCTACAAACAAAGCTCCTTATTTTTGCGATTATGTAATGAAAGAGCTTTTAAAACTTGGCTTTACAGAGGATGATATCATAAATGGTGGTTACAAAGTTATAACAACACTAAACTATGATGCTCAGATTAAAGCTAATGAATCTATAATTAATAATCTTAAAGCTTGGGGACTAAAAAGTGATAAAAACCAAGCTGCAGTTTTTTCATTCAGCCCAATAGATGGTAAAATTTTAGTTTATGCTGGTGGTAAGGATTATTCAAAAAGCCAATATGATAGAGTAACGCAATCAAAAAGACCATCAGGTTCTGCTTTTAAACCTTTTATTTATACAGCTGCAATTGAAAAAGGATATTCTCCAAATGATATGATTGATGACTTACCTTATCGGATTGGAGATTGGACACCACGAAATTATGGCAATAAGTATAGAGGTCCTATACCAATGTATACAGCTCTTATGATATCCTCAAATGTATGTACTGCTAGGTTAATGGAAGCTATTGGAGTTAGACCTGTTATACAATTAGCAAGAGTTATGGGTATCACAACTCCGATACCTTATGATTATACGATTTCATTAGGCTCAAATAGTGTTCAATTGTTTGAAATGACAAGAGCTTATGGAGCATTTGCAAATGGAGGTTTTAGAGTTGAACCTTATGCTATTGAAAGAGTTGAATCTTCAAGAGGTACAGTTTTATATGAAGCTAGAAAAACAAGAACAAGTAAAGTCCTTAATATAAATACTGCAGCAACAATGACGGCAATAATGAAAACAGTTATTCAAAATGGTACAGGTAGAGCTGCTAATATTGGAAAACCTGCTGCTGGAAAAACTGGTACAACAGACGATTGTAAAGATGCATATTTTATTGGATACACACCTGATGTTGCTACTGGTATTTGGGTAGGAAACGATGATAACTCTAAAATGGGAGAGTTAACAGGTGGGACAGTTCCAGCAATAATTTGGAAAGATATTATGATGGTTGCGACGAAACCTTATGGGAATTCAGACTTTGAGTATCCTGAGATTATTTTAAAACCTTTTGTTGCTTCCAAAGTAACAGTTATTACTCAAACTGAAGCTATTAAAAGTTGGGAAGAACAAGAAAAAGAAAATCAAGAAGGTGAAGATATAATTTCAGAGCAAGCAAAAGATATAAAGCAAATAGAGAAAGAAACTAAGCGAATACAAAAAGAAGTGCAAAAACAATTAGAAAACGGGATTGTAAAACCAAATACAATTAATAGCGTCGAAGTTTTACATCAGACATTAACTCCAATTAAGAAAAATGAAAATGTTAAGTCAATTGATGTTTCAACAAGAGATGTTGTAGAGGAAGCACCGGTGGATCAATTTGCACCAATACCGATTAATGAAAATCCTCTAAATTAAAATTAAGAAAAATATATAGAAAAAAGAAGGGTGAATATGAGAATTGAAGATATTAAACTTATACATGGTGAGAATTTAGCTCAAAATGCGTCGATTGAACCAAATGAGAAATTAGTAGATTATGAGATTAGTGAAAATTTAAACTATGTTCAAATGATTTCAGCATTAAAAGGTCTAGATGTGATCAGTGAATTTTATGATGTTAAGGCAGCTTGCTCTATTAAAGGTTCAAATGTAACAGCTGTTGCTCTTGGACAATCACAAGCTGACGCAGTAGAAAAAATTATGGACTCTAATCCGATTGATTTTTTAACATCAACAATAGTTATATCTACAGAAGTAGATAGTGAAATCGCAAGATTTCTAAAAAATACTAATCTTATTGTTGCGCCAAGTTATAGTCAAAAAGCTATTGAAATATTAGCGATGCGTGGTATTCCATATATCACAATCAAAACTCCTTTGATTGATTATAAAAAATACTTATCAAATGATATAAAAATAACTCCACTTGGCACATTAATTCAAGCGCCAAATCTTAGTGAGCTTGATAAAGATTTGTTTAAGGTGGTAACAAAACAAAAACCAACAGTTGAGCAAATTGAAGATGCAGTTTTTGCTTGGAAAATTGCAAAACATTGTCAATCTCAAGCAATAGTTATTGCAAAGGATTTAAAAACAGCTGCAATTGCACAAGGTCTCCAAGTAGCATCAGTAGAATTTGCGTTAGATTATTCTTGTGATTTATCAAAAGATGCAGTTTTAGCATCGGATATACCAATATCAATACATGATTTGAATGTAGCATCACAAGGTCGAATAGCTTTAATAATAGTACCTTCAGTAGATAATGAGTTAATAGCTCAAGCTGATAAATATAATATATCAATAATAACAACAGGATTTACAAATATTCTTTATTAAATTTAAAATTTATATATTATCCTTTTATATTTGTGCTAAAATAAAATCAATACAAGTATAAGAGGATTTTATAATGGAAACAATGATAAAAATTGAAGATTTACCAACAGTTTATGATGCAAAATCTACAGAAGAAAAAATGTATAAATTTTGGGAAGAGGGTAAATATTTTGAAGCAAATGCTAAGTCAAATAAACCTCCTCACACAATTGTAATTCCACCACCAAATGTAACTGGTGTATTGCACATGGGACATGCGCTAGATGGTACTCTTCAAGATATTTTAACTCGTTATTATAGAATGTCAGGGTATGAAGCTCTTTGGCTCCCTGGAACAGACCACGCTGGTCTAGCAACACAAAACGTAGTTGAAAGAGAAATCGCAAAAGAAGGCTTGACTCGTCATGATTTAGGACGTGAAAAATTTGTGGAAAAAACTTGGGAATGGGCAAATGAACATAAATCAGCTATTCTTAATCAATTTAAGAGATTAGGTGCATCTTTTGACCGTTCAAGAGAAAGATTTACTTTCGATAAAGGTTGCTCAGATGCTGTAAAAGAAGTTTTCGTTACGCTTTATAATAAAGGTTTAATCTATAAGGGTGTATATATCGTTAACTGGTGTCCTCGCTGTATGTCTGCTATTTCTGATATTGAAACAGAATACGAAACAGAACAAGGACATATGTGGGAAATTTCTTACCCATTAGTTGGTGAATCGGGTGCAATTATTGTTGCAACTACTCGTCCTGAAACAATGTTTGGTGATGTTGCAATTGCAGTACATCCAAGCGATAAAAAATATTCTGAACTTATTGGTAAAAAAGTTATGATTCCTCTTAGTGGACGTCAAATCCCAATCATAGCTGATGAATATGTTGATAAATCTTTTGGAACTGGTGCTGTTAAAATTACACCAGCGCATGATCCAAATGATTATGAAGTTGGAAAACGTCATAACTTTACTCCAATTTGGGTAATTGATGAAGAAGGTAAAATGAAGGCTTGTGGTGAAGTTCCTCAGGATTTACATGGTCTAGATAGATATGAAGCTCGTGAAAAGACAGTTGGTATGTTGAGCTATAATAATTTCTTATTAAGAATAAAAGATCATGAACACAATGTTGGTAAATGTCAGCGTTGTAACACAACAATTGAACCACTTCTTTCAGAACAATGGTTTGTTAAAATGCAACCTCTTGCCAAAGAAGCTATTGCAGCTGTTAAAGATGGCAGAATAAAATTCATTCCAGAAAGATGGGAGAAAAACTATTTAGGTTGGATGGAAAACATCAGAGATTGGTGTATTTCTCGTCAGATTTGGTGGGGGCATCAAATTCCTGCATATTATCATAAAACTAATGGTGAAATGGTAGTTGCGAAGGAAAATCCAGATCCAGCTAACTATGTGCAAGATGCCGATTGTCTTGATACTTGGTTTTCTTCAGGCTTATGGCCATTCTCTACAATGGGATTTCCTAACGCAGAAACCGATGATTTCAAAAAATTCTACCCAACTACAACTCTTGTAACAGGGTTTGATATCATCTTCTTCTGGGTAGCTAGAATGATTACTATGGGCTTAGAGTTCACTGGAAAAGCTCCATTCTCAACAGTTTATATTCACGGCTTAATTCGTGATGAAAAAGGGCAAAAGATGTCGAAATCTAAAGGTAACACAATTGATCCTGTTCAAATTATTGAAAAATATGGTTGCGATGCTTTAAGATTCACAATGACATCTCTTTGTACTTATGGCGGCCAAGATATCAAAATTTCTGACGAAAGATTTGAATACGGAAGAAATTTTGCTAACAAGCTATGGAACGCTTCAAGATTTGTACTTATGAACCTTGAAGGAGTTGATAATAAGCCAATTGACAAATCAAAATTAACTCTTGTTGATAAATGGATACTTAACCAATTGAATGAAACAGCTAAATTAGTTAATGAAAATATGTCAACATTTAGAATTGGTGAAAATGCTCATGCGCTATACGATTTCTTCCGTAGCGAATACTGCGATTGGTATGTAGAAATTGCTAAAATTCAGCTTCAAGACCCTGAATTAAAAGCAAATACTCAACGTGTATTAAAATATGTTCTTGATATGTCATTAAGAATGCTACATCCAATTATGCCACATATTACAGAATCTGTATGGCAACTAATTCCAGGAACAAAAGAAGAGACCGCAATTATTGTTTCTAAATTCCCTGTTTACGAAGCTGAATTATCTTACCCTAATGAAGCTGAAGAAATGAATTTGGTATTCCAAACAATCACTTCACTTCGCAACGTAAGACAAAGTTTCAATATCTCAACTTCTGCTACTGTTGATGTTGAAATTCGTTCCGAAGGTAGAGAAAAAGAAATCTTCAAAGCGATTGAATCTTATATTAGAAAACTAGCTAAAGTAAATAATATTAGCTATGCTGAAATGAACGCTCCTGTTCCTCCGAAATCAGCAACAGCCGTTGTTTCTACTTCTAAGCTAATTGTTCCTCTTGCAGATTTAATTGACTTAGATGCAGAAGTTAAACGTCAAGCAAAGAAACTTGAAAAGTTAACTAACGAAAAGAATTCTTTATTAGGCAGAATGAAAAACGAAAAATTTGTTGCAAATGCGCCTAAAGAATTAGTAGAACAAACTAATGCAAGAATAGAGGAGTTGACTATTCAAGAAAACGTTATAAAAGATTTAATTGAATCTTTGAAGTAAATATAAATTATTAATTTTAGAAGCCTTGAATTAAATATTCAAGGCTTCTATTTATACTCAAAAAATTAATTGTAATAATTATTAAAAACCTATTGCATGGTTAAATATTTTTCGTTTTTTTGCTTTTGACACAACATCAGGCGTATCAACGGTTACTGCTTGAGTTTCAACAACTTGTCCCAATCTTTTTAACATATTATTTTTTTGAAAAGTCATATCAACATTATTAAATGATTTTAGCTTATCTAGTTGATTTTGTAAATCAGTGTTTTCATTATTTAATATCATAGTTTGTCTACTTAAATCATTAAGCTTTATTTCACACGAAAGAACAAAATAATAACTGACAATAACAACAGCAATAAGTACGCTTATCATAATACACAAAGTTTTATTTACTCGTTTAATGGCTGTTTGTTTAATTACATTTTCCATAGGGAAATATCCTTCTATAATACTATTAACAGCTAGGTTTTGAACTGATTTATCTAGGAATGTTTTTTTATAAGGGCTTGTCGATTCTGCAGAAAAACGTTTAATAATAGAATTAAGGACATTCTTATCTTCTTCTCTTCTATAGACCCCATTATTATAATTTTTATATGCGTAAACCAACTACCTACTCTCCAAATTCCCAAATAACTCCTTATGAAATACACCTCGCTACTCTTAATTTAGCACTTCTCGATGGAGGATTTTCTTGTATTTCTGCATCCGAAGCCATTATTGGCTTCTTATTAACAAGCTCTATTCTTGGAGGTGGACACTTGCAAATTAAATCATTACATCTACATTTTTGACTTTCTAATTTTAAGATTTTCTTTACAATTCTATCTTCCAAAGAATGAAAACTTATTACTGAAATTATACCACCGACATCTAATAAATCCAATATATCATGGAGTACAAAATTTACATTTTTTAACTCTTGGTTAACTTCTATTCTTATCGCTTGAAATACCCTAGTAGCTGGATGGATATTACTCTTGATTTTAGGAGTTGCATCAATTATTATATCTGCTAATTCTCCAGTTGTTTCAATTTTTTTCTTTGAACGATATTCAATAATTTTTTTTGCTATACGTTTTGAGAACCTCTCTTCGCCATATTCACTAAAAATTTTAACTAAATCTTGTTCTTTGTAACTATTTACAACATCATAAGCTGAGAAGTCTGCATCCATATCAAATCTCATATCAAGTGGAGCATTTTTTGAGAAAGAAAAACCTCTTTCAGCTTTAGTCAGCTGATGGTAAGAAGCTCCTAAATCTAAAAGAACTCCTCCTGTAATCTTTTCTATACCTAATTTTGTCAACTCTTTTTTTATATTTACATAAGAAGATTTAATAATTTTGAGATTAGAATATTTTTCAAGTCTTTTGCTGGCATGTGCAATAGCTTCGTTGTCAATATCAAAAGATATTAGACGTCCGTTTGGTGAAATTCTTTTCAAAATTAGTTCACTATGACCGCCACCACCAAGCGTGCAATCAACATAGATTTTCCCATCTTGACACTCAAGAGCATCAACAGCTTCATTTAACATAACCGTATAATGTTTAAAATCACTCATATCAATATTTTAGCATAGATAAAACGAGAATAAAATATCGTAATAAATTATTAAATGTTAAGATTTGTTAATTTAATTAATAAAAAAAAGCAATTTTGATTAGTTAAATAACTTTATTAATATAACAGGATAAAAAGAGGATATTAATATGGTTACAATTAATGAAAATGCTAAACTATTTTTAGTAGATCAAAAAAACAACAACTTAACAACTAATGGGTTAAAGTCAAAATCAAATGAATCAATTTTTAATGACAAAGATGATAAAAAAGTCCCTCAAGGTGAAGAACCAAAAATGGATGAAGCTTCTAATGAAATTCCTTGGTGGAAATTAAGAGCTAGATATAGAGCAGAAAAATATGAAAAAAATAAAAAAAATAATGAATATATAAAAGATGATATTGAAACAAAAATTGACAAGGCATTAAAAGAAAATGACTTAAAAGCTCTTGAAGATTTCTTAAATAAAGCTTCAGATGATGAAAATGTAACTAACCTAAAAAATGAAGTTATTTATGTTATAGAATATGTAAAAGAAGGACTAAAAGATTCCGATTGCACAGAAAAAAAACTTGTTAAAAATTATAAAGATGGTGAAAATTCTGATTTTCAAAAATCTATTATAAAAGATATTGTCAAATTAGTAGCAAGGCACAATATGAAAAAACAAGTTAATGATGAAGTTGCGAAACTAAAAGAATACAAGTCTGATTTTAAAAATTGGTTTGAAAATGACCCTTTATCAATGGAAGAACCTCCATCAAGGCCAAAATTAGATTATGAAAAAGAAGCAGAAGAAATTATTTCTTTAGAAGAAAAAGAAGCTCTTAAAAAGGGTTTATTAGATGATATTTATAATACAAAATTAGATGGAAATACAAAGATTACAGAAAATAATGTTAGAAATAAAATCCTAGAACTAAAAAAATATAAAAACAATGATGATGTAAAACCATTACTTAAAAAAGGTGAATTAGAACATCATGTTGAAATTCAAGAAAGAAAATTAAAAATTGAGAAAAGAAAAGATGAACTAAGCGATATATCAGATGTTAAATTAGCTAGTGAACTAGGTGGCAGATTGGCTAAAGACCTAGTAAAATTAGCTGATAAAAATGATAATGGTAATTTAAACTTGACTCGTATTATTGATAATGTAGTAGCAAAAATCGGTGCTGATTATGAATTAAATGATTATCATGAAAAAGAATTAGCTGAAATAAGATCAGCTTTACTTGAAATGAATGGAAATGATAAGGATGTAAATTTCACACTTAGAGAAGTTAAAAAATTAGTTAATTACTTTGAAATTGAAAAGGCAAAAAATACAGGTTTCTTCAAAAGAGGTGTTGATAAAGCTGTCTTAGAAGGAGCAGAACTTGGTGCTGTTGGAGCATTAGGTAGTCTTGAGGTAACCCAGATTACTAATATAGTGAGTAATTGGGGTAAAGTATTAAGTACTCAAACTACTTTATTACAACTTGGACCAGCAGCCTTCCCAGCTGCTATTGCAACAACAGTTCTATTAAATAGTATATCAAACTTATTAAAAGGTGATGGTGATGAAGAATCTACTTGTTTTGCTTATATGGAAGCTTCAGAAAAAACTATAGATGAATACACAACAACTGTTCAAAGTTCTTATCCTAAAGAAAAAGCTAATGCGATTATTTTACTTGCAAAGATGTATCATGAAGCTTATGGCGAAACATGGAATGCAGAATTCGTTAAAGATATGAAAAAAGCTGCTGGTAATACTATTCTAAACTGCAAAGAATTTAGTGCAGCAATACCTGAATTGACTAAAAAATTAGAAAAAGCTATGAAAGAAAAAGCAGAAAAAGAAAAAGCAGAAAAAGTTGAAGAAGAAAAAGATCAAAATTCTAATGGTGTTAATCAAGAACCCCCAAAAACTTGTTCTTTGCAATATGTTACAAAAGAATATTCAGTTAATGTAGAAACCATTGATGCTAAAACATCAAGTTGGGCAAAATTAGTTGAACAATATGATTGCTTAGATGATCTTTTAAGTGATGAAAATAAAGCTAATTATCCAAATATAAAAAATAAAAATAACACATTATTAAAAATAAGATTATTAAAACTTGCTCAAGGTATTAATGATGGTGATTATAGTGAAAAAAGAATGTTAGATTTATTAAATAGATCTTATCAAAAGGGTGGCATTAAAGATGGTGAACCAGGATTCGATTATAAATTATATACTAATGCCAGAGATTCACATCTTATTGGTTCAGTAGCTATGCCATCAAAATTAGCAGGTTGCGAACGACAAGTAAGTGAAGATATTAAAGCTGATATTTCTGATAAAAGAGGTACGGGTAAAGCTTTCACTGGAGAAGCTTATACTAAAACCCAAACAATTAGTTATTTTATAGATTGCAATGGTGTTCCTATTGGTTATAATAAACTAATGAATAAATTTAACAATAAACAATAAGCAATAAGATGTAAGATAAGATGATTTGATGTAAGATAGGACAAAACTTGGAGGATTAAAAACTCCAAGTTTTTTATTAATGAATTGCTTTGATGGTGCAATTTGTTTCACCGATTAAAAATGGTGTCGAGAAGGGGACTATTCTGGAACCCTACGACAAAAAAATATTAGCAAATTTAAGTAGATGTATTATACATTGTAGGGTGCAATTCATTGCACCAAATTATGATAAAATAAATTATATGAGCAATTATAGAAGATATTTTAATGGATGTAATAATCCAGTGTTTATTACTTTTGTAACATACAATCGTAGAGAAATTTTGTTACCAAATATTCAATTATTAAAAGAAAGTATTAAACAAGCAATATCAAAATTTAATTTTGAAATAATTGCAATATCGGTTTTGAAAGAACATTGTCATTTGATATTAGCAACAGAAAATTCTAATGATGTTCCTAACATAATAAGAGCAATTAAGTATCATTTTTCAACAAATATTAATAATAGTTTTGTTTGTCAAAACTTATCAGAATCTGCAGTAATACGTGGAGAGAAAGGGGTTTGGCAACGAAGATATTATGACCATATAATAAGAAATGTGGAAGATTTGCATAAACATATTGATTATATTCATTATAATTCGATGAAGCATTATGGTATTGTCCCAAAGGATTGGGAATATTCATCGTTCAAAAAGTTTGTGCAAAATGGATATTATGATATCGATTGGTGTAACTTTGAAGATAAATATCAAATTAATTCAATGGAATGTGAATAATTTTGGTGCAATAAATTGCACCCTACAGGCTAATATTGTTATTTTTTTAATAAACTGTTTAGAGGTTTATCAAATCCTAATGTAGAAAGTATTCCTGCAAAAAACATTAAAACTGAATTTGGTTTATTTTCTTTAGTTACAGGCATTGATTTTAGTACCAAATTTTTATTGGCTAATGCAACCTTTTCATCAATTCCTTTACCACCAGCAATGAACATTTTAATAGAACCAGGCATTCCTTTTTTTACACGGACTAATTTACCATCAATACATTTCACATTTACATATCCATTAAAACTTGTTAAATTTGATTGTGATAGTTTATTGATTTGCATGATACACACTCCTTTTGTACTTATATAAAATGGTGTCGATGGGGGGACTTGAACCCCCAAGGATTTCTCCACACGCCCCTCAAACGTGCGCGTATACCGATTCCGCCACATCGACATCTATAAGTAAATTACTTTTCAATATATTTATCCTAGCACAAATCATTAAATGTTACAAATAGTTAATGATTTATTGACTCTATTTTAATTATGTCAGAAAATTAACTCAGTATTTAATCAAAGTAAAGGTGAATAATGAAAGTATCAGCTATACAAGCAACAGCTTCTGAAAATTGCAACCCTAGAAGAAATTTATTTATTCGTTTTAGTAACAGCTTTATGTCTACTCCAGAAATTGAAAACCCAGTAGAAAAAGCTAATAATGCTAATAAAATTACTAAATTAGGGATAGAAAATTTACAAGAGTTTACTATATTTCCTAAAGAAGTTAAAGAAGGTCAAACTATAATTACTGCGTAAATATAAACTTGACCATAATTTCGTTAGGAAATTTATATTTATATAGGAGAGTAATATGATATTAAAGATTTATAGAATGGAACATAACAAATTTGTGCCAGAATACAAAACTGAGGGCGCAGCTGGCATGGATTTATGTGCTGCTATTTCTGAACCAATAACATTACAACCTCTAGAAAGAAAATTAATTCCAACTGGGCTTAAAATAGAGCTAGAACACGGGTATGAAGCACAAATTAGACCTCGCTCAGGACTTTCAATAAAGCATGGCATTAGTCTTATTAACTGCGTTGGAACTGTCGATGAGGATTATCGTGGAGAGGTTTGTGTTGGCTTAGTAAATGTTTCAAATGAACCTTATACAATTCAACCTGATGAAAGAATTGCTCAAATGGTTATTGCAAAATACGAACAAGCGAAAATCGAAATTGTAACTGAATTATCTGATACAACAAGAGGGGAAGGTGGATTTGGTTCTACAGGTAAGGTTTAAAATAGATATAATTCCTTAAAAAGCTTGACTAGCAAATAAAAAAAGTATAAAATAAACCCATGACTCACTTGTTTGTGTGTTATGGGTTTATTAATTTAGGAGAATAGGACAATGTACCAAGATGAAACGCTTATTTGTGAAGGTTGTGGTAAGGAATTTGTTTTTACTGCAGGTGAACAAGAATTTTATGCACAAAAAGGTTTAACAAATAAGCCTAAAAGATGTCAAGATTGTAGAAAAATAAAAAAGCAACAGCATAGAGGAAAAAAGAGGATGTTTGATGCTGTTTGTGCAAAATGTGGTGTGCAAACACAAGTTCCTTTTAATCCAACTCAAGGACGTGATGTTTTATGTAAAGCTTGTTTTGATGCGATGAAAAACGAAAAAACAGAATAAGATTAGTTTGATGAAAATAAAAAAGCAAGGCTAAATAAATTTTAGCCTTGCTTTTTTTAAGGTTTTATATTATTTGTTTAAAAAATTTTGATTATATTTATATTTATACTAGAATATAGTTATGAATTTAGATGCCGTAATTGATAGCGCGTTAGCTCCTATAGCTGACAAAGTTTCTGGCTTTATATTTTCTTATTTTACAGTAGGAGATGTAAAAGTCGAATTTTTGGTGCTTTTATTAATATCGGCTGCTTTGTATTTTACATTAAGAACTGGTTTTATTGGATTTTGGGGGTTCAAACATGCTCTTAAACTAATAACTAATAAATATAAGCACGCAGATACATCAGGATATCAAAGACGAAAAAAGGGTGAATTATCATCGTTTCAGGCTTTAAGCGCAACAATATCAGCTTCTGCAGGAATTGGTAATGTGGCTGGCTCAGCTGCTGCTGTCTCAATTGGAGGACCAGGAGTTATATTTTGGATGATTATTGCTGGAATTTTTTCAATGGCATTAAAATTCTCTGAAGTTTTATTAGGTGTTAAGTTTAGACAAACTAATAATGATGGGACAGTCTCTGGTGGTCCTATGTATTATATACCTATAGCTTTTAAAACACTGGGTAAATATGGTGAGAATTTTGGGAAATTTTTATCTAAAGTCTATGCTGTATGTTGTATTTTTGCGATGATTGGAGGCTGGAACCTTTTTCAAATAAATGCAATGACAGCACAATATACAGAGGTTACTGGTGGTGAAAATAGTATTTTTGCTAATAATGGTTGGATATTAGGTACAATTGTTGCGATTATTACTTGGTTTACAATTATTGGTGGAATTAAGGCTATTGGTAAATTTACTTCAAAAGTTACTCCAATAATGTGTACATTGTATGTAGCAAGTGCATTTTTAGTTTGCATAGTAAATATTCATCATTTACCAGAAACAATTTCGTTAATTATAAGAGAGGCATTTTCTCCTCGTGCTATGACAGGTGGACTTTTTGCTTGCTTGTTATGGGGATTTAGAAGAGCAATGTTTGCTAATGAATCTGGATTAGGCACTGCTCCTATTGCATTTAGTGCTGTAAATACAAATAAGCCTGTTGCGCAAGCTTTTATATCTATGTTACAACCTTTTGTTGATACCGTAATTGTTGGTGTAGCAACAGCATTCGTTATTGTTGTATCAAAAGCGTATTTAACTGTTGATGGAATTGCTGGGATTGAGCTAACATCTAAAGCTTTTGCAACTATTTGTCCTGCTTATCCAATACTCTTGACGATTATGGCTAGTTGCTTTGTTCTCTCAACAATGCTTTGTGGTTCTTATTATGGACAAAAAGCTTGGGAATTCTTATTTGGAGAAGGTAAGTTTAAGATTAGAACTTTTCAGGCTATTTATTGCGTATGTATAATCGCTGGCTCAGCTATGAATTTTCAATCAATTATTAATTTGTCAGATGCAGTTACTTTATTCCTAGCTGTACCAAATTTGATAGCTGTTTTTATTCTTTCTAATGTAGTAATAAAAGAACTAAAACGCTACTCAGAACGATATAATATCAACAAAAAGTTTGTTGATCGCTTGCTATAATGATTATTAAATATTAAAGCTTTTGCGAGTTCCCTCTTCGTGATAGAGACCACCACCACAAATAGTTTCAACAACCTTCAAAACAAATTCTCTTGAAGCATCGCTTGAATTTAAGAAAAACTCTCTATTGGATAAATGTCTTATTTTGAAAATTGAATTTTGAGCTTTATCAGCTGGTACAAATAACGAAGCCACCTCTTTCTCAAGTAATCGTTCCATTATTTCGTGTCTAGATTTTGCACCTTCTATAAGCTCATTATAGTTACCATTAATTGCCATAATACGACCAGCAAACATCGGTGCATTGTTTTCTCTAAACAGAGCTTGTGGCTCATAATTACATCTAGTTGTAAGGCTTATTGTATGCCAAAGTATATTTATTATAACAACGCTTTTTTCCTTATCATAATCAACATATATGCTATTATCGGTTGTTATACCACGAGCTGAAAACGATTGTTTTAATGAATCTGCAATAGCTTTTAGATTATCAATCATTTCTGCAAATATTTCAGTTGTATTTAACGTAGCGTGTTGATAATCTAAAAATTGTTTATACATGTGAGTTGATACAAGACCAATTCTTTCTTGTATCAACGTAGATTTTCTAAATGATGATTCAGAATTATTAAAACTTTCGTAGCCTTTAGACAAGATAAAGCCTCCTAATCATGATTATACACTCAAAGGTTATCTATTTTAAAGTCCATTTTAAAAAATCGTAACAATAATATATCATAATTAATTTATAAAACTTGCACTATAGTATTGATTGTTTATAATCAGTTTATAATGACTATCCTAAATAAAACATATAAAGCACTAGAATACGATAAAATACTGAACGAACTTTCTAGGCTGGCTAAAACAGAACAGTCAAAAAAGCTATGTCTTAATTTAACGCCTTTTTTGATTAAAGAAGATATTGAAAGAGAGCTTCAATATACACAAGAAGCTAAATACATCTTAGATTTTGTATATGAATTACCTATTGAAAATATTTTATGTTTTTCAAATTTAAAATCAAAAAATGAATATTTTATAGAGGAAGAGCTTGTTGATATTGCAAAATCAATGCGTACATTTAGGTTGGTTAAAAATTTTTTAAAAGATAATTTATCACAATGTCCTTTGTTGTATCAATTATCTGAAAATATATTTACAGATAAAAATTTAGAAGATAGAATTTTTGATATTTTTGATGATAATTTTATTATAAAACCAACTGCAACTCCTGAATTACAGGGACTGTATTCATCATTAAAGGATACAGAAACAAGTTTAAAAGAAAAAGTGCGTGAGTTGATGAATTCGGCAGAGTTTCAATCTCATTTACAAGAAAATATTTATACAATGCGTGATGAGAGAATCGTATTTCAGGTAAAAGCTTCTTCTAAAAGTAAGGTATCAGGAATAGTCCATGATGTATCTGCATCAAATAGAACTTTTTATATTGAGCCATCTCAGATAGTTCCAATTAATAACAAAATCCGAGAAGTTAAATCTAAAATATATGCTGAAATAATAAGAATATTAACACAACTTAGTAATGAGATCCGAAAAGTTCTTGATAATCTAATATTCACTGAAAATATTGTAGCTGAAATAGATTTTCATTTTACAAAAGCGAGATACGCTATTAAAACAAGCTCTGTAAAACCTTCATTAAGTGCTACAAGGTCTGTTAAGATAGATTTAATGAGACATCCTCTTTTAATTGGTTGTGTAGACAATATCATAGAGAATGATTTTGCAATTGGTAATGATTATAAATCAATAATTATTACAGGTTCAAATACAGGTGGTAAGACTGTAGCCTTAAAAACAGTTGGACTATTTATATTAATGATGAAATCAGGTTTGTTTTTACCTTGTGCTGATGCAATTATTTACCCATTTGCTAAAGTTCTAGCAGATATCGGAGATGAACAAAGTATTCTTCAAAGTTTATCAACATTTTCTCCTCATATAAAGAATGTTATTTCAATATTAAATCAAGCAGACATCGAAACTTTTGTATTAATAGATGAACTTTGTGCTGGTACTGATCCTCAAGAGGGTGCTATTTTAGCCGAGGTTATTTTAAAAGAGCTTGTTAATAAAGGTGCAATATCAGTAATTACTACGCATTATGGCGAATTAAAAACATTAGAATATGCAGATGAAAATTTTAAAAATGCTTCTGTTGAATTTGATTCTAAATCATTAAAGCCAACTTATAAATTAATTATTGGTATCCCAGGACTTAGTAATGCAATATCAATTTCTGCTAATTTAGGTTTAAGTGAAAATCTTGTATGGGAAGCTAAACAACTACTCATTACACAAAGAGAAACTTCAACATTAGCTCTTGAACGATTACAAGATACGCAACAAAAACTAGATGTTAATTTAAAAGAAGCTGAAATACTGAACGAAGAAGCTAATCAATTAAAAAAGCATTATGAAAACGAACTATCACAACATAAAAAAGAGAAGAAAAAAACTTTAAAATGTATAAAGGATAGATTTGAAAACCAATTAGATAATGCAAAAGATGAGATTAAAACTATTTTGAATGAGTTAAGGCAAGAAAAATCCGAAAAAATCGCAAGACGTTCTTATGCAAGACTAGCAGAATTAGAGCAAGATTTTAGGCAAGATTTACATACAATTGATGAAAAAGAACATTATCAAGAGCTAGATTGGGCTAAAATTAATCTTAATGATAAGGTTATGCTGAAAGACTTAAATCAGGAAGTTACAGTTTTATCTTTACCGGATAAAAATAATAATCTATTTATACAAATGGGGTTAATAAAAACAAAAATCAAAAAAGATAAATTAGCTGTTTTAAATAAAGAAATGACGAAAAAAACATTTTTACCAAATTATCAAAAAGAGACATTTAGTTTAAAAAAAATTAATATTTCAAACACTCTCGATTTAAGAGGTCAAAGAGCAGAAGAAGCACTTGATAACTTGGAAAGTTATTTAGATGAAGCTAGTTTAGCAAACCTTTCGCCTGTTTATATAATACACGGTCATGGAACTGGCGTATTAAAAACTGTGGTTAGAGAATTTGTCTCAACATCACCTTATGTCGCAAAATATCGTGTTGGAGAAGAGGCAGAAGGTGGCGATGGTGTTTGCGTTATAGATATTAAGTAGTTTTTATTTCTTTCTAATAATCATAAAAGATTTTAAAGCTCTACCAGTATCTCCATTATCTTGAACAGAGGTCAAATTAATATTTTTATAATTCAACGAGGTTGAGCTACCACCGTCAAAGGCCATTGCACTATCAAGCTTAAAGCTTGCGCAAAGCTCTCTTGCTTCATATATATCCATAGGATGTTCATTTGTAACGATAAAGATATGTAGCTCTTGTTCTCCACCTTTTAAGGATTTTATACCAATAAGCGTTCTAGCTGTTTTATGCAAAACACTAGCTGATTCTCTAATTATATTTCCTTCATTATCTTTTGCTATGAAAAACTCTTCTTCAAGTCTAAGATTTGGCAAAAGTAATGGGCCACCTTGTGCTGATGTTTTAATTGAGCATAGAAAATCTACTTTAGAATTATGAGGGGCTATTTCGTATGAGAGTTTACTATCACAATCTAAAACTCTAAATTCACTTCGATTTAGTATTAATTTAAGATTTTTTCTAAGACTTGGGTTTAGCATTAAATCTGAATTAAAAATAGGATCTTCAATTGTTTGATATTCGTTTACTATATATGAAACTGTTTTTTGAGTTTTAGGGTCAAAGAAACCTGTATTTATTGTAAAACGAGAATTAGACTTGTTGTGCGCTTCTTTGTTTGTTATTAAATTTGCAGAAGAAACAAATTCTATTTGTTTCTTTATCTTATCACCAGTTAATACAGCGTGATATATACCATCTTGAAAATCAACTTTAATATTAGCGTATGACGTTTTGGTAAGTAATAATAGTGATAAAAGTATTAATAAAAATTTCTTCATAAAAATATCCTTATGATATATCTTTAGATTTATAAAAAGCAATAATTGCTATTAAAAACGCTACAGGAGGGAAGGCTGCACAAATTAATGGTGGCAATACCCCCTTTTCTGCTAACAAATCAAAAAATGGTAGTGTTATATAATAACTAAAAATACAAGCAATTGCTATCGTAAATCCTACTAGCTTTTGTTCCCTAGGTTTAGAAAAACCTAATAAGCAACCTAAAATAGCAAGTAATACACAGACAAATGGATGGAAAAATCGTTGTAAATATTTATTAGACATCAGACGATACTCTTCATCGAGATTTTCTTTCTTTAATAAATCAATATATTTTTTTAAATCATCATTATTAATTTCTCTATCTCTTTTAGTTGAATTAATCATAATAGTATAAGCGTTTTCAGCAGCTTCACCCTTTAGAATTTCTACTTTTTTAATCCGTTTTACTGATTTAAAAATGCCTTCGTCGTTTATATCATAAGATGTTACATTATTTAATATCCAGCAAGGTTCTCCAGATTTGCTAACTCCTTTGTAACCTATTTCACCTGTCATTACATTTTCTAGCCCATGTAAATCATCAAAAATAGTATCAGCAAAATCCATTACAATTACATTATACATTTTACCTTCATTGTATTTAGAAACAACAACTGCACTTTTGGGTCTATTTTTTTCATCTTTTTGTGTGTAAATAAATTGCGTTGTTGCGCTAGTTCCTTTAATTTCTAGTCTTTTTTGACAAGCATAAGGAATCCACTTATCATAAGTTACAAAACATAGAGCTGTAACAATTAGGCTTAAAACAATTAATGGCGCAACAATCCTATAAAAAGACATCCCTGCAGCTCTAAATATAGTTAATTCAGAATCCTTACTCAATTTATCAAAAGTAAATAAAGTCCCTAATAATAAACCGACAGGAAAAGCCCTACCCAGTATAAGTGGTAATTCATAGAAGATTAGCATCAAACCTGTTTGTGGTGTATAAATACCACTTAGTACTTTTTTTATTGTATTTAATAAGATTTCAGGAGCTATCCAGACAATTGTAAACAACAATATTGCAACGAATGTTGTTACAAGAACTTGTGTAAAAATATATCTATCATAAATTTTAAAACAGCTTCTCATTTTATAATTGGAAATCCTTTCCTAAGTAGAATTCTTTAGCGATAGGATCATTTGCAACATCACTGCTTCGACCTTGTATTTTTATTTTTCCATCAAAAATAACATAAGCTCTATCTGTTATTGATAGTGTTGCTTTTGGATTGTGGTCTGTGATTAAGACACCTAAGCCCTTATCCTCTGATATTTTTCTTATATTATCCTTAATCTCACCAATAGCAATTGGGTCAATACCTGCAAATGGCTCGTCTAATAACATGAAATCAGGACTTGCAGCTAATGCTCTAGCGATTTCAACTCTACGTCGTTCACCACCAGATAAAGCTATAGCAGGAGATTTTCTAAGCTTCATTACGCCAAATTCATCTAGTAGCTCTTCTAGCATAAGTTTTTTTTCATTAACACTTAATTTTTCATTCATTTCTAATACTAATTTTATATTCTCTTCAACTGTTAATTTTCTAAATATTGAATTTTCCTGTGGTAAATAACCAATACCAGCTTTTGCTCTTAAATTCATAGGCCAAGAAGTAATTTCATTTCCATCGATAAAGACTTGTCCCGAATTTGGTTTAACCAAACCTACAATCATGTAAAAAGTTGTTGTTTTTCCTGCACCATTTGGACCTAACAAACATACAACTTCTCCCTTGTCTATATAAAAAGAGTTGTCATTTACAACATACCTAGAACCATATATTTTAACTAGATTTTTTGCTTCAATTCTCATAGAACTCCCTCAATTTAACCTTTTTAAGTATATGATACAACAAATACAATAATAAGGTAATTATTACAATTGTAAACTTTTGTAAAGATATGATTTTATTTTGTCAATTTAAAAATAGAAAAAAACTTTATATATATGTAAGGTAAAAAGGTTAAAATAAATTATAGGAGGTTGCTATGGCTCCAGGTTATAGTATATCAGGAATAGGTTATGATCCCTTAGGATATTCAGGTCTTGGTTTATCAGGGCAATATAGTTCTTGCTTTGATTCTTATATGCCATCAATGATGAATTTTTCTGGTATGGGAATGAATTATGGTTTAGGTTATAACCCAATATTCGGTTACGCTGGTGGTGGTAATTCTCAATATATGATGAATATGCAAGATGCAGTGAATGCAATAGAAAAGTCTCAAGTTATTCATGCTGGCGAGATGCATAAATTAATAAAACGAAATGAAGAAAATGGTTTAAATGAAACTCATTCATCAGATTTTAGTAAAAAGATTACTGATGCTAGTGTTAAAGATGGTATAGAACGATTAGCAAGAGTTATTGAATCTGGTAATGGAAATGATATTTGTAGAAAATATGATGAGCTTAAAAATGCGATAATCAATCGTTATAGTGATGAACTCGCTAAATTTGGCAGTAAAATAAATATTGATACTGTAGTTAGAGATTATATTTCAGGTATATATTCTGAAATAGTATCAAAAGGTACTGGTGAACAACGCAATCTATATGATGATATAAAGAAATATTCTGAAGGTGCTGGTGAAAACGGCTTTTTACAAGGCTATAAACCTGGTCATGATAATAAATATACAGAAGAAGTTCTCTGTCATATATTCGGTGATGAAATAAATGATAAAAAAGATAAAGATACAAAACAAACATTAGCAAAAGGGGCTGGTTATGTTGGCAGATATGCTACAGCAGGAGTTCTTGGTGGAACTACTGTTGCTGGTAGTTGGGCAATCATAAAAGGTGGACAACGTTTATTAGGTGGTAAAAAAATGCCAAGTAAAATGCAAAGTAACATGCCAAGTAAAATGCAAAGTTTTAAAAAGTTTGGTAAAATAGGTGCTATTGCCGCTCTACTTACTATAGTAGGAACGGTTTTATATGATAATATTTGGCAAAATACTTAAATTTAGTGTGGTTAGTGTGTGTTAATTATAAAAGCGAATGTTAGATATTTAACATTCGCTTTATTATATAATAATAAAATCTAAAATATGTTATAATTGTTATGTACATTAGAGGAATAATGAGAAAACTTTTATTAATTGTTATAACATCTTTATTTTTACTAACAGCTTGTTCTTCTTATAAAGCACAAAAAGAAGTTGTTTTTTGGACATTACAAATGCGAGATTTTTCATCTTATATTAATGAAATTATAAATGATTATGAAGCACAGCATTCTGATATAAAAATAAAATGGATTGATATTCCTTTTTCTGAAGGCGAAAAACGTACATTAGCAGCTGTAATGACAGATAATCCACCCGATTTAATAAATTTAAACCCAGATTTTTCAGCAATGTTAGCACAAAAAGGGATTTTACAAGAAATTTCACCTCAAAATTTATCAGAATTTAATCAAGAGATTGTAGAAGCTTTGAAATATAATGGTAAATTGTATTCAATACCTTGGTATGGCACAAGTGCGATTACAATTTATAACAAAGAATTGTTTAGAAAGAGTGGTTTAAAAGATTTACCTCGTACATTTGACGATTTAGCAAAAATCTCTAGCGTTATTAAAAATAATACTGGTGCTTATTCTTACCTTCCAACGATAGTAGAAAATGATACTATGCTTAAAATATTAAACAAATATGGTGTAATAGAGCCTGCTGATTATAATAGTAAAAATAGCATCGAGATTTTTAATATGTTTAAAGATTTATATTCAAAAGACCTAATACCTCCTGAAACAATAACAATGACGCATAGAGAAGCTTTGGAACAATATATGGCAGGTAAAATTGTATTTTATCAGGCAGGAGCTAATTTCTTAAATATCATTAAAGAAAACGCACCAAGTATTTACGCACAAACCGATGTTATGGAACAGATTAAAGGCTCTTTAGGACAAAATGATTTTTCAGTTATGAATTTTGTAATCCCTATTCGTGCAAAATATAAAAAAGAAGCGCTAGATTTTTGTCTATATTTGACAAATGAAGAAAATCAGTTAAAACTTGCAAAACTTACAAATATTATTACTACAAATTCAAATGCTCTCAAGAATGAGTTTTATGATGATTATTCAGATTTATCTGCAAAAGCAAGGACGATAAGCGCAAAACAATTTCACAACATTAGACCAGCTTTTATGCAAAGAGATGGACAAAAAGAAATTAATTACAAAATTAATAATGCAGTTCAAGAAATATTATTAGATAAAGAGTCTACAGAAAATATTTTAAATAATCTATTTAACTATAATAATCAAGTTGATTAATTAATGACTGTGTGAATTTTTCTTCATTGGTTTTATTTAATTCGTTAAATATTTTTCTAGCGTGTAGTAATCTTTTCATTGTAACTGTTTTATGTGATTTAATTTGAGCCTTTGCTATATCAACTTCAACGAGTGCAAGTTTAAATCTATAAATATCTTTTGGTTCATATTTTTCAAACGCAGGTTTATTACTTTGTGGTATATCTTCCAGATTGTTTATTATTTTTTTCAACAGAGCTTCTTCTTTAATACAAACTCTTAATTTTTTATTTATAGATGCTTCAGGATTGTTTTTGTAATATTTTTTCAAATCTACCACTCTTGCTAATTCGCCTAATAAATCTTTCTGTTCATTTGCTACTCTAATTGCTTGTAAAATAATCGGTTCTTTTACATTATTAGGAAGTTCTTTGTTTTTTATCAATAAAGATAATATGCTCCCTGCATATTTTTTTAACCCATTTTTATAACAATTTTCTGCGAATTGATAAGCATTATATAAAAATACTCCAATTTGACCAGCATTCTTATAATCTTGCTCATATTCTTTTAATTGACTCATTACTTGTTTAGTATTAAGTTTATGTGTTTTAATTGTAGTACGACTAAAATCTACAAATCTTTTATTTATAGTCTGTATAGGATTAATATTTGTTATCATACTATGTATAAAACTTGTAAAAATAAAATTTGCTACTTTGTTTTAAATTTCTTTCTGTTTATTTTATAATCATTTTGTAAATATATTTAATAGAGGATAAAAGATGTTAAAAGATTTTTTCTTAAATGAAGTTAAAAAAGCTATATTAAACGCTATTGAAGCTAATAATTTAGGTCAAATGAGTATTCAAGATGAATATTCTTTGATTATTGAAAAACCTAAAAACCCTGAATTTGGAGATTTTGCAGTAAACGTATCTTCACTTGCAAGAGTCGCTAAAATTGCTCCACCAATGATTGCAAACGCTATTGTAGAGAGACTTAGAGGAACGGGTTATTCAACTTCTGTTGTTGGTGGTTTTATTAATTTCAAGATAGAAAATTCTATTTTAGCAAATGCTATACCTGAAATTCTTGAAAAAGGCGAAAACTACGGTAAACCAATTGGATTACCGACAGAAAAAATCCTCTTAGAATATGTGTCAGCAAATCCGACTGGACCGTTTCATATCGGCCATGGACGTTGGGCTGCGATGGGTAGTGCTTTAGCTAATCTTTTAAAATTTTATGGGCATGAAGTTCATCAAGAGTTTTATATCAATGATGCTGGTAGTCAAATTCAAAAATTAGGAAACTCTTTAAGAATAAGAATAGGACAAGAATTAGGCGAAGAGGTTGACTTCCCTACTGATGAAATCGAAAAGAAAAATTTTTACCCTGGTGATTATTTAATTCCAGTTGCAAAAAAATTCCTCGAACAAAATAAAGTTGAAAAAAGTTCTGACTTAGAATTACAAGTACTTTCTGACTTCGCAAAAGCTGAAATGGAAGCTTGTCAAAAAGCTTTATTAGAAGATTTTAGAGTGCATTTTGATGAGTTTTATTCAGAGCTTTCGCTTCATAATTCAGGCAAAGTTGAAGAAAGCTATAAGGAATTAATCGAAAAAGGTATGCTTTATGAACAAGAAGGCGCAATGTGGTTTAAGTCAACTCAATTTGGCGATGATCAAGACCGTGTTATTAAAAAAGCTGATGGCTCAAATACTTACTTAACTGCTGATATCGCTTATCATATTGATAAACTAAGACGTGGCTATGATAGATTAATTAACATTTGGGGTGCAGACCACCACGGATATGTTGCTCGTGTTAAAGCTTCTATTGAAGCACTGGGTTATGATCCTAACAAATTAGAAGTTTTATTAGGTCAACTTGTAAACCTTGTAATCAACGGCGAAGAAGTTCGTATGGGTAAACGTAAAAACATGGTTACTCTTGATGATTTGATAGAAGAAGTTGGTATTGATGCAACTCGTTACTGGATGGCTATGAGAAATATCGACATGACACTAGATTTTGATATCGAGCTTGCTAAGCGTTCAACTGATGAAAACCCAGTATTTTATGTTCAATACGCTTATGCAAGAGTTTGTTCAATTCTAAGAAATGCCATTTCTGAAAAATTGAATACTGAAACTGGTGAAAAATCTCCAGCTCCATTGACAGAAGCAGAATTAGAAGATTTAATTAAAAACTTCGATAAAGAAGCTTTCTTAAAAACTGCTGATTGTGCAAAATCTTTAGTTTTAAAACTTGAAGAATTCAAATCTGTAATAATACTTTCAGCTCAAAACAGAACAGTTTATACTATTTGTAGATATGTTCAAGAACTTGCTCAAGAATTTCATTCGTTCTATAACGCTAATCGTGTTATTTGTGATGATAAAGAACTTATGAAATCAAGATTAGCTTTAATGGTTGCAATTAAAACAACATTAAAAAATGCGCTTGATATTCTTGCTGTATCAGCACCTGAACGTATGTAGTGAGTTCTTCTTTAAGGATAAATAAAAGAATAAATGAAAAGCATAACAGAAAAAGAATTACAAATTATTAAAAAAGTTAATTATTTTTCTTTATCAGAAAATTTTTATAATATAATAAAAGATGATTTAACAAGAATCTAGTGAGGTGTATTATGAAATTGCAAGTTATTAACAGCCCAAACAATATCACTCACAAAGCTTATTTTAAACCAAATACGGAGTTTAAATACTTATGGGCAGTAAGACCAACTAATATGAATACAATGCGAAATAAATTAGAAAATTTTAGCTTTAATTTACCAGCTCATGAATTAGAAATAATTAAGACGGAGATTCTTTATGATGGAGTAAAAGATAGTAAGTTTATTTATACAATATTTAATAATGTAACAAAGAAAGCTAAAGATGTCATACTTGCTCTTTCTGGGACAAAAAATATTTTTGAATCAATTATTGATGATTTATTAGTTAAAAATGAAAGAAATAATTACTTTTTTAGAAAAGATGCAACAAATATATTAGATTATAAAATGATAACAGAACCTATGAACGACAATAATGAATAAAATCTTAAGTATTTTAACAAACTAGAAAGGTGTATGTATATTATGAAAATCCAATTAGTAACTAAGCAAAACAATATTTCACATAAAGCGTATTTTAAAAACAATTTGCTTTATAAAAAGGCTATCAATTCTGAAAGAATTTTATCAAATTATAGTCGTTTAATTAAACTATCAGCACAGTTTAAAGCTTTACCTAATCATGAGCTTGAGATAGTTGAATCCAGTTCACAATTTTATGAAGTTATAAATAATGAAAATGGTAGATCTATGCCATTAAAAATATCTAATTGTGTTCCCAATATTGAATTGATTTTGGAAAAAGTATTAGGTATAAATGGCAAATTTCTTTTTGAACCAGATGGTACATTATCTACATTATACAAAGATCTCACAACTCCAGGTAATAAGCTTGAAAATTTTGATAATTGGAAACATAAAGATTAAACTTTTTCTCCTTATGAAAAAGTCTAGGGTGATGGAACTGTTATAGATATACTTCAAAGTGATAATATAGACAAAATAGTACAAGTTTTAATAGATGTCAAACAACCAAGAAGTGAGTTTGTGAAGCTTATGGAACAATTCCAAGACCCATATTTGGTATTGCTTGGCTGTATTTTAAGTTTAAGAACTAACGACAAAACAACTTAATCTGCAACTTTAAGGATACTTGAGCTTGCAAAAACACCTCAAGAAATGATGCGGGTAAATCTAAAGGATTTAGCCAAAGCTATTTACCCTGTTGGGTTTTATGAAAACAAGGCGAAATAAATTATTGAGCTTTCTCGTCAAATAGTTGAAGAATTAGAGGGAAATGTTCCAGATGAAATAGAAGATTTAATTAAATTTAATGGTGTAGGACGTAAAACCGCAAATCTTGTTTTAGCAAAAGGGGTCAATAAACCTGCAATTTGTGTAGATGTACATGTCCATAGGATTTATTCTTTTAAAAATATTTAATTTTTGTAAAGATATATTTAATTTATAGCAAAAAAACTTTTTTTTTGTTTTGAATTATGTATAATAAAGCAAAGGAAGAAAAAAAGATAAGCTTTTATGATACAAAATATTATTAACACAATCAAAAATAAATCACCTGAATCACAATATATATCAAGACCAACAGAATTTTGTGATGAACTAGAAAATTATTTAACAAAGATATTTGAAAAAGAGCTAAGTACTCCAGATTCAGTTCTTTTAGCTTATAACCCTTTTGTTATAAGAAAAATAGCAGGTTATTTATCAGGTAAAATTAAGATGCCAGCATCAATTGGTATTGCAGGAGAAACTGCAAGTGGAAAATCTACAATTACTAAAGATTTAATTGATACAATAGAATCTTTTGCAACAGAATTTGGAATTGAAAATGCAATTACTCGTGTAAATACTGATGATTATTATTATGATCGTTCAGAAATGGTAAAAGCTGCTGGCAGTTTCTCTGAATTTGCAAAAAATTATGATTTAGATGTTCCTGAAGCTTTAGAATTAGAATTAATGAGTAAACATATTAAAGAACTTTTAGCAGGAAAGTCTACATATCTTCCAAAATATGATATGAGTGGTACTGCTATACGCCATGACAATTATACTTTAGCTAAGCCTTCTAAAATTATTATTTCAGAAGGTCTTTTTACGCTAACGGATAAAGTTAAAGATGCTTTTAATTTTAAAATATATGTAGATATTCCTGAAAATCTGAAACGAGAAAGATTTTTTATTAGAGCAGCAGAAAGAGGACTTGGTGATTCTGCAGAACATATTTATGCAAATGCCAATGAAAAAGCTGATATATATATAAGACCTTCAATGCAGCATGCTGATATAATTCTTTCTGGATATGCCGATAGGATTAAGTATAAAAACTTCTTAAATAAAATTATTGGTATTATCCAAGAAACTTACTTCATGGATATTTAATTTATAATCTTTGTACTTTACTTTTTTACCTGTTTTTGTTACGATTTTAAGGCAAAAACACGAGTTTTTATGGGAGATTAAGAAATTGAAAACTAGATTAAAATCACACAATTGCGGAGAAATGAATTTATCTTTAGAAAATCAAGAAGTAGTATTATCTGGCTGGGTTTCAACTGTTAGAGACCTTGGTGGTATTTTGTTTATAGAATTACGTGATAGAAGTGGATTTTTCCAAATAGTCGCTAATCCTCAAGTAAATCCAGATGTTCATAAAGTTTTAGAAAAAGTAAGAAGCGAGTATGTTATTACTGCAAAAGGTAAAGTAACTCGTCGTCCTGAAGAAACATATAACGAAAAATATCCAACAGGACAAGTTGAAATGTATCCTGACTCAGTAGAAATTCTTTCAGAATCAAAAGTTCTACCTTTTGTACTAGGTGATGAGTCTGTTTCAGAAGATGTTCGTTTAAAATATCGTTATCTTGATATAAGAAACGAAAAAATGCTTCATAATTTAACTACAAGACACAATATTTGCCAAGCTGTAAGAAATTACTTAAATGGTCAAGGTTTCTTGGAAGTTGAAACACCAATTCTTATCAAAACAACTCCAGAAGGTGCTAGAGACTATTTAGTTCCGTCTCGTGTTCAAGAAGGCAAATTCTTTGCGCTTCCTCAATCACCTCAAATCTTTAAACAATTATTGATGGTAGGTGGTATTGAAAGATATTATCAAATTGCAAAATGTTTCCGTGATGAAGATTTATGATCGGATCGTCAACCAGAATTCACTCAAATCGACATGGAATTATCATTCGTTGAACAACAAGATGTAATCGAAACAGTTGAAGGACTTTTAGTTGATGCATTCAAGGCTGCTGGCGTTGAAATCAAGCCTCCATTCATTCAAATGCCTTGGCAAGAAGCAATGGACAGATATGGTTCAGATAAACCTGATACAAGATTTGGTTTAGAATTGTTTGACTTGGGTGATATTATTCTTGAATCTGAGTTTGAAATCGTTAAGAAAACACTTCAAGCTGGTGGTATCGTTCGTGGTATCAGAATTCCAGGTGGCGCAAGCTATTCTAGAAAAGATATCGATGATATTACAAAACTTGCAGTATCATTCGGAGCAAAAGCTTTAGCTAATATTATTTACCAAGAAGATGGAACTGCAAAATCACCTGTTCTTAAATTTGTTAGCGAAGATCAAGCAAAAGCTATTCAAGAAAGAGCTCAAGCAGTTGCTGGCGATATTATCTTCTTTGTAGCAGATAAGCCTAAAGCTGTTTACGATATTATGGGTAGATTAAGATTACACTTTGGTAAATCTTTGAACTTAATCGATGAAAACAAACACAATCTTCTTTGGGTTGTAGACTTCCCTATGTTTGAATACTCTGAAGAAGAAGGTAGATATATGGCAATGCACCACCCATTCACATCACCAAACTTAGAAGACGTTGATAAATTAGACAGCGGTGATTTAGGCAACATCAAATCAATTGCTTATGATATCGTTTATAACGGTACTGAATTAGGTGGTGGTTCTGTAAGAATTCACTCATCTGAAGTTCAACAAAAAATCTTCAAAGCATTAGGCTTAACAGAAGAAGAAGCTGTTGAAAAATTCGGATTTATGGTGAACGCTCTTCAATATGGTACACCACCACACGCTGGCTTAGCTATTGGTTTAGACAGATTAGTTGCTTTATTGTGCAGAACTGATTCAATCAGAGATGTTATTGCGTTCCCTAAAAACGCAAGTGCAAAATGTTTAATGTCAGATGCTCCAGGTGAAGCTTCGCTTCAGCAATTAAGAGAGTTGCACATTAAATCAACTGTTCGTAAGGATGTGTAAAACAAAAAATTGTTAATAATAAAATAAAAAGGGCTTGCTTCAAAAAGAAGTAAGCCTTTTGAATAAAGGAAAAAGGAAATTTTATATAAATAAAGCTCTGCTCTATTAGATATTAGTAGTTTAAATTTTAACCTTTACCCCAGTCAAACACTGAGCTAATAGCATCTTGAGTAAATGATTCAATAGATTTAATTCTTGATTTTATTGTTTCAAGCTCCATTGAAAGTTCCTCTATTAGTAAATCATATTCTGTTTCTTTTTAATTTATTAATTCTTTTTCAGCATTATACCAAGCAGTTACCTCTTCTCTTAAATCAGAAGAAGTGTTTGCTTCAACGAATCCTGCTGTAATGAAATAGTTTAGTGAACCTTCTTCATAATTACCGATATCATTAACATTTGTTAATTGAAGAGTTCCACTACTAATAGCATCAGAAACATAATCATCATTAGTTGCCATTTGTTGATTATATTCAGTAGTCCATCCATTTGAGGCAGCTGCAAGAAAAATCGGTAGATAAAAATCTACAACTTTTAAAATTTGTTCTGAGTATTTATGACTATTATCGTTTGTTCCTGTTTCACCAGTATTATTGCCTGTTAAAGTGTTTCTATTATTTACATCATAAGAACTACTTAGGTAATTGCCATTTATAATAGCCTCAAAGTCCTCTGCTGTAACTCTTTCTTCTCCATTACCAATTGGACAAAGTGTAGCTAATATCGCAGGGATTTCATTCATTGAAAAAGTACCACCTCGTCCATCATTATTCATGGCAGAGTTCCCTAAAACGCTTATGATAGCATTTGCATAATCATTAGAAAGAACAACTCTTCCATTATAATCAGTTAAAATCATTGAATTATTATCTTTTAAAGGTTTTGTTCCATCTAACATTGGCCAATAATTACTTCCATATCCCATTAAATAACCATAATTTACTTTATTATATTTTCCGTTGTCGTAATAACTAATTTGTTTAGATTGAAGTTTGCTATAATATTCACTTGAAAGCTGAGACATTTCACGAGCTAAAGCCATCTTGCGTGTTGATGCCATAGTAATATCATACTCGCAAGAACTCTTTCGCTGAGTTAACATTAATAGAGATATTTGACCAATAGCTAATCCCATATTACTTTCCTTTATTGTTCCTTTATAAGACTCTTATTTGAGTCTTATTATATATATCGGCATTTTTTTCAAGAACTTTAGGAATTTTAAATAATTTGTTACAAATCTTTACAAATTAAGCTTATAGCCACCACCATATATAGTTTCAATATATTTTTTACCTTGTGCAATTTTATCAATTTTTGAACGTAAATGTCTTATATGTACTCTTATGGTCTCAACACTATCATCAGGTTCATACCCCCAAACTTCTTTAAGAAGCTTTTGTGCAGATACCATATTCCCATGATTTTGGAATAATAAATTAAATATATCAAACTCAATAGGTGTTAATTTTTGAATTTTATCATTAATTTGTACACTATATGTTTCTGGTAATAATGTAATCTCTTTATAGGTTAATAAATCCCTTACTGCAGAGGTTTTTGGGATTTGTTTTGTACGTTTTAATAATGCTCGTATTCTCACTATTAATTCATCTATTTCAAAAGGCTTTGTTAAATAATCATCAACGCCAATATTAAATCCATTAACTTTATTATTTAATTCAGATAAAGCTGTAAGCATAATTATTGGTATATCAGTAATAATTTCCGTTTGTCTTATTCTTTGCGCAACAGTATATCCATCAACTTCTGGCATCATAATATCAAGAATAATTAAAGCCGGAGCTTCTTGTTTGGCAAGAGCAAATCCTTCTGTGCCATTATGTGCCTGTATTACAGTGTAACCTTGAATTTCTAAATTTATTTTAATTAGCTCATTTATTGCGTAATCATCATCAATTACTAGAATTTTAGTCATTGGTAAAAACTCCATCTAAATCTTGGGACTTTTCGTCTAATAAAATTAAATCGTCTTGGGTATCCTCTAATAAGCTTTGAGGAATTTCTTTTGTTGATGATATACCAAATTCTTTAAGTGCATTTACTTGAGAGAATAAACTTGGTTTATTCTTGCTATTACGTTTAAAACGATTAATAGTTGTTGTAAATTTACTAGAAATTTCGTTCATTTTCTTCTGTATATCAATTAAATCTTCACAAAACTGAACAAAAGTATTGTATAAATTTGAACCAGCTTCGACTATTTGTTGTACTGATTCTACTTGCTTTTGCTGTGCAAGTAATTGATTTACCAAACGAATAGTTGTCAGTAATGATGAAGTTCCTACAATTATAATATTAGCTTTATAAGCTTGTGTAATCAAATCTAGGTCCTCATATATCAGATTAACGGAGGTTTCTATTGGCATGTACATAATAATAAAATCAGGCTGAAATAAATCGTTAGCAGACTGATAATTTTTATTTGCCAAATCGGCTATACGTTTTTTTACTTCATTTTTAAAATCATTTAATTTTGAATTATCTTCTATATATTCTAAATAGCTTGTTAATGTAACCTTAGAATCTATTATTAGGTGCCTGTTATTAGGTAGGTAAACCACAACGTCTGGACGTATAGTGTGTATTTCGTTATCTTTCAGACTTGTAGCTTTAGCTACTAATTGTTTTGAATAATGAGTCCCTTCTTGCATGCCACACGATTGAAGAACTGTATCTAATAAATCTTCTCCATACGAACCTTTTATGTTTTGATTTTTAGTTAAAGCCTCAACTAGATTTCGAGCTTCTTGTTCAATTATTTTATTATTTTTTTCTAAATTAGATATTTGCTCTACAATCTTTGTTGTATTTTCAACTCCTTTTAAATTAAAATGTTCAACTTTTTCCTTAAATACAGTTAATTCTTTGGTTAAAGGAGATATTTTTTCTTCTAAAGCTTCTCTGTTTTGTTTTCTTAAATCTTCTTGTTCTTTTTTTATAGTCTCAGTTGCAATTTCTACAAAATCACGTTTTATGATTTCTTGTAAATTGTTATTTGCTTCTAGTTTTGCTTTAAGTTGTAAATAAGATTCATTAAGCTTAGAACTTTTATTTGTAAAAATAACCACTAATATTGCAGTTGAAATCAACGTGCCTAATATAAATGAAATAATTGCTGTTAATATCATTCTTTGCTCCTTTAAAACTAGCGTTAATATGTTTATTATAAAAGAAGCAACTTTAAAAATCTATTAAAATTTTTATTGAATTGCATTATACGAATTTAAGTTCTGTAGAACAAGTAAATTTAAAAATTTCGCTTTAAATTAGATGTTTTTAAAATTATTGTTTTTTTATTAAAATTTATTTATAATGTATATCATGGATTTGTTTACAGAAGGGCAGAAAATAACATTATTTTTTCAAAAGGATACCAATCTAGTAGAGATGACTTGTTCTCTTGAAAAACTTTATGAAGATAGAATTGAGCTACAATTGCCTCAGTATTTTATGCGTTATGTTAATTATTTACAAGTTGGCATGAGTATAACTGCGAAAGCTTTTACAAAATTAGGAACGGTTGATTTTAATAGTATTATTATAACTTCCCCACTAGAAGATTGCTTTAGTATTGAATTAGATTATAATTCATTACGTTTAAATTCTAATAATGATGATGTAAATATTAAAGCAATAGAGACTGTTGAAATTGTAAAGGATGATAATGAGTTTAAATTTAAGACTTTTGAAATTTCAACCGAATATATTAAGTTTACATCTGATACAAAATTTGTGTTAGATGAAGAATTTAATGGTACAATTATATTACCAAAAAATTATGGTATAATTGATTTCAAAGCTGTGATATCAGATATAGATCCGATATATAATAATGAATACACGGCTAAATATATAACAATGACAGAACAATGTAGGCAAGATTTGTTGTATTATATGTATATATACTCTAAAGATATAGATTAGGATTAAATATGAAAACGCTAATTGAAGAACAAACAGGTAAAAATTCTATTAATAGAAATAAAAAGTATGATGAGATTGAACGATGTAAGTTAGATTTGCAGAAAGATCCATCAAATCCTAAATTGCATGTTCGTTTAGGTGATTTATACCTATCAAAACATCTTGATATATTTTGTGCTGGTCAATATATTGATGAAGCAATTACTGAATATCAATTGGCGATGGAATCGCTTATTGATTCTCATTCTATATACTATAAATTGGGAGTTGCTTTTTATCATAAAGGTGATTTAGATAAATCTATTAATTATTTGACAACAGCATTAGAAAAGAAACACGACTATTATGAAGCGTATTATATGATTGCTGAAGCATTTGTAAAAAAAGCTCATTTTACTGATGCAATTGATGCAGCTATAGCTGCAATTCAATGTTCAAAACTTCGCTCATCAAGTGCGCACCATTTACTTTATAAGCTATACAATGCTTCATCTTTTAAATCCTTAAAGACAAAATTTAAAGCTCGATGGGAAAATTTAATTTCAATAATTTTAATTCCTTTTGATAAGACTGCAATAAAAAATATTTTTCAATCAATTTCTTATCTATGCTTTTTGCCTTTATTCTTAAAAGGATTTTATGCAATACAAATAAAAGATTATTCAAAAGCTATAAATTTGTATAAACAAGCTGTAGAAAATACTCCAGGTTTTGCGCCTCTATATTGCGTACTTGGGGATATATATCTTTCTACTGGATATTTTGAAGATGCTATAACGGAATATAAAATGGCGATATGGTTGGATTCTTTTAATATCGCAGCTTATAGACATTTATGTAGAGCTTATGAGGAACAAGGTGATTATAATCAAGCGATAGAAATTTACAATAAACTAATTTTATTAGCACCTAATATACCTGATTTGTATTCAAATTTAGCCAATATCTATTATATAAAAGGTGAATTTGATTTAGCGATTGCAAATTATCAAACTGCAATAACATTAAATCCTAATCGTTCTTGGACAAGTGTTATAGCTCAGACAATGGGTTTTGTATACCAAGAAAATAAATCTGATATTGATGCAGCTATTTCAGCTTATCAAACAGCCTATGTTTTGACTCCAGAGGATATTGATATTTATGTAAATTTAGGTAGTGCTTTTTATGATAAAGAGGATTATAGTAATGCTCTTGTAGTTTATCGTCAGGCATTAGAATTAGAGCCTCATAATCCTAAGATACATTGTAATTTAGGGTTTTTGTATTGGGGCAAAGCTGATACAGAAGAAGCTATAAAATCTTATGAATTAGCAATTAAATATAATGATAAGTATGATATAGCTTATAATAACTTAGGTGTAATTTATTTAGATGACCTTGGTAGAATTAATAAAGCAATTGAATTATTTAGAAAAGCCGTCGAAGTTAATCCTAGTTATGCATTGGCACATTTTAACTTAGCACGTGCTATCTCTATAGTAGGTGATAAAATTGAAGCTGCAAAACTTTATCAAATGGCTCAAGATATAAATAAGGTAACGCAAGAAATTGATCCAAAAGATATTGCAGATAAGATTAGTGAGTTATTTGAATCATAATATTAATATTGTGTTTTAAATTTCTGGTGTAATATGAATTATAATGAAAGATAGCAAGTATGATAGAAGATAATAATGATGGTTTATCCAATTTAATAAAAAAAGAGATTAGTTCAACAGATAAGATTTATAAACCAGATTTTTCACAAAAAACAGGTAGAGAACTTCTTGCATTTTATTTACAGTCCAAATTCAAACAAGTACTTGCTTTTGATAACAAAGCACCACAACCAGTTTTTGTTGAAGTACGTTATGATTTCATTCAGAAATTTTCCAAAAGATTAATAACTAATCCTAATAAAAAGATTATGATTGGTATAACTGGAGAATCTGCATCAGGTAAGTCTACAATTTGTCGTTCTATATCTGATGTAATTTCTCATTTTTCAATGCCTGTTACTATATTAACTACAGATAATTATTTTAATGATATATCAGAGCTAATAAATAAATATGGCTCTTTTGATGCACTTAGAGATAATGGGTATGACGTAGATTCGCCTAAGAGCTTTCAGTTAGATGTATTAAAAGAAGATTTGAAAAATATATCTGAGGGTAAAGATATTTATTCTCCAGAGTATCTAATAAACGGTACGGGAATATCAATACCAAAAGCAAAATTTGTACCATCAAATAAAATAATAGTAGTAGAAGGTATGGCATCGATGTATGATGAGGTGAAGGATATATTTGATATAAAAGTTTATGTGGAAACTGATATTAATATTCGTAGAGATAGGTTCTTAAAAAGAGCTTATACTGAAAGAAATCAAGCACTAGATGAAGCTAAGAAGCATTGGGAATATATTTTAGGAGCAGGAGAAAAATATGTTAAGCCTGCTAGAGATGAAGCAGATATTATATTAAATGGTGATACAAATCTTGGATATTTTTGCCAAATATTGGAATATATTTATACAATAACCAATAATTTTCAGGTATAAATAAAAAGCTTGACACTAAATTTTGTTCTTGATATTATTAATCTTGTGATCGAAAGACACCCTAGCCAAGTAAGGTAATTGAAAAATAAATAGTTTTTGTAAATTTTTAATAAATTTGCGCTTGTAGCTCAGCAGGTAGAGCACTCCCCTTTTAAGGGATAGGTCGCGCGTTCGAATCGCGCCAAGCGCATATTTTTTGTTTTTATAATAGCTAATTCTGCTGAGCTACTCAGCAGGTAGAGCTTCCTCCATTTGCTTCAAGCTAAATGAGTTTATTTTGATTTAGTTGCTAAATCATTAAAAGTAATGTTTAGTTATGTTTATATAATAATAACTCTGTAAATACAAAAAATACCCCTATATAACCATGAAAAATAATAGAAATTTTGAGATTGTCTTGATGAATTTATGTTATTAATAACCTAAAAGCTTCTTTACAATTAGCTATAAGCTTGATATAATAGGGGTTATGAGGGATTATGAATTTTATTATACTCAAGATGGCTCAATTGGGCTTTATTCATACGCTGATAATGACGTTTATCATTCTAAATTCGGAGCTGTAAGTGAAGCCTGGGAAAAGTTTATATTGCCATCAGGTATTGATAAGCTTATTAATACTAAAGAAGAAATTAACGTATTAGATTTATGCTATGGCATAGGATATAATACAAAAACTTTGATGAGCTATGTTATAAATAAAAATGAAAATTATTTAAAAAATGAAAAATTTTTAAATAAAATTATAAAAAAAATAATAAAAAATTTTAAAAAATATTAAAAAAGTTGTTGACATTACTTTTTATAAGTGATATCATACTCTTGTGTTTAATGAAACACCAATATTCCTCAGTAGCTCAGCGGTGGAGCAACCGGCTGTTAACCGGTAGGCCGTCCGTTCGAACCGGACCCGGGGAGCCAACACATTTTGTGCACACCTTGTTGGTGTGTACATTTTTATTTGAAATAGAAG
>JAGBXP010000050.1 GCA_017629215.1 bacterium | reverse complement strand
TCTGATGCTTGGGTTAAACGCACAACTGCTGAGCTTTTACCAGCTGGTTTTAAATGTCCAAAATGTGGAAGTGTTCATTTAACTAAAGAATCTGATATTATGGACGTTTGGTTTGATTCTGGTATTACATGGAGAGCTGTTGTTGAAAAACGTGCAAATCAATTAGGACACGCTCCTGTTGATATGTATCTTGAAGGTTCTGACCAATATAGAGGTTGGTTCCAATCTTCGCTTCTTACTTCAATTGCAACAGAAGAAAAAGCTCCTTATAAATCAGTACTTACTCATGGTTTCGTAATGGATGGCGAAGGCAAGAAGATGTCAAAATCTATTGGTAACGTAGTTACGCCTCAAGAAGTTATCAAAGTCTATGGTACTGATATCCTAAGACTTTGGGCTGCTTCTGTTGATTATAGAAACGATACCAAAATCGGTGATAACATTATTAAACAGCTTGCAGAAATCTTTAAGAAAACCAGAAATACAGCAAGATTTTTGCTTGGTAATATTTTTGATTTTGATCCAGCTGTTGATTATGTGAAATATGATGACTTAAAGCCAATTGATAAATTTGCGTTACATAAATTAAATAAAGTTATTGCAGAAATTACAGAATCTTTTGAAAGCTATGAATTTTATAAATACTTCCAAGCTCTTCAAAATTTTGCGACAAACGATTTAAGCTCATTCTATCTTGATATTGTTAAGGATAGATTATATACAGCAGGCAAAAAATCACTTTCAAGACGAGCTTGCCAAACTGTATTATATGAAAACTTACAAGCTTTAGTAAGAGTTCTTACTCCAGTTATGCCACACCAAGCAGAAGATATTTGGCAAAACACTCCTGAATGTCAACGTGGTGGATTAGAAAGTATTTTACTAGCTGACTGGGTAGGGGTAAATGAAAAATGGAATAATCCACAACTTGAAGAAGATTTTGCAAAAATCTTAAAAACACGCGAAGTTGTAACTCGTGCTATTGAGCCATTAAGAGCAGAGAAGAAAGTCGGAAGCTCACTAGAAGTTGCTGTATACATTAAATCAGATAACAATGCAGTATTAAAGGCTAACTCTCAAGATTTAGCAGATATTTTCATTGTATCGCAAGCTCATATTTCAGATGTTTCACCTTCTGAAGTCCTAAATGAGTACGCAGAGGACGGCATTACAGTTTGGGTAACCAAGGCTGAAGGCGAAAAATGTGAGCGTTGTTGGAAATATAGAAAACTTGGCGAAGTCGCAGGTTATGAAACAATATGTAAAGATTGCGCAGAAGCAGTATTATAATAAAGAAAGGAAGAGACTAATGAAAAAATCAATTAAAGATTTAGGCGAAATTAAAGGTAAACGTGCTCTTGTTAGAGTTGACGTTAATGTTCCTTTAGATGAGAACAAGAATGTAACAGATGATACTCGTATTCAAGCTATCGTTCCTACTGTTAATGAATTAAAATCAAAAGGAGCTAAGGTTATTCTTATGGCTCACTTAGGTAGACCAAAAGGAGAAAAGAACCCTGAATTTACGCTTGCTCCAGTTGCAAAATATATGTCAAAAGTTTTTGGCGAAGAAATCGTATTTATTCCATCAGTTGAAGAAGCTCCTGAATATGTAGCTAAATTAGAAGATGGTCAAATCGCTTTATTAGAAAACATTCGTTACTATAAGGCTGAAGAAGCAAAAGATGATGATATGACTTTTGCTGAAGAATTAGCTAAGTTAGGCGATTTTTATGTAAATGACGCTTTCGGTGCCGCTCATAGAAACCATACATCAACAGCTAAATTAGCTAAGTTAGTTAAACCTGCAGTTTCTGGTCTATTAATGGAAAAAGAATTAAGATGCTTATCACAAGCTCTTGATAATCCTGTAAGACCTTTTACAGCTGTTGTAGGTGGTGCAAAAGTATCTTCTAAAATTGGAGTTTTAGAAAACCTTATTGATAAGGTTGATAACCTAATTATCGGTGGCGGTATGGCTTATACATTTGTTAAGGCAAACGGTGGCAAGATTGGTTGTTCAATTTGTGAAGATGATCAATTAGAAGTTGCTAAGGCTATTGAAGCTAAAGCTGCTGCTAAGGGTGTTAAGTTAGTAATGGCTACAGATGTTTTAGTTACTGATGATTTCTCTGGTAATGGAACAAATAAATTTGTAGCGATTAACGAAATTCCAGATGGTTTTGAAGGTGTTGATGCTGGTCTTGAATCAAGAAAAGCTTTTGCAGAAGTTCTTAAATCTTCAAAAACTATTTTAATGAACGGTCCAGTTGGTGCTTTTGAAAATCCTAAATTTGCTGAAGGAACAAAAGCTGTTCTAGAAGCAATCGTTGAAGCAACTGCAAATGGTGCTGTATCAGTTATTGGTGGTGGTGATTCAGTTTCTGCAGCTAAAAAATTCTGTAAAGCTGAAGATTTTACTCATGTTTCAACTGGCGGTGGAGCTTCTCTTGAGTTTATCGAAGGAAAAGTTCTTCCTGGTGTTGCAGCTTTAGATGATAAATAAAATTTAATTTTAATTTAATAACGGAGCTGGTAAATGTTCTTACTAGCTCCGTTTTTTTTTGATAGTGTATAACCTTAACAAGAAATTATTAACCGTTGAATACTTTATAAGATTTATCAATATTGTCTTTCATTACTTTTTGTACAGCTTCTAATTCTGTAGTTATTTGCTGTCTTTGTGTATCAAGTCTTTGTAATTTTAATTGTAAGTTTTTATCCATTTGTTGGATTTTTTCAGTACGTGCATTAATATCTTGTTGCTCTTTATCATATAAGTATTGTTTATATTTATATTCTGCCATAGCATCTTCGTAAGCAAATGTATCAGTTTTAGTTGTGGCAGATAATTTCATTTCAGTATAGCCATCAATTCCACCTTGTTCATTAAAAATTGGTATCCCAATAGATGTAATTCTTCCTGTTGAAGGGTCAAAGGTCAATGTACATTCTTCATATACAATATCTTCTTGATATTGTCCATTTGCGATGAAATCATAAGTGTTAACTTGTGTAGTACCTGTACTATTAGTCAAAATTGGATCAAGTGAAGCTTTTAATACAAAATGAGGATTGTTTTTATCATCGAAATAGATATAAAAATCATCTGCATCATATTGTTCATTATTAGTGCCATAAATATTTGCGTGTTCAATTGCTTCTTCATATCTTTCTAAATCTTCATTAGTAATAAGACCTGCGCTAACAGCAGCATCTAAAGACATAGCAGGGTATCCACCAACTGTTGTCATTGGGGGATTCAATACTCTAGAATTTCCATCAGGATCTTGTTTGACGAAAGTATATTCACGCTTAAGTTCATATTTTCCATTACGATCTGGTCCCTCTGCATGTTCAGGAACTGTTGCTTTTATAATACTATCATCATTATTCTGAACATATAAATTTGCAAAATCAGTTTGGCTAATACTTGATGTGTTTTGTGTAATATTGTAATAAGTTCCAGTTCCAGAAGTGGTATTACTCACATCTACAATTTTAAAATAATTTCCTGCATAGTCTTCTGGTCTTTCTCCATACGGAACAAGATTACCATCGACTAATACATAATAGTCATCTTCATTATCACCTACAGGGATAGTATTACCTATATCTTCGGCTACTTCAATTGATCCAGGAGCAGGAGGAGTTCCATTTCCTATTGGAGAAGAATCAATTTCATAGCTATCGGCGAGATGATTAAATGTAGACACTGATAATTCTTCTTTTCTTTCTACTGTAGAAGTACCAGCATGTTTCTGTAAACTATCACCAACTTGAGGAGTTGATAGTGATAATGTATATTTGTTATTTTTTCCAGGTTTAATATTTGTAGTATCAAATGTATAATTAGCAGCACCCATGGAGCCTTCGTAGACAATTGTACTATAATCTTGTGTACTTGGTGGGGTTGGAACTTCCATACCAAGTAAGGTATTGTATAAATCACTTACTTGTTGTGATAAGACAGTTCTTTCTTGGTTGATTTGTTGACCTTGATATTCAAGGTTTGATTGTTGTGCAATTAGTGCTAAATATCTTGCCTGTGATGCTGACATACCCATTTTTCAGGTCTCCTTTTCCTTTTTTGTTTTATTACTATATATAACGGCATATTTATAGAAAAACTTTAATATTTTAAGAAATATTGTTACAAATGTTTACAAAATAATATCTCATATCTTTTTTGATAAGTTTTATAGTACTATTAGAATATAAGAATAGAGGTGAATAATGTATCAATTAATAAGTGATTTACTATGGAATATAATTAAACCAGTAGGTGAAAAAGTTGTATTGAAACGGGGCTATCCTAAAGATGCAGTATTAAGAAAATGTGGTAATATCCCAGAAGAAGGGTTTTCTGAATCAGATAATACAATTATGTTTCATGCTGTATCAGTAGGGGAAGTCTCTGCAATTGAGAATTTGGTCAAAGCTGTTCGTGCAAAATTCCCTGAAATCAAAGTTATATTAACAACGGGAACATATACAGGACAAGAAATTGCTAAGAAAAAGTTAAGTGAGTATGTCGATTTAATCACCTATTTCCCAGCTGATTTTCCTTGTGTAATAAAAAAATTTTTAGATAAAACAAAACCCAAGACTGTATTTATTGCAGAAACAGAAATCTGGCCAAATTTTGCAATGGAATGTAAAAAAAGAAATATTAATTTATATATAATTAATGGTAGAATTTCAGATTCAACATTTAAGTCTTATAAAATGCTTAGTCTATTCTTTAAATATTTTTTAAGTTTTTATACAGGAATTTATACTCAATCATTAGACGATAATAATAAATTCTTGACTCTTGGTGCTAACTCTGAGACTACAAAAGTTATGAATAATCTAAAATTTGATATTAAAGCTCCTGATTTCGTAGAGTTTAATAAAAATTCTTATCGAGTATTAATAGCAGGTTCAACTCATTCAGGTGAGGATGAAATTGTAGTATCGGTATTTAAGAAATTAAAAGAAAAACATTCTGATTTAAAATTAATTTTAGCTCCAAGACATTTAACTAGAATGGATGAAGTTAAATCAATTGTTGAAAAATATAAAATATCTTATGCTTTACGCTCAAATAATAAGAATGATTTTGATGAATGTGAAATATTGATTTTAGATACGTTAGGCGAACTTGGTAAAATTTATGCACATGCTGATATATCTTTTATTGGAGGAAGTTTTAATAAAACAGGTGGACATAATCCTTTAGAGTCAATCGTGTTTAATAAACCTGTAATTTCAGGTCCTTCAATACACAATTTTAAAGATATTTATTCAATTATTAAAAATGCAGAAGCAGGTTTCGTTGTAAATTCTGAGGATGATTTTTTTGTAATTGCAGATAAAATGCTTTCAGATAAAGATTATTATGATACTACTGTTCATAAATGCAAAAAAGTATTTGATGAACAACAAGGTGCATTAGACTTTGTAATAAATAATTGTATTAAATAGCATTTATAGAAAGCGAGAAGGTTATTTCTCGCTTTTATATTAATCTTTATTTTCGTCAGGCTTAGTTAGGATACTAATCACACTCAATATAATCATTATTGCAATTAAAATTGCTATATAAATAAAATAATGTTTTATTACTCCAGAAAAATATGTTGCAATAGCACCACCAACAATAGCTACAGATGTTAAAATTGCGACAGTTTTTTTCTGAGAGAAACCAGCTTTTAATAATTTATGATGGATATGCTCTGCATCTGCAACAAAAGGAGATGTTCCTTTCATTATTCTTCGAAGGCTTGAATATGTTATATCCATAATAGGAACTGCTAATACTAAAAACGGTAATAAAATCGCTAAAGTAGCACCCTTCATAACTCCTGCTATTGACAAAGTCGCAAGTAAAAAACCTGAAAATAAAGCTCCAGAATCACCCATGAAAATTTTTGCAGGATTAAAATTAAATGTTAAAAATGCTAACATAGAGCCTGCTAAGATAAATGCTATTAAAGCAGTGATTGGTTGTGCTGGAGTCATTGCAACTGCTACTAAGGCTAATGCTACTGAATCAACAGCAATGACAGAGCCTGCTAAGCCGTCAACTCCATCAATAAAATTGACGGCATTTGATATGCCAACAATCCATAATATAGTTATTGGATAAGAAAGCAAGCCTAAATTAATCGCATTTCCAAACGGATTGAATATCGTATCAATTTTTACACCAAGCAAATATACAATGGTAGCGATTGATAATTGTATTATAAGTTTGAATTTTGCATCCAAGTTATATATATCATCAATTAACCCTAATAAAAACATCAAGGAACCACCTAATAGTATTCCTGAAAGTAAACTACCATAAGGATAATAACTAAGTAATACTAAAAATAAGAATGTTAGCATTGTACTTAGCCATATTGCAATTCCGCCAAGTCTTGAAATTGGCGCTTTATGAATTTTTCTTTCATTAGGTAAATCAACCAGTCCCTCTTTTTGAGACCAATCGATTACAAAAGGAACAATAAATACTCCTAATAGATAGGATATAAAAGCTCCTGCAATATGTGCTTGATTTAATTGTACTAACATTTAATTACCTCTAATATAATGGATGTGATTTACAAAGTTTTAGAGAGTCCTCTCTTAATTGTTCTAAGATTGAATCATTGTCAGAATTTTTGATTGCTTCAGCAATAATTCTAGCTACTTCTAACATATCTGCTTCTTTGAAACCTCTAGTTGTCATAGCTGGTGTACCAAGTCTGATGCCACTTGTAATAAATGGGCTTTGAGGATCATTTGGAACAGTGTTTTTATTTGCTGTAATACCAACTCTTTCCAAGACATTTGCCATATCTTTACCAGTTTTGCCTGTTTTTCTCAAATCAAGAATCATTAAATGGTTTTCAGTCATTCCACCAACTAACTCCAAACCATTGTCAATAAGCCCTTTTGCTAAGGCTTTTGCATTCTTTACAACTTGTTTTGCATAATCTTTGAACTCAGGCTGTAAAGCTTCTTTTAATGCAACAGCTTTACCTGCAATAATATGTTCTAATGGACCACCTTGAATGCCAGGGAAAACTGCTTTATCAATTATTTGTGCAAATTCTTCATCACACATAATAATTCCACCACGTGGACCTCTTAAAGTTTTATGAGTTGTTGTTGTTACAAAATGTGCATATCCTGCTGGTGATGGATGTTCTCCACCTGCAATAAGTCCTGCAATATGTGCAATATCTGCTAATAAATATGCGCCAACCTCATCTGCAATTTCTCTGAATTTTTTAAAGTCTATTATTTTAGAATATGCAGAAGCTCCGCAAATAATTAATTTAGGTCTATGTTCTAATGCCATTTTGCGAACATCTTCATAATCAATATTTCCTTCTGAATCTACTCCATAGCTTTTTACATCAAAAAACAAGCCTGAAAAATTAACAGGAGAACCGTGGCTTAAATGACCACCGTTTGATAAATCCATCCCTAGAACTTTATCACCTTGTTTTAAAACTGCCATAAATACAGCCATGTTAGCTTGTGCGCCAGAATGAGGTTGAACATTGGCATGTGCCATGTTGAAAATTTCACAAGCTCGTTTTTGTGCAAGCTCTTCTATTTTATCAACAATTTCACATCCGTTATAGTAGCGTTTATGAGGTTTTCCTTCTGCGTATTTGTTTGTTAAAACTGTACCACAAGCTGCCATAACAGCTTCTGATGTAAAATTTTCTGAAGCTATAAGCTCTATAGTTGTTTGTTGTCTTTCTAATTCTTCTTCTATATATCCAGCTAAATCCGAATCAATTTTTCTAATTTTTTCTAATTCCATCTCATATCCCTCCTTATTTATTATTATAAAAAATCACAAACTATCTTCAAGTCCTTAATTTATTAATCCACCCAAAGCCATAACGTCTTCATATTCAGCCCCAGCTTCTAGCATTTCTTCAGCACTAAATCCGAACAAAGTTATTGTATCTATTACTTCATTTTTATTATCCATATTCTTAATAACATTGTTTAATGCAGTTTCTCTTGTCATATATTGGAATTTATTATTAATACCTTGATTAAGGCTTCTGCGTTTTGATTTTCCCATTAACAACCTCTTTCCAAGGCTAGTAAAGCAACTCCAATCATGCCAGAATAATTTCCTGCAATTCCTTTTTTGATTGAAGTTGGAGTTGTTACAATTTCCTTGTTTACTATTTGTTCTATTTTTACGGTATCTACAAATTCTGCCATAGAGCCAGAAAGAACAACACAATCTGGATCAAAAATATTGGCTAATCCAATTATACCCATTGTTAAATCATCGTGCCAACGAGTAAAGACTTTTACCATGTCTTTGTTATTATTTTTAACCCCATTAATAACATCATAGGTCGTTACATCAGAAGTTCCGAGAGCTTCTTCAGCATCTAGTTTTAAAGCTGTGCCAGAAGCGTAGGCTTCAAAACAATCCCACGCTCCACAAGAGCATTTCCTTCTTTTATCAGCAAACATCTTAAAGTGCATTTCTCCAGCTGCACCTGATTTACCTTTTAGAATTTTATCATCAATTATTATGCCACCACCAACTCCAGTTCCTAATGTTAGCATTATTGATACAGTTGAACCTTTAGACGCTCCTATTTTGTACTCAGCCCAAGCTGCTGAATTTGCATCATTCTCTAGAAAAACTTTTTTTGTTGATAAAGATTGAAAATCTATTGTGTAATAGTCTTTTACTAGGTTTCCAGTAGAGCCTATAACTTTAGAATTTGTATTATCTACAGCTCCAGCAGTCGCTATTGCTATAATGTCAACATCTTTTTCAAATAGTGATATTTGCTTTTTTAATAATGATTGTATGCCTTCTAATGTTTTTGGAGTTTCAAACTTATTAATATCAGCGATAATTTCTCCATTTTCGTTGATTATTGTTGTATAAATTTTTGTACCACCTATATCAAATGCTAAAGCTTTTTTCATTTTATAGTCCCTCTATAAATCTTTTTGTAATTAAATGTGGTCTAGTAATGGCAGAACCTATTACAACAGAGTATGCGCCTATATCAAAAGCTTTTTTTACATCATCATGAGTCCAAATACGACCTTCTAAAAAAACAGGTCTATTTACTTGTGCGACAAGTTTTTCTAATAGTAAAAAATCTGGAGAATTTCCAGTTAGTGTTGAATGTTCTGTATAACCTGCTAATGTTGTAGAAATAATATCTGCTCCTAGGTTTGAACAATTTATTCCTTCTTCAATAGTAGATATATCAGCCATCGCAAGTTTATTTGCTTTATGTATAAGATTGATTATTTGCTCTAATGTGCTTCCATCTGGTCTTTTACGAGAAGTTCCATCAAACGCAATTATATCAGCATCAGCTTCTATAAGTTCATTGACTTCAGAGAGTCTAGGAGTTATATATACAGTACTCTTCCAGTTTTGAGGTAATTTATTAGGTTTTGTTAGTCCGATAATAGGTATTCCAAAAGTTTTAGCAAGCTTTACATCTCTTTTTCCTGCTACACGAAGCCCACTAGCTCCGCCATTGACAGCAGATTGCATCATCGCCATCATGCATTTTTCATCATAGAAAGGTTCATCTGGCATCGCTTGTGATGATACTATCACTTTTCCCTTTAGACAATCAATATTCATTTCTTAATTCTATAACAAAAAAATAGTATTGCATACTATAAAAAAAGTTTTATAATGTAAATGAAAGAGGTTTATAACAATGTTTAGTAGAAGAAATCTGGTATTAATTCTAACAATTGTTTCAATAGCTTTTTTATGCAGTGGGTGTGCTTCTAAAAAAGAAACTATGACGCAAGATTTGTTATCTCAAGTTAATACGAAACCTGCTATAACAAAGGTTGCTGCTGAACAACCTATAAAAGAAGAACCAAAGTATGATTTATATACATCTACTCTCTACGATTTACCTTTGTTCTCTATTCTTGAAATTTCAAAGCTTTCAAAAGAGGTTAAAGCTAAAATTGATGAAATATTAGAGGCGGCACAAGGTTTTTATTTGCTTCGAACACTTGGCGACGGTAATGTCTTTATAGTTCTTCAAAACCCTATAAATACGCTTAATACATACCAAAGGCATAATCTACAGTTTTTAGAAATTGATAAGCAAGGAATTATAACTTTTCATAATGCAGGATATTCAGGAATCGATGGTGAAATTTATAATGCAATAACAGATCATCAAGATTTATGGGTATTTGATGAGACAATAGAGCCTTTTAGACCTTTAAAACACATATCTTATGATGAAAAAGGTAAGGTAAGGTATACTGAATTGTGGGATTATGATACAGCTAATCCTGTAAAATACCAGATGTTAGACTCAAAGAAAAAGTTGATTTCAATATTAAAAGAAAGCCAAGATAATGATTTTAATTTAAGAAAAGAGCATGTTTTTTATGATAATGATGGAATTGTTAAAATGAGTCTTTCTATTAATTATGAAGGTGCAAATATTACAAGATTAAACTTTTATAACTCCAATGATTTAATTGAAGGCATAACTATATTATCAGAATATATTGATGGATTTAAAGTTAAAGAATCAATTTATGACGAGAGTTTTTTACATAAGTTTACTGTTATTGCTGACTATAAAGAGAATGAACGCAAAGCTGTAAAATTATATGATATTGAAGGTAATATCGTAAAGAGTATTTCAAACTAATACTCAACAATTTTTGGACGGGTAAATTTATCCATTATTTTACCAGCCGCGTATACAGAAAGCCCAGTTACAAAGGCATAGCCAGCGTAGCTTAATAAGGCTTTACCATAAAACTTTCTTAGGTTTTTAATTAATGGTGCTGAAAGCCCAGCTTTTTTGGCAGCTTTAATTCCTTTATAACTTGCTAATGATTCTTCAAGTACCGTTGGGAGCATTCCTACTGATGCGATTACGTGAGCATTGTCAACAACAACATCTATTGGTTCTCTTTTTTCACCTTTTGGTTTATTTCTAGAAAATAATGCGACGGTTCCCATAAGCCCTGCTATAGTATAGCCAGGCTTTCTTAGTTTTTGAAGGATTTTTCCAATCCCACCATTCATATTATTCATTGCGTGTCCTAGTTCATGAAATCCTGAAATTGAAGCTTTGTCATGATTAAAGGCTATAACTTTCTTAACTGGTGCAAAAAATGCGTTTAAACCTTTGCCAACATCTGTCGTTGGATCTGTTACGTTAATTAACTTTAGCCCTTTTTTCTTTAACCCGGACTCTTCAAAGGCTTTCATAAAAACATCGTGGTATGAATGGTTATTTAAGTGCTCTTTTGGCATCTGCTTTAAAAAAGGATTAGAAAATGATGGTAGTAGTTTATATATTAAAGCTGTTGCAGATGATGCCAAAAGCCACCCTATTTCAGCATTCATAGGGTTTCTTTGTTGGTAACGATATCTTTTATTATCATTGTTTTCATCAGTATTTGGATAGTAATAATAACTATTAGAGTTATAATTTCCATTAATACTTGTCATACCACACCACCATTATAGAATTCTACTATCAATATAAAAACATTTTACATGAAAAAATTGCTATGCTATGAAGTTTTGTAAATATTTGGATTTCTCAGTGCTACATCTAAAAGTGATTATTGAAATCAAAGCATGTCAATGTTAAGATTGTCTTGAGAAGAGATAAGGAGTATTAAATTTATGGTCTGTTTAACATTGAAAAAAAACAATACAAACACAATTAAAGATGCTTTAAAAGTACTAGGTAAAGAGAATTTTACATTAATAGTTCATGGTAGCAGTTTTCCAGCTATTGATGGAGAGGATACAGGTTTTGGTTCTTTTAATACTGAAGCGGGTCATTCATTAATTAATTATGTTTCAAATATGTTTGATGCTATTCAATTAGGACCTGCAGGGAAAACAAAAGTTTCGGATTCATCACCATATTGTGGAACAATTTTTTCAGGAAATCCGTTGTTTATTGATTTAAAGCAATTAACAACAAAGGAATGGGGTGAAATTCTTTCAATTGAGACTTTTAAGAAAATAGTACGTGAGAACCCAAAACAAAACTCTGGTAGAACTGCGTATTCTTATGTCTATAATGCACAATTATCTGCTCTAAGAGAAGCTTGGGATAAATTTAAAACAATAAAATTATTAAAAAAAGAGTTTGAAAAGTTTAAAAAAGATAATGCTTATTGGTTAGAAAAAGATTCTTTATACGAAGCTCTTTCTATCGAAAATAATTGTGATTTCTGGTATATTTGGAAAAATGAAACTGATAAAAATCTTTTAAATCCAAAAACAGAAGATGAAAAGATTATTTATGCAAAACGTATAGAGGAGATTAAAGAAAAATATTCTGACGAAATTAATTTCTATTCATTTTGTCAATTTGTTTTAGAAATGCAAAATGAAGCGACTAAGAAATTTGCACTCAAGAAAGGTATTAAAATGATTGCAGATAGACAAGTTGCGTTCTCGGACAGAGATGCTTGGGCTTATCAATCACTCTTCTTAGAAGGTTGGTTTTTAGGATGTCCACCAGATTATTTTTCTAAAAATGGTCAAGCTTGGGGATTCCCAGTAATGGATCCTGAAAAAATGTATAATACTGATGGTTCTTTAGGCGAAGGTGGTATTCTTATGAAAAACCTTTATAAAAAAATGTTCAAAGAAAACCCTGGTGGAGTTAGAATTGATCATATTGTAGGCTTAATTGACCCTTGGGTTTATAAGGTTGGTAAAAAACCTATGTGTGAAGATGGAGCTGGTAGATTATATTCATCACCAGAACATCCAGAACTTTCTAAATATGCAATTGCAAGAATTGAGGATTTGGATTTAACTTTAGAAGGTGATAAAGAAAAAAGAGTTAAGACATTAAGTGATGAACAAATCAAACTTTATGGTCGTTTAATTGAAAAAATTGTTATCGGGGCAGCAAAGGAATGTGGCTTGGATAAAAATGCGATTGTTTGTGAGGACTTAGGAACATTAACAAATCCTGTAGCAGCTGTGATGAAAAAATATCAGCTTCAGGGAATGAGATTGACTCAGTTTGTTATTCCGGAAAAACCAGAACATCCTTATAGATGTAAAAATATTACTGAAAATGTTTGGAATATGGTTGGTACGCATGATAATAATCCAATCGAAATGTGGGCAGAATCAATGATTAATACTCATGAAGGATACTTACATGCAAAGAATTTAGTAGAGGACTTATTTGCAGAAGCAGAGCATAAAGATGATATTATAGTTAGACTTACGCAGGATAAGGAATATCTAACTTTTGTTAAGCTTGTAGAAATTTTTGCTTCAAGAGCGAAGAATGTTCAAATGTTCTTTACAGATTTCTTTAAAATAAAAGAAACTTACAATACACCAGGTACATCTGGAGATCAGAATTGGTCATTAAGAGTTCCTAATGAGTTTGAAGAACATTCAACTATTGATTTACCAGCAATTTTAAAAGCAGCAATTATAGCAAGAGGTAAGGATTTTGCAACTAAACACGCTGTTTTGATAGAAAAACTTAGTTAATAACTGAAAATTAAAATAGGCTTGTTTAATTGATTTTAATAAGCTAAAAAGAGATGAAAACATAAAGGAATGGCTACTGTATATAACAGTAGCCATTTTAATATGAAGATTTGCAATATTATGAAGCGTTTATTACTTAGAGATTTGGTGATATTACTAGATTTTACTCTGCTACATTTGCATATTTGTAAAGAATTGTAACAATATTTAACAAGTAGTGAAATTTTATATATTAAATATACTTTATATATATGTAAGCATTAAATAAACACGAGACATATAATACACAACCTTTCATACAACCTACACACTAACCTTCTACACATGAGGAATTATTAAAAAGAATTCCAAACCCACCTTTTAAAAGATGGGTTTTTTTTTGCGTATTTCTATATTTATTTAAAAATCATCAGAATGTATGATTTTATTTAAAAAACATACTGCTAATATATACATATACTCCTTAAAAAACGACGATACACATATCCCTAATCAACAGCTATGCACGATATTCGTTCATAGCTTTTTCTTTTGTATAAAAAGTTATTAGTTTTATTTGTAACAAAATATTTAATATTTGTAACAAATAGGCAATTATTCATTAAAAAAATACTTTATTAGAATGTGCAGTTGTTAATTTATTGTAAAGGTATGTGTAATTGAAAGTACAAAGCGTTACATCACAGTCAAGTGATTATAAACAGAATAATAAGCAAGTTAATATAACACCTAGCTTTAAGGCAGGTGGACTTGGCACTACCTTGGGTTCATTAGGTTTTATAATGCAAAAAATTGAGGATGGTGGCTTTTTAGCTTCTTTTTTAATTCAAGATACTATAGGTATGACTGCACCTAGAGCTTCAGCTGCTTTTTTGAGAGATAAAGAAGTTACTGGTGAATATAATATACAGGAGGGCTTTGAGGTTTTAGGTAGAGAAGGTTTAACAGGACCTTTTATGATGGCAGTTGCACCTATAATGTTTGCGCTTTGTGCAAAATTTGGTCGTTCTACGGGTATTAATTCTCAGTTGATAAAGCGTTTTGGCGATAGTCTTAAGAATATTGTTACGGATTCTAATTTTGACAAGTCTTTATTAAAAGAGAAGGATAAGTTTAAACAAGAGTTTTATAAAGTAAACATTAAAGAAATGCTAACAAATACACTAGGCGAAAAGAATGTAAGTGATGACGCTGTTAATCATATTATGGGATTACTTGCTAAATATGAAAACGTGCCAAGGGATGCTAATTTACCTAAAAACATTTTAGGATTACGAGATAAAGGTAAGTATAAAAAACAAAAACTTGCAGAAATTACTGATTATATAAATGATATAAAATATAAGACTATAGATGATTTAAGTTCACTTAATCGTATTAATGTGTGTGATAAGACGTTTGGTATTGATGAAGCTCTTATTAGCATGATTAAATATAGTGATGATGCAATTAGATTAAATAAGAATTTATCTAATCTTGATGAAGTTAAGGCTGAGAATATTAAAAACTCAGCTCTAACTAAGCGTTTGTTTACAAATATTGCGACTATGTTTACTACTCTTGGCGTACTTTCTGTATTACCAAAATTGTATATAAAGAGTGATATTTCACCTGGAGCTAGAACTGCACAACAATTAAGAGAGAAAAACCTAGCTCTTGAAAGTGATATCTCACAAGATGAGGATACTAAAATTGATGAAAATAAAAATATCAATTTTAAATCAAAAAAACCTAATAAATCTTTCTTGGCAAAAATTGGTGAAAGTATTTCAGGTATTGTAGATAAAGATTTCTTTGCTAAGGAATTGGAGTATAAAGGTCATAATTTTACAAATACTCTAATGGAAGTTTTATCGATATTTGGGCTATTAGCACCAAGAGGTGTTAAGGCTTATCAAAGAGCTCAGGTTGATGATACTGGTAGAAAAGATTTAACTGAATTATATGAAATATTTATTAGAGATTTGACATCGAGCTTAGCTGTTGTATTTGCTGTTCCAATGCTTACCCGTGCAACAATTTCAGCCTATGAAAACAAATCAGGCTTTGTGTTATTACAAAAAGATAGAACAATGTCTAAAAAATCCAGATTTTTAGACTTAATCAACCCTTATAGTAAAACTCACGTGTTGACAAACTCTGAAATAAAAGCACTTTATAATGGTGTTGATTCTAGTGAAAAAATGATGAATTTCTGTCGCTATATTGATAAAAACGGTGGAGATTTAGCTAAAATTTTATCTAAATCAGATTTTGCTGAAGAATTTTTCAAGAATACAGATTTAAAACTTGAAGAGCTTGAAAAATTAAATAAAAAAGAGAAGAATGCTAAGATAATATCTTTCTTTGATAAGTTTGCTAATGATAGTAAATTAGAAAAACAATCTATTAATGACTCAATTACTAAACTTATGAAAGGGAATGCTTTAGCGAAGAAAAATAAAATATTAAGCTTTGCAAGAGGTCTAAATTCGTTACCTGGAATAATTGCAACATTCTGTATATCACCGTATATACTTGGTTGGGTTATCCCTCAGTTAACATACGCAAACACAAGAAGAATTCATGAAAAAGCAGAAAAGAGACGTCTTGCAGAAGGTGCAAAAATAGATAAAGCTGTATAATTAACCTATAAATAGCTAGACAAGATTGATTTTACATAATTTTGTGTTTCTTTATAAGGAGGTACTCCATCGTATTTGTCGACTGCACCTGGACCTGCATTATATGCAGCCAAAGCTAGAATAACATTTCCGTTGTATTTATCCAACATTGACTTTAAATACTTAACACCACCTTCTACATTTTGTTCTGGGTCCATAGGGTTTTTTACACCTAGACCCTTTGCAGTTTCTGGCATTAATTGCATTAGACCTAATGCACCAACTCTTGATTTTGCATTAGGATTGAAGCCTGATTCTTGTTTTACTAACGCATTCACCAGTTTTTCATCCACACCATGTTTTTGAGACACACGAGAAATTAGCTCTTTAATCTTTACCTTTCCAATACTATCATTATTATCAGGCTTCACGCTACCTAATGATTTTGTATATATTTGAGCATCCACCCTTGATATAGGTTTTGTTAGTAAATCTCCAAATTTTGTTTTTGCGCCAGCTTTTAAAACCTCGTCAAAAGATACTTTTTCAGGTGGAATATTTGAATTCGCAGTTTTTTCTATTGGCGACCATTGGGCATTAATATTATTAACTTGTTGGTTCATCTGAACAGCTCTTTGCATTGCATTAGCTTGTCCTGATGAAGATAGTAAATTTTGAATCATTGATGAAAACATATATTAGTCCTTTTAATAAAATTAACGAATAAAATTTCGTTATCTTTATTTTTTATAGATAAAAATACACTAAATGGTTTAATAAAAAAAAATGTAAAGTCAAAATTTGGCATGTAAAAATATGGCATTTAATTAAAATATATGTTATGATAAGCACAGGATGAGGGAGAACGTATAAGTGAATATTGATAATTTTTTGATTAATGAACAAGATATTGAGAATGCTAGAAGGTGTTGTAGCTATATTGATGATGTAAAGATTAGAAATCGAGCTGTTGCTAATACATTAGCTTCAATTATTGCTAAAAAATATTTTTCGGAAATAGATATTGACATCGATGCTACTCTACATCGAATAGATAAAGTTTTAGCAGATTTCGATATTTCAGATATTTATGTAAAAAATTGTTATGTTGACGTTAGATTATATTTTGAAAATGAATTTCCTACCATTCCTAAAGAGCATTTTGAAAGAAATATTATTCCTACAGCATATATGTTTGTTAGGATGTCTAAAGATTTGACGGGGGCATTGGTTACTGGCTTCTTTTTACCTGAGAATATTGAAAATGCTGAACTAAAAGAAAATTATTATCTACTTTCAGAGGACGATTTAGTATCTTATTATGATATCGAGATGCAACTTGTAAACTATGATATTGAAAACGTTCCAGATGATATAACTAATCAAATATATGAATATTTTGATGGACTCTTGGAAAATTCTTATGAATTTTATAAAGTTCTTATTGAATCTGAATATTGTCGTAAGTTATTTATAAAAGTAGCTTTAACTGAAACTGTATTAGATAATATAGACTTAGAATTAAGTGAATGTGTTATTTCTGAGAGTCCACAATCTGATACACTTATTGACGATAATGAGGTGGATTTTGGTTTAGTTGAGTCAGATGATTTAACAATGAGTGATGATAATGAATTAGATTTAGTTAGCTCAGAAGATTTAAGCTTAAATGAAGAAGAAAATGATTTTGGTTTAGTTGAGTCAGGTGATTTAACAATGAGTGATGATAATGAATTAGATTTAGTTAGCTCAGAAGATTTAAGCTTAAATGAAGAGGAAAATGATTTAGGTTTAGTTGAGTCGGATGATTTAACAATGAGT
>JAGBXP010000006.1 GCA_017629215.1 bacterium | reverse complement strand
GATTGCTTCGCTTCGCTCGCAATGACGTGGATATCCATTGTCATGCTGAACAAGCCGAGCAGAGGATGAAAGCGGAAGTGTATCCGTTTAAAGCGAGGCGCGTTTCAGCATCTTTCCAAAACCCAAGCTAAACGCCAAATTGGCAAGATGCTGAAACGCGCCTCGCTTTAAACGGATACACTTCCGCTTTCATCCTCTGCTCGGCTTGTTCAGCATGACAATGGATATCCACGTCATTGCGAGCGAAGCGAAGCAATCCAGCTCTTTTTATCATCAAACATATTTCACTGGACTGCTTCGTCGAATTTCATCCTTCCTCGCAGAAACGTATTCTCTCAGAGCTATTTTGCTGGATTTCACCCAGTCAACAAAACTTATAAAGCTAAGATTTGTTCTTTTACATATTTATTATTAGAATCTAAAGTCTTTGCATAACTCGCAAATTCTCTTGCAGAGTCTAAATATCCATTTTTGCCAGTTTGTTTATATAATGCTTCATAAGCATAAGAAATGTATAAATAAACAGTATAATTATTTTTATTTATATTCAAATAATCTTTAAAATAATCAACTGATTTTTCAAACTCCCCATTTACATAAGATTTATACCCAAATCTTAAATATAATTGTGCTAAATCTTCAGGCTGATAAACAGAATTTACCTTTTTTTTGCCATTTCTAGCAATCGTTACAGAATGTCTATCTGATGACTTAATACAATCTAAAACAGAAGAATTATAAATATTATAACGTCCTTGTTTTATCCATTCCTCATCCATGAAATATTTTCTATTCATATCAAAATTCTGAACTCTCTCTTTTGGATTAGGATGTGAAGAATAAGCATCAGAACCATTACCCATTGTGTTTAAAAAAGAAATCGTTTCTCTTGCATTCGTCAAATCATAACCAGCCTTTAATGCTAATTTTGCACCTTCAACATCTGCTGCAAATTCCATTTTTCTTGATTCACTAAAAAACTTTCTTTTTCTATAAACATAATACCAATGGTTATTTATTCTCAATGCCATTTTAAAATTTTTATACAATTCAGCTTTTCTAGCAGCATGACCTAACAATGAATGAGCTAATTCATGTCCTATCAACAAAGCTAAAGCGTCTTCATTATTAATTAAAGTATCAAATGCACCTGTATTTATTGTTATACAATTAGTATCAGACGATGACGCATTAAATTCTTTATCAGAATCAATGACAATTCGCCAATTAATAAAGTCTAAATTATTTGCACGTATTAATTTTTCAGTAATTCTATAAAGCTTATAAAAATCTTCACCATAAGCTTGAGTATTATAATTATCAATTTTTCTTGTTATCAAAAATTTATTAATTCGAGCATATTCAATATTATCTTTTGTAAGCTTAGCATTATATTGAGCATCAGTAATCTCTTTATAGCCAGCAAATTTAATTAACTTAGGATCTTTCAATTCAAAATCTAAATTATTTTCAACCTGTGGAGCATAATTTGCAAAATAAGTTTTTGAAGTTGCATATTTTTGAGACTTTTGCATTTCTTTAATATGTAATTTTGTGTAATCTTTAGCTTCACAAGCGAGTGAAATAGTAAATAATGCTAAGCCTAAAATTAAATATTTTTTCATATATCCTCCAAAATACATAAAATAAGATTAGCATTTTTATTTCAAAATTTCAACTATATTTTATCTTCAACAAGACCTTCTATTATGTTTATTTGAGGAGACAAGTCTAGAAGTTCATTTTCATCAAGTCCAAGAGCAAGTCTATGACCTTTCTGAACTTTTACCATAGAAGAGATTAAAAAATCTAATGTAGCAATTGAGTTTTTGGGCATTTCTAAAAATTCTATATCAGCCCTTGTAAGCTCCTTAGAATACTCATCAAGAATAAAATTTAGTATTTCCAAAGCTCTATCATAAAAATCAATATGTTTTTGGTTAACTAAATTTTTTACATTTTTAATATCTTTTTTATTTTTTCCTACCATAAATATTTCCTTAAAAAAAGGGAGCGTGAGGAGTAGTGTGTGTTTAAGAGAAAGGTGAAACAATAAAACGCCCCCTAATATATAGATCGAGATGAGATTTAAAAAACTTTTATCAACTCTTTATTTCCATAAAAATCTTTTGCATATTGTCTAACGTATTCTTTACCTTTTATTTTGGAAGATTTATTTACTCCATATCTCCAGCCATAGGGTTTTGATTTAAACTTTAAATAATTACATTCACGCATAGAATATAAAACTTGATTTTTTAACATAAAGAGTAAATCATTAGCTTTCAAGCCAGATACACGTACTCGCTTTACCTCTCCTGTAAAACTAATTTCAACAAGCTCAGCAACTGGCTTTTCACAAATTGGACAAAAACCAATTGATAATTTTCTATCAACATATAAATTAGTTTCTTTTAGATAATATATTTCATCTGGTTTAAATTTACAGCAATGACGCATTAAAAACTCCTATTTCCAACCATAAACTACCTAATACTTTGATTAAAGTATTAAGATATGGTTATCCCTCATACTAGAAATAGATTTCGCCTACGCAGTTTAGGGTAAACATTGTTTTGAAATCAAGTACAAATATATAATACTACATTTTAAACATTCACTAATTAAATGTAACGACTTTTTTACATCTAAACCTAAAAACTAGAAATAATAGGTATTTTAATATAAAATTTAAGTTGAAAGCGAGGTCATAAAATGAAAGCTATTGTCTTTGATAACGAATTAAAACTAGATAATAATTATGCAAAACCAATTCCTCAAAAAGGTGAAGCACTAATTAGAGTAACACTTGCAGGAATTTGCAATACTGATTATGAAATTACAAAAGGCTACATGGGATACGCAGGAGTCCTAGGTCATGAATTTGTAGGTATAGTAGAAGAAGTAAATGATACAGATAAATCTTGGTTAGGGAAAAGAGTTGTTGCTGAGATTAGCTGGGGATGCGACGATCCTAATTGTGAATGGTGCGCAAAAAAGAATTATAGACATTGTCCAAACCGTCATACAATTGGAATATGGAAAAAAGATGGATGTATGGCAGAATATATAACCCTACCAACAAACATATTATTTGAAGTGCCAGAAAATGTTACTGACGAACAAGCTGTTTTTGTAGAACCATTAGCAGCAGCGTGTGAAATATTAGAACAATTACATATTGAACCAACTGCAAAAGTCCTTGTTCTTGGTGATGGTAAATTGGGATTGACAACTGCATTAACTCTGAATGCACATAACCTTGATGTACTTTTGGTTGGAAAACATCAAAACAAACTGGATATCGCAAAAGCTCAAGGTGTAAAAACTCAGCTACTAAATGATTTTAAACCTGAAAAAAAATATGATGTTGTAGTAGAAGCAACAGGCTCAGCTTCTGGTTTCGAAACCTCAATGTCTCTAACCAAGCCTAGAGGCGTTTTAGTATTAAAAAGCACGGTTGCAACAGGAAAAGAACTTAATTTAGCACCTATTGTTATTGATGAAATCACTGTTCTTGGCTCTCGTTGTGGTCAATTTAAGCCAGCCTTACGTTTATTAGAGCAAAATCGCATAGATTTTAGTCCATTTATATCTAAAAAATATCCTATTGAAAAAGCATTAGAAGCTTTTGAAGCAAACAAGCTTAAAGATACTTTGAAAATTTTAATTAGAATATAAAATAATAAAGGGTGGTATTAATTACCACCCTTTATTTTATAATTTAGCATTCTTAGGTACTACAGTTACTCCACCATCTGAGACATAAAATCCTCTAGCCAAATCTTCTTCTTTATTGACTCCGATTTTTGTATACGGAGGAATTTCAACATTTTTATCAATAATAGCTTTTCTTATTTCAGAATAGCGTCCAACATTTACATTTTCCATCAATATACTATCGGTTACTTGTGCATAACTATTAATTCTAACCTCTGGTGATAATACACAATGAGATAACATGCCCCCTGAAACAATACAACCTTCTGAAACCATAGAATTTGTTGCCATACCAACTCTATCATTTTCTTGCCAGATAAATTTTGCAGGTGGATAATTATAATTAAATGTTCTTAAAGGCCAATCTTTTGAATACAAATTCAACTCAGGCTCATATTCTAATAAATCCATATTAGCTTGCCAATAAGCGTCAATACAACCTACATCACGCCAATACCCTTTTTCTTTTTTGGTCATGCCAGGGAAATGATTTTCTGCAAAGTTATATATAAAAATACGCTTTCCTTCTTTTAATAGCATTGGAATAACATTTTTACCAAAATCATGGCTTGACTCTTCTATTAAAGCGTCTCGTTCTACAGCATCTACCAAAACATTTTTATTAAAAATATAATTTCCCATAGAAGCTAAACACATATTAGGGTTATCAGGAATTGATTTAGGTCGAGTTTTAGGTTTCTCAACAAAACCTGTAAGTCTCCAGTTTTCATCTACTTCAATAATTCCAAACTCGTGAGCTTCTTCAATAGGGATAGGAATTGCTGATATCGTTAAATCTGAACATTTTGACTTGTGAAAATCAAGCATCTGAGTAACATTCATTTTATAAACATGATCGCCACCAAATACACAAACATAATCTGGGTTTTCGTTATTTATATGAAATATATTTTGATAAATAGCATCAGCAGTTCCTTTATACCAGCTACCACCAGTTCTCATTTGAGCTGGCGCAAGATCAACATATTGGTTTAAAAAAGGAGACAACATCCAACCTCTTGTTATGTGCCTATAGAGAGAATCCGATTTATATTGAGTTAAAATCTTTATCTTAAAGAAACCTGAATTTATAAAATTATTAATAACAAAATCAATAATCCTATATCGTCCACCAAATGGAACAGCAGGTTTTGCTCGGTCTTGAGTAAGCGGAAACAAGCGTTTCCCTTCGCCACCGGCAAGTATCATAACTAATGCATCATCAATTAACATCCGAACCCTCCTCTATTATAATTTATTCTAACAGATTTTTTAAAATAATGCACTCCTTCCAGAGGATGAATAAATCTATAAATTAGAATATATTTTACCTATGAGTAAGATAAGAAAGTTATACTATTTTGACAAGAAAAAAACCCAAGAAATGATATCGTTTCTTAACAATAATGTTAATGACAACTATATTACTCATATAATGTTTAACCCTTTTATGCCATTACATCACTTTCTTCCTTTGAAGCTAAAATTTTTACCAGAATCTTATGTTCTTATAGAAGATAATGATATAAAAGGACTTATTACAATAGCTCCAACAAAATTACAAGAAAGAAGAATGGAAATACAAAAATTATTTTTTGAAGAAAATTCTTTATCAATAGCAAGTGAGCTAATTCAATATGTAGTATCAAAATATAAAGCTATGGGCGTAGCTTCTATAATGGTAAAAGTCGATGATTATTTTTCCGAGCTTGTTGCCATGCTTATTAATAAATGTGGGTTCAGTCAAATTTCTAATGAAAAACTATGGCGAATAAACAAAGTTATTGAAGAACCATTTAATGAAAAGATGTTTAGACAATTTAGAAACTCTGATGCAAATAAAATAGAAAGCATCTACAATGACTGCTTGCTACCACATTTCAGACCATTTCTAAGCAAAGAAGCCAAGGAATTTAAAGAAGTCTTTTGCAAGGGCTTATTATATTATAGCGAATATAAATATACTATCGAAAACCTAGATAATAACGAAATAATTGGATGCATAAATATTCAAACATCCGATAACGAAAACTTTATAATAGAAATAATTTACAATAATTGGATGGATATAAATCTAAACTCAATAATATATTATGCAGTTAGTCAAATACGAAAACGAAAAAAAAGATTTGGATTATTTATAAAAACAAAGAACTATGCAAACGATGGAAAAATACAAGAGGAACTTTTTGAACAAAACGGTTTTGAATGTGTGCAAAATCAAATCGTACTAACCAACTCATCAGCTAAAATTCTTAAAGAAAATATGAAAGCTCATAAATATACTGTAATTACGGATTTTATTTCTAACAACCCAATACCAAACCAATAAAATTCTTAGAACACTCAATGCGTAACAATGCTAGTATTCTTAATGTGAACTAATATAGCTTAGAAATGCAGGTTGGGTGAAACCCAACTATTTGTTGTAAAATTTCCCGTCTTTGCGAGCGAAGCGAAGCAATCCAGTTATGTGTCATTCTGAAAGCGCAGAAATTAAAATACAGAAATAAATAATTAATTTGTCATCCTGAATTTTTTACACCTTACTTACAAATTTGTAGTTATTATACCAAACTTAATTTATTTACCCCTCAGGATCTTTCCAAAACCCAAGCTAAACGCCAAATTGGCAAGATGCTGAAACGCGCCTCGCTTTAAACGGATACGCTTCCGATTTCATCCTCTGCTCGGCTTGTTCAGCATGACAATGGATATTAATTATGATTCCACGTCTTTGCGAGCGAAGCTAAGCAATCCAGAAAAATTTTATCATCAAACATATTTCACTGGACTGCTTCGTCGGATTTCATCCTTCCTCGCAGAGACGTGTGCTGTCAGAGCTTTATTGCTGGGTTTCATTCAGCCTTGCTTACAAAAACATAATTCGGATAAAAAATCGGCTGGGATAAAATCCCAGCCGACAAAGTTTATTATTTGGTTTCACCCAACCTAGCTATTTTGCTACTTGACTACAGGTGGAGTCTTAAGAAATTCAAGAATTTTACCAGCGATTTCTTTTTCATCTTTATATCTCAAAACTGAAGACCTATTATTATTCATTGTTATATCAACAAATTTAACTAAATTTGTTAATTCAGTTTTATGTGCTTCCATAAATTCTTTTGTAAAGCTGCCAGATGCAGGATATGGTAGTTCACGTCCGGCTAAAAAGGCGGCTAGTTGTCCTCTTAAATATTTTGAAGCATTTAATACTTCAGAAGTCTGTCCTGATTCCTTTAAACCCCAAGCCAGATTTTCATTTGAATAATTTTGGAGAATTATAGCCTTTTTACCTTCTTTTATTGCATCACAAAAATATTCTACTGTTTCTTTGTTTCCATCTATTGCAATTAATGCGTCTGAAATTTTTGCTGCTGTTTCGGAGCATGCTTCATTATTTGGTAAATTAAGCTTTGGTTTCTCTAGATACGCACTTCTATGATCTTGGTTACCAGGAATATTGTAAAGCCTAGTCTTACCTTCAGAAGTTAAAAGAACTGTGTTATTATCGTGAGAAAAACCCCTGAACGTTACTCCAGTTGAGACACTATTTGGCTCATTACTTATAGTTGTAACAATTCCCAAATTTCTTCGACCCATAGCCTTTTCAACATCACTTAATATGCCATTTACAAAACTATTGTTTTCCTTAAGTCCATATCTACCGTCCCCAGTTACATGCCCTACTACTGTTAGTGTACTTTCTGTTTCACCTAAAATCTTTTGGGTATGTTCTACAGCCTCAGATACAGAGTTTGCTACTATTACATTATTTTCAGTTGGCGATTGTTGTTTTAATGCATGATATAACATTTCAATATAATAATAATCATCGTCAAATAGATAAACTCCTTCAAGAAATTTTCCTTGCTGGGCTTCTCTTAATGTTTTACTTACTTTTTCTGGGTCTTTAAGAATAGCTTGTTTTATGTATTCGATAATATTATTATCTTCTTGTATTCCTTCAGCCGTATACCATCCCATATGAGAAATATTCCCTCTCAAGGCTTCTACCGCTAGTTCTGTTAATTCTGGATTCATTTCTTTAATTTCTAAAATAGCTGAAATACTCTTAGAGTCGTATGCATCGCGTATAACATCAATATCTGAATAATTGTGATCCATCGTTAAACAGTTGATTTTGGAGTTTAATAATCCCTCAACGAATTCAGGATCTTTTGAATAAGCAGAGAGTACTGTATTATATTCCAGTGTACCAGGTTCTATTGAGTTTGTTCTCTTTGTATTAATCATGTCAAACTCCTTTTTTAAAGCAGCATCAGCAGCATTTTTCATCTGTTTAAGCTGAACTGCGTTACCTACTGTAGATAGCAATACAGTAAATACCATACCTTGCCAAGTAATCTCTTTAGTAGTTAAGAACTCTAACATAGCATCTGTAACAACATCAGAACCTAACATAGCTGCGAATTGAGCAACTGTAGATTGCCCCTGCATTATAGCCATTACACCTTGAGCTACGCCACCACCGATTAGGACAGCTCCACCACTCGTTGCAGCTTGTTTAAGAGTAGCTTCCCAATCAACATCATCTATAACTTTTTCAGTAGCAGCTTTTAAGCCTTCTTTTTTATAAACCTCTCGCACATTTTCAGTAGTAGCTCTATCTGATACATTAGCAACAACACTTGCCCCAGCTGTAATTGCAGCAACACCAACCAAACCGACTCCTGTGAATCCTGCTACTACAGAAGCTGCAATGGTAGCACCAGCCTTAACAACCTCTGCACCAATTAATTGAGATGTACAATAATCATTTACTCGTTTTTGAATATCATTATTACCATAAGCTGCTTTATAAGCATATTCATAGCCTGCTTGAACTTGCTCAAAACTTTCCTTACCACAGCATTTCTTAGTTTTTGCATTCGCATCTTTGGAAATTTCTTGAGCTATTTTTTTTAAAACCTCAAATTTTTCGTCTATAGATTTATTTGATACACCAGCTTTATTTAAAACTGCATCAATATCTTCTTTACTAATAAATTTAGCAAGATTATCATATTCACGATTATAAACTTGAATTTTAGAAACTGTATCTGTAACATATATATTTGCTTGTGGATCTATACAACGTTGAGTATATTCTTCTCTTAAAGGTGCGTTCCGTAATAAAACCCTACAAGAATTATTAAAGCTTGTCTCAAACTCATGAGCTGAAGCTGCTGCTAAATATTTCTTCTCAGTTTTCTCAAACAATTCAATATTAACAGGATCGTATTCAACACCAAATACTTCTTTAAACTTAGCTTTATATGCAGCATCACCTTTTTTATTAGCGTCCTTCAATTCGCCAATTTGTTTTAAAACTACTTTTAAATCATTATTTACTTTCTCTTTTGTGTTTTTTGAGCCATATATCTTTCCTATAGCATCTGCTGTTATACCAGCCCAACCATCATCTTTAACTCTTGTATTAAAACTTCTTACAGCCTTATTATAACGCTCTATAATTTTTGTATTTGCTTTTGTTCTATTAGTTTTTTCAGACCTACTATTAATTGCATTTATTTCTTTAGAGGTTAATTTTGAACGAGATTCAATAACATTAGTTAGCGTATTTACAATATTATCTAATCTATCAGTATTTATAATCAAACCACTTATATCAATTTGTAAGTAATCGGTTTTATAACCTAGACTCTTTGCTCTTGATACTAAAGTATTAATAACAGTTTCACATGCCTTTTCCCTTTCATCTTTTGATGATCCTACTTCATCACATATTACCTCTATAATCGATTCTTCTTTAAAATTTTTAACAAATTTAACCAATTCCTCATTTGATAAATTTTTGATTTGATTTAACTTTGCTTGAAAATCTTTTCTTGAAACTGCTGCACTATGATCATCTGCAATTTGAATGATAGCCCCACTTAAATCTCTTCCTTTTAAAGTTGATTGTTTCTTTTTAGGAATAGAACCTGTACTCACTTGAATACCATTTTGATTAATTTCCATACTACTTGCTCCTTATATTTTATTACTTTTTATGTCTAAACTTTTGTTGTATGTAACACTTTGCTAATTTTGTTACATAGTAAGACACGTTTCGTGGCTTCAGAGGTAATATGAAAATAGTAAAGGAGTATGTTGATATGACAGCAGTAGAGCCAATTAGAGATAAAAGTTTAATAGATATGGTTAAACGAATTTTAAAAAGACAAGGTTCAAGAAATTATTTATTATTTGTTATGGGAATAAATATCGGATTAAGGATTTCGGACACTTTAAAATTAAAAGTCAAAGATGTAAGAAACAAGGATTATATCGAACTTTACGAACAAAAAACAAAGAAATTTAAACGATTTCCTATAGTTGATGCATATAAGCCAGATTTGGATGATTTTATTATTGGAAAAGATGATGAAGAGTGGCTTTTTGCAAGTCGTAGAGGTGGTAAACCAATAACAAGAATACAAGCATATAGAATATTACAAGATGCTTGCTTTGAGGCTGGAATAACTGCAAGAATTGGTACGCATACATTAAGAAAGACATTTGGCTATCATTTTTATCAAGAGCATAAAGATATTGGCTTGTTACAATACCTTTTTAATCATTCTTCTCAACGGGTAACCCTTTTATACATAGGTATTACGCAGGAACTTATTGATAGTAAACTCCGTAGTTTTGCTTTGTAAATTGTAACAATTTTGTAACAAAACCCCAAAAATATTAAAGTTTTTCTAAAAAATGCCGATAACCATTATAGAGGTAAAGTGTTTTTATTCAAAATATATTTACCCCTATGTAACAAAATTAGCAAAGTGTTACCAATTACGTAACATTTTATGGAAAAACAAGTATTAGATAAAAATTTAAATTAAGTTTTAAGCAACGCCATTGTTTAATAAATCATGAATATGAATAACGCCAATAGGCTTTGTTCCTTCAAGTACAAACAAATTAGTAATTTTTTTGTCGTGCATAATTCTTAAAGCTTCAGCTGAAAGTAAATCTTTTCCAACAGTTTTTGGAGATTTTGTCATAAGATTGCAAGCTCTTTCTTCTAATATAGAAGCTGAAAGACATCTTCTTAAATCCCCATCTGTAAGCATTCCCGTAAAATCACCGTTATCATTTATGAAACCTACACAACCTAAACACTTTGAAGTCATTTCAAGTAACACAACGTGCATATTTGAATTTTCATGAAGTATAGGCATTGATTGACCAGTGTGCATTAAGTCTTCAACTCGTTTTAATATAGAACCAAGCTTACCACCAGGATGTCTTACATTAAAATCCTCTTTTGAAAACCCTCTTCTCTCAATAAGACCAATTGTAAGAATATCACCTAAAACCAATGTAGCAGTCGTTGAGCTTGTAGGAGCTAATCCTAATGGACAAGCTTCACCTAACTTTGGAAGCTCTAAGACAACCGTTCCTGCTTTACCTAATGAGCTTTCTATATTTTTGGTTATTGAAACAATTTTTATATCAAATCTTTTACAATAATTAATAATATCAACAAGTTCCTTAGATTCACCACTATTTGATATTGCAATAACAACATCATTTTCAGTTATCATTCCTAAATCACCATGGCTTGCTTCTGCTGGATGAACAAAAAATGAAGGCGTACCTGTAGATGCAAGTGATGCAGCTATTTTTTTGCCAATATGACCTGATTTACCCATCCCTGTAATAATAATTCTACCACTCGCATTTTGCATCAAATCAAGAGCTAATGTTAAATTGTCTAAAATAACAGAATCTTTTAAACAATTAATAGCATCTATTTCTGCATTAATTGTTCTTATTGCAGATTCTCTATCTATGCTTTTTTTATTTTCACTTGGACACATTGTAAGAATACTCATTTACGACTCCTTAATCTATAAACGTATTCTACTATTAATGATATCGTTTGTAAATCCCACTGCTTTACTGTAAATAACTCTTGTAATATAATAGTTATAAACAAAGGAAAAGAGTAAGAAGATATGAAAGAACAAAAAATAGCAGTTATCGGTTTTGGTATGTGGGGTAGAAATATAGTTCGTAATTTCTACAACTTAAACGTTTTAGATATTGTATGTGATCTTGACGAAGAAGCACATAAAGTTATTCAACAACAGTTTCCAGGTGTTAAGGTTACAAAGGATTTTAATGATATAATCAACGATAAATCAATAACAGGTGTTGCTGTCGTAACACCAAGCCATACGCATTTTAAAATAGTAAAAGCTATGCTTGAAGCTGGTAAGAATGTTTATGTAGAAAAGCCTATTTCAACAGTTGCAGAAGAAGCTAGAGTTCTTACAGAATTAGCTGATGAAAAAGGTCTTATTTTAATGGTAGGACACTTACTCCTATACCATCCAGCTGTAAATCGTTTAAAAATGTTAATAGAAGAAGGCGTGCTTGGAGAGTTGGTATATGCTCAAAGTGATAGATTAAATGTTAACTACCATAAGAATGACAGAAGTGTTATGTGGGATTTAGCTCCACATGATGTTTCAATGATTGCTTATGCAACAGGAAAAGCTCCAAGAAGAGTTATTTCTGCAGTTGGTTGTTCTTCTGATAGAAATGAAATAATGGATATCACACATCTAACAATTGAATTTGAGGATGGAATGATTGGACAGATTTCAGACAGTTGGATTACTCCTCAAAAACATGTAACACTAATGGTTAGAGGTACAAAAGCGACAGCTATATTTGACGACACCTTACCTGAAAATAAATTAAAAGTATATGATAATTTTATACCAGCAAATACTCAAGATTTCCCTCTTGATTATCTTGAAATAGAACCTCTTAAACTTGAATGTCAACATTTTGTTAACTGTTGTGCTTCAGGTCAAAAAGCTCGTTCTGATGGAGAAAATGGATATACAGTTACAAAAATACTAGAAGAAGCAGAAAAAATCATGTTAGGCTCTAAATTAGAACAGCTTAACCAAAAAGATTTTGCTTTATCAAGAATGAAAGTTTAAGAAGGATATAATTATGGCTAATTTTATTTCAGTATTTAGAATATTTATTATGTTTTTTGCAGCGTATTTAATTTATGCTTGCGAAGGTAATACAGTCGCTTATATTTGGGCATTGATTTTAACAATACTAGCATTTGCGTTAGACGGAGTTGATGGCTATGTAGCTAGAAAATTTAATGAAGAATCAAAGTTTGGTGCGTTGCTTGATATTATGGGTGATAGAATTGTTGAAAATACATATTGGATATTATTTGCCGTTATGGGTTGGATTAATATTTTATTTCCATTAATTGCCCTTACAAGAGGTTTTATCACAGATACTATAAGAAGTGCAGCTATGGAACAAGGCTTAACTCCTTTTGGAATGCAAGTTAATCCAATTTGTAAATTTATAACAGGATCTCGATTTATGAGAATAAGCTACGCTGTAGCAAAAGTAGTAGCATTTGTTCTTATCGTTGCTTCAAAAATTCCAGTATGTCCACACGCAGACTTAGTTTGGATAGTTGGCTATTGGTCAGCAATTTTTGCAATTATATTTTGTGTTGTTAGAGGAATTCCTGTTGTAGTTGAAGCTAAGTATCTTTTTGAAAAGAAATAATCATGTCCAAGCTTAATATTGTTTTATATGAACCAGAAATACCTCAAAACACAGGAAATATTGCACGTTTATGTGCGTGTACTGGTGCGTCATTATATTTAGTTGGAAAACTTGGTTTTTCATTATCTGATAAATATACAAAGCGAGCAGGACTAGATTATTGGAATAGCGTTGATTTACATAAGATTAATACAATGGACGAATTGCTAAAAGCAAACCCAAATTCTAATTTTTATTATTTAACAACAAAAACTCAACGGCTTTATACTGATATAAAATTTCAAGATGGCGATTTTATTGTTTTTGGTCCAGAATCAAGAGGTTTGCCTTCTGAATATGTAACATCAGACACAGCACTTACAATACCAATGAAAGATGGACAAAGGAGTTTAAACCTTTCAAATTCTGTAGCGATTGTAGTGTATGAGCAAATAAGACAACTCGGATTATAAAAACAACTTTACTTTTTTCCCTGTTTATATTCTAATATAGATACTGAGGTTAATTCCTCTAGTCTAAAAGAAAGCGAAATAAATAGCTATTGAATAGCCAAAATATAAAATTAGCGAAATTTGCAGGATTCTGTTACGGTGTAAAAAGAGCCGTTGAGACAGCTATAAGATTAAAGAAAGAAAATCCTAATAAGAATATCTATGTTTTAGGGGATTTAATTCATAACATGGATGTAATTCAGGAACTTGATAGCTTAGGAATTAAAACCATATATGATATCCCTCAAAAAGGAGATGGTATTTGTATAGTTCGTAGTCATGGAGAAGCTCCTGAAGTATTTAACAAGCTTAAAGAAGTTGGGTTTGAAGTTGTAGACCTAACTTGCCTTGATGTAAAAAAAGTTCAACAAAGAGCTGTTGAACTTGCTCAAAAAGATTACTTTGTTGTGATTGTTGGGAAACCTGATCATCCAGAAGTAATTGCTATAAGAGCTAATGCAAAAAAATATTCTAATAAAGTTATTGTTTCATCTACAATTGAAGAAATTGAACGCTATAGTAACGAGATTAAAGAACATAAAAAAGTTGGAGTAGTAGTTCAAACAACTCAAATGTTATCAACACTTAATAAAATAGTAAATTACCTAAATTCAATTACCAAAGAGGTATTAATTTATAATACGATTTGTCAATCTACAGCTATGAGACAGGTAGAAGCAAAAGAACTCGCACAAAACAGTGATTTAATGGTAGTTGTAGGTTCAAAGAAGAGTGCAAACACAACACATCTTGCAGAAATTATTAAAGATATCACAAAAACTATTCATATTGAAAATGATTTAGATTTAGAAAATTATATTGATTTGATACAAAAATCTAAAAACATAGGAATTACAGCTGGGGCGTCTACTCCACAAAATATAATAAATAATGTTATTGATAAAATAAAACAAGAAAGGAAAATTGAAAAATGACACAATTATTAGACGAATTTGAGCAACTTTTAGAAGAAAGTTTTGCAAAATCAAACAGCGTAGCTGACATCGTAGAAGGTACTATTATCAAGAAAGAATCAGAAGGCTATTTAGTAAGCGTAAAAGGTGCTAAAATGGAAGCTTTCTTATCAAATAAAGAACTTTCAAGCGATATTGAAGAATTAGAAATTGGCGAAGTGAGAGAATTTTATGTATTAAAAGAAGAAAGCAACGAAGATTCAATGCTTCTATCATTAAAGAGAATTGCATTTGCTCAAGCTTGGGCGCAACTTAATGATGCTAAAATACAAGGTGATACAATTCTTGCTAAAGTTGTTTCAACTGTAAAAGGTGGCGTTCTTGTTGACGTTGCTGACCTTAAAGGTTTTATACCATCTTCTCAATTAAGAACAGGAACTCCTTTTGAAGGTCTTGTAGATACAAAAATCGAAGTTAAAGTTCTAGAAGCTGATCCTAAGAAAAACAAATTAATTCTTTCTCAAAGACAAGCTGTAGCTGAACAAAGAGATCAAGTTGTTGATAACGTACTTTCATCTCTTGAAGAAGATCAGATTGTTACAGGTAATGTTGTAAGAATAACTGATTTTGGTGCATTTGTTGACATTAATGGAATTGATGGTTTATTACCAATTTCAGAAATTTCTTGGCAAAGAATTAAACACCCATCTGATGTTCTTACTTATGGTGATACTATTGAAGTTAAAATTATTAAAATTGATTATGAATTAAAAAGAATTTCATTATCACTTAAGAGAATGGGTGAAAACCCTTGGCAACAAATTGAAGGTCAATTTGAAGAAGGTCAAGTTGTTAAAGGTATAGTTAATAAAGTTACTACTTTTGGTGCATTTATTAATATTTTCCCTGGCGTAGAAGCTTTATTACCAGTATCAGAAATGTCAGATGAAAATGTAAATCCATTCAATTTATTCAAAGTTGGTGCTGAAGTTGATGTATTAATCAAAAAATTCACTCCAAAAGAACATAGAATTGCATTATCTATCAAAGATATTAATGCATAATTGAAACTAAAAGTTTTAATGATAATAAAAATCGGATGTCCAAAATTTTGAACATCCGATTTTTTTAAGATAAAATCTCTTATATCATTAAACCACCAGCTACTTCAATAGCTTGACCTGTTACATATTCTGTATCAAGAGCTAAGAATTTAACAACTTTAGCGATATCTTCTGGAGTTCCTAATCTCTTCATAGGAATAGCTTTTAAATATTCATCAATATTAGGAAGTTCAGCTGTCATAGCAGTTTGAATAAAGCCAGGACAAATTGCATTTACTCTTATATTTCTTGAGCCAAATTCTTTTGCAAGAGTTTGAGTAAAACCAATCATACCAGCTTTAGAAGCTGAGTAGTTAGCTTGACCAGCATTACCATGACGACCAACAATAGATGACATGTTAATAATAGAACCTTGTCTTGCTTTTGACATGTGTTTAATAACTGCGTTAGTTACACAGAAAGCTGAAGTTAAGTTAACTTTAATAACGCTTTCCCATTGATTCATATCCATTCTTAAGAATAAACCGTCTCTTGTGATACCAGCGTTGTTTAATAAGATGTCGATTTTGCCGTGTTCAGCAACCATTTTATCAACATTTTCTTTTACAGCATCAAAGTTAGATACATCAAAGCTATAGAAATAAGCATTTACACCACAAGCCTTGATTTCATCAATTGCAGGTTGAGCTTTTTCTGCATCACAAATATCATTAATGATGATATCACAACCAGCCTTAGCTAATTCTAAAGCACAAGCAAGACCAATACCTCTTGAACCACCTGTAATTAAAGCAATTTTTCTTTCTGTCATTTTTAATTTCTCCTTATTTTAAATGTTGAGTTTAACCCAACCTACTACTTTTTCTTATTAAATAAATTTGAAAACCAATTTTTTATTCTTTCAAATATTGACTCCTTACCAATATTATCTAAATATTTATGTACAGTTTTTAAATCCAAAGTTCTTCCCATATACAAATAAACATTTCTTGGAGCTAAATCTGGATGTTTTTTATAGAACTCTCTACTATTGGGATTTATTTTTGTTTTATACACCTTTGATTTATTAAACTTTGGAAGAATCTTATACATCTATACCCCTGCTAATTCTGTATTCAATGCTTCCACTGTTGCTTCTAAAGAAGCAACGTCGTAGACATTATATACATTTACCCCCTCTGGCGCAATTTTTTTATTTAAACCAGCTAAAACTTTTCCTGGTCCAATTTCAATAAATGTATCAACACCTTCAGATACCATTTTTTCAATAGTTTGAGTCCAATATACTGATGAATAAATTTGTTTAGGCATTTTTGCTCTAAAGTCTTCAGCATTAACTGTAGCTTCTGCATCAACATTTGTAATTACAGGAATTGATGCATTATTTAATTCAACATCAGCAATAAATTCAGCAAAGCTAGTACCAGCTTTTTCCATGAATTTAGAATGGAATGCTCCAGATACAGCAAGAGGAACAACTCTTCTTACTCCATTTGCTAATAAATAATCACTTGTAGCTTTAACTGCATCTTCTGCACCAGTAATTACAACTTGAGCAGGAGAGTTATAGTTAGCAACATCAACATAGCCAACCTTATTACCTTCTTCTAAGCCAGCTTTTAAAACTTCTTCGCTTGCATTAAGAACCGCTGCCATAGCTCCACCTTTAGCTTCGCTCATCAAATCAGCACGTTTTTGAATAGCCCTAAGAGTGTTTTCTAAAGACATAACACCAGCAGAAAACATTGCACAGTATTCACCTAAAGAATGACCTGCTACATAGTCTGGAGTTATGTTACATTTTTCTCTCAAAGCTTCCATCGCAGCGATTGACATTGTAACAATACAAGGCTGAGTATTTACAGTTTGTTTTAAGTTTTCTTCTGGACCTTCAAAGCACAAATCTGAAACACTTTTACCCAAAGTTTTATTTGCGATTTCAAAAACTTCTTTAGCAGAATTTGAGCTTTCATATAAGTCTTTTCCCATACCTACGGCTTGTGAGCCTTGTCCAGGAAATAAGAATGCTATTTTTTTCATTTATTTTTTCTCCTTTTTATCAACAAATTCCTTCTCTCAATCTAACAATGCAACCACCCCAAGTCATGCCAGCACCGAAGCCTGTTAGTATTGCAGTTGAGCCAAGTTTTACTTTGCCATTTTCAACACCTTCCACCATAGCTAAAGGAATAGAAGCTGCTGAAGTATTACCATAGTATTTAATATTAGTAATAACTTTTTCGTCAGAATATCCAAGTCTTTCTTGAACAGCTTGAATAATTCTTAAATTAGCTTGATGAGGGATTAGATAATCAATATCTTCAGCTTTCATGCCAGCATCTGCAATAAGTTTTTCTACATATTCAGGAAGAACACGAGCAACAAAACGATAAACTTCTTTACCGTTCATTTTAATAAACAAAGGCTGTTCCTCATTAGGTTCAACTAATGGGCAATTTTTGCCTGTCAAATTAAGCTGAATAATATCACCAATTGAACCATCAGATTTAATATCAATAGAAATGATATCATCCACACCGTCATCAGAAGCAGTAACAACCATCGCACCAGCACCATCACCAAAAAGTATAGAACAAGTTCTATCAGACCAGTCTAATAACTTTGAATTGTTATCAGTAGCCACGATAAGTATATTTTTGTACATGCCTGATGCAATATAACCTCTTGCAATACTTAGAGCATAGATTAAACCTGAGCATGCAGCAGTTATATCAAATGCAGGTATATTGTTTGGAATTTCTAATGCTGCTTGAATTCTACAACCCATTGCTGGATATAACTGAGATGGAGCTGATGTAGCTACAATAATCATCTCTATATCTTCAGACTTAATCCCAGATTTACTTAGAGCTTTTTTAGCTGCTTCTACACCTAATTCAAAAGCACCTTCATTACCAGATACAATTCTTCTTTCTTTAATCCCTGTTCTAGAATAAATCCATACATCAGACGTATCATATAATTTTGTCAAATCTTCGTTTGTAATAACGGTTTTTGGCACGCTATATCCAACACCAGCTATTCTCAATGGTATTGCATTATTGATCATTCTCTCAATACTCCTCTATGCTAAATAATTATATTTTAATTAATTATATCACAAAAGAATAAAAAAGTTTCGCCAATTATGCTCTAATAATTCAAAAGGGTACTCTATTTTGAATACCCTTCTGAAGTTATCTTTAAAATAATTATTGTATTACATGTTTATCCATTTCTTTTATCATAGCCTCAATTGCTTTATCAACAGATACTTGTAGATCAATACTTAAATCTCCTATCATACCTGGTGATGAATTAACCTGGTTATATAGAGCACGATTTAGAGTTGCAAGCTCCTTATAAGCTTTAGTATTATTTAGTTTCATTTCTTTTGCTTGAGCTACTAAATTATTTATAGCTTTAAATGCTTGATTAGTGTTGACTAATTTACCTGGATCATTAACACTAAATATGCGTGTTGTAAATACAAACTCTGTTCTGCCATCTAAATCTCCATCATACCTAAGATACTTATCTAAATATTTAAAAAAACTATATGCGTTATCTTTAGTGATAGATTGACAAACTGTTCTAATTAATTTTGGATCTTTTTTATCAATAGTTGCTTTCGCGAAGTCGTCGCCTAATGCTATTCCAGCCCCATTATCTTTTATAGAGATACTAACTTTTGTATTTTGAGTTCGTTTTGCGGGAGTATTTGTATCAACCCCATTAGATATTGCCCCATTGGAAGAAGATTCAGAAGCTTCTGTTTTTGGAGAGAATGCTTCATCAGCGTTATGCTTTTCTGTACCTGTCGATTCTGTAACTTCATCTAGTTTTGGCGCTTCTACATTTTTTATATCAGTTGCTTCAGTATTGTAAGAACTATTATTAGAAGCGTCAATCTTTTCTTTAGTAGCATCCATACCTTTATTTTGAGATATTAAATTTCCATAACCATTATTAATCAAAGCTTCTCTAATATATTGTTCATCAGCTGAATTTAACTTGTTTTTCGAATCATTTAGCATTATTGTTAGTTTTTGAGCTTGTAAATCTGGAGTTAAATTATTTTTTTTATTCATTTCTTTTACCAATTTATCAACATCCTTTTTTACACCAGGTGTCATTTTATCTTCAAAATCCTTAGCCTCTTTAGCTTTTTGTGCGTTTTCATATTCAAGTCTATAGCCTTCTAAAAATTCTTTTTCTGTAGCACTATAATCACCTTTAGCTAGAAGTTCTCCAATCTTATTATATTCTTTTTCTGTATCTATTTTATTCTTTTTTCCTTCCATACTCATTATGCCTTTAATTTCGTTGTTAAGAAATTTTGATACTTTTGGACCTGCATTATTAATTTGATCTACCATTTTGTACTCCTTTCTATTTTTTACTACATAATACGACTTACGTTGCATGCTAACTTAGATCTACTTGTAGAATTATTATCGGCATATTTTTTAAAAACTTTAATGCAAAAAGACTCCTCACCTCACATCATATCATATCATATCATATAGGGCATTATAACTGGATTTGAGCCTCATGAAAACTCGTCTTTACAAATCGTTACAATTGCTTGTTCTGTGAAGTTTTATTAAGATACATTTCATATTTTAATCATATTTAAAAAGTGATATAAAATTGAATTTTATATCACTTTAAAATTATTTTTTGATATTAATCAGTTTATCCTTTAATATCAGCCTCTATTTTTGCTAAGATTTCATCAAGCAAGCTAGCATCCTTTACTCCGCCTTGCGCGAAATTAGGACGTCCACCTCCATTTGCACCTGTTGCACGAGCGATTTCTCCAACTATCTTACCTGCATTAATTCCTTTTTGTACAAAATTATCAGAAACTTTTGCAACAACCATTTTTTCACTTGCAAGGATAATTACACTATCTCCAAGCTTGTTACCTAATAATTCAATACCTGCTTTAATTGCATCAGCATCAAAGTTTTCAATCTTGGAAATGAATAGTTTACCGCCTTCAATATCTTGAGCTTTTGAAATAAATGTTGCAAACTTACCTCTAGCTTGTTCTTCTTTAAGACGTACAAGCTCTTTTTGAAGTTCTCTGTTTTCTTCGGCAAGTTTTTCTACACGCTCAAGAACTTCATCTGTATGAACTTTAAATCTTGATTCAAGCTCATTTGTAACTTTAACTTTATTATTCAAGTATTCAATAGCTGCTTTTGATACAACTAATTCTATTCTTCTAGTTCCTGCTGCAATTGCACCTTCTGAAACAATTTTCACAAGTCTTAAATCACCAGTTGACTTTGCGTGTGTACCTGCGCAAAATTCTCTTGATATAACTTCTGGCTCTTCATCGTGCTTGCATTTACAGCCACCCCCACATTTACATTTTTTAGCTCCACCAATTGAAACAACACGAACAACGTCATCATATTTTTCACCAAATAATGCAGTTGCACCAGTTAATTTAGCTTCTTCAATGTCCATAACATCAGTCTGAACTGGAAGTCTTTCACCAATCCATTTATTCATAAGTGCTTCAGTTTTTTCAACCTCTTGAGGAGTCATTGCTCTTGAAAATGTGAAGTCAAATCTCATTCGATTTTCTTCAACCTGTGAGCCAGCCTGTTTTACTTCATCTCCGATGACATTAATTAAAGCTGCTTGAAGTAGGTGAGCTGATGTATGATGAACTTTAATCTCATTTCTTCTTTCTGAGTCAATAATAGCTAAAACTCTTTCACCAGTAACTAATTCGCCAGTAAGAACTTGACATCTATGAACGAATAATTGGTTTACTTTGAATGTTGTAAGAACTTCGACCTTCAAGTTTTCGTTTACAATATATCCACTATCACCAACTTGACCACCACATTCTGCATAGAATGGAGTTCTATCTAATACAACATCAACATAGCCTTCGCCTTCTATTAATGCAAGGATTTTTGCTTCGCAAGCAACTTCTTCATAGCCTAAAAATTCAGTTGAGCCAACTTCTTCTTCAACTTTTGCATACTTAATATCGCCAGTTACAGAAATCTTTGCAGTTGCAGCCTTGGCACGCTCTTTTTGCTCTTGCATAGCTTTGCGATAACCTTCTTCATCAACAGCTAGTCCATTTTCTTCTGCTATTTCTCGAGTTAACTCAAATGGAAATCCGAAAGTATCATAAAGCTTGAATGCACTTTCGCCATCAATATCTTTCTTTTCAGCAATAAATTCATCAAGCATTTTATATCCTCTATCGAGGGTTTTGTTAAATCTTTCTTCTTCTTTCTTTATAGTATCTTTGATTTTTTCTTTATTTTTTATTAAATCAGGATAAGCTTGCCCATAGTATTCCACAACTGTGTCAACAAGTTTATATAAGAATGGTAATTCCATACCCAAGATTTTTCCATGTCTTAAAGCACGTCTTAAAATCATTCTTAAAACATAGCTTCTACCTTCGTTACCTGGAATTACACCATCAGAAATCAAGAATGAAACACATCTAGCATGGTCAGTAATAATCCTTAATGAAACATCTGTTTTTTCAGATTTTTTATAAGAAACACCTGACATTTCAGACACTTTATCCAAAATTGGTCTTAATAAATCTGTTTCAAATGTTGATGCAACACCTTGGCATACCATTGTAATTCTTTCTAAGCCCATGCCTGTGTCAACATTTTTCTTTTCAAGTGGAGACTGGTTTCCTTCTTCATCTTGATAAAGTTCTGTGAATACCAAGTTCCAAATTTCAACCCATCTATCACATTCACAAGTATCAATACCACAATCATCAGAACATTTGTATTGTTCACCTAAATCATAATGGATTTCAGAACAAGGACCACAAGAACCTGAAGCTCCTGGAGGTCCCCAGAAATTATCCTTCTTGCCTTTTCTTTTAATTCTTTCAGCAGGAATTCCCACATTTCTCCAAAGCTCATAAGCTTCGTCATCTGTTTCAAATATGGTAATCCAAAGTCTATCTTTATCCAGTTTAAGAACCTCTGTTACAAATTCCCAAGCCCATTCTATAATTTCTTTTTTATAATAATCTCCAAAAGAAAAATTACCCAACATCTCAAAGAATGTATGATGTCGTGGAGTTCTTCCTACATTTTCAATATCAGAATCCTTGCCACCAGCACGAGCGCATTTTTGACAAGATGCTGCACGAGCAGGATCATAAGGTGATTTTTGTATACCTAAAAATATTGGTAAAAATTGCAACATGCCAGCTGTAGTTAATAAAACAGTTGGATTATCTGGTACTAGACTTGAGCTTTCAACAATAGTATGTTGATATTTCTTTTCAAAAAAATCTAAGTATAATTGTCTAATTTCGTTTCCTTTAAGCATAATTATTTTCCTCTAAAACCTTTTCTTGTGTTTATTATACTTCAAAAATTATTTATTTTCTCATAATCTCTTTATTTAAAATTTTTACAAGTTTATTATAAATAATAACAACGCTAAATAAAAGAGGATGACTTAAAAAGTCATCCTCTTTTATTTTTAAATAGTAATTATACTGTTGCTAAAGATTTTTCATTAGTGTTCTTTTTTGCAAGCTTTTCATCTTCAACCACAGCCTCAAGATCTATATAACCTTTATCTGTAAATTTCAAATCGGTTACAGTATTCGATTCAGCTTGTTTATTCTGCACATCATTATTATTTTTTGCTTTTTCAGCTTCAAGTTTTGCTAATTGTTTTTCTTTCCATCTACCTGCAGCTGGAGTACCTATTGCAGGTGCAACAATTCTCTTACCAATAATTGTTTGTAATAAATTTGGAATTAGGAAAGTTAAACCTGCATAAGCAGTTGCATATCTTGAATGATGTTGAGTTTTATTATTTTTAAGTGCCCATTTAATAGCAGCATCTTGACCAAATATTGCTAACGCACCAAATCCTATTGAGAATGATGTAGATACAAGACCAACAATCAAGTCATACATACCAACAAATTTTCTCTTATCTGGTGGTAAGTCCTCATTAGTCATGGCCTGGATTGTATAGAATGTTGTACCCATAAGTTCTTTTAGAACATTACCTAACGCCAACGCTATCGTAATACCACCGACCTTGTTCCCATTTATACCGTTACTTGATAACTTTTTCATTAACCAAGAATTCGAGAACCTTCTATAAATTGTCTGTATAAATTCAGGTGCTTTATCTACGTTTTTGTATTTTAAACCAGTTTTTGGATCTATTGAATTCTCAAATCTTTTTACAAGATTACTAAGTTCTTCTTGTAGACCTACTAAAGTCTCTCTATAAGTTTTTAAAGCTTTATCTTCACCCAAATTCTTTCTATTTATTTTATAAGTTTTTCCTGCGTTCTTACGACCTTTTTTGATTTCCTCAAATTTGCTATTAAACTCTTCAGGTGTCATATTTTCAGGTTCTTTATTTTCAGTAGCTTTGAAAGAAGGTCTTGCAAAATTATTTGATACATTATTAATTTTCATTACGCCACCTTCCCTTCATTTTTATTCTCAGAATTTATATTTTCAATAGCTTGATTGTTAATATTATTATTTTGTAATTCATTTAATTTCTTTTGTTCTTTATATTTTGCCCAACCTTTCATAGCTTTTCCATAAATTACATTCAATAATGTACAACCAATAATTTGTGAAACTAATACATTACTTACAATTTTAATTGACTCTGTTCTTAATTTTGAATTATTTTTAACATTAACATATCTTTCAAAAGATTTTTCTAATTTCGTTGCTGTATCTTTATTAAATTTGACCTTATATTCTGGATCATTTTCTAATTTAGTTAAAATAGCCTTAAATTCATTTATTTGCTCACTTGGACTTTTGATTTTATCTAGCATTGTAATATCTTTATCTGCATCTTTTGCATTACCTGTTAGTACTTCAATGAATTTTGTATATTCGTTTTTGAAACTAGATTTTAAAGGTTTGTCATTATATTTTATCTGCTCAAGAATCTTCTCATCAATATCTCCACCTTTGCTTAAAGCATCCTGAACATTTTTAGTTTCTAATACATTTTGGTCAATAATTGATTTTGACCAACGAGAGAATAATTTATCAAACGTAAGTTGCATAGAAAACATTGTGATAAATGATAATGGTTGTCTTGCAACTGCAAAGAATTTATCTTCTTTTGTTGAATCTTTTTTACCGAAAGGACTGTATAATAAAACTAAAGGCATTATGATACAAGTACCAATACCATAAAGCAAGTTATTTGATAGCTCCTCACCAATTTGTTCCACTGCTCCTTGGACTTTTGCACCAATATTATACCATGCATTACCTTTTTCTTCTGTACCAGCTTTAAGTCCTTCTTTAACCTTTAATTTTTCTATTTGCGCTTTTAATTTAGTTTCTAATTTTTTGTTTTTATTCGTTAAGTTTTTCATCCATTTAGGACGTAACCCCATTGAAAAACCAGCATAAGAAATAATCCCTACACCAGCTAATGTCCCAAGAACATTTGTTATTTTTTTAAAACTTAACTTACTTTTCTTCTCTTTATCTTTTTCTTTTATAGCATTTTCATTACTCTCAACCACATTACTGGTGAAAGATAAATTCGTTCTATTTTCAGTATTACTGTCATTACTTAAACGCTGTTTTACAAATCTACCGTTTAAACCTTGTATGTTGTTCACCTTCAACATAAATCATCCTTTCAACTTTACAACACATAACTTAGAAATTGATTGGCCTTCTATATTATATAAAACCAGAAAAAAACTTTTTTTGCCTAACAATACACACTTAACACCATTAATTTTACAAAACTTTACAACACAATAAAAGGAGGTAATACCTCCTTGTATACTATTCTCCTACCTTTAACTGATATTTACCTTCTTTAAACTTGTTCTTATACGTTTCTACAGATGGTTGTACTACTTCTGCTAAAGGTTTATTCATGTCATTTTTTATATTAGCAGTTTCACGACGAAGCATGCCCATGTAAACCGTTTCAAAATGTTTTGATTGAATATATTCACCTATCGTTTCAGGCTTAATTTTTTCACCTTCTCCAACTACTTCTAAGACTTCTAATTGCAAAGGAGTAGTTTCGTTATAAGTTTTTGCTATTGCATCTGTATAAGTAGCATAATTGTTTTTACCATCTTGTCCTTTAATGGTCAAAATAGTATTATAAGAAGTTCTATTCGCAGGATTGAATTGTCCTTCTGTTGCATAATGCATTGATTGAGGAGCTGTTCCAACCATGTAATCAAAATCTTTTAAGCTTTCAAGATATAATTGCTTAGACCAATTTTCTCCACCACCTTCAAAAACATCCCCAAAATATTGATGTTGAATTAGAGTAAAGCCATTATCTCTTGAAAACACATTATAAATTGCACTTTTTGCTGCTGTATTTTCATTAATATTATCAGTTTTTGTAAGTTTTTCACTTGTATTAGCAGCAGATTTAAGAATTCTTGCAGTTGTTTCTTTAGGTACATTTGCATAAGCAAGAACGAACAACCCAGCGTCATCAAACATGCTAAATCTACCACCGACATCATCATGTATATAAAGTTCTTTTATATAATTATTTCTTTCGCCATTTTTGTCTCCGATTTTGCCTCTTAGATTTTTTTCTGTAGCTTTCGCATCTGTACAAATCGCAAAATGACTTTGTGCTTTTAATATTGCATCTTCTTCACTCAAGCCTTCTTTTTTGTAAGAATCAATTAAAGCATTCTCAAATCGTTTAAAACCATCAGCTGTCTCAAATGTTGTTCCAGACTTTGAAGCAACCAAGAAATTTAATTTTTTAACATCTCCGCCATTTTTTCTTACAAAATTATTAAAACTTCCGTTATCAATATCAGAATAGAAAAGCACCTTACCAGTATTACCTTCTCCATTCATATTCAATAAAAATTCAGCAGTATGCCTTGACCCACCAATGCCAAGCAAAACCAAAGGTCTTACTGAACCATCAGAATTTGTATTTGACTTTAACAATCTTGCTTGATAGTAAATTTCATCTAGGTGGCTAACGCCATCACTATTTTTTTTCAATTGATTTTTAGGTAATTCAACCCATTTTAAGAATTGTCCATCAATATTTTTTCGAGTATTAAATTCATTGATAACATTTTTCATTGGCTTTTCATAACTTGTGATTACTTCATTGAAGTTCTTGAAGCTAGTTTTATTTTGCTCTGGCAACTTAATAACTTGTTTGTAGCCATTAAAACTAACTCTTTTTACCATTGTATATGACTGGTAAACATCTAAAGGTGCTTTAACTAATTTTTGCTCAACATTTTGCACCTCAACAACTTGATTATTATCGACAGTTGCATTAGTTGCTACATTCGGATTTGCAAAATGTAACGCAGCCATACTAACCAATGATATCATTATACACACTCCTTTTGCTAATCTGGACTATTGGATACTTTATAAGTGTTATAAAACTTACCCATGTAATTAAAACATATAAAGATTTTTTTTTAAGTCCTATTTACAAAAATTTACAAACTTTTTTATTTTAAACATTAATAAAACAACTATTTATAAATTAATCAAATACACAAAAAAAATTTGCCACAACTCGGAATCGAACCAAGGACACAGGGATTTTCAGTCCCTTGCTCTACCAACTGAGCTATTGTGGCAAACTTTTTTAATTTTCAATATAAGTTTATTATATTCGCTGAAAATTTTTAATCAAGTATAAAATTTAACTTAGATTATTCTATTGTGGTGCTAACCAAGCTGTTACGTTTCTACCTTCTACCATTGGTTTTTTCTCAACAGTAATTGGATCGTTAGCTAAATCAGCTATAAATCTTTCTGCTAACTCAACAGCTAAATGTGAATGTTGCATCTCACGTCCTCTTAGCATTACAACAATCTTAACTTTATTGCCTTGAGATATGAATTTTCTAATATTTTTTAATCGTACTTCATAATCATGTGTATCAATTTTATAGCGTACTTTTACTTCTTTTACGTCAACAACATGTTGCTTCTTCTTAGCTTCTTTTGCTTTTTTCTCAAGCTCATATCTATATTTACCGTAGTTTAAAATTTTAGCTACCGGTGGAGCTTGATTTGGGCTAATAACAACTAAATCTAAATCTGCTTCCTCTGCCATTCTCAATGCTTGAAGCGTAGATACTATCCCATGATTATTACCATTTTCATCAATTAGGCGAACTTCTTTTGCTCTAATTTTTTCATTAATAAGTGGTTTATCCTTGCTGGCGTTTCTATTAACGCCTCTTTCTTCGTTAGATATGACTATGTCTCCTTATATATGTTCTACATGTCCTATAATAGCACGACTTAACTATTTTTCAAGTAGTTATTATTGTTTTAGTATAAATATTAATATCTTAATTTATAATTTATTAATCAAGTTTGTAATCCGAATTTAATGCTAACCATTTATATGCTTCTGCTGTTGGTTGCGGAATGTCCATTACAAATGTCCCACCATAACGACCTCGTGTAAATGTTAAATAGCCTTCTTCAGACAAATTGTTTAAAGATTTTTTTACAGTTTTCTCGCTAGTTTTATACATTTGGGCAAACTCCTTGATAGAAGGCAGTTTATCGCCAATCTGACAGGTTTCAATAATATACTGTCTTATATTTTTCTCTATCTTTTCGTAGTAATAATCTTCTTTTGTCCTATTATGATCTCCCAAAACAATTGTACCGTATTGTCCCCTTCTTGAGTATAAAAGACCTTCTTTAGATAAAATTTTTATCGCATCGTGAATTGTTTTTAAGCTCACATTGAATTTTTCTTTTAAAACCACGCTTGACGGCAATTTTTCTCCAGGTTCAAGCTCCTCTTTGATATATTGTTGCATAGAGTCTGCTACTTTTTCTACAAGAGTTTTTAATTCAATATTTTGGCATGAAAAATCTATGCTTTTAAGAATAAATATGTTTTGTTTTTTATAAAGTATACCAGAAGTCATTAAGCTAGTTATTGCAAATCTTACAGTTGAATTGGGCAAACCAGTTTTCCGAGCGATGCTTCTTGCAGAGGTAATTCTATCTCCAATTTGATATCCATTTTCTAATATATGTTTTTTTATTACTTCGATTGCAAGTTCACGTTTAGAAGTTAGCTTATCGAGTGATTTCTTTAAACGTGGATCCTTTATATATGTTCCCAGGCGTTGTTTTGATTCAACAAAGCCTGCATCTTCTAAAAGCCTGTAAACACTTTGAACAGTACCTTGACTAACACTTATATGGCATGCTAAATCAGCTTTTGTTGGTAATAAATCATAAGGTGATATTTTCCCACATTCTAAAGATAATTTAATCCAAGAAGAAAGCCAATTATAAATCTTATTGACTTTGTTTTCATGAGGTAAAAAACTATGAACATGTGGCTCCATGTCTGAAAGAGTAATTTTACGATTTTTTCTTATTCCTAATCCCATAATCATTGATTATATCGCAAAAATAAAAAAACAAGCGATGTCAAAAAAACATCGCTTGTCCAAACTTTTCATTAAAGTATTAACTATTTTCCGTTAACAACTTCTTTGAATTTTTTACCAGCTGAGAATACAGGAACTGTTTTAGCTGGGATTTTAATTTCTTTACCAGTTTGAGGGTTTCTACCATTTCTAGCAGCTCTCTTACGTGGTTCGAAAGTACCAAAACCAACTAAAGTAACTTTTTTACCTTTAGAAACTGTTTTTTCAACTGTTTCGATTAAAGCTGATAATACTTCGTTAGCTTCTTTTTGAGTAACTTTAGCTTTTTTTGAAATTTCTTGTACTAATTCTTCTTTGTTCATGATAAAACTCCTTTCTCATTTCTACAAAATTAATTATACTAATAAAAATCAATAATGCAAGTACTTTTTTTAGTTGAAATACCTTTACTAATTGACTTATAGCTATAAAATTATAAAACATACAACAATAGCACTTCCTAAAAAGCGCCTCAAACACTTGCACTACAAGCCTTTATTACTCTTCTACATTTATAAAATTTCCACTCTGATTTTCGTTAAAATCATAAGCATGCTGTATTTTTTCAGTTTTTTGGGTTTTTCTTAGCTCAAATTTAACATCATCCATTCTTTTTGATAACATTCTTATATTTTCTAATTCAAGCTCTCTAAGTTCTTCTAATAACTCATTCAAATTTTTTTCTTGTTCAGGTGTTAATTCAAGGTATTTACGCATGCATTTACAGCTTAAAAAGACTTCTTCTCTTAACTTAACCATTGTCAAAGCACTGTCAAAGTCTTCATTTTCAATCATTTTACGGATATCTATAGCACCGTTCTTGAGTTGAGTATACTGTAATATTAATTGTTCAAACTGTTTATCATCCTGCATTATCTTCACCTTTATCCATTATATCATTACGTTCCTGCATGACATTCTCAACAGTTGTAATCCCTGATTGGATTTCGATAGCTTTTTGAAAACCCCATCTTATATTAACTAAATCTGTAATTACTTCATCAATTAAATTAATATCCCGAGAAACATTTGCTTTTATTAATTTCATAACCATTCGATTGTATAATCTAAATAGGGATTTTGATACATCATTTCCATTTTCTAAATCAATAGTACGCATAAGTTCTCTAAGAATTTTCCTTGTTGCTTCGATGTTATTAGCTCGTTCTTGTAAATTCTTTTCCTCTATAGCAACCTTAGCTTTTTGTAGAAACTGAACAGCTCCATCAAATAGCATTATCATAAGCTTCTCTGGTGTTGCCGTTGTAATATTATTAGTTTGGTATTGTTTAATATATCTATTATAAGGATTTGCCAATTTACACCTTCTTATTTACAAATATGCCAGATGCCAAGTTTAGTTTTTTTACTAATTCTGAAAGCTCATTTCCAGATATTGTTTCGATTAATCTATCAGAAGAGCTATCATATAATTCTATTATATCATCTTTTGCATTTAATTTTACATAAAAATCTTTATTTGGGTTTTCAATTTCTTCAACATCAAAATCTTCTTCAAGGGATTCCTTATCGGTTGGTAAATATTCATCCTCTATATCATCAGATTTTTTTTGTTGTTGTTGCTGCTTTTTGCTTTCTTCATCCTCTTCTTTTTCTTTAATACGAGGGTTTGTACTCATTGTCTGTACTTGTTTTGAATCATTTGCTCTATCTATTTGAATTGCTTGCTCTGCACGGTTAGTAAAATCAGCAGAAGTAGACTCTTTAAGAGCTCCTGTGTTTGCCATTGATAATCCATCCATGCCCATATATAAAAAATCCTTTACAAATGTTCTCTAATTATATCTTATGATATAATAAAATTAAGGTTATCATATAAAAGAAGGAATTATTTATGAGTAAGAGCTTGTTTATTGAATTTATGGAAAAAATGTTAGGGTTTCCTCTTTGGATTAAACAAACAATTTTCTTAAATTTATCTAAAGATTTGAATACATATTTAAGTAACGAATTTTTAGATGTTGGAGAAGGCGAATTATTCCATATTTATAAACCAGAATTATCTGAGCTTGGTCAAACAGAGCTTTTAACTAAAGAATCAAATTTTGATGAAAGCATATATTCTTTTTTAAACTGTTGCTCAAAAGGCATGTCTTTAATCGAAATAGCTATTGAAAATAATTTCACAATGGAAGAAGTATCAAAAGCTTTTACTTTCTGTAAAACATCAGGTTTTTTCTCAAAAGATGTTCCAAATCTAATAGCAGCTATTGCAGGATTTATTGCTAGTAAATATAGAACAGGTGAGTATTTTATACGTGCTGGTAAAATGACAATTGAACAACTTGATGAAGTATTAAATAAGCAACAAGAAATGAACGAAGCTGGAAAACATATTTTTATTGCTGAGTTGATGGTTCAAATGGGTTTTGTTAGAGAAATGGATGTGAAAAGTATTATATTTATGAAAGAAGAAGCAGGAAAAAGATTTTCACTTAACCCAAATGAAGTTCCTAATATGACGCTTGAAAAAGAAAGCTATGATATTAGGGTTGAAAATACTCGTTTGAAAGAAGAAAACGAAATTTTAAGACAAAAAATTGATGCTCTTTTAACATTTATTAAAGATCATAAAAGTTAATAGCAATTATTTATTTTATGAAAAGAATTCTTTTATATTTTATTTTAATACTAATGGCTATTTCCATGATTTTGCCATTTTTTATAATGTTTCTTATCTCCTTAAACGGAAATGAGAGTATTTTTATTGATTATAAAAATATAAACTTATCATTTTGTGCATATAAAAATGTATTTAATTCCATTCCAGTTATCAAATATTTTTTGAATAGCTTGATAGTTGCTACATTAACAACACTTGGACAAATCTTTATTTCAACTCTAGCAGGTTATGGATTTGCTAAGGTAAAATTCAAAGGTTCTGATTTTTTATTTTTCATTATAATACTTACAATGATGGTTCCCCCTCAGGTAAATATTGTTCCTTTATTCTATTTAATGAGTAAGTTGGGTTGGATAAATAGCTATGAGGCTTTAATTATTCCAGGAATATTTGGTGGTTTTGGAGTCTTTTTAATGAAACAATATTTTCAAAATTTTTCTCAAGAATTGGAAGAAGCTTCTAAACTTGATGGATGTAATACTTGGCAAGTGTTTTATAAAATCGCAATACCAATGGCTACACCTGCTATTGCAACACTCGGGATATTTACATTTATTACATCTTGGAATAGTTTTATGTGGCCACTAATTGTTACAAATACAGATTCAATGAGGACTCTAGCAGTAGGACTAGCTGTTTTTAAAGGTTCGTTTAGGGAAATCACTTTATGGTCAGAGCTAATGGCATGTTCATGTATTTGTTTAATCCCTGTACTAAGTATATTTTTAATTGGTAAAAAATATTTAATCAACACCCAAGAAGGTATTGGCAAAGAAGGTTAAAATAATTACTTAATATATTTCAGTTTTTGCAACTGTGATTTTTCCGTCTTTGCGAGCGAAGCGAAGCAATCCAAAAAAGTAAAACATTGCATAAAACTAATTCAAATCAAAATCTGCTAGGATAAAAAATCCCAGCAGACTGTTTCTTTCAATCTTATAAAACAAGCTATATTTTATTTATTTTTGTTAGATTTCACCAAACCTATACCCTATTGTTTATCCTTTCAGGTTAAAAACCAACCTAAAATTACGAACAGACTCACGACCAACTTTTTAATCAAACTATATCTAAATTTTTGGCTCACCAACTGTTAATTTTAAAATTTCAACAATTTTTGGCATTTGACATTCAAATGAATAATGTCCCTTCATAATTGAACATTCTGAGCAATTCCCATTAAGTTGATAACATTCTAAAGCTTGTTCTGTCCAGTTTTTTGTTATTGAATCCGAAATTGGTGTAACTGGCTGCGTTAATGTGTTTAACATTTTTTTATCCCCAAGTTGATAATCTCCTAACCATATCATATAACTTTTTTAAAATCTAACATCCTATAAATATATGAGATTTTTATAATGAATCTTCCCAACTTGTCTAATTGAATTAAATCATCAAAGATTAAACAATCAAGTTATGAAAATTGTTATAATCGGTGGTGTTGCTGCAGGTGCAAAAGCAGCTGCTAAATCAAGAAGAATGTTACCAGATGCTGAAATTGATATCTACACTCAAGATACCCATGTTTCATATTCAGCCTGTGGATTACCTTATTATATTGAGGGTAATTTCGAAGATTGGCAAAAATTAATTATACGATCTGTTGATGAATTTGAAAAAAATAATATACATATTCATCTATTGAACAGAGTTATAAAAATTTTACCAATCGATAAAAAAATTATAGTCAAAGATTTGAATACAGAAAAGCTTAGTTTTGTTGAATACGATAAATTAGTTATTGCTACTGGATCGGCTCCTAGAATGTCGGATTTTCCTAATATTAATCTTAAAAATATCTACACACTAAGAACTTTAGAAGATGGTATTGCAATAAAACAAACTATGAATGAGGTTGAAAATATAACTATAATTGGTGGTGGATATATAAGTATTGAGCTTCTAGAAGCATTTGTTAAAAACGGAAAAAAAGTTACATTGATAGAAAAAACGCCATATATACTTTCAGTTTTTGACGAAGATATATCTTCACTTATTCAAACCTACATATTAGAAAATTGTGATAATAGGGTAAAGCTTATAACAGACGATATTGTAAGCGAATTTTTAGGAGAAGAAACTATAAAAGGGGTATTAACAGCAAAAGGCTCAGGCTTTGAAACAGAAATGGTTGTTATCTCAGCAGGAGTAAGACCAGTGGTTGATATTGCAGAAGAAGCAGGGATTGCACTGGGAATAACTGGAGCTATAAAAGTTAATAGCCGAATGGAAACAAGTATTCCTGATATCTATGCTTGTGGAGATTGTACAGAAAAAATAAACATAATCTCTAACTCACCAGTGTGGATTCCTCTTGGTTCTACAGCTAACAAAGAAGGGCGAGTCGCTGCTGTTAATCTCTGTGGTGGCACAGAAGATTTTGAAGGAATTTTAGGCTCTGCTGTAACTAGATACTTGGATTTAACTATCTCAATGACAGGGTTAAGTGAAAAATTTGCTCAAAAATTAGGTTATGATACTGTTTCAGTTGTTATAACAAAAAAAGATAAAGCAGGCTACATGCCTGAAGTAGAAAATATCACACTTAAACTTGTTGCTGATAGACGTTCGCATAGAATACTTGGCGCACAAGCTATAGGTTGTGGAGATGCAGATAAAAAAATTAACAGTATTTCAATAGGACTTTCAAATCGAGTAACTGTTGAAAACTTATTAGACGTTGATTTCACTTATGCTCCTCCATTTTCAACAAGCGTTGATATTCTTCATTCAGGAGCAAGAATGCTTAAATCTAAACTATCATAGGTTTTCACTACAAAAAAATAGGATGACAAAAGTAGTCATCCTATTTTTTATTATAAAGCTATGTTTATTTTCTTAAAAAGTCAGGTATCTGAATTTCTGAGAAATTAGACATTGTTGGAGCTTTTGGTGCTGCTGTTGAATTAAATGCACCACTAAAGAATTCTGCTGCACTAATTGAACGGTTTTCAACCTTTTCTTCAACTGGCATTTGTGAACGTAATTCAAAACCTGTTGCAATAACAGTTATTTGAATTTCACCTTGAATATTATCATCAACAACTGCTCCAATAATAACTCTAGCATCGTCAAGAACTGCATCATTAATGATGTTTGTAGCATCTGTTACTTCGTGTAATGTCATATCAGGTCCACCTGTAATATTAACAATTACACCACTTGCGCCATTGATTGAAGTTTCAAGAAGTTGAGAATTGATTGCAATTTTAGCTGCTTCAACTGCTCTACCTTCTCCAGTACCACGACCAATACCCATTAATGCAGAACCTGAAGCTTGCATTACTGATTTAACGTCAGCAAAGTCTACGTTAATTAAACCAGGAATTGTGATGATATCTGAAATACCTTGAACACCTCTTAATAAAACTTCATCTACTACGATGAAAGACTCTTGAAGAGAGACTCTTCTATCTACAACATCTAATAATTTATCATTAGGAATAACAATCAATGCATCAACAGATTCTCTTAATTTTTCTAGACCTTGTTGAGCTTGGTTTGCTCTTCTTTTACCTTCAAAAGAGAATGGTTTTGTTACAACACCAATTGTTAAAATACCTAAATCTTTAGCAATCTTAGCAACAATAGGAGCTGCACCTGTTCCAGTTCCACCACCCATACCTGCTGTAACGAATACCATATCAGCACCTTCTAGTGCTTGTGTAATTTCTTGTTGTGCTTCTTCAGCAGCTTTTTCTCCAACTTGAGGTTCTCCACCTGCACCAAGACCATTTGTTAGTTTTGGTCCAAGTTGAATTTTATTCTTACAAATTGATGTATTTAAAATCTGTAAATCAGTGTTCATTAACCAGAATTCAACACCTGTTAAACCTGATTTAATCATTCGATTAACAGCATTTCCACCGCCACCGCCAACACCAACAACTTTGATTTTTGCAGGACTAATGCCTGGCGCAGGTGCTGGTGTAGATTGAGTTACACTATCTGTAGATGAAAACATACCATATACTAAATCATTAGTAGTTGAGCTTTCACCTTGTCTTCCATAAATATCTGGTCCCATGTTATCCACGATTTTTCCTCTTTTTTCATAACTACACTATTATCAATATAATAACATACTATTGTAAATAGGAAAAATTGTAAAGTTTTTTAGGGTATTTTTTTGCTGATTGTTAATATAAATTTACATGGAAAATATTAATTTAATTTCTTATTTAGCTCATAAAATATTTTTAGACCTTTTAAGGTTATAGCTTTGTCTACAAAATCAAATTTTCTGGATAAATATTCTGCTACAAGTTCACATTGTCCACCAGTAGCAACAATAGTTGCCTTATCAAAAAGTTCTATTTCGCATTGTTTTATTAATCCTTCTACTGCACAAGCAATTCCTCTCATAACTCCAGATAATATTGCATTTTCAGTTGAATTTCCAATAGCCTTTTCTGAAAATTTAGGCTCAATTTTTGGAAGCTTTGACGTATTTTTAGACAATGCATCAAGTTGCATATTTATACCAGGCATAATTGCACCACCAAGGAATATTTTATCTTTTGAAACAACATCAAATGTTATTGCAGTTCCTATATCAACTATAATTGCTGGTAATTGATAATTTTCTTTTGCGTAAACAGCATTTGCTATTCTATCTATACCAACAGTTTCTGGGTTTTTTAATAAAATATCAATTCCAAATTTAGAATGTTTTGATATCAATAAAGAATTTATATTAAAAACATTATCAACAGCTTGTTTAATAGTTAAATTTAATTCTTCAAAAACAGAACCAATTACGCAAGAGCTTATATTATATTTTTCGCATAACGATTTTAACAGTATTTCATATTCTTTTTCTGTAAAATTTTTATCTGAAGTTAAACGCAAGGTATCTATTAGGTATTCTTTATTAAAAATTCCTAATGTTATATTAGTATTTCCAATATCAACGACAAGTAGCATTTTCTATTCTCCATAATTAGCAAGCATATTATTAAGCATTTTTCTCATTTCATCTCTATATGACTGAGGCTTGATAATTTCACAATCTTTATCATAACGCAAAAGACGAGATAGTAATTCCTCTTTGTTCTCGCCATCACAAGCTATATATATACAATCAATTCCTGTTCTTAATAGTTCTTCGTGCTCACGCAAAGTATACCTTTTGGCTAAGCCTCCAGTAAGCTTATATTCGATTCGTTGCCCTGAAGTTTTTACAAGAGAAAAACTTTTGCCAAGTATTTCTAATCCAGAGACTCTACTGACAGATAAATTTCTATATTTACCTTTATATAAGACCTTAAAAAAAGTTTTTTCTTGTTGATTGACTATATCTACAGGAATACATTCTAATGACGCCTTCGTTTTTAACATTAAACAAACTTTTCTTCGTTCTAATAAGGCTTTATTAAATAATTCATAAACCATTTCTTTTGTTTTTTTGTGTACATTTACAATATCTTTATTAGAATATTTATTTAATTTATTGATGAAATTATTAAATAGTAAAAGAGATTTGTTTGTTAGTTTATCTAATGCTAACTTTTGTAATTGCTCTATAAGTCTTATTTCTTCTATTGAAAATTTTAAACCAAATGGTAAATTTGAAACAAAATACTTATTATGAATTTTTAATATTTCAATTCCACAATATCGACAAGTGTTAATATATTTACTTACAACACTATTATTAAAAACAGATTTTTCTTCATTGGCATTCAGCTTATCAATAAGCTCTTTCATTGTATAATTATCTTCTAATAGTAATTGCAAGGTTTTTATAACTTGCATACCAGAAATATTTTTTTTAGCTATCTGAGTTGCACTCATATATTTTTCTCATTTCTTTAATTTTATTAATAATGTTCTTTTTAAAGAATTCTGGTTCTAACACTATGCATTTTGAACCAAAAGATAAAATGCGTTGCATTGCAATAAAATCATTGTGATAAGAACCTTCTACAATATATTCATCATCAGATTTCGCAATAACTTCTTCATTTATATCCAAATCATCTATATCAATATCTTTTATAGCAAATTTAACTATAACATTGTTAGTTTCAACATTATCTTTTTTTATCAATCTTGCAATTATTGATTTTATGCGTCTCAAATTTAAGACAATTGATTTGTTTGATTCTAAATCAAATCCATAAAGATACACTTTATCATTCTTAAATTTTATATCTTGAGCAACAATAAGCCTTCTTGTTTCGTTTGTGCTATTTGATTTTTTATAAATCAAATCAAGTGTGCGTTTATGTTTACAATCAAGTAATAAGTCTTTAATAGTTTGAATATTGTAATATTTAAGCGAAGAAATTCCTAACAATGCTTCTTTACTTGTTTCATCACAAATATGAGATGCTATTTTTTTAAATAATTCGTCATATTCAATTAATGTTCTCAAGTCAACTTTTGTTTTTAAGACATTATATACTTTTTTTAGCACATCCAGTTCTTCTTGTTGAATTTTAAGCGTGAAAGGATGTTTTGTAAGAACGTATTTACCATTTGTTTTTGGAGATGACCTTGCGATATCACAACCCATAATTTTTATAGTATTCAAATCTATTCTAATAATATCATCTGAATGATTTTCATCCATTATTTTTAAATCAATAAATTTCTTTTTAATTTCATCAAAAGAACGTGGTTGAACAATCAAAAGCCCTATAAAAATCAACGCTCTTATTCCAGTTAAAGAAATCTGACTCAACTCTACATTTTCAGCTAACTTAAACACTTGACTCTCCCTATTTATTAGTTAAATCTATCAAGTATTTAATTGTATTTTCACAATAATACCTATCCTCTGATGAAAAAGGTAAAACTTCTCCTCCAAATTCTTTTTTTACACTTGCTATTACACTTTGGATTTTACTACGTTGTATACAATCAACCTTTGTTACAATAGTAAAAATTGGTAAATCATAAGCCTCTACCCATTTTCTCATTTGGAAATCATTTTTTTGAATTTCATGTCGTGCATCAATAAATTGTATTAATGATTTTATTTGTTTACGATTTAAAAGATATTCTTCTAAATATTTTTGCCACTTAGCTTGTGCTTCTTTAGATACTTTTGCATAGCCATATCCAGGAAGATCTGCAACCATAAATAAATCTGAAAAATTAAAAAAATTAATCAAACGTGTTTTCCCTGGTGTATTAGATGTTTTAGCAATCTTTTTATTATTTGCTAAGGCATTAATAAAAGAAGATTTACCAACATTTGAACGACCAAGTAACGGAAATTCTGGAAATAGAAAATCTGGACATTGTGATAATTTTTCTGCACTAATTATAAATTTTGCTTGTAATTGTTTCATTTTAATAAACTTCTTGGCTTTCCTTTGTATCTTTGTTTTTTGTTTTGTGATTTACTAATGATAAAAACTTATAAAGCTTTTCATTGTTTACAACTGTTATCTGAGTTTTATCTTTCATTATTGTAACATCACAAGAAGGTTTATTTTCAAATATATTTCCAGTTTGGATACTAACTATTTGAATGATATTATCTTTTAGTATGCTTAATGGTTCTTTTAAAAAAGTTTCAAAGGTTTTAAAAATATTCATACTTCAATTACTTCTATCTTGCTATAAAATATTGTATAATAAAAAAGTGATTAAGTGAATAAGTGATTGAGTGATTAAGAAAGTTAATTTTGAACACAAGAGAAAAAATTTTTGTTGAAGATTTTAAATCATACTTAAGCGTAGAGAAAAATTTTTCTGAACATACATTAAACGCTTATTGTTCTGATGTTATAAGCTATATTCTTTGGCTAAATGGAATTAGTTGTGTTGATGTTGATTTTAATAAACTTCGTGAATACATACATTTTATACAAAAATTTGATTATAAAAAAGCTACAATTGCTAGAAAAATAGCTTCTATTAGAACTTTTTATAAATATTTATTCAGAGAAAGATTTATAGATTCAAATCCTGCAATTTCTCTTTCTGCACCTAAAAAGCCAAAATCTTTGCCCAAATTCTTAACAGTTAATGAGATTGAAAAAATATTAAATAATATTAGCATCGATACTCCAGCTGGCTTTAGAAATCGTGTTATTTTAGAATTACTATGGGCGACTGGCATGCGTGTTTCAGAATTAAGCAACCTTAATTTTGGAGACCTAAATCTTGAGGACAATGAAATAAGAGTTTTTGGGAAAGGTGCAAAAGAAAGAATAGTTCTTATTTCAAGTAGAGCGAAACAATATCTTGTTCAATATATAAATACTGCAAGAAATCTCCTTGCTCCAGGTTATAATATAGAAGAAATAAACGAAAACAGCCCCTTATTTATAAACAATACTGGGTATAGACTACAAAATAAAACAATAAGAAATGCGATTAATGCAGTTGTAGAAAAAATTGAATTACCCAAGAAAGTAACTCCCCATGTTTTTAGACATAGCTTTGCGACCCATTTAATCGAAAATGGTGCTGATTTAAGAGTTGTACAAGAACTTCTTGGACACGCTGGGATTTCAAATACACAAATTTATACGCATATTTCAATGAAGCATTTACAAACAGTATACGACACTTCACATCCTCACGCTTAATTAATGTGTTTGATTTATTTGATTAGCTCTATTTATACTCGCATCAAGAGAGACAAAATCTCTGCCATATAAATCAGCAAAATTCATGTGTATAAATTTTACTCCTGGTTTTAAAGCATTAGAATATTTAGCATGACCATTATCAACCATTAAAGTTTTGCCCGTTGTAGAATCAAGCATAAAATTTTCATAAAAACAATCAGTTACAAAAACATTTAATTCAGCTAAAGGCTTTAGCTCATTTTTTAAAGCTGTATTTTCAAAGATTACTCCTAAATTATCAGTCCTACCTTCAGGTTTAATTGATGTACCTTTTATAAATGGATAAACAACAGCATTTGAAGCATAATCGTAAAACTTCATATCAGGTACGTTTTCACATCCATTTTGTTTTAAATAATAATCGTATATAGCATTTAGATATGGAGAGTCAGGACGCATTGCTGAATTTTCTTTATCAACAACATTTTTACAGGTCTTTTTTAAATCATTAAACATCTCCATTGTTACAAAATACTTATTTGTTGTGCCTTCTGGTTCTAGCGCAAACAAAAGCTTGGTTGAATATGGACGTAAAATCGGATTATATTTATATTTTTTATCTCCTACTTGAACAGTAGTTTCTTTCATATATTTTAAGAATGGGATTTTTTGTTCTAATTTTAATTTTTCTTCTTTACTTACGGCATTACGATAAGCTGTAATGTTTGTTTTTAGAAAATCCTTAGCAAATCTTGCTGGATTAACAGCATTTTTCTTAGCCTCAGGATATTTTTCTGCAAACGCGTCTAAATCTTCCATAAAGTTTCTAAACTTTATAAATTCTTTTACTAAACTAGATTTTCTTACTTTCTCAGTCAAATTTCTAAAATCTTGAATTGAACCAATATCATTTGGCACTTCTCCAATTATAAAATCTTGTGTGCCTGTTGTCCTTAAACTCTTGAGTTTCAAAGCTTCAATCATTATATTAGGTGAAATCTTGGCCATATCACCTACGCTTACATCATTATTTTCAAAAATTTCTTTTTTGAAATACCTTTCATAAGCTCTTTGATATCCGTCTTGATGATAATACCAAGTTTTAAAATTTTCAACAGAACCAATCTTATTTAATAATATATTTGTATACTCATCGGCTTTTCTTGGCTCTGCATTAATTTCTGTAATAAAATCTTTAGCAAGATTTTCGTTTTTTGTAATTCCAAATAAAAATTCATAAATTAATGCTGGGTTAACACTTGATGTTTTTATAAATTGGAAAAGACTTTTCTTGCTATTTATAAAATCTGAGTATAACCTTGTTTGATTTATATCCTTAATTAATTTTATTGTATTGCTTTGAAAATTTATTTGAGAAATATTATAATTCATAAGCTTATCTAAACCTAATGTTGATTGCTCTTTCTCATTATCATTTGCAAAAAGATTTCTTTTTTTTGTTAAATAACTAGCATTATAGTGATTGGAAAGAGGTACTATTTTCATATTTTCTCCTTATTTTTTCATCTTAAATAAGCTATCATACATAATATTAGGTTTTTTAATATCTCGTATTGTGTCAATAAAACTTGGTGCAACTCTGCTAATCGCTGCCTCTGGATCATCATCTAAAAACAGATGATTTGATTCAATATGTTTTTCACATTTTGGCAATACTGCTACGAAAGGCACAGGATTACTTGTATGTCCACCATGAGAGAAGTCTTCAATATTTCCATGATCAGCAGTTATAATAGTTGCGATATTTCTTTTTCTTGCAGACTCAACAATATTTTGAAGAATATTATCTATGTAATCTAAGGTTTTTATGCCTTTTTTGAAATCTTGTTCATGTCCAATCATATCAGCGTTAGCAAAATTTACTAACATAGCCTTTGATTTTTTATTATTCATCCAAAGTGAAATCAAATCCTTAATAGTTTTTCCTTGCATCTCTGGAGTTAAAGCTTCGTGATCGGATGCAGGGAAGAAATAACTTGTATTTGAATAACGTATATGTTTTTTTCCATCTAAAAAGAAGGTCATGTGCGCTTGTTTTTCTGTTTCTGCAGCAATAAAAGGTCTACAATTTTGGTCATTCAGCACCTGAGTGAGTGTATTAGAATGTATTTGTACAGGAAACGCAACTGGGAGATGGAATGAAGGATCATACTCAGTCATACAAACAAAATATAAATCTTGTAGTCGATCTGCATTTTCAAGAAACGGAGCTGTGCTAGTAGCTTGTGTTAATACATCTGCTAGCTGTCTAGTCCTATCATTTCTGTAATTTGTAAAAATTACAGAGTCGCTATTTTTTATTGGTGCAAATTTATCTAATATTATTGCAGGAAAATCTTTTTCTTTTATTTTTTCTTCCTCGTGTAGTTTTTCCCATAGATTTTCAAATTTTTCTACAGAATAATCGGATTTTCCATTAACTAACAAATTATAAGCTTTTTCTGTTTTTCCCCAATCTCTTGCTCTATCCATTGGATATTTCATCCCAATTAAAGAAGCAATATTATCATAGCCGTTTTCGCTTAAAATTTTATTTGTAGCATTTATATAGTCTTTTGAAGAGCCTTCTGGAACATCTCTACCATCTAAAAATGCGTGTACTTTAAGATTTTGCACTTCATTTGCTTTTGCCATTTTAATAAGTTCATGCAAATGCCTTGTTGAAGAATGTACATATCCATCACTTAATAATGTCATTAAATGTAATGTAGATCCTTTATTTTTTGCATGATTTATTGCATTTAAAAACTCTTTATTCTTAAAAAAAGTACCATCATCTATAGAATTATCTATTGCCATTAAATCTTGTGGAATTAACCTTCCTGCACCTAAATTATTATGCCCAACCTCAGAGCTACCAGCTAATCCTTTTGGCAATCCAACATGTATTCCTGACGCTTGTATTGTTCTATATAAAGTATCTCCCCAAGAGTTTAATTGCAAAGTATGAAAAAAAGGCATTCTTGATTTTAGAAAAGGATTAAAATTTCCTCCTGATTTTATTCCAAACCCATCTAATATAATAAGCAAGGATTTATCATAATGCCTTGGCAATGCTTTAAAACTTAAATGACCTTTATTGTTCTGTTTAGTCTGCTTAGTTGCGACATGCACATTAGCTTGATTAATCGGACAAATTCTCATATACTCTTACTCACTTAATTTAATATAAACACATCAACCATATAATCTTATATCCAAAACAAAGACTTGTAAAGAGGCTTAAAAGATTTGTCGTTAAATTATATTTTTTTTATTATATCATTACACAAGAAACAATTAAGATTTCATTATTTTGGTTACCCATTCTTCCAAAATCCTTAATGGTGCACGTGTAATAGCTAAAGACCAAGATGGAATGTTTTTAGTAATAACGCTTAATGCAGCAACATTAGCACCTTCTTTTATTTCAACTGGTGCAACCAATACTGAATTCGAGCCAATTTTAACTTCGTTTTCAATTATAGTTTTATTTTTAATTTTTGTTAATGGATTATAATTTGCGGTAATAGTTCCAGCTCCAATATTTACATTTGAACCAATTTCGCTATCTCCAAGATAAGATAAATGACAAGCGTTTGTGTTGGATTTTATTGTTGTTTTCTTTACTTCAACAAAGTTTCCTATCTTTACATTATCTTCTAATATTACATCTCCTCTAAGATGAGCAAAAGGTCCTATTTTACAGTTTTTGCCAATTATATTTTTACCAGTTATATAACACGATGGATAAATAATAGTATCTGCTTCAATTTCTGTTTCTGGTGAAATCCAAGTAGAGTTAGGATCTATTATAGTAACTCCATTATCTAAATGTTTTTGTATTGTTCTTTGATTTAAAATTTTTGATGCTTCTGCAAGATGCGCTTTTGAATTAATCCCAAAAATCTCATCATTGTTTTTAAGCACATACGCATCAACTTTAAGAGATTGTTCTTTTGCCCATTTAATAATATCTGTTAAATAATACTCACCCTGTGCATTATTGGTTTTTAATTCCTTAAATACAGGCTTAATTTTTTCCCAATTAAGACAATATATACCAGCATTAACTTCTTTTATAGCTTTTTGCTCAATATTAGCGTCTTTTTCTTCTACAATAGAATTTATACTACCATCTGCGTTTCGTATAATTCTGCCATAGTTTGTAGGATTATCAAAGATTGCACTCATTACTGTTAAATCCGAATTATTAGCTTTGTGGGAATCAATAAAACTTTTCAAAGTTTTTTCTGTAATTAGTGGAGTATCACCACAAAGTATTATTATATCTCCTGAATAGTTATCTAAATATGGTAAGACCATACTAACAGCGTGTCCTGTTCCTAACTGAGGCGATTGAAGTACAGTTTTTGAGTTAGTATAATTTTCTTTTATATGTTTTTCAACACTTTCAGCTTGATGTCCAACGATTACAAAATTTTCATCAACAATACCTGTTTTATTAACAGCTTCTATAACATATCCAACAAGAGTTTTATCAAAAATTTTATGTAAAACTTTAGAGGTTTCTGATTTCATTCTTGTACCTTTACCTGCTGCAAGTATTATTGATTTAGCCATTTTATATCTCCCATCCTTTTTTTACAGCATAAAACAAATAGTTTTTTCATTCAAGAAGTAAGTTTTTGCTAACGAAAAAGGTGGCAAATGCCACCTTTAATATATTTCATCTTCTAATTTTTCTTTAATAGTTTGACTTTCGTCATATTCATCAATCATCTTTTGTAAGCTTTCTGGCATTACAGTATCAGGTGCTAAAGCTTCTTTTTGAAGTCCTTTTTTAAGAAGCTCCACTTCTTTATCTTTTAATTTTTTATCAGCTTTTACAATATCTCTACCCAAATGCTCTGAAACAATTGAAATAGTAGCTTCCGTTGGAGAGCCTAATTCATTAATTTTTCTTTGAATATCATAACTTACCCAATCACTCGGTAATTCATCAATATTCATATAATTTTTATCCACACCTAAGCGTTTATTTATTTGTGAGGTTAAAATCTTGGTAACATATTCTTTTTGAGATAAAAATCTACAAGGAATAATAATATCTTCACCAATAACTTCTTCAGGATCACGTTTTTCGTATTTTTTAAATAATTCTGAAGCAATTTGCAGATGACCTAATTCAACATCAAGCATAAATTCCCAAATCTTTTTGAGACGACTATCCACTTCATCTTCAACACAAGTATAATAATTACATACTTCTGTAAATTCGTGTAAAAGTAGTTTTTCATAAATACTCTCAGTTGGATCAATTAAGGATTCATACATTGTTACGTGTTCTTCCTCAACATCCTTAATTTCTGCATAAGTTTCTCTTAGGACATGGTTTCCATAGCAAAATCCGTGTTCAGCATAATAGTTATGAGTTTGCTGTTCTGCAGATACTAATGTTAACAAATTAATTTTTGTTTGAGGCACAGTGGTTGATTTATCATAATGCTTTCTCAAACGTAAAGCATTACAATTATGATGATGTTGTGTTGGTCTCCCTACTATAATATCAGTTTGCCCTTGTACTATTTCATTAGGACATATTCCTTCTTCCATATAAGCCCATTGAGCATATCTATATAAATGATCAAAATCTTCTAAAAGTCCAAAATCATAAGTTTCCTTAACATATTTATCTGGTTCGTTTTGAGCAAGCCAAGCTGTCAAATCAACAGCTACTTGTTCATAACCTAATGTTGTTTCTAAAACAGATTGATCTTTTGGTGCAAGCCAATTTATAGTAGTTTGTTGTTGATCTTCAATTTTACGAATCATAGCAATTGATTTACAATCATCTAAATCAGGACAAAAACGTGAAAATGCATGTTTAAAATTCCAAGCTTCGATTTCAATACCATTCATTAATATTTGACGAGTTCTAGAGTAACAATCAACCTCGTTTTTATTATAAGGTTCTCTTACAATTAAATGCCAATTCCTAAGTTGTTTTTCTAATGGTAGTCCTTTTTCTTTTAATGCGTTAAATGTCATTTTAATCTCCTTATTTTAAATAATTAGTAGGTTAAATAATTAAATAGTTAGGTTTGTTCTTTATACATTTAACATAAAATATAGAAAAACTTATTGTATTTTTTAACAATTCGTTTAGGTTATTTTTTTTTATCATGGAAGCTAAGAAAAAATTACCTTCATTAGCCTACAAAGCATAATTCAAATCAAAATCGGCTGGGATAAATCCCAGCCGACAAAGTTTATTATTTGCTTTCTCCCAACATAGCTATTTTGTTGGGTTTCACCCAACCTACTGGACTACAAATAATATATTATGGAATAAATTGCTCAGGATTTACAGGATTTACATTTTTTAATTTACCATTTTGTTGTCTTATAAAATATTTATTAGTAGTTACAAACTCAGCTGGACAATCCTTACAGCTCAAATCAGAATTGCGTCCAAATGTAACTTGAGTACAATTACCATTCCCATCATTTCCTTTATTTGTAACAACCCTCATTGGACTACTACCTAATCCACCAAGCTCTAAATCGAAAAATTTCATAATTTTGTTTTCCTTTCTTTGCTTGTGCTGAAAAACTTATTCCAGCTACTACTCTATACATGTTTAATATACGGCATTTTTTTGGAAAACTTTAACGCAAAGAGACTCCTCACATCATATCACATCACATCATATAGGGCATTATAAGTGGATTTGAGCCTCATGAAAACTTATCTTTACAAATCGTTACAATGAAGGATATTGTGAAGTTTTGTTACAAAAGCTGATGATTTTGATATGAAATTTGAAGGTGATTTTTTTAATTTTTGGGAGCATTTTATCTTAAAAAATAAATAAATAAAAAGGATGCTTAAAGCATCCTGAAAATCCAACTATCACAAATCAATGTATTATTTAATAACTTTAACACTTTAAATAAAACTATAGAGGTTTATTCCAAAGTGATTCTGAAAATTTATTTTGAACTGCAGCATTTTCTACTGACAAAGAAACATTACTAGGAGTAACGATGAACACCATATCACTAATCTTTTGTGCTGTTCCATTAAGAGCATAAGCTGCACCACATACAAAATCAATTGTTCTTTGACATTGTTCTTTATCTAATAAATCTAAATGTAATATAACTGTTTTCTTATCAATCAATTTTTTTACAATTTGAGCAGATTCACTAAATGAACGAGGTTCAATTACAGTAACCTCTCCAGATTTATATGTATTAGGATGGCTAACTACTTTTGATTCTCTTTCAAAACTTCTTTCTGGTTTAACTCTTGTACCATACATTGTATCTAATGCAAGTGTACCGTCAATATCATTACTATAATCTGCGATATCGCTCTCAAACTCAAATGCGCCTTCATCACTTCCGTCATTAAAACTTCTTGTGAAAAATCCTACAAAACTTTTTAAACCTTCTGATAGTGCCATTATCTCCTCCAATATATTTAACTAAACAATTTTCTGCCTACTCTAATCATTGTTGCACCTTCCTGAACAGCAATATGATAATCATTACTCATCCCCATTGATAATTCAGGTAGCGTAATACAAAATTCTCTTTCAAGAAAATCTCTATATTCTCTTAAATCACGAAATATCGCTCTCAACTCAAGTTCACTTGCTCCTAACGGTGCTAAGTTCATCAAGCCAACAACCTCTAGACCTGAAAGCTTAATAATCTCTCTTATCTCTAACTCTAGCTGTTGTTTACTATAGCCAAATTTTTGCTCCTCACCTGTATTATTTACCTGTATTAAAACTTTCTCTTTCTTATTTAAACGACAGGCTGTCTCTGAAATAACTCTCGCTAATTTCAAAGAGTCTACAGAATGAATATAATCAAAATATTCAACTACTTTCTCTGCCTTATTTGACTGTAAATGTCCTATAAAATGAAACTTCGCGTTCTCTCTAATTTCTTTTGGTAATGAATTAATCTTTTTGATTGCATCTACTGCTCTTGACTCACCAAAATCAACAAGTCCTGCTTTATAGCCCTTGGTTACAGCTTCTAAGCCAAAGTATTTCGTAACTCCAATTATTCTCGGTTTACAAGGTGCGATTTTATTCTTGATATCGAAAAGCCTATGTCCCACCAAAACTTCATCAATAAACACCTCTTGATTCCAACAACTAGCTGGAATACAAGCTCCATTTAATTTATGATTGTCAGCCTGCTCATAATTATGAGACATTTCCCCTCGACCTCTCTTGTATTATATAATACATATCATGACCTGCACAAGTCCTAAATTGTAACAGTTTTTTGAATTTTAACCAACATGCCGAAACCCATGACATGCATGGATTTCAACCATGTCGAATATGTTAAGTTTTGTAAATTTCATGAGTTTTGTTAAGAACTTGACAAGAAATTTTACAAAATTGGCATGCTTTTTTCATGCCAGAGCATGCCTCTTAAATTTTCAATCTTGAGACCACTGGTAAAATCCCTATAAATATAGAAACTTCATCAAATAGTCAACTCAATGTCTACGATATTCAGCACTATTGTCCTAAATATGCCAAGGTTTCCATTATAGAACTTGCTGTGCCGAACACTCTTGAATTCATCTGAATAAGTCTTTGTGCAGTAATCATATTTGAAAGCTCAACTGCAATATCGACATTAGATCCTTCGTAACCACCTGATTCCAAAGACCCAAAAGCCATTTCTCCAGCCATACCATAGAATATTTCACCAGCATCAGGACCCCATTGCCACAAGTTGTTATTGATAGATACCAAGCCTTCTTCGTTAACAAAAGATGCCAATTCTACAATCATGTTTGAATTTATATTAATTGAGCCCTTAGGAGTTACATCCGAGCCTGTAATAACTGTGCCATCTGGAGTTGTATATCTCCACTCAGCTTGATTTAATTCATTAAGTTGAGTTGTTAGATTTGAACCATCTGAATAAGAACAAGATACAATTCCGTTTTCATCGATAATTGTTACAGATGATACAGCAATACCATCAGCATCATTATAATCTAATAAGTCTTGAAGAACTGCGCTATAATTCAAAGTCTTAGAAGTTAAATTAACTGGCGAAATTTTTGTTTCAGCAAAAAAGTTTGTATCAATTGGTTCAAATTCAAGAGTTTCTGAGCAACCAATTTTCAGTTGCCCATTTTCTGTTATTTCAAACCTCAAATCAATATTATCTTTAGTTGCATCTGCATTAAACTCATCGATAATTTGATTCCAAGCTGCTATATTATCACCCATGGTATCTAATGTATCCACATGGAATGACAATGTTTCACTATTTCCACTACTAAATAACAATTTTGAAGTTAAATTTTCTGTATCAATGCCTGTTGCTTCAAAAAAGTTTGTATCACCAGAATTTACTTGAGAAATAGAATGATCTGGATTGTTAATAGTAATTTTTAGCTTTCCATTGTCAAGACCAAATGTCAACCTTCCGTCCACATTATTCCATGCAGCTATATTCGCTTCTAAAGATTGTTGATCATTAACAGTATAAGAAAGAGGAGTTGTCTCTCCAGACATTGTAATTGTGAATGTACCAGAATCAATATTAACATTGTTTAATGTTTCAATAGTCTTAGTTTTAAGGGTTGAATCAGGAATCATAGTATCAAATTTTATATTAAAACTACCACTACTAATTGATACATTGTTTAAATCTTTTATAAGCTTATCATTAATAATATCAGAAGTTGATTCAGTAACTGTAGCTTTTAAGTTGGTTGGAATTCTAACTGTTGTGCTCGATGGAGTTCCAGAATAAGGAGCAGAAGCTCCAACAACTTTCATACCAGATTGTGTTACCAAATTACCATTAGAATCTGTTGTAAACACACCATCACGTGTATAATATTGTTTTCCATCACCATCTTGTACAACAAAATAGCCATTTCCAGAAATCATAACATCAGTATCACGTCCTGTATTTACAAAAGTACCAATCTCAAAATTTCTTGATATTCCACCGATTTTAACACCAAGTCCTATTTGTTTTGGGTTTGTACCGCCACCTTCTTTGGTTGCTGCACTACCTTGTGATAGTGTATTTGAAAACAATGTTTCAAAAGTCATATTTGCTGACTTGTAAGCTACAGTGTTAATATTTGCAACGTTATTAGCAATTACGTTAATCTGTTGTTGACCAACGTTAATACCAGTTGCTGATGTTTGTAATGCCTGTGTCATTTTTCCTCCGTAAGTCCATAATATAATATTAATTAAATTTCATAAAATAATGATTAAACCGTTCCAGCTACTGTAGCTGTGCTAATGGTTTCATCTTTAACAGAAATAATATTACCAATTGAATAATATTCATTTCCAACCTTAACTTTACCAGTTCCATCCTCAAAACTTGCTTCTGAAACTTTGCCTGTAATAGTTTTCTTACCAGCCTCATCACTTGGATCCTTCAATGTTACTTCTTTGCCAATCAAAGAAAGAGTTTGAGTAATTTCAGAATTCATAGACATATCATTATACATTGCAGATAAATAGCTCATACAATCAGTTAAACCTTGATTCATCTGCGTCATTTGTTCCAAAGAAGAATACTGAGCTAATTGCGCCAACCATTCAGTATTATCCGTAGGTTGTGTTGGATCTTGATTTTGAAGCTGTTGTAGCATTAATGTTAAGAACATATTGCTATCATTATCTTTAGTTGTTTTATTAACACCTGTCAGCATATTATTATAAGCTGTTTGGTTTTGCATATTTGTAATTTCACTACTAACTGATGTCATAACCTTCTCCCACCTTTATTTATACATTACCATTTTCATCATTTGTTGTTTGAGCTAACATCTTTTCAAACAAGCCTTTTTGCTTTTCTTCACGATTTTGTTGCTCTTGTTTTTTATTCCCACCTCTAGAGCCTTCTTGTTCTGTCCAATCCTGATTATATTCAGATTTTTGAGTTTCAGTAAACTTCACAGACACATTATCAACAGCAACTCCATGAGTACCTAAAGCTTCTTTTAAACCATCTAAGCCTTTTGTTAACATATCACGAGCTTCTTGAGTTGTTACAGTAAACTGAGCTGTTAAACCATCCTTTGTAGTCATTAATTGAATATTAACCTTACCTAGAGAGTCAGGATTAAGAACAATATTTACCTTATTACCGTTTTGTAAACCTTCAAGATGTTTTGTAATCTGATCTAATATTCTACTAGGATTTACATCTACAGATTTTTGCACTACTTGTTGAATATTTTGAATATTTTGACCATTTTGCGCAGATTCCAATTTTAATTCAAAACCTTCAATACTTGAATTTATAGCAACTTTAACAGCGTGTTCTTCTGGTGTCTGTTGTTGCATAAAAGTGCTATTATTAGAACTTTCACTTTGAGCTGACAAAGATTCTATTTTCAATTCTTTAATAATCTCTTCATCTAATTCCAAGTTTTGAGTTATACTAGAATTTTCTTTGGTTTGTCTACTTGTAATAGTTTCATCAATATTAGCATCGACAAATTCCATAATTTCATCCTGAGTTAATTCAAACTTATCTAAATTCAAAGCTTCATCACTATTTTGTTCATTAAATTCTAATAATTTACCTTCAGAATTATTCAATGTTGTAATTTTGTTAGCTAAATTAACAATTGATTCAAGAGAGCTATCCAAATCATCAACAGTTGGCAATGTTGTACTAACATTATTATCACAAATAGCTATGAGTCCCTCTAATGGTGTTTTAGTCTCGTCATCAAGTGATTTCTCAGATGTTTTAGACTCGTCTATAATCTTAACCGTATCTTCAATAGCTTCTTTTAATTGAGAAATTATTTCTTCAATGTCTTTTGCTAATGTTAAATCCAAAGAAGTCTCAACATTTACCTCATCTATTTCTTTATCTAAAATTTCTTTAAAATCTTCTGCAGATATTAAAGTCTCCTGCTCAATTAAAGCGTCCTCATCTTGTATATTACAAAGATTAACATTTATAGACACGTTTATATTTTTATCGCATAGAGACATCTTTTTTAAATCTTCTATAGTATTTTGATTTTTTTCAAGCTTATCATCAAAAATCTTCTTAAAATCAACATACTTATCCATGCCAGAAAAAGGTTTTTCAGCAAGATTCTGAGCTTCTTTTTGTGATAAAAGTAGCTGTTCTAAATTATTCAAAGTATTTCCTACTGCTTGTGTCATCTAAAATTAAACCTTGCTGATGTTATATCATCTATTTCCTTTATTTCTAAATCTAAAAAATTCTTGTAATATTCTTGTTCTTGTTTTTCTTTAAGCTTTTTTAATATTTCTACCTTCTTGTGAGCTTCACGAACCTCAATTTGTTTTTTTTCTAATAACATCTTTGTGTTCGCTATAATTCTTTCCTTATTTTTTGCATCTACAATCAATTTTAAACCATATTGCCTATGAGCTTCTACCTGTTGAATATCTAGAGTTCCTAATGTGTATAAACTCTCTAATTGTTCACTATTTAGGCTTTGAGATTCAAAAATTTCTTGGAGTTCACCTTCTTGTCTCTTTAAAACTACAAGAATTTTAGCTGCTTCCATTTGACGTTGTTCAAGCTCGTTTTCTCGCATATCAAGTACGGTCTGTAATCGAAACTTGAATTTTTTCAATTTTCCTTACCTCTTCTCCACCAAGCATACAGACAAGCACACTTAGTACTTCTAACACTTTACAGCATGTAGGCATGACAACCATCATATATATAGATGAATTATTACAATTCCTGATTAATATCTAAAAATTTTTCTAAAGTTTCCAACGAACGTTTTGCCAATAATTCATTTTTTAACCTTTTATTTTTTCGTTCTTTTTTCGGTAATTCTATAGGAGGAACTAAAGCCCAATTAGAATTTATTGGTTGAAAATCTTTATGCTCAGAATTAGAAATATATTGCACTAATGCTCCTAAAATCGTTTCTTTTGGCAGTTGCATAGGCTCTTGCCCCATAATTCTTCTAGCCATATTTATACCAGCATACATTCCTGTTGCTATTGATTCAGTATAACCTTCTGTACCTGTCAATTGTCCAGCAAAAAACAAGCATTCTCTATTTTTAGCTTCCAACGTAGGTTTTAAAACCTGAGGACTATTTATAAAAGTGTTTCTGTGCATAACTCCATACCTTACAATATTTACATTTTCTAAGCCAGGAATTGATTGCAACAATTCTTTTTGTGCGCCCCATTTTAAATTCGTTTGAAAACCTACTAAATTAAACAAAGTTTTAGCTGAATTGTCTTGCCTTAATTGAACTACTGCGTAATTTTCCACACCTGTCCGTTTATCAATTAAGCCAACAGGCTTCATTGGTCCAAATCTTAAAGTATCTACTCCACGTGAAGCTAACACTTCAACTGGCAGACAAGACTCAAAAAACTTCGATTTTTTATCAACTTCATGCTGTTCAATTCGAGGTGCATTAATTAATATATTATAAAACCTTTCATATTCTTCCTTATTCATTGGACAATTTATATATGAAGCTTCACCTTTATCATATCTTGAAGCCCAAAAAGCTTTATCAAAATTAATTGAATCAACTTCTACAATTGGTGCAATCGCATCAAAAAAATGCAAGTGTTCATCATTTGTAAAACTCTTAATACTTAAAGCTAATTTATCGCTCGTCAACGGCCCTGAAGCTACAATAACATTTCCTTCAGGGATTTCAATCAATTCTTCTCTTATTAACTCAATATTTTCATCCAATTCTATCATTTTAGTTATAGCTTTTGAAAAATCTTCTCTTGCTATAGCTAAAGCACTACCCGCAGGCACAGAATTTTTTAAAGCAACCTTAATTAATTCACCACCTAATAATTCCATTTCTTTCTTTAAAAGACCACTTGCATTTGTTATATCTAATGATCCCAAGCTATTTGAACAAACAAATTCAGCACAATCAGCTCCCACATGCGCCCCAGTCGTTTTATTTGGTCGCATTTCATACAATTTGACTTTAATACCCCTTTTTGAAAGCTGTAATGCTGCTTCAGAGCCAGCAAGACCTGCACCTATTATTTTTACTTCCATTATATTCTACCTACCTGATTTCTACCGTGTTCTTTTGCATAATATAAACTCTTATCAGCATGTTCAATCAAACCAGGAGCATCATCTGCATCGTTAGGGAATGTTGCAACACCTAAGCTTATTGTTACATTTCCTACTTCTGTAGAATTTAAGTGAAATTCTTTTTCTGCCACAGCTTTATTAATACGATTAGCATTGAAAAAAGCTTCCTCAACTTTTGTGTTTGGTAAAATTATGGCCATTTCTTCTCCACCATATCGGCATACAAAATCTGTTGTTCGAGAATTCTTCTTCAGTACCTGAGCAACTTGTTTTAAGACAGCATCACCAGCTTGATGACCATAAGTGTCATTAAACTTTTTAAAATAATCAATATCTATAAGTATTAATGAAAACTCTTGCCCATAACGCTTAGAAATTTCTATTTGATTTTTTAAAGCCTCCTGGAAATATCTATGATTGTGCAACTCAGTTAGACCATCAACAGTTGCAAGTTTATATTGGTATTCAAAATCTCTTGATTTTATTAAATACTTTGCCAAGAATGATATAGCAAATGCCATTATTATTGAAATTAATGGTAAAACAACTGGAATCCAAAGATTACACATAACCATTAAATAATATGATATAAATAAATAAGCAATTGAAAATAAAATTGTTGATAACAATGCAAATATTGTGGATGTAGAATACATAACTATAAGTCCAACAATTGCGACAACTGCCAATATAATTATATAATCTGATGTTTTATTAGTTTGCTTAATAAAATTATTATCTAAAATATTATTCAAAAATGTAGCATGAATTTCAACTCCAGGATATACATTATTTTGAATTGGTACACTTTTTGTATCATGTAAAGCTACAGCTGTAGTTCCAATAATAACAATTTTATTTTTAAAATCCAATTTTTCTCCTATAAATTTTCCATCTATCTCATTAATCAACTTATAGAAAGGATAAATTTTGTGAGTTCCACTTTGTCCATACCAATTTAATATAACATCTCCTTCATTAGTTAAAGGTAATTTAATGTCTTTTAATAACAAGTGTGAATTTTTATCTATAACAAACTTATCAGTAGCCTCGCCTAAAATATAATTACTACCTGCATTAAAAGACAAGCTAGGATAATATTTATTTTTATACATCATTAATGTAGGCATTTTTCTTATAATACCATCGCTATTCCGTGTTACATTTGTTATCCCAACATGCACTTTGCTATTCAATAATTCAGATAAAATTGGTCTACAATTAGGAAATGAATATTTTTTAGCAAAATCGACTTTTGACTTGTTATCTAACTTTACTTCAAGTCTTTTTGGCAAATCAATCGGAGTCCTTATTGACAAATCTTGTGCATCAAAATTCATACCAACATATATATTATTATATTTATCAATAGTTGATGTTAACGCTTTATCAGCTTCTTGCTCTTTCCTAATTGATTTTATAAATAATAAATCAAAAATTATTGATTGTGGAAATTTTTGTTCAATATAATTTATCACATCCGAATAAACATTTCTTGGGATTGGCCATTCTCCATACTTATCCCAAAGCATTTCTAAACTTGCATCATCAATAGCCAAAACAATAATTTCATCACTTGGTATTGGTTGTTTATGAATTACCCTTAACGTCTGTCTATAATCAAAAGCTCTATTTTCAGCTACTTCAAAAAATGAAGTTATAACATTATTTAAGACCTTATTATTATTCAACATAACAAAACCTATTAAAAATACTGCTAGTACTAATAATAGATAAGTACAAAATGTAAACCATTTCATTTTAATATTTTTTTTCACAAGACCTCCTAAGCCTATCATATAACAGGATTTTGTTTAATTTGATAATTTGTAAAAAGATTATTCCCAATTAACCCTTTCTCTATCAAATCATTATTAACTTTTAACATCTCTGTAGATGTAAATAAATTCTTTGGGTTTAATAAATATTTAAGTAAGCATTCTTCGTGTAAATTCATAATAAATCCTCTCATTATAGTTAACGACAGAATTTGACTTTTCTTTAAGAATGATTAAAAACGATAGTATAAATGGATGATTTTTATTAGCAAACATTAAAATTTATAACAAATTATCCGATAAAAATAAAAAAGAGGTAATGATATGTTTAAAGGTTTTTATCCAAGATACGAATTAGAAGCAAGAATACAACATACTAAACTGGATTCCTGGGGTTACAATATGCCTTCAGCTCGAATGAATAGAGTTGAAGAAATCGGTACTGCTGATTTTTCATCGGTAATGTCTGGATTAGTAGAAAACTTAAATACTACAATGGAAGCTCCTGATAACTTATTAAAAGACGCTATGATGGGTAATCAAAATGTCGATATACACGATGTTATGACAGCTATGTCAAAAGCAGAATTAGCAGTTAACATAACAACTACTGTTACAGGAAAAGTCATACAAGCGTATGATAAAATCATGCAATTACAGATTTAGACTTCTCATAATTGCCTAATATGTGTATAATAATGTAGGGAAGGATTTATGGATATAAAACAATTATTAGAAAACAAAATATTATTAGCTTCAATTGTTGGAGGCATAGTTTTATTGCTTGTTGTATCTATTGTTTGTTCAACAATCTCAGCAACAAAGAAACCTGGCAACGAACAAATCGAAGTTTCAAATATCCCTTTAAGAAATCCTGTTGATTTATTAACTACTGATAATCTTGGCAAAGCTTTAGAAATACAAGCATTACTCGCAAAACATGGTATTGTTGCAACAAGAGCTGTAGACGGTACTAAATCAGTTTTAAGACTCGAACCAAAAAGTTGTACAACAACTCCTGGAAAATGTACAACAGAAAAACGAGATATGGCAATTATGTTAATCGTTGAAAGTGGCTTATACGACCAAAACGTAGGTCTTGAAGTTTTTGATAAAGGCGATTTTACATCAACTAAAGAAGATAAAAGAATTCGCTTAGTAAGAGCTATGAACGGCGAATTAGCTCGTTTAATAAAAAGAATTGATGGAATTGAAAACGCTTCTGTATTTATTTCTATACCAGAGCAATCAATGTTTACATCAATGCAAAAACCGATTACTGCAACAGTTCAACTTACAGTAGCTATTGGTCAAACCTTAAATATGGGAACAATAAAAGCTGTATCAAACCTTTTAATAGGTAGTGTATCAGGTTTAACAGCTCAAAACATTTCAATAACAGACACAAATGGACATGTATATAGTAGCTTAATTGATGCTCAATCAGAAATGATTGAAAGAATACAGCAACAAGATAAATATATGCAAGAAAAAGTCCAAGCTCAATTAAATAGGTTAGTTGGCTCTGGAAAATATGTAGCTACAGTTTCAACATTCTTAAAACAAGCTCCTGTAGAAAAATTCACTATAGAATACGATCCAAATAGAAAGACATCCGTAAACGAACAAACCTTCTCTGAAGGTCTAGGAGATCAAACTCAAGATGTAAATAAAAACACTAACGCAGTAAGTGTTTATCTTCCTAACGGACTTCCTGCTGGCAGTTCTGATTCAAGCCAAAATAGAAGTTATTCAAGAACTGCTAAAGAAACTCAATTTGGCGTAACAAAAATTCAAACAAATGAATTTATATCACCAGGGGTGCTTGAAGAAATCTCTATTGCAGTTACTCTTGAAAAAGATGCTTTACCACTAGATTTATCTTTAGAAGAATTAAAAGAGCTTATAGCTCACGCAGCTAGTCCTAAAGCTAATCCTGATAATGTTACAATAGCTTTTGCTGAATCATTAGATCCTTTCATGGCTGGAGATAAAAATGTAAAAGCGCCAATAAAAGCAGAACACGGCAATCCTTGGTGGTTAGCTATTGCACTCCTTGCATTTGGTCTATTCTTTGGACAAAAAGCTCTAACTCAAAAAATCAATTCTGCAAGAGCTGCACAAGAAGAAGAGCTTATCAGACTAAGAGAACAAAATGAAATTCAAGAAAGACAAATAAAAGATTTAAGTGCAAATGCAGCAGATATGATTGCAAAACAATCTCAGCTACAGCAAGGCTTATTAGAACAACAAAATAGACCTAGTATCAAAGCTTCTGGTTCTGATATCAAAAATGCTCTTAAAGAACTTAAAAGAGAATTTGATGGTGTTGATGAATCCGAAGCTGGTGAAAGAATTAGAAGCTGGATTGAAAGCTAAATAAATTTAAAATTAAAATACAAACCAATTTACAGACCTAACTTTTTCCAGTCTATCAACTTGAATTTGTAAACTTTTGTTAAAAAAATATAGTTTTTTGCATTAAAATCATTAATATATATGAGGATATAACACATTTTTAAATATATAATAAGATTGGGTTAACTATATCTCAGACTGGGGAAATTTTTAATGGCAATAGAAGGTTTTGATTATAAAGAATTTGCGACTTCAATGGCAGAGCAAGCTAAAGAATTAGTACCTGCCGAATTGAATGATAATGAAAAAGAATATATTGTAAAAACTTTAGGGAATTTTACACATCTTGCAGGAGAAGCGTTATATAATGATACTTCTTTAAACCTTAATGCCGAACAAGCTGTTCTTATCACACAAATTATTGCTGAATGGTCATTTCATAAATCAATAGACCTTATTCATTCAGGCATACTTCCTCAATACTGGGATAGTATTATGCAAAAAATAGCGTTTACAATCTTTGAAATCGCAAAACAAGCTGTTATACGTAAAATCCCACAAGATCAATTATTACAAGCTGTAGAACATCACGTTATAAAAGTTTACAAAGAGTCTATTGAAGAATTAGAAAAAAAGGGTATTATTGACTCTGAAACAAAAAACAAAGCAGAAAGTCAATCTAATATTGACTCAATGGCACAACAGGCTCAAGCTGAACAAATGAAAAAACAACAAGAATTAGCAGAGGAGTCTGAAAGAAATGCCGCAGAGGCTAGAAAACAAAGAGAAGAAAGAAAAAATAAACAAAAAAGAGAAAAAGAAAAAGAAATTGCCCAAAATACAATAGCTAATAACTGTATTACCAACAAACAAATGAGGTTAATGACCTTAGCACTTGTACTTAAAATACTTTCACAAGATAAAGTTACCACAATATTAAACAAATTTAATTCAAACGATTCGCTTAAAATTTCACAATATATGAATATGGCGAATTTAGAATCTCAAATTGATAGCGATTTGTTAACAGATTGCCTTAAAGAAATGAAAGATTTTCTACCAATAAAGAAAAAGCTTACAAAAGAAAATGTTGTTACGGATATAATGAGACTTTATAAAACAGCATCTAGAGAAAAAGTTGAAAAAGCACTCAAAAGAGAGCGACCATTTGTTAAAAGATTTGTCTCTCAAGCTAATGATGGCGAATATGGTAATCTACCACTTAAAGTTGCTGGCATAGTTGTACAGTATTTAGAAGAAAGCGTATAGAATAAAAATGATTATAAAAAAAAATAATCAAAAAAATAAAATAAATAATAAGCCAATAAAAGAGCTTCCTATTCAGGAAGAAATTACTACCAGCCTTAAAGAAGAGGTTGAAATTGAAGTTCCAAAAAATAAAATTGAAGAAACTCAAATTGAAACAGAAGTTAAACCTCAAGAAATAGATTTATTTGACATAGAAAACATTGATTTTACTCAAAGACAAGAAAAACGAAGAGGATCTCGAAGAAGAGGATATCGTAGAATTGATGATAGAAATCTTATTTCAAGAGCCCAAGAAGAATCAGAAAATATTAAAAAATCAGCATTTGAAGAAGGTTATCGTTTGGGACTAGAAAAAGCTAATTCCGATATTGAAAAATTTAGAGCTGAAATGTCCAACTTTATGAATGCGACAAAAGAAGTCTTTGAATATATTGCTCCTGATATTTTAGAAATAAGTGTTAATATTGCAAAAACCATAGTAAAAAAAGAGCTTGATTCTGATCCACAAGCTATTATTAATACAATAATTGACATTCTTAAAACCGTATCTAAAAGTGAACAAAAAATTACAATAAGAGTAAAACCACAAGCTGTTCAATTTATTAAAGATACAATTCCAAACATAACATATCAATATGGCATAGATACCAAAATAAATATTATATCTGACCCATCAATTGAAGATGGTGGGTGTATATTACAAACCAATAATGGTATTGTAGACGCTTCGGTTAATACACAAATAGAAATCATCAAACAAGCATTAAAAGGTAATATATAGATGGCAGCAGAAGGGCAAAACAAACCTATATCGGAAATATTTTTGGCATTATTCGTAATGACATTAGTTTTGATTCTTATTATGGAGATGCCTAATTGGGTTATCAATTTTTCAATAAGTTTAAATATCACCTTGGGTATTGTTCTTTTGATGATATCCCTATATGTACAAAAACCTCTTGAATTAGCTGCATTTCCATCAATTATCCTTATAGGTACAATGTTCCGACTGGTTCTTTCAATTGCATCAACACGTTTGATCCTAGCAAAGGGAGATGCTGGAGAAGTTATCCACGCATTTGGGACATTTGTAACAGGTGGAAACATGATTGTTGGTGGTGTAATATTCTTAATTATTACCGTTGTACAATTTATGGTAATTACGAAAGGTGCAGAGCGTATTGCAGAAGTTGCAGCTCGTTTTGCATTAGACGCTATGCCTGGTAAACAAATGACTATTGATGCCGATTTTAACGCAGGCTTAATCTCTCCAGAAGAAGCTGTTCAGAAACGTGAAGACCTACAAAGAGAATCAAGTTTATTCGGTTCAATGGACGGTTCTATGAAGTTTGTAAAAGGTGATACTATGGCTGGTATCATCATCGTTATAATTAATATTATTGGTGGTTTAACAATTGGTTGTTTAGTTGACAAAATGCCGATAGGAGATGCTGTTAGTAAATATACTGTCTTAACCATCGGTGATGGTCTTGCTTCACAGCTACCATCTTTACTAATGTCAATCGCAGCAGGTATTGTCATGACTCGTGCTTCTGCTGGTAATACATCATTGGGTGGTGATTTAACAAACCAAATAATGGCAAAGCCTTATTCACTATTTTTTGCAGCATTATTCTTAGGACTAATAACTGTTACTTGTCCAATCACAGGTCTACCATTCTTACCATTTTTGATATTCACAATAATCCTTGCAATAGCAGGCTTCTCTGTATTAGTTAACGCAGACGTACAATCTCAATTAGGTCAATTAGAAAGCGTGCGTCAAAATATGCAAGATTTAGTTAACCCTAATAAAATGTACGAAAGACTTGGCGTTGACGTATTAAGCCTTCAAGTTGGAGCAGGACTTCTTGTTATAGCAGACCCAGATCAGGAAGGTCAATTACTTGCTAAAATTGCAGCTCTTCGTCAAAGAGTTACTGATGAATTGGGATATATTTTGCCAAATATTCGCATCATGGATTCATCTGCCTTAGAAGCTAATGAGTACGTTATATCAATTCGTAATAATGTTGTCGCTTCTGGCTTTGTTTATCCAAACAAATACATGGTAATTGCAGATCAGTGGGATTCTGTGAAAAAGACCATTCCAGAAGATGCAATTATTGGTGTTGATCCAACATATCAAACCCAAGCATATTGGATAAATGAAGAAGATGCAAAAGCCACTAAAAATGTTACAGCAGTTGATGCTACTGACGTTCTTGTTACTCATTTACAAGAATGTGTAAGAAAACACGTTGATGAAGTAATGACAAAAACCGATGTTCTTAAACTTATGGAACTTGTGCGTTCTCAAGACCCTACATTGGTCAACGACCTCGTACCTGCAATTATTTCAACATCAGATTTAAGAAAAATCTTTGTAAATCTTATCAGAGAAAAGGTTTCAATAAAGGATATTATTTTTGTATTTGAACGACTTTGTGATTATGCAAGATTTTCAAAGGAACCTGATATCCTATCAGAAAGACTTAGAGCAGCGCTTGGTCGTCAAATATGTTTAACAAATGTTGATAGAGATAAAGTTCTTTACGCATTGACTCTTTCTCCAGAATGGGAAAAAACTCTTGATGATAGTTGTCAAAGAACTGAATTGGGTACAATGTTCTTGTTAAATCCAATGCAAGTTCAAGACTTAATCGAATCTACAGCGATGACCTTGATGAGAGCTCATCAAACAATAGGGACACAGCCTGTAATATTATGCTCTCCAAGAATTAGACTACCTCTTTATCAACTTCTTGAACGTCATATACCGACAATTGTAGTAATTTCATATTCTGAGCTTATTACAGATATTAAAGTTGAAGCCGTTGATACAATTGGAGAATCAGCAGGTTACTAATCTCAATACAAGTGGACAAGAAAGCTGTATCCTCCAAAGGCTCCGCCTTTGTTGGTTCTCAAACACATGGAACATTGAACAAATAATAAAACAATACGTCTACCTAAATATTTTGCGACTTTTTCAATTGTATTTAAAGTTAGCTAGTAGCGTGCAATTCATTGCATGAATAATAAATAAATTTTAGCGGCAAGATAATATATTTATCTCTACAATAAAAACTTTCCCGAACATATCGGTATTGGAACTTTTTGTGAATAAATCGCATAAAATATCGTTACTTCTTCAGATTATAAAATTATCCCAAATATAGAACGAATAAGAATGTTGGCTTAATTTTATTGCTTTATTCTAGCTACTACATAACAACCAACAAATGTTAGATATGTTATTATACCAGCCATCAAAAATGATATTAATAGAAATAATATTATTGACTGACTATTTAGAATTAAAGATACTCTATAACATTCTTCTATAGCTATTCCTAATATAAAAAACATTATTGTTGTTTTTATATATTCTTTTTTATTAATGGATACTAGTTTAAATATTTCTTCGAATTTATAAAAACTCCAAATACAGTTTGTTTTTGTAAAAATAATAATGTTCGCAGGTAAAAAACAGATAAAATATACAATATAAACAAATACAGACAAAAAGAGCAGAATGCAAGATGTATTAGTTAGAAAAGTTGGCATGTTTAACATTGGTGCAAAACCTACAATAAAACCAAATGCTCCAATTATACAAAATATCGGTATAGAAAATATTAAAAATGAAATCAAATATTTTATACCAATTTCTAAATCTTTTTTTATATTAAACACAGGTAAAATTGTATATTTATCTTTTTCAATATCGATTGATTTAATAATCGCTATTTTATAACCCTCAAAAATCGAATATCCTAATAAAAAAATTAGCATTAGAATAATACCATTAAAAAAATTTAACGATATTGTTCCATTGCAACCTGTTAATGAAAAGTTTGAACAATATACCAATATAAATACATACACAAAAAAGGTAATAAATTTTTTAAAAAAATGATTATCTAAGAACATATAATTAAAAGCTTTTTTCATTAAAATCTCCTATTTTAGACCTTGTTGTTTTCTTAGAAGAGCCAGTCTAATATTTTCATTTTCTACAAAATTTTCGTATGTCCTTTTTACACGGTTCTTTTCTTTTTCGTTTCTACATAAATCTATTGCTTTTTTATAATAAGTAATAGATTCTGATTTCTTTCCAGTTATCTTTAAAATATATGCTTTTGCCGCATAATTTAAATAAAATTCCCTTTGTTGAATTGCCTTGTTAATATATAATTCAGCATTTTGTATATCATTTTTCATAAGATAGCAATTTGCTATAAATTGAAACGGAGCATTCCCTACTCTCCAATTTTTAGCAATCTCTATTGCTGTATCATAATCGCCTTTTGTATAAAATGATAAATAACTTATTCCCCAACATGGACACTTATAACTTTTCAAGTATTTATATGCGGTATCGTATGTATTATACATTTCATTGTAATCTTTATTTAAAAGATATAAGTTTGCTAATTTGCAATAATATCCACCTTTTTGCCAAGGTATCATAGAAGTTTTTATTGCAACTTTTTCAAATTTAATAGCTTTATTAATGTTAGAAACACTAATAGCATTTGCTATAAAATCAATTGAAACTGGTATTATTTGATAGCAAATTGTAATAATAATTCCTAAACAAATAAAATGTTTTTTGCAGAATTGACTATTTGTAGACTTAATTCTTGCAAGTTTATATATTAAAAAAGACATAGAAAACAAAAATAATATTATAGTTAACAATAGCCAGCCACTACCCATTTCATCATACCAAATATAAAAAAACAAATCTTTTAACATGCTATCTCCTCTGCTTAGACAAGTATAACAAACTTAAACTGTAAAATCTAGTTAATTGTTTTTAGTTTAGAGAAATCAAACTTAGTATGATATAAAATAATTTTAACTAAATTATTTATTAAAAATTCAGCTAGTAGCGTGCAATTCATTGCATGAATAATAAATAAATTTTAGCGGCAAGATAATATATTTATCTCTACAATAAAAACTTTCCCGAGCATATCGGTATTGGAACACTTTATAAACGAACTGCATGAAAATATAATTACAATTTCAGATTACAAAATTATCCCAAATATCAAGCAGATAAAAAGATTAGCGTAAAGCAATGACTTACACATGTATTGACTTTTTGTAATTATTGGATTATAATACAAGAAAATATTGTATTATACTACAATAAATTACAACATAATAATGCAAGGATTTTATATGAGTTATATTGAACGCAACATTACAAAAGAACTTTTAAAGAGTATTGAAACACGACCACTAACATATTTAAATGGTGGCAGACAAGTTGGAAAATCAACATTATGTTCCCATTTATCGAAAGATATTAAAGTTAATCAAATGACTTTTGATTCCCCATTGCTATTGAATTCTGCTAAAAATGATCCTAGTTCTTTTGTTGATAATTTGCCAGATGATATGTTAAGTATCATAGATGAGGTTCAATTTGCACCGGAAATATTTCCTTATTTAAAAATGAAAATAGATAACAATCGTTTGCAAGGCAATACAAAACAGAAGTTTCTTTTGACTGGTTCTGCAAACTTATTAGCATTGCCTAATTTATCAGAAGCATTAGTTGGCAGAATGTCTGTATTAACACTTTATCCATTCTCTGCAAGTGAAGTTTGTGGATTTAATACTTCATTAATAGATAGATTATTCAACGAAAATTTAAAGATTTCACAATATGAGAACTTTAATATCGTAGATACTATCAAAAAAGCGACTTATCCAGAAATTGCACTTGATACTTCTATTGATAGAATTAAATGGTTTGATAGCTATCTTACAACTATATTAAATCGAGATGTGAAATCAATATCTGATTTAAAAAATCCAGATATGATGGTAAGTTTATTATCTATCCTATCTGTTAGAACAGGAGGATTATTAAACAATACTGCTATTGCAAGCGAAATGAGTATTGATTATAGAACTTATGAAAAGATGTTTACATTTGCTTTAAATAGCTTTATTTTGTTTAATATTAAACCTTGGGCAAAACCTAACAAATTGAATAAACGATATGTAAAATCACCTAAGCTATACTTTACTGATTGCAATTTCTTGTCTTATATCTTAAAGAGAAATTTGGATGAAATTTATAACACTGATAAACAAATGTTTGGGCATATTTTTGAAAACTTTGTAGCAAGTGAACTATATAAAACTGCTAAGTTTAATGACGTAGAATTATCACATTTTAGGACTCAATCTGGTAGTGAAGCAGATTTTGTATTAGAAAATTCTAAAGGTGAAGTTATTGGTATTGAAGTTAAATCTTCTAAAACCATAGACAAGAAGTATTTATCTGGATTACAAGAGTTAAAAGAAGTTTGTGGTGATAAGTTTAAAAAAGGTATTGTATTGTATTCAGGTAATGAAGTATTTCCTCTTTCAGATAATATTTGGGCAGTGCCTGTGTGTTATTTTTGGGAATAAATGAAAGTGGTGTTATAATAAATGAAGAATTACAATTGACATTTGATAAAATATACAAATTTGCAAAGGAAACTTTATAATGAACTATAAAGAAGCATTAGAACTTCAAAATATGTTTACAACAGCGGCTCAGATTGCGAAATCTCGCAATCAGTATGAATATAATTTTAAAATTCAAGAAGCAGTTTTTGTAGAATTGTTCAAAAAAGCATTTCCATCTATGCGTGATAATATTAACTTAATTAATATCGCAAAAAATTGCTATCATAATTAACTTAGGATTATAAAATATAATAAAATCAATAAACTGGTGATAATTTATCACCAGTTTATTTTGTAAACTTTGCGTTACAAACTTAGGCAAAAAAGGCAATTTTTTGAGAAAAAAAGACTTTATATAAATATATTAAACAAGAGGAGCTTATATGACTGACAATATTACTGTAAAAACTGGCGATACTTTAATTAAGATTGTTAAACGTGAATATGATTTAACAAACAAAACGGATATCATGAATGCTGTTAATTTAATCAAAGAAAAAATAATTTAAAAAATATTAATCTTATTAAAGTTAATCAAGAGCTTATTTTACCAGAACAATTAAGACTTAATAATGTAACTATATTTGCAGAAAATGATAAAGAAACTTTAAAAACAAATGAAAAAAATTATTATAGAGCGAATGAAATTTTTGGAGATACAGCAACAAAAAAACAAGAATATCCAGATCAAGTTCCTGTTGAATCGGCATTGAATCGAATAACAACAAAAACTACTGAATATGTAGAAAATGTTGTTGCTAATGTGAGAGGATTTTTTACAAATGAAACTTCTAGAGATGCAAAAATGAGAGATATATTTGCTAAACAAATAGGAACATGGACTAAAGGTGGTGAAACTGTTGGTGGCGGATTTAAACTTGAACAAACAGATGCATATAAATTTGCTCTTTCAATGAATGCTGATGACTATACAGTTAGAGAAACTGAATATAACGGTAAAAAAGAAACTCACGCATATTTTGATAATACTAAATCCGATAACAATATTACATTATTTGCAACAGAAAAAGTTAATGGTAAAGAATATATTGCGATGAGAGACAAAGAAAACAAGGTTCATTACTTCGACAAATCAAATAATTTAAGCGAAGTTACATTATAATAAAACCAAAGCGAGGACAAGCCTCGCTTTAATTTTGACAATAAAAAACTCACTTTAGTGTACGATTTCAGAAACTGGCTTTTAGAAAATGTAGCTTAATTTTTTAATTATAAATTTTTCATTTCGAATAATACTTTATTGAAAATTTTCTAAAAATTTACCATATTCATTAATATCCATAGCAGGTACTGTACCTACATTCTGTAATTCTTTAAATAATTTTAGAAAGAAATATACTAATGATTCATCTGCGGAACTGACCTGTATTGTATCTGTTTCTGAATTCATATAAAAAGTTCCTTTTTTTAATGAACATCCTATATTAAGGATTTGGTTATTTCGTAAAGCTTCTAAATTTTTTATAAAAGTATCTTTTAAACCTTCAACCCATTCACAATCATATGTTAAAATTCCTGCAATTATTTGCTTTGGGGCAACTGCGTCGAATCTTCCTCCCGCATGAATTATTGGAGCGGATGTCCTATGTAAATTTCTCACCGATTCTGCTTTTTCGGCAGCATATATCATATTTGCTTTGTTAAGCATTGGTTTAACTTCAAATACCGCATATACACTTTCTGCAGGAACATAAATTGCTCCATTATCATTAAAAATAAAAGGCGTATACTGTCTATCATATATTATAATATCTATTTGCTGGCTTAAATTTCCTTCGGAATCAATTACTTGAGCCTTATCTATACAATATCGTTCTGGAAGATATTTTTTTAACCAATTGATCCATTCCAATTCAAAACTATCTCCCATTGTTGTAGGGTGTTCTAATATGGTTCGTGCTCCTTCTAATTCGGTTAGCATTTTTCTTTGTAGTACCATAAACAAATGTTGCATTCTTTCATTTTCAACAATAGTTTCTACCATACAATTTTCTCCCAATATGCCTGTTGTTTGGAATCTTTAGCCTTATTAACGATAGCCAATTTTTCATTTTGTGTTAAATCATCTGATATAATATTATTTGTGTTTGAAATATCAATTATTCTTGCTTTTAATAAATTATCAATTATATATTGAAAAACAAACATTACATTTCTTCCTAAAAAATTATTGCCTTTGTTTTTATTTTTAAGAGCTTCTATAACTATATGTTCTAAATATATAGAAGGAAAAACCAAATTATGTAACTTGGCCCATATTTTTATAATTTTTATTTCATTTATCCTTCCTGAGTTGATAACATAATTTATATGTTGTTGTATATTGGTTTGCATCCAAGAATTACGTCTTCTGCAATATAAAGAATGGTAGTTTGTATTTCCTTGGTATTTTTTTGCGGGTACTAAATCTACATTATAACCTTTATATGTTATGCCCAAAGAAACATTTTGCTTTCTAACCTGAAAATTTTTTGAAACGAGCCAATCATAAAGCAAATTATAAATTTCAGCAAGTGTATTTGGAGTCGACGAAGATAAAGATATAAGAAAATCAATATCAGAACTACCCTTTATCGCAGTACCTTTTGCTCGTGAGCCTGATGTGATAATATCCAATAAATACCCATTTGCCCATAACTGTATTTCATTCAATAAACTATACAACTGAGTCCTTATTATTGAATCTGAATTTTGTGATGCTATGTACTCATTAATTATGTTCAGTAAGTATTGGTTTTCTGTCATTTAATATCCCTCATGTTAATATTAACATGAAATCTATTTAATATTAATAAACCTAATAAATAATCATAATTTGTAACTTTGTAATATACTTAGATAAAGTTGAATAAAAATTTTTGTTAAAAGGAATTATTTATAAGCTAAAATATTATGACAATAACTATTTATGACAAAAAAATTGATCAATATTTAAGAAAATATTACATAAAAAAACAAGGCGAAAATACAACAAAATTATTAAAAACACTTGTAAAAGATACCAATGAAATAAAAAAGCACATATGCAGTTTATTACTATATTATGATTCAATATGTATGGAAATTAGTGCTGAAAATATAGCAATTCCATTTCTTATAAATCTTTTTTCAGAAAAAGGTTTTGAATCATTATTAGAGCAGGGTGCTATTAGATTTTTCTTACAAAGTAAACCGATAATGCATATGGTGACACCTGTTAAGGGTGTAAATCCATTATCTACTGGTTTATTTAAGGAAGGACCTTCGGCTACTGCAGAAGAATCAATAAATTATGGTTTGAAATTTTCTGCAAAACAATTTGATAGAAAATACAAAAGATGTATCACAAAAAAAGTACTAAAATGTTATGAAAAACCTATTGATAACATAGATACAAGAGTTGTTGAATCAGTTTATAAAGAATATGCAAATAATTTTTTTAAAGATTTAGGGTTACCCTATTTCAACGAATTAACCAATTTTTCAGCAATAGAATCCGAAAAAATAGGGCAAATCGCTAATTTGTATTATGACCTTGCAATTATTGCGAAACTAAAATATTCGTCTATTGATTCTTTCCCACTACATATATTGAATAATGAAGAAATGCAATCTTTAGAAAGAACAAAAAACATTGAAAAATATACAAATGCAACTTTTCAGTTTGAAAAAGTACCTAATTTTGAAATGCTTTTAGATATGGGGAAAATTAAACCTATTGATATTCCGAAATTACGTAATAATAAAATTTCTATAAATTTTAGAAAATGGATTACTTCTACGACTCTTCAAGATATTGAATCATTTGATTGTAAGGAGTATTTAGATTTTATTGATAATAACAAGAATTTTTGGTCATCAAATATAGGAAGGGCAATAAAAACAATATCTGTAAATACAGTTTCTGGCGTACTATTACCTGCTACAGGTGGTTTATCATTGCTAGGAGGCAATATTGTTTCCCTTTTAGATGAGTTTTATCTAAATAATTTATTATCTTGGAATCCGAGATTTTTCTTCAAAGAGACAATTAACCCATTATTAAAGTAATATTGCCAAGAAACACATATGCTTTACTAATCAAATTATTACTTATGTACAAAATAAAACGTATCTGACGGAGGAGTAATTTCTTTAAATTTCCAAACAGTATTTTTTGCTCCTAGTGTAGTCGTGTATGTGTAAGTTCCGATATATTGAAAGTAACCTGTTATATTTTGCCCTGTTACGTAAGATTTATTTGTAACTATATAAGCGTTCTTAAAATGTGGTTGATAGCCGTATGCGTGTGCTTGCCCAGACGAAACAAGTACACCTCCATTCAAAGCCTGTAATACATTTAAGTGCATTTGCGTTGTGTAATATTCTCCAATTTTAGGTGATGAATATGGTGCCAATAATAACGTATCTATATTGCCTCCGTATACTGCATTATACTTAGATTTGTAGTAATTATCTCTTTTCTTTGTTTCATAATCATAACTGTAATTCCAAACTTCGTCGGCAATTCGTTCCCATTCTTTGTACATATTTTTAATTTTATAAATCTGTACAATGCCGTATTGTTCAAGTTCCTTGTCTTCAAAGGTTAAATAATATGAATATCTGCCATATTTAGATGTATATTTATAATGATTATGTGCTCTAAATAAGTTGTTTAACTGCGTTTCAAATATATTTTCATTGTCTTTTGCAAAATCATGTGCCATTTCATACAAAAGTCTATTTTGATACATATTATTTTTATTTGCTTTGAACTTTTGATACATATCTTGAATATCTTTGTTATCTTTTTCGTATGCTTTTAAATGCGGCTCACAGGCTTTATCGAGTTCTTTTAAAAATATTTCGTTTATAAATTCTTGTTTTGCTTGTTCTTCTGATACAAAATCTTCTAATTGAAAATATGATTTTACACCTTCTTTAAAACTTGCAAAAGAGCTGTTTTGAGTGATTAAAATAACTACTAATAGTATCCACAATATTAATTTCTTATTTTTCATACCTGATAAACCTCTTTTTATCAAAATATACAAGTAATCTTAGCCGGATTTTTATTGTATTGATACAACAATTACTCTTACTCTAACACATATAATGTATACATGCAACAGAAGAATGACAAGACTTTATTATTCGCAAACACTGTAGGGGCAATTATTACAGAGCTCCGTGAAGACAAAAATTTGTCGATAAATAAATTTGCCCATGAATATGACTTAGATGTCGGTAATACAAGTCGTATTGAAAAAGGTTCAATCGAAGTTAAACTTGTAACTTTTTGGAAGTTGGCAGAAGCATTAGAAATATCACCGTCAAAACTACTAAATCTAATAGAAAAACGACTTGGTAAGGAGTTTCATTTCTATGAAGAATAATGATATAGATTTTTACGACATTCCAAATGATAAAGGGGATATTAAAAAATATGAGAACGTCTTAAAAATTTTTAAGGCTGTAAAGCAACGAAATACTTTTATAAATAAACAATTATATGAAATTGAACAATTTCTGTTAAAAAATGGAGAAGAATCTCTTGCAACATACTATGATAGAGTACTAATTAAATATATAAATCTATTAACAGAAGTGGAAAATAAACACAAAAAACCTTCAAAAAAGAAACTTTTGAATAAATTAGAATCAATGGCTTTTGTCATATTATCTAATCCTGAATATAAAAATATTTTAGAAACCGATCAAATTTTAAAAAAATATAATATACAACGTACTATGGTAGAAACTATAGAAGAATTAAGAAAATATTGCCCTGAAAAAGAAGATATATTATGTGCTTATGCTTGTAGTTATAGAAAATGTTTAATTGATATTTTAGAAATAAAAAAACAAATGTATAATTCTGAACAAGAAGCTGATGTTTTTAAATTAAGACTAAAAAAATCAAAAAAAATTGAAATAATTGAACTTGTAAATAAACATAATTATTCATATAAAAGGGTTGCAGACATATTAAATACAACCGAACAATATGTAAAAAATACAATGAGTAGTTACAGAAAACATCTTTAAAAGTTATTAAATTTAGTAACTAAAGTACCCCTTTTTTAAGTTACCTAGAATCTTTCATAATAAAAGTGTTCGAACGAGTAGTAAGATGCACTTGAGTAAAAAAAGATAGAAAGGTAAATTTATGAAAATTATTAATAAAAAAATAATAAAATGTATAAAAGACGATTTTATAGTAATCAATGATATTGATTTAGACTTACAGGAAATTATCAATATTATCAGAAATTTTGGAGATTTTTCAAAGTTACTTGTACAGTTAAGTCAAAGACGAAAGGAGGCAGAAAATGTCTAATTTCTCTTGCAACAATCAGCTTACAGATTTTGTAGAACAAGATTTTGCAAAAAGTGGCATAGTAGATTATCTGTGCCGATCTTATAAAAATCTCGGTTACATTCAAATTGATAATGACGGATATAAAATTATCTATCCAGAACTCTATCAAAACATTCCAACAGAGTACTTTAACAAACGTTTAAAGGATTGTTCTAATGGCAAAAAGTATATTAAACCTAAAGGTATGACCTCGAGGTTATTTCGACCGATAAATTTAGACTTAAATCTTATCCAAGATGAATGGTTAATACTAACTGAGGGCGAGAAAAAAGCCATTAAAGCAGTTCAAGAGGGTTTTAACTGCATAGCTTTAAGTGGAGTTTGGTGTTGGAAATGCAAGCCTGAGAATGATAATGAAGATACCGAAATACAGGGAATCATACCTGATTTGCTTAACTTAAATGCTACTAAAATAGCATTATGCTTTGACTCTGATATGTGGGAAAAAGATAGTGTTAAATCAGCATTATATCAGTTAGCAGCCTATTTAATTGCCGAAAGAAAGGTAAAAGTTAAAATTGTTATCTTACCTAAAGGAGAAGAAAAAGGTTTAGATGATTATCTTATAGCACATGGTAGTAATAATTTTAAAATTTTACTAGATAATGCACAAGAAATAACACTTAAACAAATTCAAGAAATTCTATCAGGAGATACCACACAAAAATTAGCTTTTCCAATAAATGTTTTTAATAATGAAATAAGAAATTTCTTAGTTGATACTGCTAATAGATTGGATTCTCCTATTGAATATCTAGCAACAAGTTTTTTAATTGGTGCAAGTGTTTTAATGGACGGATATTATAAACTAACAGCCAATTCTAGTAGTAATTGGATAGAATACCCCATTTTATGGGGAGCTATTGTTGGAGGTCCTTCACAAAAGAAAACTCCAAGTATAAACATAATTCGCAGGATATTAGCAACATTTGAAGAAAAGCTACAAGCAGAATATGAAAAAAAGTTGCAAAAATATAAAAAAGATATGGAGGAATACAAAATTAAGCTTAATCAAGCTAAAAAAGCCAAGCAAGGCACTTATGTTGAAATACCTGAAGAACCGATAAAACCTTATCCTATGGTTGTAACTGTTCAAGACACTACAAAAGAAGCTCTTGCAACTTTGGTTAAAAATAACCAAAAACGAGGCGTAGGTATATTTGTTGATGAATTGGCTTCATTTTTAAAAAGCTTTGGTCAATATAAAAATGGCAATGGATCAGATGAGGAATACTTTTTACAGGCATGGCAAAAACAACCTTATCGTATAACTCGTAAAAGTACTGAGGAAAACTATTTAATATATCCTAGCCATAATATTCTTGGTGCAATACAACCTAAAGTATTAGATAAAACTCTTTTTAAAGAAGGTTTTGACTCAATTAATGGAATGATAGAACGTTGGCTTTTTGTTTGTACTGATCACGAAGAAAAAGGCGAACTGCACCAAGCAGGATGTTTGGATACAAGTATTGTTGAAAGAATTTATACTCGACTTTATGAAAATGAAACTGTTCAAGATTTTTACTTCTCAGATGAGGCAAAAGAAATCTTTTTAGACTTTATTCGTGAAGTTACCGAGAGGAAAAAGAGTAATGGCTTAACAGATTTGATGAAAAATTACCTACAAAAACAAACAAGTTACGTCGCTCGGTTTTCCATAGTTCTTCATTGTATACATAATGATTTAGCTTGTGAAATAACTGCAGAAACTGTTAAAAATGCTATTGAGTTAAGTAATTATTTTGTTAAATCTTTCCAAAAGATAGCAAATATTAGTTTTGATAGCAAAAGTAATGAATTAGTTTATTCTGCACTAGACTATATAAAAACAAAAGGTTTCAAAACAATTTCACCTAGTAAACTACATAGAAGTAATAAAAGTCGCTATGCAAAATTAGAAGATGCTCGAGATATACTTTTAATTCTTGCAAATATGGGCTATGGAAGACTTTATAAGGGTGAGAAAAAAGGTTTAACATTTTTCTTTTATAAATAGTTACTGTTTTATTCATTTATAACCTCAAACCCTTAATTTACAAGTGTTTAGCAAAAGGTAACGATAAAAACTTCATATTATACTTATACACTCTGTATAAGTGAATTTAAAAGGTATAAGCGTTACCCTAGCTAAATACACCCAAAATACAGGAACAGAGCTATAAAAGGTATAAAAGTGATAACGTTTATAATTCTTGAAAAATGTCAGAAGATAATACTAGAGAAAAAAAGAAAAGGAGAAAACAATGAAAAAACTCAAAAAAATCCAAAACAATTTACCAACAAGAAAAGCTGTTATTTATGCAAGAGTTTCTAGCAAAGAACAAGAAAGAGAAGGCTTTTCAATCCCAGCACAATTAGATTTGCTAAGGCAATATGCTCAAAAAAACAATTATACTGTTGTTAAAGAGTTTGAAGATGTTGAAACTGCAAAAAAAGCAGGAAGAACAAATTATAAAAAAATGATAGAATATTTTAGCGAACACAGCGATACTAGAATTTTATTAGTAGAAAAAACTGATAGATTATATCGCAATTTAAAAGACTATGTAAACCTTGAAAACTATGATTTAGAGGTGCATTTGGTTAAAGAAAACAGCATTATATGCGAAGATTCTAGATCTCATGACAAATTTGTTCACGGCATTAAGGTTTTAATGGCAAAGAATTATATTGATAATCTTTCAGAAGAAGTTAGAAAAGGTTTAAGACAAAAAGCTCGTGAGGGTTATGTTACAGGGAAAGCTCCTTATGGATATACGAAGAAAAATAAAAATGATACTATAATTGATGAATATACTGCACCTTTTGTTAGACGTGCGTTTCAAATATATTCAGCAGGAAACATTTCATTAGAAAAAACTTGCCAGAAATTACTTGATGAGGGTTTTTGCTATAAAAATAATCAACCACGCATTTATCGTTCACAATTAGAACATATTTTAAAAAACCCTTTTTATTATGGAATGGTTTGTTTTAAAGATGAAATTTATCAAGGAGTACACAAACCTCTAATTTCAAAAGAACTTTTTGATGAAGTGCAAAAAGCTTTTAAAAAAGATAATAAACCTAAACACCTTATTGCAAGAGATTTTTTATTCGGTGGCGTCTTAAGATGTGCTAATTGTGGTTGCATAGTTAGTGGCGAAATTAAAAAAGGTAAATACATTTATTACAGTTGCACAGGGGCTAAACGCCCCTGTGAACAAAAACATAAATATATCAGAGAATCTGTTATTGAAAGACAGATTGTCGAAGCTATTGAAAGAATAAAAATTGATGAAAAACAAAAAAGCTGGATACAAACAGTACTTGCAGAAAGTTTTAAAGATGAGCAAAAATATACTAAAACTATGTTAAACAGCTTGAATAAACAAAAAGAAATTCTTTCAAAAAGAATAGAAACAATTTATTTAGATAAACTAGACGGCAAGATAACTGAAGAATTTTGGTTACAAAAGCATGAAGAATGGTCTGCTTCTTTGTCTAAAATTCAAAATAAAATTTTGGCTTATGAAAAAACTAAGATGAATTACATTCAATCTTCAGAAGAATTTTTAAAGATTTGTTCAGAAATTCCAGAACTCTATAAATTTGCGAATAATGAAGAAAAGCAAAAATTAATCAATTATGTACTTCAGAACTTTTTAGTAGAGGGCGAAACCTTGCACTATGAGTACAAATTACCGTTCAATTTCTTCGCTTTGGGGTTAAATTGTAATAAAAAACTCCCCAGGTTGGACTCGAACCAACAACCTACCGGTTAACAGCCGGTTGCTCCGCCATTGAGCTACTGAGGATTATTTCCAGTTTATTCAACTAGCATGAAGTACATCGCCCTCACATTTATTATATTATCAAATAATTTTTTTTTGTAAAGGGGGTAAATAATTTTCTTTTAAAATACTTTTGTTTCATATTTCTTTACTTTAATCCCTTGTCATGATTGACACTTAATCATGTTCGTCATACGATTAAAGTACTCTAGTCGAAATTTCTGCCGGATTTGACGGCTTAGAGGGTGGGGTAAAAGAGCCCAGCTAAAATAAAGACTACAGGTTGGACGTTTTTATAGAAGCAAGAACTCGTTTGTCGCCACAAGATGTTTTATTGAAAAAGAAATATAAGTAGCCGGAGAATATTTGAAAAAATTGGCGAAGCCATAAAGAACTTATTCACCTATTAACTTATTAACTTATTCACTTAAAGCAAAAGTATTACAAAAATAGGTAAAAGGAGAAAAACATGCCTACAATTAACCAGTTAGTGCGTTCTGAACGTAAAAAACTAACAGACAAAACCAAATCACCGGCTCTTATGGAATGTCCACAAAGACGCGGTGTTTGTACTAGGGTTTACACAACAACCCCTAAAAAACCAAACTCAGCATTAAGAAAAGTTGCCAGAGTTAGACTTACTAACGGATTTGAAGTAACTTCATACATCCCAGGTATCGGACACAACTTACAAGAGCACTCTGTTGTTCTTATTAGAGGTGGAAGGGTTAAAGACCTTCCTGGTGTAAGATATCACATCGTTCGTGGTACTTTAGATACAGCTGGTGTTGCTAATAGAACACAAAGCCGTTCTAAATATGGTGCTAAGAGAGCTAAAGGAGGTAAGAAATAATGTCTAGAAGATCTAAACCAGAAAGAAGAATTCCTTCAGCTGACCCTATTTATAACAGCGTTGATGTATCTAAATTCATTAACCGTGTTATGAGACGTGGTAAAAAATCTTTAGCTGAAAGAATTTTCTATGCTACAATCGAAAGAATTAAAGAAAGAACAAACGAAAGCGGTTTGGAAATTTTCCAAAAAGCTTTAACAAATGCAACTCCATTATTAGAAGTAAAAGCTAGACGTATCGGTGGTTCTACTTATCAAGTACCTATCGACGTTAAAGCTGACAGAGGTTTTGCTCTTGCTTCTTCTTGGTTAATTGCAGCTGCTAAAAACAGAGGCGGAAAATCATTCGTTGAAAAACTTACTAACGAATTAATCGATGCTTCAAACGGTACTGGTGCAGCATGCAAAAAACGTGAAGACACCCACAGAATGGCAGAAGCTAACAAAGCGTTTGCTCACTACAGATACTAATTATCTGATAATAATTTTAAAAAGCGAGTTCAGCAATGAGCTCGCTTTTTTAATATAATTTATCCATCTAATATATTATATAAACGATAATAATTTTTTATCAAATTATTTATTAGACTTTTGCTTATTATAATTAGCCCATCTATTTTCATATTCTTCAACTGCCTTAGCAGCATCTTCTTCAGAGTATTTATATTCAGATAAGCTTATCATAATTCTACCTTCGGACTCTTCCATTAATTTTTTCTTGATTTTATATGGATATGTTTCGTTACCCTCAAGATTTCCGGCATGAATTTCACGGATTATATCATTAACATACATTTGCATATATAGAGGTATTTTAGGGTGTCGTTTAATATATTCAGACAATGGCATGTTCTCTCGATAGCGATTACCACTAGCAGAAGTTAACAAAAAATTCCCTATTGTATTGATACCACCTAATGATTGAGGAGTTATATGTTCAATAGAACCCGTAGAAGCAATAAAAAGCCTTCTTACAATCTCTACCTGCTTTCTTTTCGAATACTTAACAACAAAAGCATTACGGCTACTTTCTGATGTTGGAAGGAAAAGTGCTTTATTTTTTATATTATTAAAAATATCACGTTCGTTATCCTTTGGTATAATTTCTTCTAAAGAGTTTAAAAAAGTTTTACGTTTAAAGCAATCTTGTTTACAATTACTCAAAATTATTTGTCGACAACGAGTTGTTTTTTCTCGAACTTTCATAGCTGTTTGCGGAGAGAGCTTTCTTGTTAACATATCAACATCATCAAGCACTTCCATTTCTTCTAATTTTAGCTTCATAAGACAGTTCATTTTTATCATTTGCAAACAATTTTGAAGATTATCATCAGGATTTAGCCTAATAAAATCCTTAAATATGGCAAAAATTGATTTTTCAACTGGCAACATGTTTTGTTGATAAGGCTCAAGAAGATTAACTGCATCTTGAGCGGTCTTACATCTTGCCAAATTTTTTTCAAAACCTTTTATTGTATCTGTTGAAATAATTTTTATTCCACGATATGGACAGGTAATATTTTTCAATCTACGTAACGCCCTGCCAGCAGAAGTTTTACCTTCGTAGGGAATGTCATAATAATATTTTAAATAATTCTGGGATGTAATTCTTTTATTCTTTTTTAATTGCATAAAAGCTCTTTTTCAGGATGCTATTCTCATATCCTCATGATAACAAATTATTTCAGCACATGCAATAAAACAAAAAAATAATTTGTTCAAATATATATCATAGCCACTTAACCTATATAACCCTATTATTCTTTCATTTATGCTTGTTCTCGGAAGTATTTTATTGAACCATTTGTACTAATTAACACAAGCTATAATTTTACTCCCAAATGTAAATTTTTGTAAATTTTGCAAATTGGGAAATATATTAAAAAAATTATCTGACAATATTGTATGATAGATATATGGGTAAAAAGAAAGGTTAGATTTTTATGAAAAGATTAACTGAAAGAGAACTTGAAGTTGTTGAATTATTATTTAATGGGCTAACTAATAAAGAAATTGGAGAAAAATTATATATCTCTTTTCATACGGTTAAAGCTGTTTTAGAAAATGTGTATTATAAATTATCAATTCATAATAGAGTTACATTAGCTATTAAATACTATGATTGGATTAATAAAAGGAAAATGATTAATAAATAATTCCACGTCTTTGCGAGTGAAACGAAGCAATCCAGAAAAAAATAAAACCTTGTAAAAACATAATTCAGATAAAAAATCGGCTGGGATTTTTAATCCCAGCCGACCTAGTTTTTCAATTTAGTATTATTGCTAGGTTTCACCCAGCCTACAAGGCTTAACCCACCCTACGACTGTGAGATTTCCCTCCATAAGTTATTAACTACAAGCGCTTCTAACATTAAAGATCCAACCATCTTGATTAGCAGGACTACAACCATGTAAAAATTCACGATAAAAAGAGTCTGCACCATTTAATTTTTCACCCGATCTCTCACATTCATCTTTAGTTGTTCCACCAGCATAGTTGCCTATTGTACATCTTCCAAGCCAATCCTTTGTAGGAAAACGTGCCTGCTTTGCTCCTAATCCACCAAGTTCTAAATCAAAAAACTTCATACGTATTGTTTTCCTTTCTTTGCTTGTGCCGAAAAACTTATTCCAGCTACTACTCTTTACATGTTTAGTATACGGCATTTTTTTGGAAAACTTTAACGCAAAGAGACTCCTCACCTCACATCATATC
>JAGBXP010000049.1 GCA_017629215.1 bacterium | reverse complement strand
TATGAAAAAAAGAGGATTTACTTTAGCAGAAGTACTGATTGCGCTAACTTTAGTGGGAGTTATCGCAGCTATGACAATGCCATCGGTTGTTACTAATTCAAAAGCAAAAACCAATGTTGCGAAACTAGCTTCTACTGTTTCAGCTTTAGAAAATGCTTTTGCAACAATGATGATTAGTGAAGCTGTCCAAGATATAACAGAAACTGAATTCGGTAAAGATCCAAAAAATGTTGATTTTAAGCTATTAGATAAATATCTAAAAATAGCTTCTTCTAACGATAAAAATCCTGTAATCACATTAAAAAATGGCATTGATATATATGTAGTGAAGCTAGGTGAAGATGATTCAGCTAGTGAAAGTACAGAAGAAGAAGAAGAATCCCGGCACCCAGGCGCTTTGATGCGTATTGATATTGATAGCAATGGCGAAGGTAATAAACCAAATGCCTATGGTGTAGATATATTTCGATTTGCAATAGGTAATAATGGTACATTATACCCTGCTGGTGGAGATATATATGAGAAAATGTATCCTACAGCTGATGAAACGGGTTCTTGCACAGCTACAATTGTTAAAAATGGTTATACTATAAAATAATAATGTATAAAAAAATATTTACTAAAATTTCTATTCATACAATATTGATAGCAACATCTTTGCTATCAATATTCCCTTTTATATGGCTAACATCAACATCCCTAAAAGGTGTGAATGAAGATATTTTTGCATATCCTCCAAATATAATACCTCAAGATTTTACTTTTACTAATTACATAGAAGTTTGGCAACAAGTTAATTTTGTAGGTTATTTTATAAACAGCATGATTGTTGCTGGACTAACAGTTTTATTAAATTTAGTCTTATCTTCTCTTGCTGCTTATCCTTTAGCTAGAATGCGTTTTTATGGAAAAAAGTTTTTCTTTTTTTCAATATTAGCAACAATTATGATTCCTTTTCAAGCAATCATGCTTCCAGTGTATATAATCACATTAAAACTAAATTTGATTGATAGCGTTAATAATTTAATGGGTTATATTGGTCTAGTAATGCCTTTTGCGGTGAGTGCATTTGGAATATTTCTAATGAGACAAGCATTTATAAAAATTCCGAAAGAATTAGAAGAAGCTGCTATTGTTGATGGATGTAATGTTTTTGAAATGTTTATAAAAGTTGTAATACCAATGGTTAAACCAACTCTTGCAGTATTAGCAGTATTTACATTCATTGGCTCTTGGGGTGAATTTTTATGGCCTAGTATTATGCTTACTAAAGAATCTATGTATACACTTCCTGTTGGGATTAATAACTTACAAGGATTATTTTCTTCGAATTGGAGATATATTGCTGCTGGTTCAATTTTATCGACCATTCCAATAATTATTTTCTTCCTTGCTATGCAAAAATATTTTATCGCAGGAGAAAATGACGGAGCTATAAAAGGGTAGCAAAAAAAATTTTTAGATGTTTTTGATATATTATGCAAATTAATCCCGTAAATAATACCAATAATTGTAGTTTCAAAACATGGCATCGTGAAGTTTTTGCTAAATCTTATAATTTAAAATCTCATAGATTATTATATCGTAATGATACAAATTTTTTCAGAGATAGAGATTTATGGGTAAAATTATTAAACTTTTTTATTGAAAAATTCCAAAATATCCCAAAGGTAAATGTATATCACTTTGGTTGTTCAGATGGTTCAGAGCCTCTTTCTCTTATAATGTATTTTTTATCAAATACAACAAAAGCCATTCAAGAAAAATTTTTACCAGTAAAAGCACTAGATATTGATAAAGAAGCTATCAATAGGATAAATACAAAATTTCCATATAAAATTACTGATATAGAAATTAATAGAATTAATGACTATACGGAAAATAATTTTAATAAGTTTTTTAAAAACATTCCAAGTACTGACAACTATAAGGCAGACGATATTTTATATTCTAATATAGATGCAAAATTAGGAAATATCAAAACCGATTATAAAAATATTGAAAAAAATAATAGCATAGTTTTTGCAAGAAATTTCTGGCCATATATAGAAAATCCTAAAGATCGCCAAATTATTTTATATAATTTGGCTAATCATCTAGAAAGTAATTCATATTTAGTCATAGGTGAATACGATATTCGTGGAAGTCAATGGACAATTGAAGACCAACTTAGAAAAGCAGGATTTCAAAAAACATCTATTCGAAATCTATATGAAAAGATTTAGAAATTTTATTTAAAGAATAGTTTTACCGTCTCTTATATTCAATGTCTTTACAGTAAATCATGTTCATGGCACAATAATTACAACTGGAAACAGTATAAATCGTAGTAGTATTAATATAAAAAAGGAAAAAAGAAAATGGCAAGAAAGACTCCATTAGAAAAAATCAGAAATATTGGTATTGCTGCTCACATCGACGCAGGTAAGACCACTACAACTGAACGTATCCTTTTCTACACAGGTAAAACACATAAAATCGGTGAAACACACGATGGTGCTGCTGTAACTGACTTTATGGAACAAGAAAAGGAAAGAGGTATTACAATCCAATCTGCTGCTGTAACAGCTTCTTGGAAAGATCATCAAATCAACATTATCGACACACCTGGACACGTTGACTTCACTATTGAAGTAGAACGTTCTCTTCGTGTTCTTGACGGTGTTGTTGCTGTATTCTGTGCAGTAGGTGGTGTTCAATCACAATCAGAAACAGTTTGGAGACAAGCTAATAGATACGAAGTTCCTCGTATGGTATTCGTTAATAAAATGGATAGAACAGGTGCTGATTTCTATAGAGTTGTTGATCAACTTAAAAATAGATTAAATGCTAACGCTCATCCAATTCAATTACCTATCGGTGCTGAAGATAACTTCAAAGGTATTGTAGATTTGTTTGAAATGAAAGCTCATATCTACACTAACGATTTAGGTACAGATATTAAAGTTGAAGAAATCCCTGCTGATTTAGTTGATAAAGCTAGAGAATACAGAGAAGCTCTTGTTGAAGCTATTGCTTCTGAAGATGATACTTTAATGGAAAAATTCTTCGAAGATCCAGATTCAATTACAGTAGAAGAATTAAGAGCTGGTTTAAGAAAAGCAGTTTGTGATAACAAAATCGTTCCTGTAAACTGCGGTACAGCTTTCAAAAACAAAGGTGTTCAACTTTTATTAGATAACGTTGTTTACTATATGCCATCTCCAGTAGATGTTAAAGCTATTGAAGGTGAATTAGAAGATGGTACAAAAACTGAAAGACATTCTTCAGATTCTGAACCATTCTCAGCTCTTTCATTCAAAGTTATGACTGACCCATTTGTAGGTCGTTTAACATTCTTAAGAGTTTACTCAGGCGTTATTACATCAGGTTCTTATGTTCTTAACTCAACAAATGGTAAAAAAGAACGTATTTCAAGACTTGTTCGTATGTACGCTGACCAAAGACAAGAAGAAACTGAAGTTTACGCAGGCGATATATGCGCAGCAGTAGGTTTAAAAGATACAACAACAGGTGATACTCTATGTGATGAAAAAGCACCTATTATCTTAGAAAGAATGACTTTCCCTGAGCCAGTTATTTCAGTAGCTATTGAACCAAAAACAAAAGCTGACCAAGATAAAATGGGTATCGCTCTTCAAAAACTTGCAGAAGAAGATCCATCTTTCAGAGTTAAATCTGATGCTGAAACTGGTCAAACAATCATTTCTGGTATGGGTGAACTTCACTTAGATATCATTGTTGACCGTATGTTAAGAGAATTTAAAGTAGAAGCAAACATTGGTAAACCACAGGTAGCTTATAGAGAAACTATTAGAGGCAACGCTGAACAAGATTCTAAATTTGCTAGACAATCAGGTGGTAAAGGTCAATACGGACACGTTAAAATCAGAATTTCTCCTGCTGAAGAAAATGCTGGTTTTGTATTCGAAAACAAAATCGTTGGTGGTGCTATTCCTAAGGAATACATCGAACCTGCAAGAAAAGGTATGGAAGAAGCTCTTGAAGGCGGTATCTTAGCTGGATATCCAATGATTGACGTTAAAGTTGAGCTTTACGATGGTTCTTACCACGAAGTTGACTCTTCTGAAATGGCATTCAAAATTGCTGGTTCAATGGCAATTAAAGAAGGTACTAGAAAAGCTCAACCTTGTATTCTTGAACCTATGATGAAAGTTGAAATCGAAATTCCAGACGAATTCACAGGTACTATTATCGGTGATATTTCAAGACGCCGTGGTAGAGTAGAAGGTCAAGAACCTCAAGGTAATACAGGTAATGTTATCGTTAGAGCTCTTGTTCCTCTTGCTAATATGTTCGGTTATGCAACTGACTTGAGATCAAATACTCAAGGTCGTGGTACATTCTCTATGGAATTCCAATGCTACGAACAAGTTCCTGCTAATATCGAAAAAGAAATTATCGAAAAAGCTGGAGCTTCTAAATAGTAAAACGAATTAGAACTTAAAAAGTGCGTCATACGGCGCACTTTTTTGTATAAAATTTTAAAAATTATGCTACAATAGACTTATGGAAATTTATATAATAGAAAAAAAGAATTTAGAGAAGGTAAAAGAAGAAACTCTTTTACAATATCAAAAAAAAGAAATTTCAGATAAAGAGAAATTAGCTATACATTGTCTTTCTTATTTATTAGTAGACAAATTTTTAGAAGAAGTCTATGATATAAAAAGCAGAGAAGTCATTTTTGAGAATGGTAAGCCTATTTTAATTGATGGTGGAAAACATTTTTCTATTAGTCATTCAGAAGATTTAATAGCGATAGCTTTCTCAAATTCAAATTGTGGTGTGGATATCGAAAAAATTAAACTTAGAGAGTTTCAAAAGATTTCTAAAAAAATGAAATTTGAAGTAGAAACACTCGGGGAATTTTATCAAGAATGGACAAAATACGAAGCTTTGTATAAATTAGGAAAAGATATTGAATATGGCTCAGTTGCAAATTTTGATTTAGATGACTATGCTCTTACGGCAGTAAGCGAAGATCCTTGTGAAGAATATGAACTCTTTTATCAAACATAGATAATTTATTATAATAGCAAAAGACCTCTAAAATTAAGCTTTAGAGGTCTTTTCATAAATAATTTATCAAAACTTACATTGAAACTCTATCTGCAATTTCCTGCATTTTATGTTCAGCAAGTCTTGTATCACCTTTAACTCTAGAATATGATAAATAACCGTTCATTCTATCAATCTTAGTTAAATTTCTACTGCCACATTTTGGACAAACATCCATGCTTAATTCTTGATGACCACAATCATCACAATATGCAAGAGATAAATTTACTCCTTCATAAAATCCCATATCCATTGCTCTATGGATAAGAGTTTCTACAGCCTCTGTATTATAATCAATTGGATATTTAACATACTGGATTTTACCACCGTTCATCAAATCCCAAAATCTTTTTTCACAATCCTGTTTTTCAATAGGACTAATATTTTCACTTACATGGCAATGGAAACTGTTTGAAACATAAGCTTTGTCTGACACATTAGCAACAACACCATATTTTTTACGGAACTGTTTTACTTGTAATCCACAAAGATTTTCTGCTGGTGTACCATATAAAGCATACAAATGTCCATCTTCTTCTTTAAATTGTTCTACTTTTTTATTAATATATTCCATTACCTCAATTGCAAAATTGCCATCTTCTACTAAAGACTTTCCATTATACAATTGTTGTAATTCGTTCAACGCAGTTATGCCAAAAGAAGCTGTTGCAGATTTTAATAAAGGTTTGATTTTATCATGAATACCTAAATTACCACCAAGGAAACCTCCTTCACAATAAGCAAGAGGATTCACAGAAGCCTTCATTTCACCAAGATATTCATAAGTTCTTATATGAAGCTTTCTAATAAGCTCCATGTAATAATCAAGAACTGCATAAAAATCTTTACTTTCTTTTTGTGCTTTTGCATAAATCATTGGTAAATGTAAGCTTATTGCACCAATATTAAATCTTCCAACAAAAACAGGTTTATCATTTTCATCAGCAGGCTTTGCACCACCTCTTTCAAACCAAGGAGATAGAAAAGCTCTGCACCCCATTGGAGAAACAACCCTACCATATTTCTTATACATTTCTGCAACATATCCTTCACCTGATAATGATAACCAATCTGGATACATTGTCTTTTTAGAACATTCAACACCAAGTTTGAATAAATCCTCTGAAACTTTACCTTCGCCATGAATATTCTCATCGTATAAAAATACGATTTTAGGGAATAGTACAGGTTTTTTACATTCTTTTTTACCTTGCCCACCCATTCTTATTCTTAACATCGCTGCTGTAGCCATTTTTTCATAAGGTTCAAGTCCTAAACCTGTAGTTACAGTAATGAAAGGATAATCTCCTCTTGAAGAAGCTACAGTGTTAAACTTATATTCCCAACCTTGGAAACCTTGTTCAAAATCTTTTTCTACATCAGCTAAAGCTGCTTCTCTTGCCTTTTCAAAGGACAGTCCTAAGCATAAATACTTGTTATTTTGTCTTTCAAATGTTTTTTCTGCATAAGGAGCAAGGATTTTATCAACTTCAGGAACTGTAAAGCCACCATATTGTTGGCTTGCAGCAGCCATTACAATATCGCCTATTACGTCAAACGCAACATCTAAAGACTTTGGCTCATTATACCAAAGATTGCCCATTTCAAAGCCACCTTTAAGTACATTAGCAACGTCAAATAAACAACAATTCATTGTATCACGTCTTGCAGACATATCATGGATGTAAATATATCCTTCTCTTATAGCTTGTAATTCGTCTACTGTTAAAAAGAATTTTTTGTATAATTCTTTATTTAATTCATTGAAAATCAAAGAACGCTTTGTTGAAACTAATGTTGAATCAGCATTAGAGTTTTCTTTATCACCAATATACATAATTCTTTGAGATTCTTGAAAAACTTTATCTAGCATGTGAACGAAATCCTGCTTATAGTTTCTATAGTTTCTATAGCTTGCAGCTACAGATGGGTATAAATGCTCTAAAGCACCTTCAACAAAATTATGCATTTCTGTTATTGAAACTGCTTCTTTGTTTGATCTTATAATATTATTATTTACGAATTCACATATATTTTTCAAGTCCTCTTCAGTTAAATTAACTAAAGCTCTTGTTGCAGATTTTTTTACTGCATTAATAATTTTTGTATTATCAAAAATTTCAGATGTACCATCTTTCTTAATGACAGTTACAACTTTTGACTTTAGTGGAGTAATTTTTTGAGCTTCTGATTGTATGTTTAATTTAGAAACTTGTGAAACAAGCTCACTAGGAGCTGTAACACCTCTTTTGGCATCTGCTGATGATTTAGAAGTGAATTCAACAATCGTTCCTTCCTTATTTAAACTATTTTGCATCGACTTTTAACCTCCCCAAAATTTTCAAGGTTAGCTATTCTATTTCGTATTATTTTATAACTATCCTTTAATAAGAGAATAACATTCTCTTCCCCAAAATTTATCCACTAAAATAATGATAAATCAAATAAGTTTTTGAAGCAAGGTTTTAATAAAACTCAACAATTCTCAAAACTCAATAAAATCAGTATTTTTACAAATCGCAATATTGTAAATTTTGTTAAATTTTTTGCATGCAAAAGGTTGTATTTACTCTTGACAAACTCTAAAACATTGATTATGTGTAAATCGGATATAAATCAAATAAAAACAATCAATTTATAATATAAAAAAGTTGGCATGCCAAAAAATAAATTAATTTCTGTTTTTATTATTTTTATTTTTAACAGTTTTCTTCGTAAAGTTTGAATTATTTGATGATATATATGAAGTCTGAATACGTTTTACACTTAAAACATCAGGCATAGCTTGTAATGCTGTCATTAATCTTCTTAAAGTCTCAATATTATCAAGTTCAATTCCGACTTCAATAATACCAACCTTTCCTTTTGATTTAACATTTGCTGATGTTATATTTGTTTTATTATCTGCAATAACACTAATTACATCTTTTAACAAACCTAATTTTTCTGCTGTTTCAATCCTAATAGTTGTGTTGTATGTTTTATTAACATTGTTTCCAGACCAATGAATATCGAGCAATCTTTCAGGTGGAACATCATCTAAAGTTTTACAATCAAGCCTGTGGATACTAACACCCTTTGAACGTGTAACAACACCAACAATAGGCTCTCCCGGTATTGGAGAACAACATCTTGCAAATGAATAAAGCAAGCCTTCTAATCCTATAATATCTTTTTCAGAAGATTTTCTAGGCTTATACTGTGATATCGTTGGTTCTTTCTTTTCTGGTTTTTTAAGTCTATTAATAACTTTTGTAAGCGTTGTCTCACCATAGCCTAATGCAGCAAATAAATCGTCCGAGCTAACATAGTTCATTTGTTTTGCAACTTTATTGAACTCTCCACTTTTCATATAATCATCAAATACAGCTTTTGTAAGCTCATGTTCAAGATTTGCTCGTCCAATTTCGATATGATCTTCTCTTTTATTCTTTTTATACCATTGTTTTATTTTCGATGTAGCCTGTTTTGTAACAACAAAGTTCAACCAATCAAGGCGAGGTGCAGAAACTTTTGATGTCATAATTTCTACAATATCACCATTTTTAAGCTTAGTATCTAATTGCGCAATACGACCATTAATCAATGCTCCTACTGTTTTATTTCCGACATCAGAGTGAATACGATATGCAAAATCTACAGGAGTTGCATTTTGTGGTAAATCTAATACATCACCACCTGGAGTAAACGCAAACACCTGATCAGAGAAAATATCTAATTTTACAGAATTTACATAATCTTCTGCATCTTGAGTATCCTTATTATATTCTACGAGTTTACGCATCCAAGAAAATTTTATATCATTAGCTGAATCAGCTTTGTTAGAACCTTTTTCTTTGTATCGCCAATGTGCAGCAATACCATATTCTGCGATTTCATGCATTTCCCAAGTTCTAATTTGCACTTCTAAAGGTTTTTGCCTTGGTCCAATTACAGATGTATGTAATGATTGATACATATTACCCTTAGGCATAGCAATATAATCTTTAAACCTACCAGGGATTGGTTTAAATTGAGAATGGATTAAACCAAGCACTTCATAGCATTCTTTTTCAGAGTCGACGATAACACGAACTGCTGTTATATCATATAAATCGTGAAATGCTACATTCAAGCGAGTCATCTTTTTATAAATGCTATAATAATGCTTCGCTCGCCCTGTAATTTTTGCATTTATTCCACTAGCCTTTACATCTTTTGAAATTTTTTCGATAAGCATATTTACAGCCATTTCACGTTCAATCTTTTTTTGTGAAACCAATTGTGCTATTTCATAATAATGGTCTGGATGTAAATATTTTAGAGATAAATCCTCTAATTCAGCTTTAATTTTACCAACCCCCATACGATTAGCAAGAGGCGCAAAGATATCTATTGTTTCTTGTGCAATTTTTTGTTGCTTAGCTACAGACATGAAATTAAGAGTTCGCATGTTATGCAATCTATCTGCGAGCTTTAAGAAAATAATTCTTACGTCATTAGCCATTGCTATAAACATTTTACGAAAGTTTTCAGCTTGACGTTCTTCTTTTGATTTGAATTGAAGCTTACCTAGCTTTGTAACCCCTTGAACAAGGTTTAAAACATCTTCTCCAAAAAGCTCTTTTATTTCTTCAGGCTTTGTGTCTGTATCTTCTAAAACATCATGCAAAAAACCTGCCATTAAAGTATGTTTATCAGCTCTTAAACTGATTAAGATCTTAACAACTTCTAAAGGATGAATAATATAAGGTTCTTCAGAAATCCTAAATTGACCATCATGAAGCTTTTTTGCAAACTCAAAAGCTTTTTCTAACTCTACAATATCATCTTGTTGATAATGTTCTTCTTTTAATAAATTTTCTATTTCATCAAAGGATATTTTATATTTATCTTTCATAACATAGATATTTTAATGCTGGTTAAATTAAATTTCAAGAGGTAATTACTGATAATACAGCAATTGCAGTATAAAAATTAATAAATTGATTAAGATAATAATATATTACAAGACAAAACCAAAATTAAAAATTAATGAGTATATTACCTAATCTTTTAAGTTGAAAAGATTAAAAATTGTTACATTTACACTATATTTGTAACAATTTTTAATATATTTGACTTTTTTTTGATATAATTAAATGACAATGTCGAAATATATTTATGGAAAATGATGAGCAAAGGAAAAGAGACTATGAAGAAAATTTTAATGATGTTATTCACCATGTTTACATGCCTGCAATCAGTTCACGCAATGAATGTTGATGAATTTATTGATAAACATATTGCACCATGTACAGACGCAATTGCAAATATTGTGTTTTCTTCAATCTCCATTTGTGGAACAAAAGTCCCATTGATTATACTTTGGATACTTTTTGCTGGCTTTTTCTTTACTATATATTTTAAAGGAATTGCGTTTTGGGGATTTAAACATGCAATCGACCAAATAATTAAAAAACCCGAAGGTGGAGATGGAACAGGCGATGTATCATCTTTTCAAGCTTTAGCAACTGCTCTTTCAGGAACAATTGGTATTGGTAGTATTGCAGGAGTTGCACTTTCAATTTCATTAGGTGGACCTGGTGCAGCTTTTTGGATTTTTGCAGGTGCAATACTTGGAATGTCTATAAAATTTATCGAAGCTTCTTTAGCTGTTAAATATAGAAGATTTAATCTAGATGGTTCTGTTTCCGGTGGACCTATGCACTATATAGCTCACGGTTTAACAAGAAGAAAAATGCGCTGGTTAGGACAACCTTTATCTGTTATTTTTGCAATACTTTGTATTGGTGGTGGTATAACTGGTGGAAATATGATTCAAATTAACCAAACTGCTCACCAAATTATATTTATAACTGGTGGAGAATCTAGTATATTTCACGGATATGCCTGGGTTTTAGGTTTAATTGTTGCTGTACTAATCGGTATGGTTGTTGTTGGTGGCATTAAGGGTATTGCAAAAGTTACAACTATACTAACTCCAACAATGTGTGGTTTATATATAATATCTGGTTTAATTGTAATTCTAGCAAACCTTTCTAATATACCAAGTGCGTTAGCATTAATAATAAAAGAAGCTTTTCACCCTACTGCTATAGCTGGAGGCTTCTTTGGAATTATAATTATTGGTCTAAGACGTTCTGTACAATGTAATGAAGCTGGTACTGGTGCTGCAGCAATCGTATATGCAGCTGCTCAAACAAAAGAACACATATCACAAGGTTTTGTAGCATTATTAGAAACTTTTTTAACTGGTGTTCTTTGTTTATTCACATCTTTTGCAATTGTTTTTTCAGGTGTTTTAGATACAACTACAATTGGTGAAATATCAGGTATTGAACTTGCTTCTAAAGCATTTCAATCAGTTTTATCGTTCTTCCCAATAATTCTTTCAATAATTGCCGTATTATTTGCACTTTCAACATTAATTAGCTGGGCATATTATGGACAAAAAGCTTGGACATTTTTATTAGGCGAAGGTAAAAAACGTATATTAGCATTTAACTTATTATATTGTTTATTTATAATCATCGGATCAGCAATGAATATTAGTTCAATATTAAACATTACAGACGCAATGATGCTTTCTATGTGTGTTCCAAATATTATTGTTCTTTATATTCTAGCTCCAGAAATTAAAAAAGATTTAAAAGAATACTTAAAAAAATATAATATGAATTTTATTAAGTTTTAATTTTATAAAAAATAAATAAAATCAAAAGGATGATCATAAAGAGGTCATCCTTCTTTTATCTAAAAATTTTTTCATTTTTAATAGTATAATATTTTCATGGATAATTTAGAACAAGTAAAAAAAGCTATAGAAATTGAAGTTAAGCACAAATATATTAATATTAGTGGTAAAAGCCAAAACTTTTCATCATTTATTTGTTCTGTTATAAAAAAGGAAATTAAATTATATCCAGATAATCCAAAATGGAAAGTTATTTTAGAACACTTTGAGAGATATGCAATAGAGACTCTTCCTGTAAGAAAAAAATCTATTGAACGCTTAATTGCGATTATTAAGACTCAATACATATCACCACCAGAAATAACATCAAACAAAAAAACACCCATTTCTCAAACAGATATAATGTATATTAAGGGAGTTGGACCAAAAATTGCTTATCTTTTGAATAAATTAGGAATATATACTGCAAATGATTTGCTTTACTATTTCCCTCGTAAACATATTGATTATTCTTCACGTACAAGAATTCGAGACCTTGAAGAAGGTATGGATACGACTATTTTTGGAATAATTAAATCAGTTGAATCATTTACAACAAAAAATAATTTAGGTGTCATAAAAGTTCGTATTGCTGATAATTCAGGAAAAATCAGTTTAAACTTTTTTGCTTCAAAACCCTCTAAATTTGTGCTTGAAAGAATGAAAAAACAATTTCCAAAAGGATCTGGGATTATGGTCTCTGGCAGAGCAAAATTTAATTCTTATGACGGAATGATGACATTAGATAAACCAACATATTCACTAATGGATGATGACTCAATAGCGCCAACTAATTTAAACTTAGCTAGAATTGTACCAATATATTCACTTAGTGAAAATTTAAACATTAAAACTATACGCAAAGCTATAAATAATGTTTTAGATGCTTATGAACCAGAAATTGAAACAATTTTACCTGATTTTTTAATAAAAAAATATCATTTACTTGAAAAAAAAATTGCACTTAGACAAATTCATTTCCCAGATAATAAAGAAATGTTAGATAAAGCTCGATTTACACTTGTTTTTGAAGAATTTTTCTTAATTCAACTAAAACTTGCAATATTAAGAGAAGAAAATAACAAAAACCTTACATCCATACCACTTGAAATCAAAAAAGAAGGTCTTGTAATGAAATTTATAGAGTCCTTACCTTTTAGATTAACTTCTGCTCAACAAAGAGCTGTTAACGAAATTTTAAATGATTTGAACTCCACTAAGCCAATGCAGAGATTACTTCAGGGTGATGTAGGTAGTGGAAAAACTGTTGTTGCAACAATAATGCTTCTTGCTGCAATTGAAAACGGTTATCAAGCAGCCATTATGGCTCCAACAGAAATTCTTGCTCAACAACATTTTAACAATATGTCTAAATGGCTTAATCCAATTGGCATTCGAGTTGAATTGTTTTTAGGAAGTAATGGAAAAAAACAACGAAAATTTGCTGAAACAAATTTACGCAACGGACAGGTTGATATTGCAATAGGGACCCACGCTCTTATTCAAGATAGCATTGAATTTGCAAATCTTGGAGCAGTGGTTATTGATGAGCAACACAGATTTGGTGTAAAACAAAGACTTGCATTACGCAAAAAATCACAAAACCCTCAAATTCTAACAATGACAGCAACGCCAATTCCAAGAACTCTTGCGATAACACTTAATGGAGACTTAGATTTAACAATTATTGATGAATTACCAAAAGGTAGAAAACCAATATTAACATCAATTTCTTCTTCAAAAAAACAAATTGCAGATTTAATAAGACGAGAAATTAATGAAGGTCGTCAAGCTTATATAGTCTATCCTTTAATTGATGAAAGCGAAACCTTATCAGCTAAAGCTGCTACAAAAGAAAAAGAAATCTGGGAAACAGAAGTATTCCCTGAGTTTAAAATAGGACTTTTGCATGGAAAGCTAAAAAACTCTGAAAAAGAAGATGTCATGGAAAAATTTAAGAACAAAGAATTTGATATTCTTGTTTCTACGACAGTTGTGGAAGTAGGAGTAGATGTTCCAAATGCAACAGTTATTGTCATTGAAAACGCAGAAAGATTTGGACTTTCACAACTTCATCAACTAAGAGGAAGAGTGGGAAGAAATGATTTACAGTCTTATTGTATTCTTTCTTCTAATACCCGCTCGCAGGATACACGGGCTAGGTTGGATATTATGACTCAAACCAATGACGGCTTTATAATTGCAGAAAAAGATTTACAAATCCGTGGACCAGGGGAATTTTTAGGAACTCGGCAAAGTGGTTTGCCTGATATGATTATTGCTGATATTGTAGCAGACTCAAAAATTCTTGAATTAGCAAGAGCAGAAGCTATAAATTTTGCAAAAAATTATGATATAAAAAATTACCCACTATTAGAAAATGCTAAAGGCTTAAATTTTGACGGCGATATTTTCAACAGTTAAGTTTTGTAAAGTAAAATTATAAACTTATTTAAAAATTGTTACAAATTACAACAAATGTAGGGTTGAAACCCTCTCTAACATGGCTTATAATGATATATTATAATGTAAGCGAATTTTGAATAAAAAGGATTTTAAAATATGTCAATTTCATTTAGTGGATTAGCTTCAGGACTTGATACTTCTGGATGGGTCGAAGCCCTCGTCTCTGCAAAACAGCAGAAGATTAAAACATTCCAAGCTGATTTATCATTAATTAAATCTACCAAAAACACACTAAATGATACTCGTGCTGTTTTTAATGCTTTAAGAACATCTATTGAAAAGTTGACAGATAAAAAATTTGGTGGAACATTCGATTTATTTACTCAAAATTCAGCAAAATCATCAAACGAAGATATCTTTACAGCAACAGCTGGCGCAGGAGCTTCAAGACAAAGTTATGATGTTCAAGTTCAACAATTAGCAACATTTACCAAAGCGATATCTAATAGTAGCGCAAGTTCAGTTGCTGATGATAATACAAAACTAGATAGCTTAGGAATTACAGAAGGCTCTTTATCAGTATATGTTAATGGAGTCAAAACAACTATTAATATCGAAGAAGATGATACTTTAGGAGATTTAAAATCACAGCTTGCAGCTGCAAATATAAATGCACAAATAAATGAAAATGGTGTCTTGACATTATCGGCTTTCACAGAAGGTGATACAATTAATATTGGTGCAACAACTGATACATCTAATTTTGTATCATTAATTGGTTTAACTAGCCAAGATGATGGCACTTATGCTTCTACAAATTCTTTGTATAAAGCAAATGTAGCTTCAAAATTAACAGATGTAAATTCTGGCTTTAATCAACAGATTACAGAAGGAACTTTCTCTATCGGTAGTGCAACATTCACAATAAATGAAAATACAACATTGTCATCATTAATTTCACAAATTAATAACAGCGAAGAAGCACAAGCAAACGCTTATTGGGATGATACAACAGGTAAGCTTACTATAACATCTAAAAAAGAAGGTGCTTCTTATATAAATATTGAATCAGGAACAAGTAATTTTACTGATGTTATGAATTTAACAACTACTCAACGTGATGCTGATGGAAATATTATATCTACAAGAATGTTTTTAGAGGCTCAAGAGCTAGGTAAAAATGCAATGCTTACAATTAATGGTACAAGCATAACAGCAACATCAAATACAATAACATCTGATGTTTCAAGAATTGAAGGAGTTACACTTACTCTAAAAGGGGTTTCAACTCCTGATGATAATGGAACTGTTACTTCAACAAAACTTAATGTTTCTCAAGACACTTCTGGATTAGTAGACGCGGTAAAAGGTTTTGTTGAATCATATAATAATATGGTATCAAAAGTTAATCAAGTTACAGCAAACGGTGCAGATCTAGATGGTGAAACTTCATTAACAAGCATAGCTCGTACAATTAAAAATTATGCAACATCAGCGAACACTTCAAATGGTGGAGAATATAAATTGCTTTCTCAAATAGGTATTTCAACAAGTAAAGCAGATGGTACAAGCTTGTCAACGAATACAGCAACATTAGAATTTGATGAAGCTGCATTTAAGAAAGCATTAGAAGAAGGTCCTGAATCTGTACAATCAATATTAGCTGGAGAAAATGGTATACTTAGCATGATGGAAAACACAGTTGAAATGTCATTAAAAGCATCTGTTGGCTTCTTTGATGTTAAACAATCAACTTTAGATACTAATATTCAAAACATGGAAACTAAAATCAAAAAACAAAATACAAAAGTAGAACATTATAGAAAGCAATTAGAAGATAGATTTTCTAATATGGAGCTTTTGATTTCTAAAATGCAACAAAACTACAGCTCATTCTTAGCTGGCTAGAATTAAAAATTTTTCATAGTAAAACGACCTTGGGCTAATTCCAAGGTCGTTTTTTCGATAGATGTCATTTAATATTTACATCATTCCCATTCCACCCATGCCTGCCATAGCAGCTGACATATCAGGAGCTTTAGTTTCTTCTGGAATATCAACCACAGCAGCTTGAGTTGTAAGTAGCATAGAGCCTACTGATGCAGCATTTTCTAATGCGCTTCTAGTAACTTTAGCTGGGTCAACGATACCAGCAGCAAACATATCAGTATATCTTTCTAAAAGAGCATCATATCCAAACGCTTCTTTTTCAGATTTAACCATATCAACTACAACATCACCTTTAGCACCTGCATTATTAGCAATAGCTTTTAAAGGTACATCAAGAGCTGACATTAGAATTTTATAACCACTCTTTTCATCATCAGATTCAAAAGTTAATGATTCAATTTTAGATTCAAGAGCTTGTTGAACTCTTATCAAAGCAACTCCACCACCTGGAACAATACCTTCTTCATTAGCAGCTCTTGTTGCATTTAAAGCGTCCTCAATTCTTAATTTTCTTTCTTTAAGTTCGATTTCAGTAGCAGCACCAACTTCGATTACAGCAACACCACCAGAAAGTTTTGCAACACGTTCATTAAGTTTTTCTTTGTCATATTCGCTATCAGAAAGCTCAATTTGTTTCTTAATAAGTGTAACTCTTTCTTGAACAGCTTGACGAGTTTCATCACCAACAACAATAGTTGTTTCATCTTTAGTAACAGTAACACGTTTTGCAAGCCCCATCATCTGAGTTGTAATATTTTCTAATTTAAGCCCTAATTCTTCCGTAAACATTTGACCACCTGTTAGAATAGCGATATCTTCTAACATAGCTTTTCTTCTATCACCAAAGCCTGGAGCTTTAACTGCGACTGCACGAAGAACTTTTCTCATAGTGTTAACTACTAATGTAGCTAGAGCTTCTCCTTCAATATCTTCTGCAATAAGAAGTAAAGAACGTCCATCACGAGCAACTTGTTCAAGCACTGGAACTAAGTCAGCAATTAAGTTGATTTTTTTGTTAACACAAAGAACATAAGCATCTTCTAAAACAGCTTCCATTCTTTCTGCATCTGTTACAAAGTAAGGTGAAATATAACCTTTATCAAATTGCATACCTTCTACAACTTTTAAGTTAGTACCAAAAGATTTGCTTTCTTCAACAGTAATAACACCATCATTACCAACTTTGCTCATAGCTTCAGCAATCAATTCACCGATTTCAGAATTATTACCAGCTGAAATACCTGCAACTTGAGCAATCTCTTCTTTTGTATTAACAGGTCTTGATAGTTCTTTAATTTTTAAGATAGAGATTTCCACTGCTTTATCAATACCACGTTTCATAGACATAGGATTAGCTCCTGCTGTAAGATTTTTCAAGCCTTCTCTTACGATAGCTTGAGCAAGAACAGATGCTGTTGTTGTACCATCACCAGCTACATCATTTGTTTTTGATGAAACTTCCTTTAGAAGTTGTGCACCAGCATTTTCAAGACCATCTTGTAATTCAATTTCTTTTGCAATAGTAACACCATCATTGACGATCTGAGGTGCGCCAAATTTCTTTTGTAGAATAACATTTCTACCTTTTGGTCCAAGTGTTACTCTCACAGCGTCAGCGACAGCGTCTATACCTTTAAGAAGCGATTTTCTAGCTTCTTCTTCAAAAACTATTTTTTTAGCCATTTTATATTTCTCCTTTTTATTCAACAATTGCTAATGCATCTTTGATTGAAAGGATTTTGTATTCAACGCCATCCATTTTTACATCAGTGCCTGCATATTTAGCATATAACACAATATCACCAACTTTAACTTCTAAAGGTTCTTTTTCACCCTTTTCGTTAGTTTTACCTTCGCCAACTGCTACAACCTCACCTTTTTGAGGTTTTTCTTTTGCACTATCAGGGATAAAAATACCACCAGAAGTTTGTTCAGTGTCTTCGATAACTTTAATAACAATTCTGTCTGCTAATGGTTTTAATGCCATAATATAACCCTCCTATTTTACTTAACATTATAGTTATACCTTATTTTTTTATTTTTTGTTTAAATGTTAAGGAAAAATTAATAATTTATTTTTTTATACTCATTAAAAAAATAAAAATTGTTATATTAAAGAATTTGAGGTAAAATTAATTCAGAAAAATAAAGGAGAAAACTTTATGATAATGATTGGAGTAGCTATTCTTATAAGCATGGTTTTATGTTTGCTTTTAGGAGTACCATATATAGATTTTTTACGTAAAAAAACAATTGGACAATATATTTTAGAAGTTGCACCCGAGACCCATAACCAAAAAGCTGGCACACCTACTACTGGTGGAGTTTTTATCATCTTAGCGATAATTCTTTCATCAGTAGCGACACTTCTTATGGCTGAAAAAATGGATACAAAAGCCCTTATTATACTAATAACTCTATTTTTCATGGCATTAGCTGGATTTCAAGATGACTATTTAAAAATAAAAGGTAAAGAAAATAAAGGGCTTAGTCCTCGTGGGAAATTATTGCGTCAAATACTTATTGCATTAATTCCAACTTTATATGCAATACAAACTTATGGAACTGTTGTTGTTTTAGGCTCAAAAAGTTTTGATATTGGTTTATTATATCCAATATTATCAGTTTTTGTAATAACAGGTGCTTCAAATGCTTATAACTTAACAGACGGTTTAGATGGACTAGCGACATCAGTCGGCATTCCTGCATTTTTAGCTTGTGGTACAATTGCTTATTTAAGTGGACAAACTGTTGTTGCTATCATTTGTGCGTCTACAATAGGAGCTTCTATTGGGTTTTTAAAATACAATAAACCAAAGGCACAAGTTTTTATGGGGGATACTGGATCTCTTGCATTAGGTGGACTTTTAGGTACATTAGCTGTTTTAGGTAGATGTGAACTTTTATTAGCAATATTTGGTGGAGTAATTGTTGGAGAAACTTTATCTGTTATTTTACAAGTTGCAAGTTTTAAACTAACAGGCAAGAGAATTTTTAAAATGTCTCCTATTCATCATCATTTTGAGCTTTGTGGACATTCAGAAAAAAGAATTGTTATTGAATTTGCAATTACATCATTAGTATTTGCAACTATCGCATTAGGATTATTTTTTGTTTTATAAATTAAGCATACTTAATAAAAAAAACTGAAGTGGTAGAGCCTTATTTATATATTTCCATCAATTTACGTAATCTCTTATATTCTTTGCCCCATTTTTGCATAGAGTCAATTACTGGTCTCAATGTGAACCCAATGTCAGTTAAGTAGTATTCAACTCGTGGAGGCTGAACATCATATTCTTCTCTGACAATTAAACCATCAATTTCCATTTCTTTAAGGCATGCTATGAGGACTTTTGAAGTGCAACCAAGCTTCTTTTTTAACTCGACAAAACGCATTTCTTTTTTTAACAACTCTTTTATAATGAGTAGTTTCCATTTAGCACCAACAAGTTGCAAAACTACATTTACAGGATTTGTTGATAAATCTTTATATTCCATTTCTACCTATTTATCTTCTTTAGTTTTTTCAGTATTATCCCAAAGGTCAGCAAGTTTTTCTTTTACCCCATATTTGCCAAACCATTTTATAACTAATCTCTCTTCATACCCTAGTCCACCATTGGTTTTCGTAAAATTGCTTAATAGCCAAGTTGCTTCAGAAATTGTTATTCTGATTGTTACATGTGGAGTAGGGTTTTTTTGAGGATTCATAATAATTTTTATATTATTATACTTGCCTTGGTTAATACTACCTTTATTATGTGCGTCAGATTGTTCCTGTATTATAAAAGCCTTTAAGCTATCTTCCATGTCTTTAATTGTTGCCATTTTAAACTCTTTTAAACCTTTTTCTCTTTTTTTATTATATGTTAGTTTCTTTAGTATACCATATTTTCTTTTTTTGTGTATCATTGTAATATAAAAAAGAAAGTTTGGAGGTTTATAATGCTTGTAGTAATGAACACTAATGCAACAGAACAAGATATTGAGAGAGTTATTCGTTGCATAGAATCAAAGGGTTTTGAGGCGAGAGTTTGCCATGGTGAAACAAAATCCGTAGTTCATGCTATTGGGATTAAAGAAACCGATAAACGTGATTTAAAACTTTTAAATGGCGTGTTTGAAGTATTAAAAATCTCTACTAATTATAGATTAACCTCACGTTCTTTTCAAAATGATGATACAGTAATCGAAGTCAATGGCATTCGATTTGGAGATAAATATACAGGCTTAATCGCTGGACCTTGTGCTGTAGAATCTTATGAACAAATGGATAAAACAGCTCAAGAATTATCAGAGTCTAATGTTAAAATTTTACGAGGAGGAGCTTTTAAACCAAGAACAAGCCCTTATGCCTTTCAGGGTTTGGGAGAGGATGGACTTAAAATTCTTAAAAGCGTTGCAGACAATCATAATATGGCTGTTACATCAGAAATAATGGATGTTTCTCAGCTAGATATTTTTATGAAATATGTTGATATCTTTCAAGTTGGCGCAAGAAATATGCAGAATTTTAATCTTTTAAAAGAGCTTGGAAAAATTCATAAGCCTGTTATCTTAAAACGAGGCCTATCATCTACATTTGAAGAATGGCTAATGTCAGCTGAATATATTATGGCAGGTGGAAATGGTCAAATAATTCTTTGTGAAAGAGGTATAAGAACTTTTGAACATCATACTCGAAACACTTTAGATTTATCAGCAATACCTGTCATAAAAAAATTAAGTCATTTACCAATAATTGTAGACCCTTCACATGGTACTGGCTTGAGGGATAAAGTTGAGCCAATGTCGAGAGCTGCAATTGCCGCTGGTGCTGATGGCTTGATTGTAGAAGTACATCATAGCCCAGATTGTGCAATGTGTGATGGCGCGCAATCATTATACCCTTGGCAATATGACTTATTGTATAAACAAATTAAACAAATCGCTCCTATTGTCGGCAAAGAAATCGTTTAGATTGCTTCTTTGTTACATTTTAAATAGATTTTATACAAATTATTTAAGTCAAATTCAGCAGGCATGTCTTCTGATAATGGCAAGAAATACTCATACTGTGCACTATCTGTATATTTCTTTTCACGTTGATATAAAAATGCCTTCGCTCTATATTCAGAAAATTTCTTATTCCTTTTTGATTTTAATTCTAGCTCTGCAATTCTTCTTTCTTGAATTTCACCTGCTTCACCAGCATATTCTACTAGCAAAGATAAGTCATCTATTGAAAACTCTTTTGATTTTGTTAAAGATTTAATTTTTGCCTTATATATAGGCGAATCACCTTCCATTACAACATCTAAATTTGACATAATTCTATTCATTAATAATTTTTGTTCTTCACTAGAAAGCTTTTTAAATTCTCTTTTTATTTTTGCATATTTAAGTAAATCTTTTTCTTCCTTAGATAATGAAATTGTTTTTAATATATCAACAATCGGTTGATACTTTTCATCAACATTTTTATTATTTAAAACTTTAAATAATATATCGTCTAATTCTTTAAATTTAGCAACATTATGCCCCATTAATTGAAATTCAAATACTCTTTCTTGTCCAGGAAGTCTCAATAAGAAATGGATTGCTGTATAATTTGCTTTTGTATAATTAGGCTCTAAAAAGTTCACTTTCTTACCCATTGCTAATTCAGCATCCTCTACAAATTTATTTATTTTTTCAGGAGCAGCGTAATCATATTTTGATTTATCTTTACCTTTAAGATTTTTAGCTGCGTAAGGTCTTTTAACCTCAACCTCTTCAAGAATAACAAGCCCTTCTCTTATCTTGGATAAAAGTATATCTAATGTTTTGTGTACGTTCTTTCGACTTGCGTCTAATATTACAGCTTTAGTAGCATTTAGGTCGGTTAGAGTATGAAATACCTCATTTTTATTCGTAAGTCCAAGCACACAACTTTTTTCAACTATTGAACCTGGTTTCTTTGCCCTACCTGATACATATTCTATTAAATTATTCGGTTTTAATTCCGAAACTAAATGTTTAGCAAATAAACCTCTTATGAAATTTTCAATCTCTGGCTGCTTCTTGATAATAATATCATATATCTGATTTGCTGTATTACGATTAATACCATCCTTACGATTTGTAAGTAATTTTGGCGCAGGTGCAGCTTTAAATGATACCATATCTTGAATTAATTGCTCTTGCATCTTAATACCAAAATTTGGCACACTGAAGTTTTTATATTGTTTATTTTTGTTTTGTAATGGAATTACATTAAAAAGACTATTTACTGCTAGAATATTCATAATACACACCAACCCTTTTGTTTTTAATATAAAAACAAAACAGATTTAAAATTGCCTTAAACACGACATTTTATTAAGAAATGTTAACAGGGATTTCGGAAGAATTAATTTCAATTTGGTTTTCAAAACCAGTAAATTCACAAATCTGCCTTGCCCATTCTTTAATTATTTCATCATCATCAAGTTTATAAGAAATTGGAGTACCAATTTTTAAAGTCATGTGTTTTTCAAAAAGTTTTTTTGCATAACCATCAAAGCCACAAATCCCAACAGGTACAATATCTGCTTCAAACTTTTTAGCAAAAAGTATAAAACCTTTAGTAATATTTTTTATTACAGGTTCTTTAACAATCTTTCCTTGAGGGAAAATTCCAAGCGACCACGGAGTGTTAAAAACAGCTTTTACAGTTTTAAAAGTTGCAAGTTCAGGTTTTTCTCTGTTTACAGCAAATCCACCTAAGCTATGTACTAAAAATTTTAATAATTTATTATCACTTTCAAACAACTCTTTTTTAGCCATATAAGCTATTCTTCTATGTACTGCATAAGTAAGCATTGGTGGATCAAGGTAAGAAACATGATTACCTGCAAATATAAGACGAGAACCTTTTGGAACATTTTCGCGTCCTTCAACTTTAATATTATACATCAGTTTAGAAACTGGCATTACCACTAAAACAACAAAAAGTTGATAATATAGTGATCTCCAAAAATTATAATCTTTTTCTGTTCTGCTATTGTAATTCTTGACCTTAGTTTTCATATATACACCTAAATTGTAGTTTGTGCTAAATACTTAAATCCTGTTAATTCTTGTATTGCTAATGTCCATTTTTCAACCATTTCTTCTACATTATCTGAGTATGGAATCATTTCCCCTATTTTAATAATAATTTTGCCGCTAAATGGAAGATATCTAGCTTTTTCTGTACCAATAATTCCAATAGGTATAATTCCACATTTAGTTGTTTTTGCAAGAGATGCAAATCCTTTTGTAATATTGCTAATAACTCCTGGTTCTTGTCGTGTTCCTTGCGGGAATATTCCAAAAACCCAATCTGTTTTTTTTATTGTCAAAACTGTTCTAATAGTTGAAACACTTAAATTTTCTCTATCTACTGCAAAAGAACCCAACCAATTTAGCCACCAACGCATAAATGGATTAACGAATAATTCTTTTTTAGCCATAAACGCAACAGGTCTTGGCATTATTCCAGCAATCATTGGTGGGTCAAGTGTTGAAAGATGATTTGGTGCAACTATATAAGCATTGTCTTTAGGTACATTCTCTAATCCATGTACTTCAAGGCGATAAACTAATTTGAGACGTATCATATAACAAATATGAGTAATGATAAATTGAAAGAGCCAACGCCATTTATTAAAAAATCTTTGCTCTCTTGACGTTTGTCTTTTTACTATTTTTTCCTTTTTCTCTGACATAATAACTCCTAAATATAAGAACATTTTAGCATAAATAAACAGAGTTAGTAATTATCCTTCTTGTTCTTCCTCAAAAATGTGTTCAAACTCTTCTCTTTTATTTTTACTATCTAGATTTTCCTCATCATCAAAATCATCATTTTCGTTATTATTTAGAGAAATCTTTTTTTTATGTTTTTTAGCATTCAAAACTGAAGCTACGTTATTCATTGCTAAAGAATTAAGAGTTGCTTTAAGAAGTGCGCTCCTGTCAACAAAAGGCTGATTTTCAAAATTTTCCCAACCTTCTTCATCTTCAACTGGAGGAAGATACATGGCTTCTGAACCATATTTTTCTTGGCTCATCTTTGCAGCACTCCCAGAAGGATCTCCACTTTTAAAATTGAAGGACCCACCGATTCCATAAAAACCTGCTGACCTATTATCTACCACTCTTAGACCTCATGTTAAAAGAATACGTCTAATTATAAAATATCCTCATAAGTTAATATAACCCCTAAATATATTATTTTGCTAGTATATTAAAAAGTTGTTACAAATCTTAAAAAATATTTAACAATTATTAATTTATCATTTCTAATCAGCTAAATCTACGCCTGTTGATATAAATTTTAAATTATTAATAATTTCATAATCATTATTCAATTCGAAATCTTCAATATTATCTAGTATAAAATATGTTGAGCCTGATCCTGACATTATTGATTTTGGATAAGCTGATTTAATAACTTGCAACTCTTTATAATCATCAAAAACTGCAAATTCTAAATCATTATAAAGATATTGTCTAATGTCATCATTATCAAGAATTGCTATTAACATTTTTTCAGTCATACCATTTTGAAGCTTAATTTCTCTTTGTGAATATTTTGTATATGCTTCTTTTGCGGATATTCCAAGTTTTTTAGGCTTAATTAATGTTAAAATAGAATCAACATCAGGTAACTTTTTTATTACTTCTCCTCTTGATGTTGCAAGAATTGTACCACCATTTAGACAAACATTTAAGTCTGAACCTAGCTGAGCGCAAAGCTCATTTAATTTTGAATTATCAAAAATTTCTAATAAATAGTTTAATCCCCAAATCACACCAGCACCATCAGTACTTCCTCCTGCTAAGCCTGCTGAAATCGGAATATTTTTTTCAATAAAAACATTTATTTTAAGATTATTTATCTTTGCTTCTTTAAGATATAAATCAATTGCTTTATAAACTAAATTGTTTTCATTATAAGGTATATCAGAACTTGTACCAGAAAGCTCAATTAAATTTTTATCTGCACTTTCAACCTTAATCGTTAAATAATCATATAAACTAATTGTTTGCATAATACTCTTAATATTATGGAAACCATCATCTCTTTTATTTAAAACCTCTAATGTCAGATTAATTTTTGCTGGACATTTAACTTTTGTAGTGTTCATAGAACAATCATAGCATAAAATAAATCATTCTCTAGTATTACTTCTTGAGAGGATTAAAAAAAGATGAAATATCGGTTATTATTAATGTGTAAGTCGGGGACAGCTGATGTATTGTCGTATTCGACACTGTATGAAAATTTTAGGCATTGTGTGTGTGTTCGGCTTACTTCTTTAATAAAAAACTTATCTTTTCATAATAACGAGCTCTCTTTGTTTCTCTTCCAAAGAGAGCTTTAATAATTTTAACTAAATTTTATTTTTTATCTTCCCAAATTTCAATAAGAGATGAACAGAAGAAAATGCTTGAATAAGTACCAATAGCTATCCCTAAAATCATTGCAAGCACAAAATCTTTTGTTGTTACACCACCAAAGAAATAAAGTGCTGCTAAAGTAATCAATGTAGTAAGGGATGTGTTTATACTTCTTGCAAGAGTTTGATTAATACTTGTATTCATAATCTCGCCAAAAGTCATTTTCTTAGAATAATATTTCAAGTTTTCTCTAACACGGTCAAAAACCACAATTGTATCGTGTACAGAGAAGCCTATTACTGTAAGAAGAGCTGTTACAAATAAAGCATCTATTTGTACTCCATAGAATAAGCCCAAGATAGAAAAAACCCCAATTACAAAAATTGTATCGTGAATTAAACCCAAAATAGCTGCAAGTGCGTAATCAAATTGAAATCTAAATGTTAAATATGCAATAATCCCTAACAAGGCTAATGATAAAGCTATCATTGAGTTTTTAAATAATTCTTTACCTAGTGTCGGACCAACTGAAGCAACTTGTACTAATTCAGGTTGTTGAAATTCTTTATTTACAATGTTTGTAATTTTATTCAAATCATCTGAATTTTCATCAATGAATTTTGTTCTAACTGATAGAATTGCTTTTAAGTCTTGATTTTCTTTAGAATTTACATTAATAATTTGCAATGTTGGTGTTTCAATGCCACCTAATTCAAGAGCATTACGAACAGATGAAAGCTTATCATTTGAAATTGATTCTTTGACTCCATACTGTAGCGTTGTTCCACCTGTATAATCAATACCAACCTTTACTGGTGTGTGAGTATCATAAGTAATCATTGAATAAAACATTGCAATAATTCCTGGAATAAGAAGTATCGCAGAAATTGCTAAGTATATAAATTTATGTTTAACTATATCTAATTTCATATTTTACCTTTCTATATTTGAGTGAAGCAGACTTAAAGAACGCTTCATTTTTTAACTTTTCAACTTTATTCCAAAATACCAAACTTAGCTTTTTCACGCTTAGTTTCTACAACTTTGAAACCTTCTCCTATTTCATCGGTTCTTAAACCAAATAAAGCAGGATTTTTAAGGTTGCCAGTTCCAAATACTAAGTGCATGAAGTTTTTGGTAACAGTAATTGCTGTAAACATCGAAACCATAACCCCAATAGCTAAAGTCAATGCAAAACCTTTTACTATACTTGTGCCACAACAATATAGAATTGCACAAGTTATAATTGTAGTCATATTTGAGTCAAAAATACTTGTCCACGCTCTATCAAATCCAGAATTAATAGCTGTAAACAATGTTCTACCTGCTCTAAGTTCTTCTTTAGTTCTTTCAAAAATAAGAATATTAGCATCAACAGCCATCCCTATTGAAAGGATAAAACCTGCAATACCTGCTAATGTAAGTGTTACAGGAATAGCTTTAAATAACGCAAAAAGTATTATGCCATAAATAAGT
>JAGBXP010000048.1 GCA_017629215.1 bacterium | reverse complement strand
GGCAGCTGGTTTTGGTCCAGCCATCTCAGAGGTTCGAATCCTTTCGCCCCAGAACATTAAAAAAGAGCTCTGATGAGCTCTTTTTTAATGTTCATTTGGGTGCGATGGATGAGAACCGAGGTTCGAATCGCGCCAAGCGCATGTTTTTTCGCCCTTACTCCCCCTTGAAGTTCACAAAAAGTTCACAACTTTTTCTAATACTTTTACTGCGTGTTCATTAACATCTTTAATTAATTAGGAGTATTGATTCATTGTTGTTAAGAAGTTAGCGTGTCATACTTGTTCTTGTATAAAAGTTTTAGAGTAACAAAGCAAAAAGCTAGAACAGCATTAAAAAAACTTGTTAGGAATAATAAATAATATGCACCCATAATTTACAATGTTACTTGAAATGTTAGGTAACTAACCTTTCTTTTTTTGTTATTAATATTATAACGAAGTATTTTTAATATTTTTTGTAAATTTAAAATCTAAAAATATTAATTATTATAAACTTATGAGAATTTATAATGAGCTTGTTAATTTTTGTAACAATTTTCCCCAAACCCCTAAAGATTTTGCCCCAAGCTGCCGTTATACATGGAAAAGAGATAGAAGGAACAACAAGGGTATACCCTTGTTAGTACAGTATTACTGTACTAAGCCCTCTCTATAAGCAAAAAGGTTGAAGAAATGGCAGGCGAAGATTTTTTCAAATTTAATAAAGGCAATGAGTTTAGGTTTTCAAACTTTAGAGAAATAAAAGAAGAAGATCTAAAAGGTGCTGATGAAAAAACAAAGAAACTCTTTAATATTTTTGCAGGCGAAGATAAAATCTTGCAAGAAGTTGAAGCAAAGAGTTTATTTAATGTTTTAAAATCTGCTGCCGGCGATAACCAAGTGTTAGAAGATAACGAAATTAAAACATTTGCCAAAGAACATATTGGCGAAGAAGTTGATACGAATATACTTGCTACTTTTGTTAATAATATATTCGGAGTTAAAGAAAAACCTCAAACCCAAGCCGTACAAGTTGCAAATGGTTATGCAGCACAAAAACAACAAACATTCTTAGAAGAAGCTGCTTGCAAAGAGATAGTTATTGATATTATTGATGAAAACCTTTCAGAAGCATACGAAATATTATATAGCCAATATTTAGGCTCAATTTCAGGTTGGCACGATGAAAGAAAAAACAAGAATGATATTTTAAAAACCTCTAACGTATCTAAAGTTTTGGATTACCAAAATGCAGGTATTGAGTGGATGAATAAAGCTAAATTAGCACCTCCAAATGGGCTTACTAAAAAAGAATACTATGAAGGCAACAAACAAAGAATCAAAGATATGATTCTTACTCGTGTTTTAGTACTAGATACTAATACCAAATTCAAAGAATTAAAGAACAAATATTCTGAAGAAAAACTAGCTCAAATTATTGGGGATTATGTAGAACAATTATGCTCAAATGCATCAATAGAAGATTTAAAAGATATTCAGAAACAATTTGTTTCATATAGTGGTGTAGAGGAAATTCAAGCATTAGAAAATGTAATTGATAATGCTATCAAATTTAGTGCTGATAAAAACAAGCCTGTACCATATAGTGAAATACCACTTCCAAAATTTGATATTTCAAAAGGTATAATCCCTGAATATTGGAATAGTGATGAACCAATTTCTTTTGAAGAAGTTTACAAAATCGAAAGAGGAACTGAATATTCACAATACAAAATTGAACAATATGTACTAGCTAAAAAAGAAATGGAAGTTGTTGCTAATGCATATAACAAAAAGCAACAATTTATCGAATTTGCAGAAGGTTTAAGAAAAGATGAAACTTTAAGTATTGACGAAAAAACACAAAAAGTTTTAGAAGGTTTTGCAACTTTCTATGCTTTAGCTGAAGATGGTGGTTTAAGTCAGCTACAAGAATTAATTGCTGAATCTAAATTACCTATTAGCATTGATGAAAACGGGTTTAATTTTGGTTCATTAGATGACAATGCTAAAAATAGAGCATTAAATTCATTATTAAAACTAGCTCAACAATCAAAAGAAGCTGAATTTGAAAAATTTTTAAATGGTAAAACAATAGAAGATTATCAGATAGCTTTAGCACAAGCTCACAATGAAGCTATCGGGGATGAAAATGGAAAAATGATGGCTGAAGCTATGAAAAATGATAACCTAACTTGTATCCAAAGATGGACAGGCAATACATCAATGGCAGGTATGGGTATGACAATTGTCGGTGGTATTCTTTGTTTTACTCCACTAGCACCATTAGGGGCAGGAATGATTACAGTTGGTAATACTCTTGCAATTGGTGGTATGGTTGCAAAAACAGGCTTAGGTGCTACTGATTATGCAACAAAAGATGTTCAAACTGCTGAAGAAGCTGAGCGATTGACTAAAGACTTTATTATGGATGCAGGTGGTTTTATCATAGGTATGGGAGCAGGCAAAGCTGGCTTGAAAGCATTTAGTAAACTTATTGATAAAAAGCTTGTTGCTGTATTTGGACAACAAATTGCATCAGGTAATAAAATGCAAGCATTAAAGACTGTGTTTACGAATCCTGAATGTTTAAAGAATTTTATGACCGCAGCAGGAGCAAAATTAAGTGCTGACTTTGTAATCTCTTATGCAGGGGATTTGGCAATGATGGGTATTTTAGATACTCAAGACGATTGGCAATCTTTATTAAAAGCTAACTTAACAGGTATTTTGGTCGGTATGTCCGGCGATATCAAAGATGTTTCTGGTGTTGGCAGACCTCGTAACTTTGGAGTTTCTGATGGTGTAAGACCAATGACTGAAATGGATTATGGACAAAGATTATTGGGTAATGATGTAACTGTGGCTGATCCAAAAACAGGGGCAACCGTTGAAGGAACTGTAACAGGGTTGCATAATACAAACGGACAAGTTGAAATCGAAGTCAATGGACAAAGATATTTTACTAATCATGTCGCAGAGGTTAAAGGGGGAGCAAAAGTTTCTAGTGATGCAGAAATTCAAGAAGTTGGAAAGAGTGATTTTGAAGCGGATGTAAAATCTGAAATCAAGAATTTAAAAGTTTTAGAAAGATATAAAAATAATGAAGAATTTTTTAATTCAGCCGTTGAAGATATATATAAAATTGTAATTAGTGATGGCTGTAATAATCCCAAAATACTTTCACAAAGAATGAGTAATATTGATATCAATTTTTTATGCAGACATCATTTTTACCAAGATCCACTTTTTATTTTAGAACATAAAGAAGTTGTTAGAGAAATTTCTGATAATTTAGAAGAAACCTTTGATAAATTTATTGATGATAAAATAGGTGCAATAAAAAACGAACAAGAGTTATATAAAGTATTAGAAGTCTCTAGAGAAATAGCAAATGGAAACAAGGTAAATGAAGATTATTTATCTTATTTAATGTATAGCTCCAAAGAATCAAATAATATTAAAATCAGTAACGACAAAGTTACAGTTGATACAAGTGTTATTTTACACTTATTGTTGACAATTCAACATCATGATAGTTATAAATTTAATACAGAAGTAGATAAATTACTAACCAAAGAGGAAGGGGCATTATCTGATAAAAGTAGCTATGGAAAATGTGTAACTGGCATATTAATGCAAAAACCAGAATTACTGGATTTTTACCAAAAAGCTAAAGGTAAGAATAGCAAAGAAATAATAGAAATGGTAAATTCATATTCTGATAAATACCCAAATTTAACTTTTAATAAATTTACCCCAGGAGAATCTTTTTATGGCAAACATGTCTGTGATGCTATTTTGTACATGAAAAAACATCCAAATGAAGCCACAAAACTAGTAAAAGAATATATTTTAGGAAAGACTCCGGACGCTAAACAGCTAGTGGGATCTATTAATTTTACTCCAAAAATATTGAAAGATGTTTATATTAAACCTGAAGACCTACAACCCGTAGATCTTAATCGTAAAGGACAATATGGTCCAAATTGTTTTCCTAATTCTACACCCCTAAAAGATTTTGAATTATCCCGAGAACTAAAAGATAATGGTTCTTCAACTTATTCACAAGCTGGTGATACATACTTAAGGAGTGAACTTAATGTACCAATAAGTACAGCAGGAGTAGGTAATTGCGCAGTTATAGCATTAGTAAATCACGAAACTGGTATACAGACACTAATTCATAAAGGTCCAAATACGTCACTAGAATCAGCATTAGAGGTAATTAAAAATCATATGCCAGAAGGTTTTGATAAAGTAACGATTATACCAGGAATAAATCCAAGTACAAGAATTACTGCTACAAGTTTATTTAATGCAGCTAAGGAAATTAACCCAAATGCACAAGTTGAATTTAAACATTTTTCTCACGAAAATAATTCTCAAATAATATTATATGACGGTAATACATACGGTTCTTCGGTTAAGGACAACAATCCTCTTTTTAATATAGTTGATAGTCGTACATATACCTCTTACAGTAAATTCGATAAACTTATTACACTTGGTAAAGTTAATAATACAAATGAAAAATATAAAAACACATTAGAGCTCAAAGCTAAGATGACTGATGAAGCAAGAGAGTATCTTAAGAAATTTAAAAATGAAAAGCAAAATATTATAGACCTGATTAATTCATTAACTAATTTGTCTGATGGTGATTGGATGCATCCTTTAGAGAAAATAGAAATGGAAAATTTACTAACTGTATATATGAATAATAATACTCCAAAGTGTGTAAAGACATTAATAGATAACATTAGTAATGCTAATGATAACCGTAAAGCGCTAAATTATTTGATAGAAGCTTATAATACAAATTCTGATGCAACAATTACATTAATAAAAAATGATATTGACGTATCTATGTATGAAAATTATATCTCTATTTATAATAATGATATTGCCCAATTTAACAAAGCTATAGAAGAAAAATGGAGTAGTGATAAAGTTCTGTTAGCTAGATTGCAAATGGAAGATATAGATCAAAACAACTCAAACTCCTCTACATTAAAGGAAATGACAGAGTCTGAAATTGTAAGCTTTTTGGGAGTTAAAAAAAATCCTAATGGTGAATATGTATTAAAGATTGATGAAAATCTTTGGCGCACTTTATTTAAACAATTAGAGGATTTTGTTCCACTGGATATTAGTAATAAAATCGAAAAACCATTAACAAAAGAAGATATATATAATATTCAAACAATTTTAAGTAAAGCAGCTACTATAATGAATGTGTCTGATATAGAACCCTATAAATTGCTTATAGTATATCAATATATTCTTAAAAATGCTTCTATGGCTAGTGACTTGAATAGTCGTAATTTCTTTACTAAGTGGGCAACAGAATTAAATCCGGAGAGATGTGCACTGATATTAAATACTGCAAAAGGTGATTTATTATTAGAAAATCAACGCGAGGCATTACGTTATTATATATTATTTGGAGTAGATATGAATAAGGAATTATCTGCCTTAAAAAACGAAGGTATTCCTCTCAAATCAAAAGAACAAATAGAAACTATATCTTTAATTCTTAATAATCAACAAATTCCAGAAGAAACGATAATTTATCGTGCTGAAGGTTTCTTGTGTTCAAACGATAAAAATAATAATCCTCTTGGTTGTTTAGGTAGTTGCCAATTATCTGGTGCTTATGCCGGAAAAACTATGGGTCAAGTTATAGAAGAAATTAATAAAATTAAAAATCTGAAAGCAAAAGAACAAGCATATTTAAATTTTAGAAATGCGGTACAAAATAGTGATTATATTGCAGTAAATGAAAGATTTACCTCTTGTTCTTTAATGCCAACATCTATAGCTACTTCTGGTGATGTTACTTGGGAACTTCATTTACAAAAAGGTTCGCATGCTTTATTCTTAGATGGTATTACTAGTGCTGGAGGGGATGAATGTGAAATATTATTGCAAAAAGACGCAAAAATTATTATAACAGATATAGTATTTAAGGAAAACAAATGGAAAATTGTAGCAGATGTTAAGTGCTAAGAAAGGAGCGAAAATGGTACAAAAATTTAATAATGATAACGCAGATAATTTAAACCATTTAAAATTTGATGCAAAAAAAGTCAAATTTTATGATGAAGATATAAAAAAAATGGAATCTATGAATCTTGAAGAGAGAGTTGCATATAAAGCTAAATTAAAAGCAGAAAAACGTTATACATATGAAGAATAAATTAATGTTTTATTTTCTGAAGAGACCATAATAATTTTTAATCATCAGGATCTTACCAGTTTCATTGATAATGTCTTAAAAATCAAGTAATAATTTTCTTGGGAAAAATATATATGTTTTTTAAGCAAACAAAATTAGGCTTAAAATCTGCCCTTGATATGGTATGCAAGGAGAGTTAGGGAAAACAGAAATCCCAACAATTTCAACCAAATCTCCTTCATCTTCAAAATCTTCTAGTATTCTATCTTTTGCACCTTCTCTAAACACATTAAGGCTACAAGCTAAGCACTTTGCTTCTAAAAATTAAACTTGTTTTGTATTGTAAGGTCTCTTAATAATTAGATTATTTACAGATTTGTCTATAATCTATTTTTTTTAAACTTTGTTTTGCATTTGAATTCTTTGTATTAGCTTTTTTATTACAGAATATTTTATTCAATTCTTCTTGGATATAATGATCTAGTCTTGTTACATTATCTTTGTATATTGTTTTTGGGACATTATGTTTTTCAAATTTTTGATATATTTTATATCCGAGGGTTTCAAGGTTTTGTTCAAACGCTTTATCAAACTTCTTTTTAATAGAGACTCTTACATGCCCATTGTTGTTGTTTGGGAGTAAATGATTTTGATACTGTTTTACCATTTCTTTCAGCTCACTACGCGGTGCTCTAGCTAAACCTTGTCCTGTTAATGGAATTCTATATGTTGATCCAAAAGATATGTTATTCATTTAAAATACTCCTTAAATTTAATTATATATACTATTTAACAATTTATAAAATATTTTGCTAGTTTGCTTGTTTGTATTTGGATAGTTTATTCTTTATAGGCTTTAGTCAAGACGTCTTTTTCAGTAATATCCCCAATTTTACGTTCTTTTTCGTAAAAAAACTTAGATGGCAATTTTTGTTTGCAGAATTTAGGAGCTTGTTCGTATTTACTATCTAAAATAAAAGCATCATATAGAGCTTTAATTGGTGTATTACTTGTTCCTAAAATCTTGTGTTTTTCATTCATAATTTTGAAGTTTTTACTATTAGGTGAAATGTTTTCTTCCACTAATAATATTAATTGACCTTTTAGTGTATCAATGTAGTCAAGAATGGCATTTAATTGCCCATACATTGTTTTTGCATCTATTTCAGTTTTCTCTGGCATTGTTCCTGTGAACCATTTTTTAAACTTGTTAGCCTTTTCTTGTTTAGCTAGAGCTAACTCTTCTGCTGATTTCATAAGAGTTGTAATATCTTTTTGTGAAAACCTAGCTTTAAACTGTAGTCCAATTGGATTGTTGTTGGATATGCCAAATAATTGCATGATAGACTCCTTTGAATATTATAATAATTATAAAATCCCTAAAAATTTTTTTTGCTATATTGTTAAAACAATTTTTTTTTATTATATCACAAAATTATATATTGTATTATATCACATTGTATTTAATTTTTCGTCTAAGAATTTTATTCTAGTGATTTCATATATTTTAGACGGGTTGATAACTTTCATTAAATCATCGGCTCTAAGGGCTGGTATTTCAGAACCTTGACCGACTTTGAGATGGATGAACAAAGCGTTATCATTAAATTTATATGCACCGATTGAGTGTTTAAAATCAACAATTTTATCTTGTTTCTTTTTAGTTTTTTTTGTAATTAGAATTTCATTCATAGCCAAGACTTTTTCAACTTGGGTTTTAAATTCTTCAAAATCAACTTCTTTTCCAGCTTTAGTATAAGGGATGATTTTATATTCGGCCCAGTGTGCGCAGATATCAACTGCAGTTGCGTAGCGTTCCACTTTTTGAGCTTCTAAAACTTTTGCGCCATTAGGGAGTTTTGGATTTATAATTTCCATAACCTTTTCTGGTGATAAATTATCAAGGATTTCAATATCCACTAATTCTCCTTCTGACTCAGCAAAAAGTGGTAATGCAATACCCATTGAAACTTTCATGGTTGGGTTAAAACCTAGGGTATAAGCCATTCTTAGCCCTGTCCTTGCAAGTACTTTATGGAAAGTGTTTTGCCAATCAAGATGTGAAAAATATTTCAGCAAGCCTTTTTTAGTAATCTTTAAGCGATATCTATAAACTGGAATATCTTTATCTGGATGTACTCTTGTAACATCAATAGGTTCGATATTCAAAACTTCTTGAGCTTCTGCTGAAGCTGTATAAGGTTTTGCTAAAACTTTGTGAGTTTTTAAATTTTTACAAACTCCACAATTAATACATTTGTTCTCGCAAGTTGGCTGATGATTATATTCAGTCGGCTGTTCAAGAGCTAGTTTATACTCGTTTTGTAACCAAGATTTATCAAGTCCAACATTAATAAAATCCCAAGGAAGGGTATCTTCAAGTAAGTATTCTTTTTTTGCTAATTCTTCTAGTGAAAGTCCGCATTCTTCAGCAGTTTGTTTCCAAACATCCTTATCAAAATGTTCACCCCAAGAATCAAGATAACAACCTTTTTTGTAAAGAGCTTCAATATATTTGCAAAGTTCTGCATCACCTCGAGTAAGTACAGCTTCAATTTGTGATACAAATTTTTCATGATAATTAATTTTCAGGCCTTTAATATGTTTTGTTTTTTCTTTCAAATACATAATATGAGCAGTTACTTCATCCAAATCCATTTGAGGACACCATTGGAATGGTGTAAAAGGTTTTGGAACAAATATTGAAAGCGTACAAGTTATTTCAAAGCCATGGGTTAAACCTCTTTCACGCTTCATAAGCTTAGCACGATATTTAATTTTATTAAGAAGTTCTGCCATTTCATCCATATCTTCCAATGTTTCAGTCGGAAGTCCACAGATGAAATAGAATTTTAATTTTGACCAGCCGTTTTCATACAAAGTTAGAGCAGCATTTATAATTTGTTCTTCTGAAATGTTTTTCTTTATTACATTTCTCAATCTTTGGCTGCCAGCTTCTGGCGCAAGCGTCATTGTTGATTTACGAACAGATTGCATTAAGTTAGCTAGTTCAAGATTAAATCCATCAATTCTTTGGCTAGGAAGTGATACTGAAACCTTGCGTTTATTAAAATCAACAGCAAGTTCTTTTATTACTTCGTTTATGTTTTTATAATCGTTTGAAGAAAGCGAAAGTAAAGAATATTCATCATAACCTGTGTTATTTACAAGCTCTTTCGTAATCTTGATAATATCCTCTGCTTCACGTTCTCGAATTGGCAAAGTAACATGTCCTGGCTGACAGAAACGGCACATTCTCCCGCACCCACGGCGAATTTCCACAATCGCTCTATCGTGAACAGAGCTTGAAAAAGGTATCGGATAAGATGTTGAAGCATATTCATTTATTAGAGGTGATAAGCGTTTGTTGACCATAAATACTCCCTCGCCCCTTGTGGGAGAGGGTTGGGGTGAGGGGTTGTTATCCATATTTTGCAAAATATATTCAATAACACCTTCAATATTATTAAAGATTTCCGTATTGTAAATTCTTAAAACCTTAAAACCAGCTTTTAATAAAAAATCCTCTCTAACTTTATCGTATTTAAAATGTTTTTCCTCAAGATGTTGACTTCCATCTAACTCTAATACAATTTTTTTCTCATAACATACAAAATCAACTATATAATTTTCAATAGCTTCTTGCCGCCTAAACTTTAAATTATTTAATTGACGATTTCTTAAATAATACCAAAGAATATTTTCAGCATCTGTCATATTCTTTCGTAATTCTTTTGAATATTCTAAAGTCTTTTGAGAATAATAATGAGTAGCCTTTTTAAACCCCTCACCCTTTATCCCTCTCCCACAAGGGGCGAGGGAATATTGACTTACCCCTTTACTCCAGCATCCTTCTATTTTACTAAGCTCTTGTATTCGCTCTGCCCTACCTTTACCCCTTGTGCGTTCTAAGACTTCGCAGACTTCGACCATCATTTCTTCGCCATCACCGATACAAAAAACATCGATAAAATCACTTAATGGTAGTGGATTAAACGCACAAGGTCCACCAGCAAAGACTATTGGTTCATCATCTTTTCTTTCATCGTTACGAACTGAAATACCTGACATCTCAAGCATTTTTAAAACAGTTGGATAAGATAATTCATACTGAAGCGAAAAACCAATTCCGTCAAAATCTTTTAATGCTCTTTTAGATTCAACCCCATACAAAAACTCAGGCTTAAAATCAGGCTCAGGTGCATAGGCACGATCAGCCATCATACCCTCTTGAGCATTAACCCTATCATAAATTATACGTACGCCAAGATTGCTTATACCAATTTCGTATTTATCAGGAAAAACAAAGGCAAATCTTACTTTTGCGCTATCAAAATCTTTATTTTTGGATAAAAATTCTCCACCAACATATTGATAAGGCTTTGTTGCATTGTATAAGGCTTCGTGTTGATCTCTAAAAAAACAGTTCATAATTTTCCTCGCTTATATTATTATTCTACCAAAAATAAAGTTTCTTATGCTATAATATTTTAATGAACAGCTAAAAAGGAGAATACAATGTCATTACGTAATGAAAGAGTAAGAAAAGAATTAATGCGCGATATTTCAGAAATTATTCATCGTGAAATTCGTGGGCTAGAAGGTGTTGTATCAATTGTTGATGTGGAAGTATCACACGATAACTCTTTTGCAAAAGTTATATATAGCGTACTTGGTTCTCCTGATCAAATTGAAAAAGATAAAGAAGTTATTGAAAAAAATACTGGCAGAATTCGCTATGAAGTTGGTAAAAGAATTCGTTTAAGAGTAACTCCTGAGCTAAAATTCGTATTTAGCGATGGCTTAGAACAAGGCTCAAGAGTTCTTGATTTAATCGAAAAGATTTCAAAAGGCGAAATTAAATAATGTTTGGCTTCTTAAACATATACAAACCTCAAGGCAAAACATCACACGATGTTGTTGCGATTTTAAGACGCATAACAAAAATCAAACAAATTGGACATACTGGTACACTTGATCCATTCGCAGAAGGAGTTTTGCCAATCTGCATTGGAAAAGCTACGCGCCTGATAGAATATCTTGATGACGACAAAGCTTATGTTGGAACAGTACAACTTGGAAAATCTACTACAACTTACGATACAGAAGGCGAAGGGGTAAATTTTTCAGATAAAAAAGTATCACTTGAAGAAATTGAACAAGTTCTACAAGATTTTCGTGGAGAAATAGAACAGCTCCCACCGATTTATTCAGCGATAAAAGTTAATGGCAAAAAGCTCTATGAATATGCTCGTAAAGGTGAAGAAGTTAAAATTGAACCTCGTAGGGTAAATATATACAAACTTGAGGTTGTCCATTTCGATGAAGAAAAACAAACTCTTGAACTACACATCGAATGCTCTAAAGGAACTTATATTCGCTCGATTGCAAACGATTTAGGCGAAGCATTAGGCTGTTACGGACATTTAATCAAGCTTGTCCGAATAAAAGCTGGTAAATTTGAGGTAAATAAAGCTATAAATTTGGAAGCATTAGAAACTAAAGAACAGGTAGAAAAAAATCTAATTTACCCTCTTGAATATTTAGATTATCCAAATTACGAGTTAAATGAAAAAGAAAAAGAAAAAGTTTTACATGGAATGAGCATTAATATTGTTGCACCTAATGGATTAACTGTTTTAACACAGAATAATATTATTGTTGCTATATCACAAGTTGTAAATGCAAAAGCAAAAGTTTTAAAGGTTTTTACTCAGTAGGAGCTTTTTGAATACCATAGCCTTCAAAAGAATATTTGCTAGGAGATGCTGATTTGAATTCTTTGGTGATTACGATGCTGTTGGTATCTAAATCTTCGAGAATGCCGACTTCAAATTGAGTATTTGGTTGGCTTGATTTTTTTATATCTTCTTGAATAGGATTAGAAAATTCTTTTTGAATTTCATTGTCTGTTATATCTTCTAAAACTTTTGATGTATCAGAAAATGTTTGTTTCTCTTGAGTTTGTTCTGTATTATCAATATCTGAGCTTTCAAGAGGTTTATCAGTATGTTCTTCTAATTCAATATAGCTTTGTTCTTTAACGGTGGTGTTTTTATTTAAAGGTTTAATATTTGTAACAATCAATGAAAATAATAGCGCCAAAGCGATAGCTAAGATTATTACAAAAAGAATTTTTATTTTTTTCATAGTTCACCCGCTTTCTAAAATAATATTCTAAGTGATAGTGCTTTAACCTGTCAAGTTAGATATCTTTCCTTATGCTTATTGCCTTCTGAGAATAAATGTGTTATAATATTCGCGTGTTTATTTGGAAAAAGGAGAATACCTAATGGTAGAGAAGTTTAGTAATGAGGATTTTGAGGCTCTCTTAGGGAAGTATGATTACAATTTTAAGCGTGGCGATATCGTTAAAGGTGTTGTTTGTGCTTATGAATCAGATGGTGCAATTGTTGATATAGGTTCAAAAAATACAGCATTTGTACCAAGTTATGAAGTCTCATCTGATAGGAAAGTAAAAGTTGAAGAGGTGTTAGAAAAGAATACAGAATATGAGTTTCTGATAACAAATGATTGTGATGAAAATGGTAAATTTAATTTATCATATAAGAAGGTGCATCTCGCTCATACTTGGGCTGAACTTGTTAAAGTCAAGGAAGCTGATGAGACAATCGCTGTAGTTGTTACACAAGTTGTTAAAGGTGGATTAATAGTTGATGTTTCAGGTGTACAAGGCTTTATTCCTCAAGGACAATTGTGTGCAAAGGATGCAGGTTGTGTAGCAGGTGATAAGGTTGACGTTAAGATTTTGAGCTTAGATAAGAGTCAAAGTAATTTAATCCTTTCGAATAAAAAAGTTTATGAAACAAGCATGGCTGAGACTCGCAAGAATGTTTTTGCACAAATTGAAGTCGGTCAAGTTGTAAAAGGTGAAGTTGTTAGGATTACAGATTTTGGCGCTTTTGTTAACATTGGTGGTGTAGATTGCTTGTTACCACTTTCTCAAATTTCTTGGAAATGGGTTGAGCATCCAACAGATTTATTAAAAGTTGGTCAAGAAATAAATGTTGAAATTATTGATATTGATCATTCGAAACAAAGAATTAGTTTGAGTCTTAAAAACACTGAACCTGATCCTTGGATTAAGGCAGAAGAAGAATTAAAAGAAGGTGATGTCAAAGAAGGTGTGATAACTCGAATTAAACCTTTTGGAGCATTTATAGAAGTTTTACCTGGCGTTGAGGCGTTACTTCCTCAATCTGCGTTATCGGAATTACAAAATGCTAAAAACATTATTGTTAAGGTTGGCGATAAGATAGATACTAAAATAATTAAGTTTAATCCGAAAGATAAGAGGATATCATTAGGTTTGCCAACTGATGAAGTATAAATAAATAACGGAGCTTTAAGCTCCGTTATTTATTTATTTTTTGATATATATCATTAGGGTTAGTTGCGTAAATATTTGAAATGTTTTTATGCAATGTGTTTTCATTGATTATGACTTTTTCTGGTGATATGATATAATTTTTTATTACAGGATTTTCTTTTTGCATAATTCTATATTAAAATGTATGTATAAAAATTTTAATCAGATAATAGATTGGTTTGAGAGTTTAGTATAATTTTGGAAAAGATTTAGATGAGAATACGTAGAAAAAAATATGATTTATATGTGGTTATTATCCTTTTAATATTGACTATTACTTATTTTGCATATAATCACATTTCATCAGAAAGTCGTGGTATAGTTGCATATCAAAAAGCATTAAAAAGCTATAAAGATTTTGATTATGAGAAGGCATATTATGAATTTAGTAAAGTCCCATCAGGCTCTACATTGAAGGAGCCAGCATTGTTTAGGCAAGCTAGATGTGCAACAAACCTGGGTAAAAAAGAATTAGCAGTAAGGAAATATAATAGAATTTTACATTCAAAAACTAAATCAAGTATTGTGCCGATAAGTGAATATAATATGGCTATTTTACTTTTAGATTTAAAAGATGACGATGCGCAAAAGCACTTTAAGAATATAATAAAAAAGCATCCTACAAGTGATTATGCTATTGCTTCAGAATATTATCTTGGTTTAATTGAAATTGATAAATTACCGACTAAAGAATCAAAACTGGTAAAAGCTAAAAATAGAACATTAGTGAGATTTAAGACTTATGTTCAAAAAGCTCCAGATGGTAGATTTGCTATTAAATCAATTGATGAAATAATTAAATTAGGTCTACCGTTGAATAATTATGATAATTTGTTAATTGCGAAAGCTTATTATGCCCATGGAGAATATGAAAAATCAAAAGAATTTTTAAATAGGACAACTTTAGCTGAAAGTTGGACTGATTTTGTTAAAACAGAGTTTAAGTTAAAAAACTTTGATAAGGTGAAATATTACACTAATTATGGATTAAAGGACCATGCGAATTCCGTTGATGAAAAAGAATTATATGAGGTTATAGATAATTATATTTTAACATATCCGACAAGGAAAGAAGGTATTTTATCATTAATTAATGCTGGCTATACGTCAAATGGAGCTGATTACATTTCGTATCTTAATTGTAATGAAGTAATAGGAACAAACTACAAAGAAGCTTGTTTTAGAACTCTTTATGAAAAGTATCCAAATGGTCAGTTCTCAGCAGAGTCTCTTTATAATTTGTTTATTACTAAATACTTACAAAAAAAATACTATGATGCACAAAGATTAGGCTTTTTGCATTTAAAAAAATTCCCAAATGTAAAATCATCTCCTGCTGTAACTTATTATATGGGAAGAATTGCTTATAAATTAAAACATTATGATAGTGCTAATAATTATTACAAACAAACTATAGCTAAATATCCAGATTCTTATTATGCTTTTAGAGCTAATTATAACTTATATAAAGATGATGGAGCTTTTTCTTTTTTGAATATAACACATAAGCCTGTTATTTTCCCTTATAAAAAATCAATGGATAATAATCTTGTAATAAGATTAGCTCTTTTAAAGGATTATGATTTGGTAGAAGAGCTATGCAAAAAAGATAGATTTATTCAAAGTTGGATTGCGTATCAGAAAGGAAGTTTTACGATTTCAGCAATTTTGGCGCGAAATGCTATGGATAGTTTAGATGTTAAGCCTGCTTTTGATGATTTAAGATGGAGATTAGTTTATCCTCTTCATCATATTGATTTGGTAGAAAAATATAAAGGAAATTCTAATCCAATAATTATACAGTCTATTATAAAAGAAGAAAGTCATTTTAATACTTATGCAAAAAGTGCAGTTGGTGCTTCTGGTCTAATGCAATTAATGCCAGTTACTTATTCTGAAATCCAAAAAAATTATGGATTTAATGGTGATATATTTAACGCAGATTCAAATATACAAGCTGGTTGTACATATTTTGCAAATTTAAAGAAATCTTTAGGTAATAAAGATTTGTATGCCATATCAGCGTATAATGGTGGGATAGGTTCTGTAAACGCTTGGTTTTCAAAACTTGTTTATAATGACACTGATGAATTTGTAGAGCAAATACCATATCCTGAAACAAAAAATTATGTAAAAAAAGTTCTTCGTTCATACTGGGTATATGGAAATATTTATTAACCACATAAAATAATGAGCAGTAATTATTGCAAATATAGTATACAAATAAGAGGTGGGTGAAAAATGATAGAAAATAATTTTTACACAGAAATGCGTAACGCATTTTATACAAACTATCAACAAAATATAGTTCCAGCAGTTAGAGCTTTTGAGAAGGAAAGAAAAAATAAATTATTACTTGCAATAATATTGCCACCGCTTCTAATTGCAATTGCTATTTTGTTAGCGAGTTTATGTGCAAAATTTGAATTAAATGAATTTATAAAGATGCCAGTTGCGGTATTGTGTTACGTATTATTTATTTTGTCTCTATGTATTAGTCTTATAATTAAAAAAAATTTTGAAATCAAAGTTAAAAATAATATAATGCCAATAGTTTGTTCGTGTTTTGAGGATTTAAAATGGTCAGTTCCTGATTCTGATAAATGCAATAAAATTTTTCCTGAATCAGGAATTATTCCAAGATTTTCGGGTTCTTTTTATTACGAAGGTTTTGTTGGTTCTCATAAAGGCAAGAATATGGAAATTGTTGAAAGTGAATTTTGGGTGGGTTCAGGTAAGAGTAGAAGGACTGTTTTTAAGGGTGTTGTTATAATGTTAGACGTGAACAAAGAATTTAGAAGTCATACGGTTATTACCCCTGCTAGTCTTTTCAAAAACTCTCCTGTGCATAATTTAAAACGTACCGTTTTAGATATTGCTGAAGCTGAGAAAAATTTTGATGTTTTTACAAATAATGAAGCCGAGACAAGATGTTTAATTACTCCTATTTTTATGCAGAAACTTATGGTTTTAAAAACAGCTTTTAAATCTAGAGGTGTACGATGTGCTTTTTATGGAAATACTATATTGATAGCATTGCATACTTCAAAAGATTTGTTTTCATTGTGTTCTTTAATAAGACCAATAGATGATGGAAAACAATATTTTAAAATGTACGAAGAGATCTCATCTATTGTAGAATTTATTGATTATTTTACACTTGATCAAGAAATTGATTTATAAATATTTATTACTCATTTCTTGTGGTATGATTAAAAAAAGGATTTATAATAATGACAAACGGTTTATTTATTACATTTGAAGGCGGAGATGGTTGTGGTAAAACAACACAAATCAAACTCCTTGATGAATATTTAAGAAATAAAGGCTATAAGACTTTATTAACTCGAGAGCCGGGCTCAAAAGGCTTAGGTCTTAGACTTAGAGAAATTTTATTAAACTATGATGGCGAAGTCTCACCTACTTGTGAATCATTTTTATTTCTAGCTGATAGAGCTCAACATGTTGATTGTATTATTAAGCCTGCTTTAAAAGAGGGAGTGGTTGTTCTTTGTGATAGGCATACGGATTCAACAGTTGCTTATCAAGGTTATGGGCGTGGGTTGGATTTAGAACGAATACGAGAGTTGAATAAGATTGCTACAGGTGGTTTAAAACCCGATTTAACTATTGTTTTAGATGTGGATGTAGAGACTTCACAAAAACGAGTTGGAGCAGAGAAAGATAGAATGGAATCAGCAGGTATTGAGTTTTTTCAAAAAGTTAGAAAAGGTTTTTTAGAAATCGCAAAACAAGAGCCTGAAAGAGTGAAAGTTGTTGATTCAACTCAATCAATAGAAGAAATTCATAAGCAGATTTTGGAGTTGGTCGGAAGATGAATTTAGATGAGCTTAGACAACGTGTAGAAAAAAATACTGTAGATTGTGAAGCTTTATCTTCTGAATTAAGAGAATTAGAAGCAAAGCTTCAAGATCCGTCAGTTTGGGCTGATCAAAAATTAGCTACAGAACTAGGGCAACAGACTCGTGAGATTAAGGATAAAATATCCTTATTTGAGTGTTGGAAAAATATTTTAGAAGATGTACAAACAGCTCAAGAAATCGGAGATGAAGAACTTATCCAAGAGAGCGAAGAAGCTTTATTAGAATTAGAAAAACAGCTTGATAAGTATGATGTTCAACAGATGCTTTCAGAAGAATATGATGAAGCTGATGCCTTTTTGTCAATTAACGCAGGCGCTGGTGGTACAGATGCGCAAGATTGGGCAAACATGTTGTTAAGAATGTATATGCGTTGGGCTGAATCTAGAGGCTGGAAAATAGAATTAGTTGATAAATCTGATGGTGAAGAAGCAGGAATAAAGTCTGCAACAATAAAAATTATAGGTAAGTTTGCGTATGGCTATGCTAAAGCTGAAAAAGGTGTACATAGATTGGTTAGGATATCACCATTTAACGCTAATGGAAAAAGACAAACAAGCTTTGCTTCTTGTGAGGTTTCTCCGATAATTGCTGATTATGAGAAAACAATTGTAATACCACCAGAGGATTTGGAAGTCGAAACAATGCGTTCTGGAGGAGCTGGAGGTCAGAATGTAAATAAAGTTGAGACAGCTGTAAGGATTTTACATAAGCCAACAGGAATTGTTGTTAAGTGCCAGCAGGAACGCTCTCAGCTACAAAATAAGGAAAATGCAATGCAAATGTTGGCATCAAAATTACTTGAAATTCGTCAGAGAGAACATGAAAAAAAATTAGCTGAACTTAAAGGTGAAAATTTTGATATTAATTTTGGCTCACAAATCCGTTCTTATGTATTCCATCCTTATAAAATGGTTAAGGATCATAGAACAGGTTTTGAGGTTGGAAATGTTGAGTCTGTAATGAATGGTGATTTGGATGGATTTATAGAGTCATTTTTAAAAGGTTAGTAAATTTTTACAAATAATAAAAAATATATACAATTTAATGTAATTATGCTATTATAAAAAAGAAGGCGTTGAGGGCAAATGGGTTATAAAATATTATCAAAAAAAGAATTATGTCCAAATCAATATGAATTAGTAGTTGAAGCACCTTACGTTGTAAGGAATGCGCAAGCTGGTCAATTTATTATTTTCAGAGCTGAAGAAAATGGAGAAAGAGTACCGTTAACTATTGCAGATGTGAATAAAGTTACTGGAGCGTTAACTATTGTTTTTATGGCAGTAGGATATTCAACAAAAAAATTAGCAGAATTAAATGTTGGAGATGAGTTAGTAGATTTAGTAGGACCCCTTGGACAGCCAACTCATATAAAGAAATATGGAACAGTTGTTTGCTTAGCAGGAGGTTATGGTGCTGCACCTTGTTATTTAATAGCAAAAGCATTTAAAGAAGCCGGGAATAAAGTTTATATGGTGATGGGTGCTAGAACTAAGGAACTTATTTTCTGGCATGACAAAATGAAAGAAGCTTGTTCAGAATTGTTTATAACTACGGATGATGGAACGCTTGGAGAAAAAGGTTTTGTAACTCAAGTTTTAGATAGAATTATTAAATCGGAAAAAGTAGATTATGCGATAGCTGTAGGTCCAATGCCTATGATGCGAGCTGTTGCAGATTTAACAAGAGATAAAAATATTTATACAGAAGCTAGTATGAATCCGATTATGGTAGACGGTACAGGTATGTGTGGTGCTTGTAGGGTTACTGTTGGAGGAGAAACAAAATTTGCTTGTGTAGATGGGCCAGATTTCAATGCTCATCTTATAGATTTTGACGAAATTATAAATCGTTGTAAAATATATAAAGATGAGGAAAGAAAGCGTAGTGAAAATTGTAATTTAATAAAAATGGCTGATAAAATATAGGAGATAATAGATTATGGCACCTCAAGAAAAAACAATACCATTATGCCCACTAATGAGTGTGGGTTCACAAGTTGAAATTGTTTGTATGCAAGAAAATTGTGCTTGGTACTTAAAGAATTATAAGATTTGTTCAGTGTACATGATGGCGCACAATTCAATGCTAGATGTTCAAGCGAAACAAAAGGCAAACAAAGCACAATAAAAGTATACAAAAGTCGGATTGTATCCGACTTTAATGTTTTAAGGAGTGATAATGAAAAATACTGTGGTAATAGGTGCTCAATGGGGCGATGAAGGTAAAGCTAAGATAACAGATTTATTGGCAGAAAATGCTGATTTAATTATTAGATATCAAGGTGGATGTAATGCAGGACATACAGTTGTGGCAAATGGTAACACATATAAATTCCACTTGATACCTTCAGGTATTTTATATAATAAAGCAATTTGTTTAATTGGTCCTGGAACAGTCATTCACCCTGAGTCTTTTGAAATTGAAGTTAATGAATTAAAACAACAGGGAGTTAGTTTTGAAAATTTAAAAATCTCTCCTTTAGCAACGATTACAATGCCTTATCATATAGAAATTGATGGATGGTCTGAGGCTAATTCTGGAAAGGGAAAAATAGGAACAACAAAGCGTGGTATTGGACCAACATATACAGATAAAATGGCAAGAATAGCATTTAAGGTTCAAGATCTTTATTCTTTGGATGCTTTAAATGAGAAGATTGACATGATATTACCAATAAAGAATAAAACATTAGAGAAGGTATATAATCTAGAAGCTTATACAAAAGATTGTATTTTATCTTTATGTGAAAAATATGCTGAATTATTTAAACCTTATGTTTGTTTTGAATGGCAGGATTTACTTAATCGATTTAAAGATAAGTCAATCCTTTTTGAAGGCGCACAAGGAGTGATGCTTGATATTGACTATGGAACATACCCTTTTGTTACAAGTTCAAATCCAATAGGAGGAGGCGCTTCGATAGGTAGTGGCTATGGTCCAACAATGATAGAAGAAGTTGTTGGCGTTTCAAAAGCTTATGTAACGCGTGTTGGAGAAGGTCCTTTTGTAACAGAATTAATAGATGAAGTTGGTAAGAAAATTCAAGAAATAGGACATGAGTTTGGAGTAACAACTGGCCGACCAAGACGATGTGGTTGGTTTGATGCAGTAATTATGAAATATGCAGTGTTAGTAGGTGGTATAACAAATGTTGCACTTACTAAAATAGATGTGTTTGATAGCTTTGATGAAATTAAAGTTTGTATAGCTTATAAAGATTGTAGAAATGACAAAGTTTACACATCATATCCAACTGATGTATTTATACATAAATATTTAGAGCCAATATATGAAACTCTTGAAGGTTGGAAAACCGATTTAACAGGCATTAGAAACTATAACGACTTACCTCAAAATGCTAAAAAATATATTGCACGCATTGAGGACTTAATTGGTGCGCCTGTTGGTATAATTTCAGTCGGTCCAGATAGAGAACAAACTATATTTAGAAGTTAGAAGTATATTTTTACGAATACTTATCTTCTTTAGTTTGTTATAAATCGTTAAGAGTAATTACTTATGAATAAGCTTTATTACCATTCAAGTAGTTACCTATGTCATTACAAGCCATATATGCGCCTGCTTGTTGTGCTTCTTTTGGTTTATCATTAGTTTCTTTTACTTTAAACCAAGATATGTTATTATTGCTATAGCCACTTATAGCTCCAAATTCTCCAGACATAGTTGCTCCTTTCTTATTTATAATATGTCTATATTTACCTCGTATGTATATATAAAGTTTATATAAATAAAAAAATTGCCTTTTTTTACATAAATAATTTACATAACTTTACATTGAACTCAGCTTTTTATTAAATTTAAAGAATTTTTAACTTTCAGGCTCATTATTCTTGTATTAATAGCTATTTGAATATATAATATTTTTGTTAGTTTAGGTATTAATAAGATGAAAGATATAATAGTTCAAAAATTTGGAGGCACTTCTGTTGCCGATACTGATAAAATTAAGAATGTAGCAAGAGCCGTTATTAGAGAGAAAGATTTAGGGAATAATGTTGTAGTAGTAGTTTCTGCTATGGGACATACAACAGATGTTTTAACAAAATTAGCAAAAGAGATTTCTCCAAATCCGTCTTTAAGAGAAATGGACATGTTGCTCTCAACAGGAGAGGGAGTATCTATTGCTCTTTTAGCTATGGCATTACAAGCTCAAGGATGTGATGCTATAAGTATGAATGCTATGCAAGTTGGTATAATTACAGAAAATATACATTCTAATGCAAGAATAATTGAAATAAAAACAGATAAAATTAATGAACACTTAAATAGTGGTAAGGTTGTAGTTATAGCAGGTTTTCAAGGTGTAACTGAAGATTCTGAGATTACAACATTAGGTAGGGGTGGTTCTGATACATCTGCAGTTGCTCTAGCTGGAGCGTTGAACGCAAAGCGTTGTGATATATATACAGATGTAGATGGTGTTTATACAACTGATCCTCGCATTGTACCTTGTGCAACTAAGCTAGAGCAAATATCTTATGAAGAAATGCTTGAATTAGCTAGGGTAGGAGCTAATGTTCTTCATCCAAGAGCTGTTGAAACAGCAAAACAACATCAAACAGCACTTCGAGTTCGTAGCTCGTTTAAGACTGATGATTTAGGAACTTTAATATTAGGAGTAGAAAAAATGGAATTACATAGACCTGTTACTGGTGTTGCTTGTGATTTATCACAAATGAGAATTGTGGTTTGTGATGTTCAGGATAATCCAGGTACGGCAGCAATGTTATTTGATGGACTTGCAAGTGAGAACATTTCTGTTGATATGATTATTCAGTCATACGCTAGAAAAGCGTTAAACACAAATGATATCGCTTTTACAATTAGCAAGGGTGATTGGATTAAAACCAAAGCAATTCTTGAAAAATTAAGGGATACTTTACAATATAGTAATATATACGAAGATTGTTCTATTGCAAAAATTTCTATAGTAGGAGCTGGCATGATTGACAGACCTGGTATTGCTGCGAAAATGTTTAGGACATTAGCTAATCTTGATATCAATATTAAAATGATTTCAACTAGCGAAATTAAAATTAGCTGTCTTGTGGAACAATCAAGAGCTAATGACGCAGTTGAAGCTTTGCATAAGATTTTTGGTTTAGATAGTAAAGAAATAGCTGTAGTTAATGGTGATTTACCGAATGTATAATAAATGGAGAACATATATAAAATGAAAAAATATATACTAACATTAATAACATTAATAAGCTTATCGTCATTCGTATTCGCAGATGATAAGCAAGAAGCTCTTAATTTCTTTGATAGTTATGTTAATGGAGCAAATAATTATAGCCCTACTATTGTGGATATGTATTCACCAACAGCTAGAATTATACGTCAAGTTATTAAACCTGATGGAACTTTAGTAGATGTGGAAACTGATACTGATACTTATATAAAACAGATGAAATTAGGTCAAGCTGGTGCGAAGCTTAGACACTATAAAAACTCTTATACAAATATATCAGTAGTTCCTGTTGAAAATGGGTATAAAGTATCATCTTTAAGACAGCCATCTGGTGAAGATTATAAACTTAAAACTTATATGATTGTTAAAAAACAACCTAATGGTAAATGGTTAATTGTAGAAGAGATGATGCAGACAAAAGTTCAGACTTTGCTAAGGTATGCAAACAAAAAATAGGTTTAACCAATATTTCTGCTATGGCATATTGCAATAGCAATAGCATCAATAGTGTCATCAAGCTTTGGTAGTTTATCTGTTTCTAAAGTTAGTTTTACCATCTGTTCAACTTCTTTTTTATCAGCTCTTCCATATCCTGTTAAAACTTGTTTAACTTCCATTGGTGTATAACTGAATGTTGGGATATTATATTTACTGAGTACTGTTAATATAACTCCTCTAGCTTCTGCAACAGGAATGATGGTTTTTTGGTTTTTAAAGAAAAATAATTGTTCCACTGAAGCACAATCAGGTTTGTATTTCTCAACAATGATTGACAAATCATTAAAAATTTCTAATAATCGTTTAGAGTCATCAAGTTTTTTGTCTGTTTGAATTGAACCTGATGTTATAAGGTTAATTTTATTATTTTCTATTTCTACTAAGCTATAGCCGACAATTGCCATGCCTGGATCAATACCTAAAATTTTCATTTTTTGATTATATCAATAATTAGTAAAATATACAATCAACGATGACAAAAAATTTTTTTCACGCTACAATCATGATAATGTGCAAGCTCGATATAATAGCAATAATTGAAGGGAATAATTGATGGTAAATGAAAATAATAAGGATTTGATTATAGGTATACCTAGAGGAATGCTATATTATGGTCATTATCCTTTTTTGCACGGCTTTTTTACAGCTTTAGGTTTTAAAATTGTGCTATCAGATTTTACAACAAAACAAACAATATCTGAGGGCTCAGCTCTTGTTGTTACTGAGACTTGTTTACCTATTAAAATCTATTTAGGACACGTTTTAAATCTTATTCATAAGAAAAAAGTAAAAAATATATTTGTACCTTCGCTACAATCAATTGCACCTAAAATATACAATTGTTCTAAAATTAGAGGATTACCAGATTTAGTAAGGAATGTTGTAAAAGAAGATTTTAATCTGATAGAAGCTACTCTTGATAAATCAGCTAAAAAACAAGGCTTATATGAATTTTTAGCTGAAGCAGTTGCACCATTTGGTATTGATGATAAAGTGTTGATTAAGTCTGCGTCAAAACAAGGTTGGAAAGTATATAATAACTTTTTAATGATGGTGCGTTCAGGTGTAAGTTATAAAAAAGCTTTAAAGATGGCTATTGAAGGTAAGATTATGATTAACTCATCTGATGAGGTAAAGCCTATAAATGTAGCATTAATTTCTCATGGGTATAATATTTATGATGAACGTGCAAGTATGAAAATCTTTGATAAGCTAGATAAGCTTAATGTGAGAGTCTATACTTCTTTGCAACTCACTAATGAACAAATGGAAGAAGGTATAGCATCTCTTGGTCAAAAACTTTATTGGGCGAATGAATATGAAGTGTCGGGGACTGCTGGTCATTATTTAAAAGATAATAAGATTGATGGTATTATAACATTGAATGCGTTTGGTTGTGGACCTGATTCGTTAATGATAGAACGTATTATGAGAAAATCTAAAGAAGCAAGTAAACCATTGCTATCTTTAACTATAGATGAACATACAGGAGAGGCAGGTTTTATAACCAGACTAGAAGCTTTTATAGATATGTTATATCGTAAAAAACGCTCAAATTTGATTAATAGTGAATTAAATAAAGATTATGATTTTACACCACAAACTAATATTTGTGAAAATATACTATAAGAAAATTAAATTATTTTATTAGCCAATCATAAAGATTTCTGATTTCGCCATAGTTAAAATCTTTTAAAACGGCACTTGTATCTAGGTTTGTATTAATAGGTTCACCGTAAAATTCTTTATTTTTATAGAGTTTGTGAAAATTAAGCTTATTATTTACACAATATGGTATTTTAACAGTATTATTCTCAAGTAAATAAGCTAGGCCATGAACTCTGCATATTATTGGACGATAATCGTATATAGAACATTCATTGTTTAATAAAAAAGGACATTTCTTACCTTTTTTGATATTAGTAATGTTTTCTTGAATAGATAATTTTTTTGAATTGTCCAGATTTATATATCCTTGCATTAAATACTGAAGTTCTAATTCTGAAATAGGATAATCACCTTCTTGACAACAGTAACAACAACCTTTTTTACAGTATATATACTCAGAGTATTTATTAAAGAAGCACTCTAATTTAGCATCAAATTGTGATAAAAAAAGTTTATAATTAGATAAAAGATTGTTCATGTTTACTAATGAAATCTTACTATTATTTTTGATTCCAAAATCTGCTCCAAAAACTTCTTGAAGGATGGCTTTCTAGTTGCTCAATTCGAGCTGATAATTCTTTATTGTGTTCTAATAATTCTTGCACTTGTTTAGCCAAGATTTCATTATCACGCTTATAGCCGCCAGCTTCAATCAAACGAGTTGCCATGTCAGAATTAGTGATATCATCGCTAATTTTTTTGGCAACAGCTTCAGCAAGCATTTGTAGTGTTTGTGAAGTTACATCTAACGTAAAACTTTTTTGCTGTACTAATTCATTTTCTGTAGTTTCTATATCGTTTTTTATAGTTGGAGTTAAATCAGTTGTTATGATTTCATTAGATGTTTCTATTGCTTCAGAAATTTTATTAGGCTCAATGTAATCTTTTACTAAAATTGGCTGAATAGGCTCATCTTTTTTTTGTTTTTCAACTTTAGCTTCCATTCTTTGTAGTTTGGATATTATTTGTTCATCACTATAGCCTTGAGCTTTTAAAGAAATTCCTCGCTTAATTTTGTCTAATGATAAATCATCATAAAATTCTAGACCTGTTTCATCTTCATAGATAGAATCTATTTTCCAATCATTCAAGAATAAATCAAGAGAGTGTTTGTCGATGTAGTAATTTTCTGTATTTAAGCTTTTTAAAATAGATTCTCTATTGTACATTACTAACCCCTTCTAAGTTGACGTGCTATATCCCTATCTACTGTTTTTTTTGCAATTGTATCACGCTTATCATAAAGCTTTTTACCTTTTGCTAAACCTATTTCTATTTTAGCAAAACCTTTTGTTAAAAACAATTCCAAAGGAATAATTGTATACCCTTCTTTTTTTATTTTATCAGACATTTTACGAATTTCTTGTTTATTTAACAAAAGTTTACGAACTCGCTCTGGAGCATGGTTATATCTATTACCTTGTTCATAAGGTGAGATGTGCATGCTATATATAAAGACTTCTCCATCATCAATTTTTGCATAGCTATCTTTAAGGTTTAACATTCCTTTTCGTATAGATTTTATCTCTGTTCCTGTTAAAACAATCCCTGCTATATATTTGTCAAAAATATGATAGTCGTGAAAAGCTTTTCTATTTGTAGATATAACTTTTTTGTTCATAGAATTATTATAAATCAAATTACTTAAATATTAAAGTTTTAGATTTTATGATAGAATAGATTGTATGATTGATAGATATTCACGAGAAGAAATTAAAAATATTTGGGATTTAGAAGAGAAATTTAGATATTACCTAAAAGTTGAAATTGCAGTAACACAAGCTTATGCAAGATTGGGTTTATTTCCTATGGAGGCTGTAAGGAAGATAAAGGAAAAAGCGTGTTTTACTCTTGAACGAATAGATGAAATAGAAAGAGAAGTAAAGCACGATGTGATTGCTTTTTTAACTAATATAAATGAGTCTGTTGGTGAAGATTTGGCAAAATATATTCATGTTGGTTTAACAAGTTCTGATGTGATAGATACAGCTTTTGCGTTGCAGATCAAGGATTCTTCAAAAATAATTTTAAGAGAATTGGACGATTTAATAGCTATTTTAAGAGAAAAAGCTTTCGAATATAAGGATACTATTTGTATCGGTCGTTCACATGGTATTCATGCAGAAATTATAACATTTGGATTTAAGTTGTTAAATTGGCTAGATGCATTGAATAGGGCAAAAGCTTCTTTTGAATTTGCTTTGAACGAAATATCAGTTGGGCAAGTTTCTGGACCTGTTGGTACTTATTCAAATTTACCTGTTGATGTTGAGGACTTAGCTTGTGCTGAATTAGGTTTAAAGCCTGCAAAGATTTCTACTCAAATAATATCAAGAGATAGACATGCAAAGTTTATGTCTGCATTGGCTATGCTTGCAAGCTTGATTGAACAATTTGCGACTGAAATTAGACATTTGCAAAAGACAGAGGTAAGAGAAGTAGAAGAAGGCTTTGCAAGAGAGCAGAAAGGTTCTTCAGCGATGCCACATAAGAAAAATCCTATTTTATCAGAGAATTTATGTGGTCTAGCAAGAGTTGTTCGTGGAAATATGCAAGTAGCTTATGAAAATATTAATCTTTGGCACGAGAGAGATATTTCGCATAGCTCTGCTGAGAGAATTATATTTCCAGATTCTTTAATATTAGTGGATTTTATGGTTTCAAGGTTTAAAAATGTGGTGAAAAATCTTGTGGTTCACGAAGAAAATATGCTAAAGAATACTAATTTATATGGTGGCATTGTATTTTCACAGAAGGTTTTATTAAAACTTATAGAAAAAGGTTATACAAGAGAAGATGCGTACCGAATAGTGCAAAAACATGCTCTAGAGGCTTTGAACGGTGGAGATTTTAGAAAAGGTTTGGTTTCTGAAAATTTATTTACTGAAGATGAGTTAGAACAGTGTTTTAATCCAGAAGACTATTTAAAAAATATGGAATGCATTTATGCTAGATTTTAATATATTTATAAAAAGAATATTTTTATTATCATTTGTTTTATTTTTTTTTACAACGATAATTATATATTCAGCTGAAAGACCACGCTGGGTTTCACAACCAATAGCTGTTTATATTCCAGAATATGGACAATATTCTAAGCTTATGCAAAAAGCTTTTTTAGCTTGGGAAAATAAATCTAATAGATTGATACGTTTTAAGTTTTTAAAAAGTCCTTCTGATGCAGAAATAGTTGTTCATTTTGTTAAAAATGTTGTAATTTGTAATAATGAAAATGCTGTTGGATGCGCTCGAATACAAACTCGTGGAGGGCAGTATTACAAAGGTGATTTAGATATTGCTCTTATGCATAAGGATAGTAATAATAATTATCGTAAAATTAATAACATTTATGGAGTTATGTTGCATGAAATTGGTCATGGTTTAGGACTGGGTCATTCAAGCAATAGTAAAAGTATTATGTATCCTTATGACTTACCAACGCTACAATATTTAACAGAGCCAGATTTAGAGCTTTTATATAAAAAGTATTATTAAATTTATTACAATTTTGTTGAATATAAACAATGATTGATATATTATGATATATATGGGTTGTTGTGTGTGATAAATTAGGGAGTGGTGATATGATTATTTCAAAAATTAGCAGTAATAGTGTCGGTAATTTTAGGATTTTTGATACTACAAAAAAGGTGTCTAATAACTATGTCAATAAACCAATCGCAAATGATACTGTTGAGTTTAAATCAAAAGGTTCTATTGAAAGTTTTATAGTAAGAGATCTTGCTAATTATCAGAAAATTTTAAACAATAGTAGAGCGAAATTTGATCCTAAATTAGTAGAAAAGGGTGCTGATATGAGGGTTCATTCTACAATTGAGGGTGGTATTAATAAATATGTGATTAACAATCCTGAACGAAATGAAGTTATTAAAATAGATATTGATAGCGAAAAATATGATTATATAAAGCCAGGTTTTGTTATTGGTAAGACTGGTTTTATTGCAACCCTAGAAGTAGCTTGGAAAAATGGTAAAAATTTTATAATTGAAATGCATCCAGAAAGTGAATTGCACATTGATGGTCTAGATGTAGTTCATACAAAACTCGATAAGTTAAAAGAAGGGGTGGCTTTTAAAGGCAATAAGGCAACAGCAACTATTAATGCTTGTTATAAATCAGAAAAAACTGTTAAATCTGTACAACGGTTTTATAAATTAATTAAAAATCCAGAATTTTTTAATTCAATAGAAAAAACATTAAACTCTTATAAAGAAAAATTTCATGCTTGCGTTTTAGCTGGAGGCTTAGGTTCTCGTTTAGAAGGTATAAGCTATGGTAGAGAAGATAACAAACCTTCAACATCAACTCCTTTTAATGGTATGGATTTAATGCACCTTAGTTTATTAAATTTATTTCAGGCAGGTTTATTACCAGAATCTACTGATGATGTTGATTTTGTTATACAAGACGAAGCAACGAGCGCTGTAGGTTGCGTTGTTACTACTTTAGGGTATAAATTGTTAAACGATTTAGATGGAGTGGATTTAATAAAAGAGGGAAAATCAATTTTACCTAAAGATAAATCTTTATTGATAGTTCCTTCTGATAATATTATTGATATAGATATGACAAAAGTTTTAGATGCATATCTTGCTACTGAAAATGCTGGTATGATGATTGTAGGAGTGCCAGATCCAAGATGTTATGGTGGATTAATAAAAGCAAATGAGAATAATGAAATACAAGAATTTTTGTATAAGCCAAATGCTGAGGATATTGAAAAACGTGATGGGTATATATATAGCGTGAATAGTGCAGGCGAAAAAGAATATTTACTAAGCGATAAAAATGAAAAAACAGCACTAAGTAATGCGTTTATCTATATTATAAATCCAGAAATTATTGATACTATTGCTAATATATATAAAAATAGTATAAGGACAAAGTATCAGAAAGAGCTTTGGGAAAACAAGGCTGTTATTAATAATTTGACTGATAAACAATATTTAAAAGTAATCGAAGCTTATTGGGATAAGGAAATTATACCTGAGTTAGTTAGGTTAAGTAATAATGGCAGGTTGAAAAATGGTAATGGAGATGAGTTAAAGGTTTTTGTGTATAAGGATTTGAATGTAGATTATTCAGATGTGGGTGAATGTGAGTCTTATCTCAAGACTGTAAGAAAAGTTGCCTCTAAGGACTCTTATAAGAACTTGCCAGAAGTGATAAAGAAAGGGTTTGCTGATAATATAGATGACAATGTAATATTTAATACAGATGCAAAAAGTGAGTTTTATGAGTTACTTGGAGATGGCTATACAAAAGGAAATGTTATAATTTTACCTTGTGAATAGTAATTTAAAGACAAACTAAACTTTAAGAAAAGGTTAAGAGTTTTATTTGAAAAGCTCTTAACTTTTTTTAATTGTTTATAGGAAATAGATACTTGAAAAAAATAGTTCAAGTGCTATTATTCTGTAGGAGAGTTGCTTATTTTTATTAAATATTGATTATAATTATGAAAAAGATTTTACCTATAATAATAGCTTTTATATTTTCAATAATTTCTTGTAATGCACAAGAAGAAGTTTTTTTAGAAACAGTAGAAACTCCATTTGCAGTATCTGTTCTTGATGCAGAGAAGAATACGTCAGAAAAAACTTTTAAAGAAAAATTATCAGATATTTATCATTTAGAAATAGAACAAATAGATACTCCATCATTTCTTTTTAAGGATATTTTAACTAAAAATTTTAAGGAGCAATCAGCTTGGGAAAGTTTGCATTTATGGGGTGCTTATGGCGCACATACAAATTTTAATTTTTCAGAAAGTGGATATGAAAATGCTGATTATGCTTTTGATGTTATCAATGCAGGTTTAGATGGAAAACTTAAAAATAATAACGGTGATTTTAGGATAATGTTGAATGTTTCTCCATTATCAAGTAGAAATTTTGCACAAAATTTATTCGCAGATATGTATGTTGCAACAAATAAAGTTCCACATCATAGATTTTGGTTAGGAAATACTCGTCCTCCAGTAGGTATGGAAGGAGGTTATAGTCCTTATGTTTTACCTTTTATAACTCGTTCACAAATTTCAAGGAATTTTGGTACTGTTAGAAAATTAGGTGCGAGAGTAAGTGGTGATTATTCTTTTGTAGACTATGATTTAGGTATATATAGTTCAGATACATATTTTCAAAATTTTTTCCCAGGTACAGAGTTTGTTGGATGGGTGAATTTTAAACCTCTAGCTAAGACTGATGGTAGATACGGTAAGCTTAAGCTTGGAGGAGGATTGCAAACAGGAGACCGTAATTGTGATTATACAGTTACAGGTGCTTATATTGGATATGAATATAAAAAATGGCTACTTAATTTTGAGTGGGCAGATGCAAATGGGTATAATGGTCCAATAGGATATGTTGTTGATAAAAAGGCGAGCGGTTTTTATTCGACTTTAGCGTATAGAATAACCCCTAAATTACAAGCTTTAATTCGATATGACGAATTTGACCCTAACAAGGATATATCTGGGAATAAAAGAAAAGAATACGTTGCAGGAATAAATTATTTTATAAAGGGGCAAGCGTTAAGATTGATGCTGAATTATGTGTTCTGCCAAAATGATAATACAAAGGATTCACATAGATTTGTATTAGGTACACAAGTGTTGTTGTAGGGGTAAATAATATATTAACAAACTTTTTCAGCGCAAATTGTAAGCTGATATTAACAATTCCCAAAAGTAAGTTTAATTAAACTTTGTTGCATTAAAAATTAATTCTTCAATTTTGCAAATTGTTCTTGGGAAGTATTTTTGAAAATAATATAATCTAACCTGATTTGGTCCTGTTTCTATTCCTGCAGTTAGTATGGCGTTGGCCTCAGCAACACATTCTTTTAAAGGTTCACCATCCTTATAAACAAAATCATTAGCTATATGTGAAAGAATATTTTTATCCTCTGAGGTTACATTATTTGTAAAGTTTTCAAATTCAGCTTTATAAATTGTTTTTAATTCAGAATTTGAACTAATATTATCTGATACGTTATCTATAAAATGTCCATATTCATGCATAAATACATTGAAATAACTTAATTCATTATCATATTTTCCAATTTCAATATCAAACTTATCATTATTAGCCTTACATCCACCATCATACAAATAATCATCTTTTATTAATTTATTTAATTTTTCTGAAGTCATTAAGAATAATTGATTCGCAGGAACTTTTTTAAGAATATTCATAAAGAATTCCATATTATTGTCGTTTTCGAGATAATCTGCAAGCTCAATTGTATGTTCTTGACCGTTATCACTATTTTTTATTTTTATAGAATTACCTAATATTGACAACTCAAAATTTTGAGTTGTATTAAACTCATTAACTTTATATGAATAGGTTTCAGGTGTATTTTTAATTTTAATTAAAGAGGAGCTTTTATCTAATAATATATTACCATCAGAGTCAATTATACGATATGTCAGACTTTGCGCTGTATCACTTATTTCTTGTTTAAATTCACTTTTTACACCTTCTGGAGATGCTGAAATTTTAGTTAAAACAAAAGTTTTAGTTTCTTTATTGTATGTAGCATTTTGTAAATCTCTAATTTCACCATTTGAATTAATTTCTTCTATCTTTAAATATCCATTGTCTTGTTTTATAACTTTAGTTGTTACTCCATTGTGTTCGGTTTGCATTTCTACAATATCATATTTACTCGAATCTTTTGGGTCAAATCTTCTGAAAGTAATTTCTTGTTTATAGTTATTACTATAGTTTTCAGTATATTGTTTTATAAATTCCTTAGAAAAAGGTTCTTGTGCAAATTCATCATTTTCTCTAGTTGAATATTCAACTAAACCTTGTTTATCAAAAGTATAGTTATAATTTATACCGTCTTTATAGCTTGATATTTGAAGATTTTCATCATCATCAGAAGATGTTATTTGAAAATATTCAAGCTCTCGTAAAATTTCATCTAAATCTTGAGATTTAAAAGAATTTAACTGTAGTACATTTTTATATGAAATCCTATAACACTTTTTAAAAACTTGAATATTATTAAAAAAATCTTCTATAGAGTTTTTATCTTGCTCATTGTTAGCTTTTGATAGTAAATCTCTTTGATAATTATTAAATTCAGTTTCAGATAATGATTCTGAATCGCCATCTTCATTAGCAAATTTTGAAATATCTTTCTGTAAATTTCGAATTTCTGCTTTATCCCAAATTGAATTTAAATTTGTATCATAGTTTTTAAAAATGCCATTTTCTAGCATTTTATCGCCGATTTTTATAGAGTTTATAATTGATAAGAAAAAATCCATATTTAACCTCTAATATTTTAACGGCATAATTTTTGTTAAACTTTAGAGTTCTGAAGAGTTTTGTAACAAATCGTTACAAAAGGAAGTTATTTACCCCCAAAAAAAACTTTATATAAGTGCGATTTTGTTACCTGCCGTGTTAGCAGGTGGGTGAGTGCCTTAGAATATCCGTTTCCCACTGGCGATTTTGTATCGGTGGGTATACTTCGCAAACTATAGAGCTTACTCTCCCTTTTAATAAAAATGTAGGAACAAAATAAACACCTATATAAAGTACTACTATTATGACATATTTTTATAACTTAGGCAACTGTGCTACAATCTAATTATGAGAAAATTTGTATTAAAAGAATTAACTAATGTTAACGTGGAAGCAGAATTAGAAAAAATTGGCTTTGATATTGCTTATCGAGCAAAAGCAAGTGATAAATATCGTTATAAAACTTTTAAAATCTTTGATTTAACAATACCTCAGGCTAATATTCTTAAACAGACAGCTCTTTCTTTTGGTGCAGATTGTGGAGTGCATAAAGATATTTTAACAGCAAATATAGAAAAAACAGATGTGATATTAGGTGGTAGTTATTCGCAGTTAAAAAAAGTTTGCGAACGACTTAAACAACAGCCATTTTCTATGAAAATTCTTGCAGAAAATCTTGTTGCACAGCTTGATTTACAAGAAAGAAAAACAAAATTGGTGGGTATTTTGAATATTACCCCTGATTCTTTTTCTGATGGTGGAATGTATTTTGAAGTAGATAATGCTAGAAAACAGTTGTTTCAATTAATAGAGGACGGAGCTGATGTAATAGATATAGGAGCTGAATCTACAAGACCTGGTGCGGAACAGATTGATGCAAAAATTCAAATAGAACGATTGAGACATGTGCTTAAAAATTTACCAGAAATACCAATAAGTGTTGATACCAGAAGCTCTGAAGTTGCTATGTTTGCTTTAGATAATGGAGTACAGATCATTAATGATGTTTCAGGTATGGATTTTGATTTAAAGATAGCTGATGTTGTCAAAAATTATGGTGCTTCTTTGGTTATACAACACTCGACTGGTGATGCAGGAAATATAATTTCTTATAATGATGTTGTAGAAGATGTGTATATGAAGTTATTAAAAAAATCCCAGATTGCATTAGAAAAAGGTTTGAAAAATCTTATCTTAGATGTTGGAATAGGTTTTGGAAAATCAAGGGAAGATAATTTTCAAATTTTAAATAGGATTGAGGAGTTTTATTCATTAAATTACCCTCTTATGGTTGGAATTTCTAGAAAATCTTTTTTAGGTCTTTCACAATCAAAAGAGAATGATTTAAAGGATACTCTTTCTCTGGCGATATCGTACCCTTTAATGCTTAAAAACATAGATTATTTAAGAGTACATAATGTGAAAATTCATAAACAATTGCTCGACTTGGCTATATAATATCTATCTTATTGGCTAATTTATATTCATGATTAGTGAGTTAAGATGTAAATATAGCTAAATAGGGACAGATTTATGAGTATTGCAAAAGATTTATTGTTTTTTTTATTTTTTTTAGTTCTAATTGCAAATTACATATTGTTATATAAAAAAATGTTAAAAGAACGAGATTATTTTATAGATACATTGAGCCATGATTTAAGAGTTTCAACAATAGCTCAAATTAGAGGGCTTGAGATTTTGGAAAAAGAAAATAAAAATGAATTAGTTGATGAAATTAAAAAATCTTGTAATTATACATTTGATATGATTAATACACTTTTGAATACATATAAATATGAAAAAGGTGATACAGTTTTAAATTATGAAACTTTTAAATTGGAAGATTCTATAATTGCAAATTGTAGTAACTTTATTCCGTCTATTCTTGAAAAAGGTTTAAGAATTTCATTACAATTGAATTCTCAAGTAACTATACAAGCTGATAAAAAGGGACTTGAAAAGGTTTTTCTTATACTTCTTTCAGTTGCTATTTTGAATGCTGATAGAGATAGCTTGATAAATATAATTACTAAAAATAACAAAGAAGAAGTTGAAATTTCTATAATATATAATGGACGATTTTTAACAGAAGAAGAATATAACCGTATATATTTTAAAAATTCTAGATTTTCGACCGTTGGACATGGAATAAAAATGAATTTTTGTAAAAAAATTATAGATTTTCATAAAGGCTATTTTTCAATAAAGAAAAATAAAAGTGGATTAAATTCTTTTTCTTTTTCTATTCCAATAAATAAACGAAAAAGATCAAGCTTCGCACTATTGTCATTATTTTAATTATATTGATTGTAAAGATTTTGTTTACAATTTTTATAGTTTTCTTAGTAAATACTAGAAATATCCTAAAATAATGTTAATATATTAATATAGGGTATAAGAAAAGATTTTTTTTGTTAATGAATTGTAAATTTTTTTTAAATTAATTATAAAAAAAGGTCAATTTAGAAATCTTAATTGTTTTTAACTAATTATATTCAAAGGTGTTTAGTGTGAACGAAGAAAAGCTCTCAAATAATATAAAAAGTAATAGTTTTGAAAATCCACAGAATGTCCCAGTAACTTCACCGATAGAGAAGGGTAAACTGGTCTCACGTGTTAATGCATTGATTTCAAATAATTCTATTGGCACAGTTATAAATCCTCAAAACATTAATTTTAATCAAGATAAAGCTTCTTTTTTAAACTATAAAAGTGTAATCGAATTATTAATATCATTATCTACAGAAGAAAATGTTGCAGAGCTTTGTAATAAAATTAGTTCATTAATTTTTCAAGAAGCAGATTCCAGATTTTATGCAATCGGTTTATTTAAAGAGAAATCAAATTGTATAAATTTGAGATTGCAGGATAAATTAGGTAATAATTATTCAACTAAAGTCTTTTTGAAGGAAGAAGAAAATCCGATTGTAGAAGTGTTTAATAGTAGAATAATGCAATTTACCGAAAAAGAGGATTATTTAAAAATTCCTTATTATAAAGATTATTCAACTATAATTATTCCATTAATTTCTGTTAATAAATGTATTGGAGTTTTTATAATTGAAGATACAAAAGCCAATAATAACGCAAAATCATATTCGTTGATTGCCAATTATTTAGCACTTGCTATTCACAATGTTGAACTTTTAGAAAAAAGTGATGAGTTTATTAATACTGATGCCTTGACACTTCTGTATAATCATAGAGGTTTTCAGGAAATTGTTACTAATGAAATTACACGATCAGATATAAATAAACAATCTTTATCCATTATTATGATGGATATTAATAATATTACAAAAATAAATAGAGAACTTGGTCATGCCAAAGGTGATGAAGTGATTAAAGTTGTAGCCGAAAAAGTTCGTCAGAATTGTCGTGAAGGCGATATTGCTGGTCGTTATGGAGGTGATGAAATTGCAATTGTTCTTCCTAATACAAATTCTTCACAGGCAAAATATGTAGCAGAGTTTTTGACTTATTCGCTATCTTGTTCTTTTATTGATGACATTGGACCAATAAAAGTGTCAGTTGGTGTTGCAACATATCCTGATTGTGCAAAGGATAAGGAGCAACTTTTGATATTAGCAGAACAAGCAATGTATATTTCACAGGCAAAAGGGTATAAAGATGGTATGTCTGCAATAATTAGTTCTGCTGATTTTAATTTCTGGGATGATGTTGCTCTTAAATCTTATGCAGAAGTTGTTTCGAAACGTCATTCTCAGTTAGGAATAAACTTTGAAGAAGAATTATTATCAAAATTCCATGATGATCATAGCTTGTCTGCATCAAGAACTTGGGAAGTTGCAACTTCTCTAGCTGGTGCAATTGATGCAAAAGATCCTTATACAAAAGGTCATTCTACTTCAGTTTCAAAGTTTTCTGAAGCTTTAGCTAGAGCTATAAATCTTCCTGAAAAAGAAATTGCTAGAATAACCTTAGGTGCGTTGCTTCATGATGTCGGTAAAATAGGTATTCCAGAAACTGTTCTAAAAAAAGAAGGTCCTCTTTCTGATGATGAATGGACAATCATGAAACAACACCCTGGTATCGGTGCTGATAAAGTGTTACAACCTAATCCAAATTTGCGAGATTTAATTCCTATTGTTAAATATCACCATGAGAGAATTGATGGTAAAGGTTATCCTTGTGGATTAAAGCGAGATGAAATTCCTTTAGCTGCTAAAATTGTAGCAATAGCTGATACTTATCATGCATTAGTTAGTGATAGGCCTTATAGAAAGGGTATGAGTATTGAAAAAGCTTTTTCAATATTAGAAGAAGGTGCTGGAACTCAATGGGATGAGGATTTAGTTAGAACATTTATACAAATTGCTCCGTCTTTAGGAATAGATAGTTCTTCTTTTTAATAGTTTTGATATTTTTTCTATTTTAGGTTATAAATATAGTATGTTTAGAAGATTGTTGGGGAGTTTCTTTTTAATAGCTTTTATAACTACTCCGTGCTATGCAGTTAGGACGGATGTTATTACTTTAGATAAAGACTCTATTGAAAAACAAGAATTTATAACTGATACATCTAAGCAAACATTGTCTGGATCTTTATTGGTTGATAATTCAGAAAAAATATCAGAATTAATAGATGAACAAAAGAAACATGATTTAGGGGATTTGGAAAAACTTTGGCGTGGTACTGTTGAAAACAATCAGGTTATAGAGTTTGCTTTAAAGAAGTTAGCAACGCCAGAGTCTCAAAGAAGAATACATTCTTCATTAATGGCAAAGACTTTGTCTGCAATTGTTTCAGGTGCATCATTTGTGCCGAGCCTTATGGGGGCTAATCCAGCAATACAAACATCAGCTTTCTCTGCGGGGAGATTAGCTCAGGGACTGTTAAATAGAAAAAATGTACCACAAGAGACTCCTCTGACAGATACTGAATTGATTGAGCTAGCAGGTATGGTTGAAGATTTGCAAGATGTTTTAATTAGCTCTTATTATAATTATAAGAATACTCTTGCACAATTAAAAACAACTCGCTCTAAGATGCTTTTATATAGCAGAAATTATAATAATGCACTTCATAGTGGTGATGTTATGGAAATTGCGATTTCGACTAATTTATATGATTCAATGCGTTTACAAGAATATAATTTAGAACAATCCGCTAAGAAATATCATATTCAATTACAAAGATTAGCTGGGAAGAAAGTTGTTGATGAATTAGATATGTATCAGTATGATTTTGATTCAATTTTATATAAAGATGGAGGGAAGTCTAAATGAGAAAACTCTTATCTTTATTTATAGTGTTTTTATTAATTCAAAATTATGCTTTTTCAAATTTATTACTTGAAGATCTTACTATGCCAAAAGAAAAATTTTATCGTTTGGGTACAACAGATACTCCTGAAATAAAAGTAGATTATGATATAAAACCAGTTGTACAACCTATAGTGCAGAAAGAAGTTGCAGTCAATACATCGCAAAATCTGACTTACGCAGATTTGAGTATTAAAAAGATGGCATTAGAAATATCAAAAGAGATTGAAATTGATTATAATGATATGTTAAGTGATTTATCTTTGTTATGGCAAGGTGCTGCAACTCGTAGTGATACAATTAAATTTGCGATTTATAAATTATCAAACCCTGATAAAGATAAACCCGATTCAAATGCTGTAAAAAAAGTGTTAACAACAATTGCAGGGATGTCTACTATGGTCGGGGTTGGTATGGGAAACCCTGTTCTAGCGAGTGCTGCGCTAATAGGTGGTAATACACTAGGAATAATGTCTACTGATACAAAAGCTTTAAATTACAAATACACACAGGTAACTGATGCTGATATGATAATATTAGTAAGAAAAGTTGAAGAATTACAGCAGAAAGTTGTTGATATGTATTATGATTATTTGACAGCTCGTGAATTATATAATATGACAACAGCTATGGTAAAAAGAAGTTATGATAATTATAAATCTTCAGAGAAACTTGCACGTCCTGTAGTGTTAATGACAGACACTTTTTATAGAGAAGCTTTAGATGAGCAACAAAAAGCTAGAGGTAGTTTCTTTGAGAAACGCTCGCGTTTGGAACAATTAGTCGGTAATGAAGTTTTTAAAGATTTTGAAAATTTAGTAGATAAGCGTGATATAAATACAGAAAAATGATTGTTTTATTTTGTGTTGACATTTACATATAGCTAAAAATATGCTATTCTAATGAAAAAGGATTTTTTAAATGTTTAATAGAAATTTGGAGCTTATAGACAATTTAGCCTTAAAACGTAGGCTTAATAAAATTTCTTTACAGGATAGTAGAGTAGGTATTTCTTATTGTGTTACTCCAAGTAATGACTATGTGCTGTTAAAAGATGAATTACCAGCAGATGATTTGCATAATCCAAGAGAAGCTATCGCAAAAATGCTTGATAAAAATATCAAGAATGAATTGAGAACTAATGATATAATTATAACTTTTGGTATTGGCTTAGGTTATTTGTTGGATGAAGTTTTCAATAGGTATCCTTCAAAGATTTTTATTTATGAACCAGATATAAATATATTACATTTTGTCTTAAATAATGTCGATATTTCAGAACATTTAGCAAGTGGTAGAATATATATAACGAATGATTTAGAGGAACTGATATCTAAATTATCTTCAGTGTACTTAACTAAGGATAGAGTAGAAATAGCGTTTTTGCCTAATTATGCGATAATAAAAAGTAAAGAATTGCTGTTATTAACTCAAAAGGTTTTTGAAGCTTGTAAGAGTAAAATGATAGACGTTAATACTATTGTTAAATTTTCAAAGGTCTGGTTAGAAAACACTATTGATAACATTTCTGCGATAAATGATAAGGAAGCTTATTTATTGTCAGATTTAGAAAATAGGTTTGTTGGTCAAACAGCTTTAGTCGTTGGAGCAGGACCATCTTTAAAAGATAATATTGCTAAAATACAAGCTAATAGAGATGATTATGTAATTTTTGCAGTTAATAAAATAGCACAATATTTAATAAATAATAATATAATACCTGATTTTATTGTTTGTTTAGATGCTCAAAATGTTGGGAAAACATTGGATGGCATTGGAGAGAATGTAAATGAAATCAATTTAATATCTGATATAAGAGCAGATAAAGAATTGATGAGTAAGGATTTTAAAAAAGTTTTCTTTAATTTTTCGGAAACTGATTTTTTTATAAAAAAATTATTGAAATATAATGATTTTATGAAGTTTTATGAAGCGGGAGGTTCTGCTTCAATATTAGCGCTAACAGCTGCAGTAAAACTGGGTTTTTCGAAGGTGGTTCTTGCAGGAGTTGATTTAGCATTTAAAAATAATGAGATTTATAGTTATGGTGAGGTTGTAAATAGGATTTCACAAAACGAGATTATTGTAGATTATGTGAAGAAAAATCTTGTACAAGTAAAATCTGTTAATGGAGATTTAGTATATACTAGGGATGATTATGAGACCTTTATTCATCATTTTGAAGTTCTAATAAAGGATCTAAATTATTCTGAAATATACAATATCTCATCTTTTGGAGCTTTAATTTCTGGGGTTAAGAATGTTTCTTTTGACGATATAAAAACATATTCTCATAGAAATTTAGCACCACTTTCAATGATTTCACCTTTTAAATTGGATGTGCAAAATTTTATACAAGAGGAATTTTATAATATTAATAATATAATTTCGATGTTGTCAAAAGGAGTTTTTTCAACAGATTTAGTATCAACAATTATTAAATCAGTTTTAGTTTATCAGTATATGCAATCTGATATTTTGATGGTATTGCAACGAAATTTTGATGTTGAATTAGCTCAAAACTTTATTGATAACACAAAGGTAGCAATAAAAACTATTGTAGAGCAATTGCAAAGAAATAGATTGATTTAATGGATTAAATAAGAAGAGTTTGTTCCCAAGACTTTGTCTTTCAGTCTCTTAAATCCTTTGCCATAAATATATTTCATTTGTTCGACAAGATTTTCTTCAACATCTATTAAATACATATCGTGTACGATAAATTCTTTTATGATAAAAACGACATTTTTATTTTGGGTGTAAATTAAGTTTAAATCATTGGTTTCATTTTTGAAAGATGATAATTTTCCAACAATTCCTTCTGTTTCATCAATAGCCATAACAACCATTCTGCCACCTAATGACATTTCAATATCTTTAGCAAATGCGTGTTGGAAGATCATTCCAAATCTTGAAGAAAAATTATCATAGCCAACGATACGAATTTCTACATTTCGATTATACGCATTTAATAATTCTTGCTCAAAAATTTTATAATCTTGCGACCAAATTTCTAAATATATTTCACGTTTAGCATTTTGGATTAGTTCAATAATTTTGTCCTGTATACTTTGTTTGTCAGTAATTGTAATTATTGGCTCGTTATAGTTCTCTTTAACTTGTGGCAAATGTTTTTCTAAATAATTTAACGTAGAATTCATTTTTTTTTGATAGCCAGAAAGTATTTGTTTGGGTTTTATCGGTGAGTATACAGCAGGTTTTGAGTTGGATATAGCGACAATATTTTTGTTTTCTAACACTTTTAAAGTGTCGTATGTACGAGCTTGTGGAATATTTGCAAGTTTTGCTATTTCATATCCTGTTGCTGGGTGTTTTTTTAGCAATGCTATGTATACCTTAGCTTCGTATGAATTAAACCCAATCTCTTTTAATTTTTCTACTAAATCAGCCATAAATAGATTTTAGCAGATATTTATATAGCTTGCAATCACTAAGTTTGATTACTATTTTTTATATTCTATGTTTTTGATAAAATAGTCTTATGGTTACAGTTTTTGATAATTTTAGATATGAATTAGAACACGTTGATAAAAAGACAGGTGCAAGAGCAGGAATTCTTCATACACCTCATGGTGATATTAAAACTCCAATATTCATGCCTGTGGGTACAAATTCAACTGTCAAACTAATAACAAATAATAATCTTTATGATACAGGTGCGCAAATTATATTAGCAAATTCTTATCATTTATATTTGCGAGCAGGACATAAGTTAATTGAAAAATTTGGAGGAATTCACGGGTGGATGAATTGGGATAAGCCAGTTTTGACTGACTCAGGGGGATTTCAAGTTTTTTCACTTGCTCATTTGAGAAAAATATCAGAAGAAGGTGTTGAGTTTCGAGATCCAAAAGATGGCAAAAAACATTTTATTTCTCCAGAAATATCGATGGAAATACAACAGTCAATAGGTGCTGATATAATTATGGCATTTGATTGGTGTGCTCCATTTGGTTGTGATTATAAAACAGCAAAAGAAGCGATGGAGCGAACTCATCGTTGGCTTGAGAGATGTATAAAAGCAAAAACTTCAACACATCAAGCTTTGTTTCCAATTTGTCAGGGTGCGTTTTTCGATGATTTAAGGAAAGAAAGTGCTGCTTATGTCTCTCAAATACCTGCAGTTGGTTATGCAATTGGAGGATTAAGCGTTGGTGAAGATAAAGAGACTATGAATCATTTTGTAGAACTAACAGCTCCACTTTTGCCTCATGATAAGCCGAGGTACTTAATGGGAGTAGGAACACCAGAAGATTTACTTGATGGTATTAAACGTGGTGTTGATATGTTTGACTGCGTGTTACCTACTCGTAATGCAAGGCACGGATCTTTCTTTACGTTTGATGGTAAAAAACAGATTAAAAATGCTCAATATTGGGATGATTCAATGCCGTTAGATGAAAACTGTAATTGCTATTGTTGTAAAAATCATTCAAGAGCATATTTAAGGCATCTTTATAAATGTAATGAAGGGACTGCGCAAGCATTGATGTCTATTCACAATATACAATTTTTGATTAATTTTTCACAAAAAGCTAGAGAAGCTATCCTAGAAGATAGATTTGAAGAATTTTTTAACGACAATTATCCAAAATTGTTTAAATAAATTATGGATTAATCTTTTTATTATTAACTGTTATAGTTGTATTTTCTGGGATTTTTACATATTCAAAAACTTCTTCTAATGTTTGTTTCATATCTGATTGAGTTGGATTATTACTAAATTTCAGCTTATCAATTAGTTCACCCCAAAAAGAAATATATTTATCACTAATATATGAATTAAAACCAGCATCTTCTACCGGTGCATAACTTCCGGTTATAATTGTTGGTTCAACATTTTCTAATTTACAAGATTCTTCCAAAACATCTACTAACTTACAGCTTTCTTCTGCTAATTTTGAGTTTGAATCATAAGATAAACCACCAAAAATTAATGGTTTTATATCCTTTTCTGAACATTTATCTAATTGGCGTAATTCATCTATTTTTTTTGATATAAATTCTTTTAATAATTTAACATTATTATCGTAAAAGGTAGATGTCCTTGCTATAAATTTATTATTTGGACCAAATATAACTACACCAAGATTTTCCCCTAAATCACTCATCGTTTTCGATGTCCTATTGCTTAAAAAAACACCTTGTCTTACCGACGCTATTTTATTTAATTCAATTTGTTTGGCATGAATTGACTGTAAATAAGAATAATTTTTATTAAATAAATAATTTATAGTTGTTTTCATTACGATAACATCCTTTCTTATATAACTTAAAACCTCTAAATATTTTTTTTTGCTAGCTAATTTATATTGAAATTATTAGTCTTAAATTTTATGTTATAATAGCAAAATAATGAGAGGTTATTAAAGATGGAAAGATTTTATATTACAACAGCGATTGATTATGTAAATGGTGCTCCACATATTGGGCATGCTTATGAAAAAATATTAACTGATGTTATTTATAGACATTTTACTCAAAGATGTGAGGATACATATTTTTTAACAGGGACAGATGAACATGGTATTAAGATACAAAAAACTTCTGCATCACAAGGCATGACTCCTCAAGAATTATGTGATATGAATGCTAATAAATTTAAAGAAGCTTGGAAGGTTTTGGATGTAAATTATAATCAAATGATAAGAACAACTGACTCTCAGCACAAAGCTATTGTTCAGAAAATATTTGATAAGCTTCTTAAAAAAGGTGATATTTATAAACATTCTTATACAGGACTTTATTGTCAAGGGTGCGAAGCTTTCTTGAGTGAAAAGGATTTAACAGAAGACGGACTTTGTCCTGATCATTTGAAAAAGCCAGAAGAAGTAAGTGAAGAAAACTATTTCTTCAAGCTAAGTAAGTATAAGGATGCGATTATTAAACATATAAAAACTAATCCAGATTTTATAGTTCCATCATTTAGAGCTAATGAGGTTATTAATCAGCTAGAAAATATCCAAGATATATCAGTTTCAAGAGCTAAATCTAATGTGTCTTGGGGAATTCCAGTGTTAGGTGATGATGAACAAGTTGTTTATGTTTGGATTGATGCGTTATCTAATTACATAACAGCTTTAGGTTATAATCCAGACGGTGAGTCTGATGAAAAATTCAATAAATATTGGCCTGCAAACCTTCATGTTATAGGAAAAGATATTTTAAAATTTCATAGCATTTTCTGGCCAGCGTTTTTACTAGCATTAGATTTACCATTACCAAAACAAATACTTGCACATGGTTGGATTACAATTGACCAAACAAAAATGTCAAAATCATTAGGTAACGTCATTTCTCCAATAGGTGTGCTTGAATCATTTAATCAAGAAATACCAGATGCTTTACGTTATTATATGTCAACAGCAGCTCCTTGTGGGAAAGATGGTAATTATTCAGATGAAGATTTTAAAGAAAAAGTAAATGCGCATCTAGCAAACTCAATGGGAAATCTTTTGAATAGAACATTGTCAATGTTAGTTAAGTATTTTGATGGTGATATTAAACCAGAGTTTAAGCTTAAATCTGAATTGTTTGATAAAGCATTAGAGACGGTTAAGGCAGTTAAACATCATTTTGATTATTTTGAAGTGCAAGAAGCTTCATTAAAGATAAATGAACTAGTTGATATTACGAATAAATATGTTACAGACAATGCACCTTGGACTCTTGCAAAAGAGGAAAAAATGACAGAATGTGGTCAGGTACTAACAACAGTATTAGAAATTATGTGCGTGGTATCTAGCCTTATATATCCATACTGTCCAAATATAGCTAGAGCTATGTCAGAACAATTATCTTATGATTTGAATACAAAATTAGATGTTATAACTTGTGATAATATAAAAGTCGGTCATTTAATTGATAAAGAAATGATCAAGCCAGTATTTTTAAGAATGGACAGTGAATTAGCAGATAAAAGTAAAAAATAAAAATTTAAAATTTTGTAGTATTTTAGCTAAGTGAATTTAAAAAGAGCGTATTGGAGATTTTTTATAAGTTTCTGTTTTCAAATAAATTTGTAATAATTTTTGTGAAAAAATCTTCAGAATCTTTTGTTTCAGAAATTCTTAGACAAGAAGTTTTAGAACCTGAATTAATAAGTAGTAAATCTTCACCTTTTTGTGCTATTGTAAGTTCTTTTCGATAATTGTAAGCAACTTTTTCTAACTTATTTTTTGATGAATTGTTATATAAAAGTTTGCGACAATTAGGGGTTAATTCTCCGATGATTTTAATTTGCGGAATTTTCATGATAATCCTTACCTTTAGTTTAATTATAATAAAAAAAATGATATTTTACAATCTTATAAAATTAATAATATACAAAAGTTGCCTTAATATTTCTTAAAGATTTAGCAACTTTTTTATATCTGAATACTTTATATAAATGTATGGTTAATGTTAGTTTCCAAAATTATGATAAAATTTATCAGACAAGTGGACCTAAGAAAGTTGAGTCTACGTCTATTTTAACGCCTGTAGATGCTCAAAAAGATTATGTTACATCTCCATCTTTTAGAGCTGATGCTTATCGTTCAGATGTTAGTGTAAGAACTTCGTTGACAACTCGTGAAGAAAAAAAACAATATAACGAAATAGTTGAAGTTCTAGATAGTAAATATAAGAAGAAGCTTGAATATGCTTTAAAGACAGGTATTTTGTTAAAGAATGATTCAGATGACAGATCGTCTGTTTTAGAAAATTTGCATAAAATTTTAAAAGAAGAAAGAGATCCTGGGCTTGATGGAAGGACAATCTTAAAAGAATGTTTAGATATAATTCATAATCCTTATGTAATAACTCAAACTTGTGAAGATATTCCTGATGAATATAAAACAGAAGTTCTTGGGCTTGTTACAAATGTTTCAGAGGACATTCAGGAACTAGAAGAAGCTAATTTCGAATTAGATAATTTACACACTGGTACTTGTCCTACAGCTAGTGTTGAATTTGATTTAGCAACTAAGAACCCTGCTGAGTTTTTTAGAATGGTAGAAGGCTTAACTTCTCCTAAAAATGAAGTACGAAAGGTGATTGATTTAGATGCCTTGTCTGAAAAAACTCTAGATGCTGTTTGGTTATTAAACAAGTTTAAAACCCCTTATGAAATCGCAGATTTTGAAAAAGCTGTAGTTCTTTTAAAACCTGATAAAGATGCAATAATTCGTGCAAGAATACAAAACCATCATAGAGATAAAGGTGAGCGTTCTATTATTGATGTTTTAATGCAATCCACAATGATGCAATTGGGCTCTCAGCAAACTTATAATTCATTAGTTGATAAACGTGCGCCTAATGAATGGACAGCAGATAATGGTGGTTTAATAGAGTTTGAAAAAACTTATGTAGAATCAATTATGAGAAATAAGAATACAGTTTCTGTAGTTTATCAAAAAGTTGATGAAAATGGTCGTTTAGCAGGCTATGAGAAAGATTTTCAAACTATAAAAAAAGAATTGTTAGATACTCTTGAAATGGGACATAACATAATTATTGGTTATACTTGGCCAGATCCTGATAATGGTAATAGATTATCAGGACATGAAATAACTATTGTTGGTTATAAGCTTAATAATAACGGAGAAGGAGTTTTTATTTGTCAAGATTCTGATGATGATATTGATAAGCCAATAGAAATGCCTGAATCCTTCTTGTTAAAGAGCATCCATCATGCTGGTTTGCCAGAAAAAATCGCCATGAGAGATTTTGATTTTCAGGATAGTTGGGAATTTGGCGTAAATGATTTTCAAGAATTTCAAAAAGATAATAAGCAAAGTGCATAATTAATTATTTAGAGACGGCTCTTGTAATAGCCTCAATGATACGCTGAACTTTTAGTATTTCGATATCGTTATTATCTTGTACTTCATTTGACGCAGGTATGATAATACGTTTGAAACCTAGTTTTTGTGCTTCGTTAATTCTTTTATCAATATGGCTAACAGCTCTTATTTCTCCAGATAGCCCAATTTCGCCAACAATTGCAGTGTGTGAGTCAAAAACAACATCTCTAACACAAGTAATAATAGCAAGTGCAATTCCTAAATCAGCAGATGGTTCTGAAACGTCAATCCCTCCAATGACATTTACATATACATCTTGTTTTGATAGGTTTAGCCCAATCCTTTTTTCTAATACAGCTAGTATTTGTAAAACCCTACTGAGATCTACTCCATTAGCGACTCTTCGTGGTGTCGGATAAGGAGTTGTGCCGACCAGAGCCTGTATTTCAACTAATAATGGTCTTGTGCCTTCGTTTGTTACAATAATAGTACTTCCTGGAGTCTGAGTCTGGTTATATTCTTTTAAAAATAGCTCTGATGGATTTATGACTTCTTTTAGACCTTTTGAACCCATTTCAAATATTCCAACTTCAGAAGTGTTTCCAAAACGATTTTTTATAGAGCGTAAAATCCTATAAGTTTTATATTTATCACCCTCAAATTGTATAACTGTGTCGACCATGTGCTCAAGTACTTTTGGACCAGCTATATTACCCTCTTTGGTTACATGTCCAATCACCATTATTGAAACATTGTTAGTTTTAGCAAGCGTCATTAGTGAATTACAACATTCTCTAATCTGTGAAACACTGCCTGCAGAACTTTGGATTGTAGATGTATAAATAGCTTGTATACTATCAATTATTACTAAATCAGGCTTCATATCCTCAATATGTTTCTTTATAAGCTCGAAATTTGTTTGAGGATAGATATAAAGATTTTCTGCCTTAACCTCAAGTCTATCTGCTCTAAGCTTGATTTGAGATATCGATTCCTCAGCAGATACATATAAAACATTTTTATTGTTCTTACATAACTCTCCACTTGTTTGTAGTAGAATGGTTGATTTACCTATACCTGGATCGCCAGCGATAAGGATTAACGAACCTTGAACAATGCCACCACCAAGTACTCTGTCAAATTCTGATATGCCTGTAGACATTCGAACTTCACTATTCATTTCTATTTCAGAAAGTTTTTTTGGAGGATTTTTGTCCGGCAAGTCAATAAGTGAAGATTTTTTTTCTTCATCTAAAATCTCTTCAACAATAGAACCCCAAGTTCCACATTCGGGACATTTCCCTAAATAACCAGAGGTTTCATAACCACAATTTTGACATACAAACTTAGATTTTATTTTTGCCATAATTAATTCATAGGGATAATAAGTTTTTGTCCGATTGATAATGCATTTGGATTAGCCATTTTATTGATTGATTGTATAGCGTTTACCTTACTCATATCAAAAGACCCATAAAATCTTATAACAATACTTTCTAATGTATCGCCTTCTTTTACAATATATTCTTCATTAAAGGACACTGGTGCGACAGGTTTTGTAGCAGCACTGTCAGCAGGAATGAAAGAAAATTTACTATTTTCGTCAGTGATAACTTGTTTTTTTGACGAAGGGATAACAATGTCATCTTTTGGAGTTGAGAGGTTTATTAATAAACTTATCACTGTCGTAATTGCTAATGTGATTATAACTCCACAAATAAGACCTGTTACAAAATAAACTTGAGGAGCTTTTTCGTTTTTATTTGTTTTAACACCAAAGGATTGCCATAAAACATCTAATTCTCTGTCTTTAGTTTGTGTTCTATAAAAATCATCTTCTTGATGTTGCTTGTTATAGCGGGTTAAAGCTTCCATCATTGCAACTTTTTCTTTTGTAATATTTGATCTTCTAAGTGTAGTACTTTTCATAAATCCTCTTTTACCAACGGTATATTACCCCTACCATATTACAAAAACTTAGCACAAAAACAAAGCATGTGCAAATATGTAAAGTTTTTTGTTAATTTTTCTTAATATATATTTAATGTTAATAAAAAGTTGACTATAAGATTAATAAGTAATAAGCTTGATTAATGGATAATTTTAAATTTTTAAAAACTATTGATTTAAACGTATATGATATTATTTCAGAAGCAGAGAAGCTATACAGAGATGAGTATTTTGAACAATGTATAACTCAGACAAGAAGGTTTGCAGAGGTATTGTGTAAGAATGTTCTAGGAAAATCTTTAACTACAGAAAAAACATTTGATGACATGCTTGCTACATTAAAAGATAAAGCTTCGACAGCTGTTCAAGAAAAAGAGTTTATTGAGGATTTGTATTTCTTAAAGAGAGAGGGGAATGCTTCTGTTCATGCTAATAAGGTTAAGAAAGATGGTATTTTAGCTCTAGAGTGCTTGCAAAGAGCTTTTGAAATCTCAATTAACTATGCTGTCTATTATAAAAAGTCAGATATAAAGCTTCTTAAGTTGAAATACGACATAGATTTATTGGTAACAGGCAAGAAAACAAAAAATACTTTATCTGAACGCTATATAAATGAGAAAGAAAAAAGATGTTCTGATAAGAAAGAAAAAGTATGTAATAAGAATAAAAATTTGAAAAAAGGAAGCTCTAAGCTTAACCATAAAATTTCGTTATTTAAGTGGTTGTTATTGCTTTCGATATTTATTTCAATAAATTTACTATTTATTCTTTATGTTTTAAATTTGATTTAACATAAATTTACAATTAGGCAATTTTTGTTCAAAAAATGACTTTATATAAATAGTTAGGTTTAAAAAAGGTCTATAATTGTGAATCAATTAAATTTAAATTTGTATAAAGGTTTGAATTTTAAATCGACACAACCTGTGGCGATGCCTCAGAATGTTTATGTTCAAAAAGAAGCTCAAGTTCCTGTGGTTGAGTTGCCAGCGATTTATCAAAATTCGCAACAAGAGAATATTCCTGATTTTAAAGAACGTATGAAAAAAGCGGATGCTATGGGGATAATAACTCCTTGGTTTGAGCATCCTTTATTAACAATTGGAACTGCTGCAAGTTTGATTTGGGGTTTAGATAAATTTTCAAATGCTTGTAATGGTGAATATGAAAAAAGCTTAGTAGGCAAGGCTTCTCGTTTGGGTGATTCTATTGAAAATTCAAAATTTGTTCAATCAAGACCTGTGCAAGGAGTACTTGGAGGAATAAAAAAAACAGGCAAGAGTATAGCCTATGTTTTCCGAAATAATCAATTGGTAAATGCTTTTAAAAATACTCCAGCAAAGCCTGAGTGGCAAATGCCTAAGCATGAAATGCTTACAATGGAACAGCATGTTGCTCAAGAATTCAGAGATATATTGAATGAATTATCATTAACAGAAGAGTCAGCTAAATCAAAATTCGTAGCCTTAGAAAAGTTAGGTATTGATAAAGAAGAAAAAGCGTTTTTAAAAGAACTTTTCAAAGAATCCAAAAATGTTACAGATTTACAAAAATCAAATGCAGTACAATTAAAAAGATTAGGCTTTGAAAAAGAAAAGATATTATCAATAATAAATAATGACAACGCTTCTGATTTTGTTAAAGAAGAAACTCTTAAAAAGTTTGGTATTGATAAAGCGTTTGTTGAGAAAATAAAGAATGAGCCTGCTACAAAAGATGATTTAGTTAAAATTCGTCAGGCATGCAAAAATGCACCAAATGTTAGAATTGGAAAAGGTCATGTTAAATTATTAGGACCTTTACAATTATTTGGCAGAAAGGTGTCTCTTTCTGAGGTTGGTAATAAATTAACTTCAATGGGTGAAGCTAAGACAAAAACAGGTAAGCTACTTTCAACATTCTTACAAAAATGTCATAGAGGTTTTACTTTTGGTGGTGGAAAAATGAACGTAATGTTCTTTGTCGCACCGTTCCTTGTTGAAAGCATGATGAATGTTAAAAAAGCTGATCCTGAGCAAAAATTAAGTACTGCTGCTCATGGTCTAATACACTCAGTAAGTTGGGTATTTACATTCCCATTAGCTGTTAATATTTTGTATAGATTAGGTGGGCTTAGATATGCAGGCATGAGTAAGGAAGCTGTAGAAGATTGCAGAAATAAAATTAAGGCATTTAATGAAAAAGCTAATCCTTATAAAAGTAAGAGAAGTTTCTTTGATAAGCTTTTGGGAAGAGGTGATAAAAAAACTGAAACATTCCAAAGCTATGCTGAATATAAAGACGCTAAGAAAGCTCTAAAAAAAGTGCTTAAAGATAATTATAAAGTTAAAGATCAGAACCTATTAACAAAAATAGGTAGAGGAATTGGTAAGTTTATAACAATGGACATAGAAACGATTTCACCTTATAAAAATGGTAACTTCTTTATGAATAAATTGCGTGGTACTGGAAATCTTCTTAGAAACGTCGGTGGTGTGCCTATGAAGTTCTTATTATGGGCTGGAATTTCAATGGGTGTGTTGGATACTATTATTAATAAGGGCTTGAAAACATGCTTTGGTGGACATTATGACGGCATGGTAGAAGAAGAATTTGAAAACAAAAAGAAAGAACAAAAAGATTTTCTTAAAGAAGATTTAAGAACTAGATTATATAATGTGCAAGAGCAAAAAGTAATGGGTTTAGGTTCGGTTTCTAGTAACACTGAAGACAATGTTAATATTACTCCAGATGCTGTTGTTAATGATGAACAATTAGTACAATCTACAGAAAATGATATTAGACCTGATGCTTTGGAAAATTCAGATTTAAAAAAGAATAACACTACAGTCGAAGCGAATAATTTAGAAACTCAGTCTAAAAAGATTGATGATTATACCTATATCCCAAGTTCAGATGCAATTAAATTGAAACAATCTCAGAAAGCAAAATTGGATAATTACACTTATATTCCTTCGGCTCAGAATGTATTGGCTAAGAGTTTAAGTAAAAACAATGTTAGTAAATATATACCTTCTCAAAGAGCTTCAAATATAACTAAGACTTATGATAATTCTGGTTTAAAATCTGCTTTTGCTAGAGCTGATTTGGCAGAAGAAAACGCTCTTAAAGTCTTGAGTGGAGATTTTGATAAATATCAATAGAAAAACAAGAATGCTCTAATATACTATATTTAAACGATTAAATCTATTTAGAAATATTGTTTAATATATACAGAATAGTATAAAATTGGAGATAATTATGGATATATTTGCAGTCATAGGTGTTTTCTTTGGAATCACAATGATTTTAATCGGTCAGGCAATGGAAGGTGGTAATATAGGTCAGCTATTACAGATTACAGCGTTTTTTATTGTAATTGGTGGTACAATGGGTGCTGTAATTTTAAGTTTCCCACCTGCAACATTAAAGGCTGCAGTATTAATGTTAAAGGACGTGTTTTTCCCTCCAAAATCTGATTTTAATGCTTTAATTACAGAAATAGGTGGATTTGCAACCAAGGCTAGAAAAGAAGGGATTATAGCTCTTGAAAAAGAAGCAAATTTGGCATCTGATGCGCTTTTAACTTTAGGTTTGGGAGCTGTTGCTGATGGTACTGATCCAACGCTTGTAAGGGAAATGATGGAAAACCAAATTGAACAATTAGAACAGTATGTAAATAATGCAGCAAAGGTTTTTGAATCATTTGGTGGATATTCACCTACTTTAGGTATTATTGGTGCAGTTATGGGTTTAATTCAAGTTATGCAAAATCTTTCTGATCCATCAAAACTTGGTGCTGGTATCGCTGTAGCGTTTGTAGCAACAATTTATGGTTTGTTTGCTGCAAATTTACTAATGATTCCTTTAAGTACACGTATTAAATTTATATACCAAAACGTATTTTTATATAAAAATATGATTTTAGAGGGAGTTCTTTCTATTCAAGCAGGCGAGAGTCCTGTATTAATCGAAAGAAAACTACGTTCATTTATTTTAGAAGACGGAAAAGCGAGCGATAAGCAAAATGGCTAAGAAACATAAACACCCTGAACACGAAAATTTGGAGAGATGGTTAGTCTCGTACGCAGACTTCATTACTCTTTTGTTTGCAACTTTTGTTGTTTTATATGCTTTGGCTCAAGTCGATGCAACAGATTTTGCAAAATTAGAGGATTCTTTAAAGCATGCTTTTAGCCAAAATTCGTTATTTGAGGGTCAAGAAAATGTTTTATCAGGTAGTGATTCAATTTTTGACCAACAACAAGCTAATTCTTTTATTCCATCGTTGATGGTTGAATATATAAGTCCAAAGTATGAAGAGGACTCTTTTAAAGAAATAGCAGAAGATATAAAAGAATTGACTGAAATTGGCGAGCTCGAAGGAATTTCAGCTAAGATGACGGAAAAAGGCTTGTTATTGACTTTTGATGATAAATATCTGTTTGCAGCAGGTTCTGCTCACTTAGCGAATGATGCTCGCAGGCTTCTAGATAAAGTTGGGGTATTAATATGTAAAAAGTTTATTTTACATAGCATGCTAATTGAGGGACATACAGATAGCTATGCGATGAGTAATGCAAAATTCCCTTCTAATTGGGAATTATCAAGTGCGAGAGCTTGTTCTGTTGTTAGGTATTTAATAGAGAGATTTCAATTTGCGTCATCTTTATTTACAGCTGTAGGATATGCTGATACTCGACCTTTAGAAACTGCAATATCTCCAAAAGACCCTGTAAATAGAAGAGTTGAAATTTTAATTCTAAAGAATAAATATAAAAATCAGTTTGGTACGCGAAATGATGTTGCGTTAAAATTAACAAAAGCACAGCAGGATGAAATTCAAAAAAGAAGAGCTGAAATTATCAAAACTGTAGAGGGTGATTCAATGTCTCTTGCTGCTAAAAAACTTCTAGAGGAAAATAAAAAGCGGATTGAAAAACAAAAGAGCCAAAAATTATCAAGGAAAAACATGGAGCTGTATATTAATTTAGAGGACACAACTTTAAATAAAAGTACTTACATGCCTGAGATAAAAAAACAAGTAATAAGGCTTAATACAGCAATCCCTGAGGATGAGGATTTCGGTTTATGATAACGCATGTTGTTGGTTTATCATTAGCTCCAACATCTTCTATTGAAAGTGGAGTAGCTGTAAGGGAAATTGCTACGGGTAACATTATATATCTTGATAAATTATTCTCTATGAATGATATTATTTTATTTTTTGAAAATTATCCTTCCTTAAAGAATTCTGTAATCTGTGTGTCATTACCCTGGGATAATACTATGTTAGAAGGTAAATGGAGAGTTTATTCTAAGCCGTATCAAATGATTCATACGTTAGGTAATTTCCCTAATACTGATAATTGGATGCAAAGATTTTCTTCAAGAGGATCAGATTTTTTTACTAATTTAAGCTCAAATGGTGTTGATATTTCTCGATTTGAAATTTATTTAACACGTCAGAAATTAAATCTGTATTCAAATTTTAAGGAACGCTCTTCTGCAGATTGTAAATTTTTGCAATCTATTTTAAAAACCGAATTTGGATATGAAAATATCCCACCGAATATGTTACCAGTAGCTCAGCTTGAAGCTATTGTTGGAACAATTCTTGCAGAAGAAAAAATAAAAGGTAATACAAAAAATCTTTTTGATTATAAGGGTATAGAAGTTATTAATATTATTTAAAAAAACTTTTTTATGTTAAAATTTGTAAAAAGATATTAAAATTGAAGCAAAAAATTTTTTTTATGTATTTTTAATTAAGTGTATTGATTTGTTTGAAAGGAAATAAAAATGTCTGTATTATCTGCAATCGATGTTAATAGTTCAGTAAAAAATATTGGAGCTAACTATAATGCTGTTAAGATTAAGGTGAATGAACCAAAAGTGTTCATCCCTGAAAATTCAAACAGAAGTATTAATGACAATAACACTTATAATGGTGTTTCTATTGAAATAGATAAACCAGTTGTTGAAAATTCATCGCACTCAAATCCGGTACATAGGTGCTGTTATGATTATCCTTGTGCTTCTTGTGCTGTAAATTCTCAATTTGCACCAATACATCCTGTCTCAGTTCCAAAGCTTCCTGTTTATTCTGTTGCATATCAAGCTACAGCTTTTATTGATACAGATAATGAAAATTTAGAGAATGCTGTTGTCGCAACTGATGTAGTAGATGTTCCAGAACCAAATGTTGTATCTGTAGAAGAACAAATTGAAAATCCAGAAGAACTAAGCTTTAAAGGACTTAACTTTAAATCAGAACAAGTTAAACAGCCAATTGAGATTGTGCCGCCAGTTGATATAAAACCTGATGTAGATATTCCTACAGTAGTAGCAAATCTTTCAAGTTCTAATTTTGATGTTCAAGCAAAGCAAATGGAAGAAATTGCAAGAGCATCAATGGAAGATGTACAAAAAGCAGTCCCTTATATTGTAACTGAAGTTTTTACAGAATTGATTAATATTCTACAAAAGGATTCTTCAGACTTAACTCCTCCATCAGAGAGACAAATTGAATTAAGAAAAAAAATTATAATAAATGAAATCGTAAAAGAACGTGCTAGAGAAAATAATGCTAATGTTGAAGATGTAGAATTACCTTATAATATTTCTGAAGAAGAAGTAAAAGAAGCTTCAAACCTTGCTTCAATGGAACAAGCAGAAAGAAATAAGGAATATGCTCTTTATTCTATCGCTATATTGTCAAAGGCTTATACTGATGAAGTGCATAGACATACTGGAAACGTAGTTCCTTTAACTGAGTTACCTGGCATTTCGGCTATTGTCGATGTTTTGAAAACAAATTCAAATCCTGAAATTAAAATTTCAGCAATAGATGCGTTAAGATATATTTATAGACCTGAATATAAAGACGAATTAGTAACTCTTATGAATATTGTGGCTAAGGATCAAAATCCTTATATTTCAAGTAACGCAGTTCTAGCTAGGGAAAGTTTTAATTAAAAATATTTACATTATATTAATATAAGATGCTTAATTCTTGAGCATCTTATATTTTTATGTAAATTTGTATCTTAAATGTTAAGAAGTGTAACAATAAATGGTTAATATGGCAATTATTAGAAAAAAAATTTCTTTTAATATATACAAGGATATTTTCGACAATTTTTATACACACACATGTCATTATACTACACTTCACACATTAAGTTTTTAGAGTCAATTCGACTCTTTTTTTTGAATTAATATACAGGAATATCAATAGGATTAATTAATTTTACATTCATTATATCACCAGTGTTGATGTAGACATCTTGCCCTTTTCTAAAAATATCAGCAATACTATCTCCAATAAAGTACCCAGCTCCTCCTATAAAGCCTCCAATAGCACAAATCGGAGTTGTTAGATATTCAATCCCTGGAGCTGATTCTCCAGCTTTTTTACCGTATTCAGTAGCTCTTTTTGTAATTTCACTAGCTTTATTGTAATTATTTTGAATAGCTTCTCCGTAACCTAGGTTTTTATACAAGCTTCCATCATAATAAATTTTATCAAACTGAGCTACAGCCATTTCTAAAGGGATTTGCCTGCCAGTAGGTGTTACAACGTGATCAAAATCTAAATATAATTTAGCTCCTCTTGAAAAATATTTTGCAGTTTTAACGTCTAAAATACTACCTCTAACGATAGTTCCTGCAGGTAGAATAACGCTTGTTCCAGAGGTCTGTTCGTTTAATAAGGTTGCAACAAAAGAATCTCCAGAATTTCCAGAGAAAGTACTTACAGGTTGTAAGAATTCTAGCTGAAAAGTTGTTCCAGCAGGAATTCTTTTTGTTTTTGCACTAGCATTAAAAGGTCCTGCAAATACGTTTGTTGTAAATGTAAATATTACAAACATAACCGTAAATATCATTTTTATATTTTTCATAATTAAGAATCTCCCTCAAATCAAAATAAGTATATCACTCGTTGTTAAAAAAAGCAATTAATATTAAATATTAAGTTTATCAAATTTAATTGAGCTTTTTTTTACAAGGTTTGAAGCAATAATTGCTGTTATAGGAACGCATATAATAAGTGCAGAGCTTCCAATAAGCGCAGATGAAATTTCTGTTACCACTTGGTTGAGGTTGATAAATTTTTGAAAATCGATATTTGAGGCAAGTAATAGGAAAGGTAGTGAAGAACCTAAATATACTAATATTAAGGTGTTAGCCATTGTACCGATGATATCTCGCCCAACATTCATTCCAGATATAAAAAGTTCTTTTGTTGTTTTTGTATTATCTGTTATGTAAATTTCATTAATTGTACTCGCAATAGACATTGCTATATCCATTACAGCACCAAGAGTGGCGATAATTATAGCAGAAATGGTAATAGCGATAAAATTTAACTCTGGATGAGCTGTGTATAAAAATATTGAGTTTTCGTTTGAATAGCCAGTTAAGTGTGCAAAGTTAACTGTAATTATTGATAGTAAATATGCGACTAATAAGCTTAGAGTGCAACCTATAATTGCTGAAGTACTTTTGTAATTAAAACCACCTACTAGATACATAGTTAATACTGTAGAAGCTATGCAAATTAGAGTTGTAGCGAGAATTGGATTTATGCAAGCTAAAATCATTGGTGCTAATATATTTGTAATTAATAGACAGGTTATTCCAATAGAAATTAAGCTATTAATACCTTTTCTTCTTCCTACATAAATTAATAGTCCACAAAAAACTAATGACAGCCATGTGATTGCAGATGATCGTTTAATATCAGCTATTGAAAAAATAAGTTCATTATCAATGTTTTCAACGTGAAGAATGACTTTCATACCTTTTTTTAATTTTATATCATAGTAAGGATTTCCTGTTAGCATATTGTCGATATTAATTTCATTTCCTTTTAGTTCGCCTTTTATAATTTCGACCTTAGCAACTTGTTTTATTTCAGAAATATTATTTGCTACTTCAACATAGTCTATGTTTTTAATAAGTCCTATTTGTGATGGTAAGACAATTTCTTCAGCTTTTACTGATAATGCTACAATAAAAAATATTATAAAAGCTAATAATTTCTTCATAAACATTTCCTTATTTATTAATCAAATAATGTTTTTTGTTCAGAAGCTAGTTTTATTCCTAAATGACGATATCCTTCTGGAGAGACTTTTCTGCCACGTGGAGTTCTTTGTAATAAGCCTGCTTGTAATAAGTATGGCTCAGAAACTTCTTCAATAGTTCTAACATCTTCGCTTAGAGCTGCAGCTATAGTCTCAACGCCAACAGGTCCTCCATCATATTTTTCTACAATTAGATTTAATAAGGCTCTGTCTGTAGTATCGAGTCCAAAAGCATCTATTTTTAAAATATCTAAAGATTCATTAGCAACGATATCATTAATTAGCCCATTGTATTTAACTAACGCAAAGTCTGAAACTCTTTTTACTAATCTGTTTGCTATGCGAGGTGTTCCTCTAGAGCGTTTTGCTATTGCAATAGCTCCTTCTTCGGTGATTTTTATATCAATGATTTTTGCAGTTCTTTTAACAACTTGAGCAAGTTCTTCAATAGAATAAAATTCTAATCTATGAATCATTCCAAAACGATCTCTTAGTGGACTTGATAAATCTCCAGCTTTTGTTGTAGCTCCAATTAGAGTGAATTTTGGTATTGGAACTCGTAAAGTCTTAGCTGTTTGGCTTTTTCCTGTAGTCATATCTAAAATAAAATCTTCCATTGCTGGATATAAAATTTCTTCAGCAACTTTATTTAAACGGTGAATTTCATCAATAAATAAAATCTCTCCACCTTTAAGAGACATTAATATACCAATAATATCTCTAGGTCTTTCTAAAGCTGGTGCAGAGGTTATTTTTATATCAACCCCCATCTGTGATGCTATCACACCTGCAATAGTAGTCTTTCCTAAGCCTGGAGGACCATAAAATAGCATGTGGTCAAGAGGACGTTCTCTTAATCTAGCGGCTTCAAGAGTTATTTTAAGTGTTTCTTTGAGTTCAGATTGCCCAATATAATTCTCAAAATCTTTTGGACGAATGGAGCTTTCAAAAATTTTATCGTATTCAATTGATTCGGATTTTATATTAGGATTTCTCCCCTCAAATGTCTTAAAAGATTTATCATTATCAGATATTATTGCCATGACTTAATTTTAGCATAAAATTAATTACTGGTAAATTTACAACAAAAAAATGAATTTAATAATTTATAATAAATTCATTCAAACATACGATGAGAAATTTTATAGAAAGGATAAAATAGAAAATGACGAGTTATTTCTGGGCAGTAGGATGGAACAAGAGTTAAATTTCTCATCATTTAATAAAATAAAACGAGTAACCAATGAAGAATTGGCTGCTATGTGGACTCGTTATTTTGAGAATAAAGATGATAAAAATCTTAGAGATCAGTTAATATTACAATATATTTATTTAACTCGTTACGTTGTTGGTCGTGTAAAAGTTGCTTTACCTCCTACATTTACTTATGAAGATATTTCAAGTTATGGCATAGAAGGTTTAATTGATGCTGTAGAAAAATTTACGCCTAAAATGGGAGCTCGTTTTGAAACGTATGCTTTAGTTCGTATTAGAGGAAATATTATTGATAAGGTTCGTTCTCAAGACTTTTTACCAAGAAGTGTTAGAAGAAAAATTAGAGATGTAAAAGAAGCTCAGGATATTTTAAAAAGCCAGTATGGTAGAGCTGCAACAAACTCTGAGATAGCGCAATATTTAGGTATAGAAAAGGAAAAAGTTGAACAATTACTAGCAGATGATACAACAATAACATCTATATATGATAAAAAAGGCGCTGCTGATGGTGATATAGAAATTATTGATACAATTGAGGATTCACAAACACTAGCTCCTCATGAGGAAGTTGAAGAAAAAGATATTAAAAAAGGATTGGAGATAGCATTGAAACGTTTACCTGAGAGAGAAAGGACAATAATGGTTCTTTATTACCATGAAAACATGACTTTAAAAGAAATCGGTGATGCTATAAATGTTTCAGAATCACGAGTTTCACAGCTTCATGCGCAAGCTATTATGAAGCTTAAAAACTTGTTAAGTGAAAATCGTACTGAAAGACTTAAAAAAAGTATTATTTAATAAAATTAACTATTCGATTATATTTTCACCTGAAAGTTTTTCGCCTGAAATATTATAAGTTGCAGTTTCTGTCTTTAGTAAGTGGTTATCGATTAATGAAAAGGTCTCTAGTGATAACGTATTTATACCTTTAAAAGTGTTTTTATCAATTCTGATTGTAACAGTATCTGTTAGGATTTTATTATCATAGGGAACACGTTTTGAAAAAACAATTAAATTACCTTCAATTGTTAGTATTGATATGGTTAGGTTTGCACCACTTAAAGGATTATTTAGTTTAACTTTGTCCTCAAATCTTGATAATTCCCAAAAGTCAACACTTTGTGGCTTGAATGTTTTGGGTGAATTTGTTCTATCAAGTTTTGCATTTACTCTCCACGTTCCAAATAAAACTTTAGGAACGTGCTCAATTGAAATTCCAGCTTCTATAACTGAAGCGTGAGCTCCTAACGTGAAGCAAAATAAAAATAAAAATAGTATAAATTTGTTCATATAAAAAGTTATAATGAATGTTATAAAAAAGTCATGAAATTTTATTCAATTAAGGTTGTTAATAACAGAGGCTCGTCTTCAGTTGCTAATACTGTGTGTTCAAAATGAGCAGATGCTTTGCCATCTTTTGTAACAACAGTCCATTCGTCATCAAGAACTTTAACATCATCACAGCCTAAATTTAGCATAGGTTCTATTGCGATAACCATGCCAGATTTGATTAAAGTTTTATCTCCTACTCGATAATTGAATAGAAAAGGATCTTCATGCATCGCGCGTCCAACGCCGTGTCCACCATATTGACGAACTATTCCCATATTTTCTCTTATTGCTACATCTTCGATAGCGCCAGAAATATCATCTAGGATATTACCAGCTTTCATTTTTGAAATACCTGCCATTAATGATTCTTCAGTAACTTTTAATAGATGCTCTCGCTCAGGAGTGATTTTGCCAACAGGATATGACCACGCTGAATCACCAACCATGCCACCATAAGTCGCTCCAACATCGACAGCAATGATATCGCCTTCTTTTAAAATAACATCTTTTGATGGTATGCCATGTACGACTTGTTCGTTTATTGAAGCGCAAATACATCCAGGGAAACCGTGATACCCTAAGAATGTTGGAATAGCTTTGTTTTCTTTAATAATATTCAATGCTATAGAATCAAGTTCTTTTGTTGATATTCCAGGTTCAATTACTTCATGCATTTTTTTATGAACAAGAGCAACTATATGCCCAGCGTGTCGCATTTTTTTGATTTCGTCTCTTGATTTTCTTGTAATCATATTTTCCTCAATTATTAATTAATAAACATACAATCGCCATAGCTGTAGAATCGATATTTTTCTGAAATTGCTTCCTCGTAGGCATTAAATACAAAATCTTTTGTAGCTAGGGCACTTACAAGCATTAATAAAGTAGATTTTGGTAAATGGAAATTTGTAATCAAATTGTCAACAACTTTAAATTCATAAGGTGGGTATATGAATAAATTTGAAGCTGATTTACATGCTTTTATTTCTCCGTATATCTTATAAGCAGATTCTAAAGTCCTTACAGTTGTTGTTCCAACTGCTACAATTTTCTTTCCTTCATTTTTAGCTCTATTAATTAAATTAGCAGTTTGTTCACTGATTTCAAAGGTTTCTGTATCCATTTGATGTTCTAAGATGTTTTCACATTTAACAGGTCTAAAAGTTCCAATTCCGACATCAAGCGTTACATATCCGATTTCAACACCTTTATTTTTAAGTTGGTTTAATATTTCATCAGTAAAATGTAGACCAGCTGTTGGAGCAGCTACAGAGCCTTCATTTTTTGCATAAACAGTTTGATATCTCTCAAAATCTAATTTTCTTAAATCTTCAGTTGCCATTTTGCGTTCAATATATGGTGGTAGTGGAATATTACCTACTTTATGGAGAATTTTTAGGAGGTCTCCTTCGTAAAGCATTTTTACAACCCATTTACCATCATCAGGTAGTGGCATCATGACTTCAGCTGACAGTTCCTCGCTAATTTTAATCAAAGTTCCAACTCTGACTCGTTTTGACGGTCTTATTAGGACTTCCCATCTATTATTATCATCAAATTTTTTGAGTAAAAATACTTCAATTTTTGCTCCAGTGTCTTTATATCCATAAAGACGCGCTGGCATTACTTTTGTATTGTTAAGAATTAATACATGATTTTCGTTTAAATAATCAACAATATTGAAAAAATGTTTATGCTCTATGAGTTTATTAGTTCTGTTAAGAACCATCATTCTTGAATTTTGTCTTTTTTCAGCTGGAGTTTGTGCTATTAATTCCTCCGGCAATACATAATCAAATTCTGATAATAACATTAATTATAAATTTTACTCCTTTTTATAATGCTGGAAAAATATGTTTTTTTATTGCGTCAGTTTTATTTTTTGATATTTTCATTATTAATTTTTGATAATTCTTATCAGTTACGGTATTCCTAACTGCATTAAAATTAATAGATGAATATTTGTCGGATATATACATAATTTCTCCTTTGATATTATAAAACTGTTAAATTATTATTTTTCTTTTATTTGTTTAGCGTCTGCAACAACATCATCATCTATTCTAGATGCTTTTTTTTCGTCCTCAGCTTCTAATTGTTTATTTATTATTACGGTTTGTATAACTTGGAAACAATTACTAGCAATTAGATAAAGAAGCACACCTGCAGGTATTGGAATAATTACAAATGTAAAGAGTAGCATTATTGGCATAAATGTACTCATAGATTTTTGCATAGCTGCTTGAGCAGGGTCTTGTTGAACGTTTTTGTTTGTTGACATCATTGCTTTTTGAGAAAGATACATAGTCAAGCCAAATAATGCAATCAATAATGCTACATCCCAGTGCATAGAGGCTTTAACTTCTTTTGTTGGTACTGTTGCTGTTAAAATACCATCTTTTCTCACGAAATTAATTGTTTCGGTTTCCTTAGACTGTACATCCATTACATCAATAATAGCTTTTTCAATTTGATCAAGCTGGCTAAATTTAAGGTTTAGATTGTCTAAGCTTATTTTAAAATCAACAGTTTCTCCAGGAATTAAGTCGCCTTGTATTTCGATAGCTTTATTAGGTTTTTCGATTTTTACATTAAGAAGAGGCTCTTCAATTCCTTGAAGATAGACTTTAGCAGTTTTTCCAGTCATAAAATTGTCATACTTGCTAATGCCCAAAACTCCATCTTTTGAAATGCCAGCTGTTGTTTTTAAAGTGGCATCTAATCTTTTTATAAATAGGAATTGTGAATCACCAGCCATTTGAATAAATTGAGGACTCATCAAGGTCGAATATAAAAGAATGAATATTGGCATTTGAATAAGTAGTGGGAAGCATCCTGCCATTGGGTTAAATTTGTGTTCCTTATAAAATTCCATCATTTTTTGTTGCATTTTTTGAGGATCACTTTTATATCTTTCTTGGATAGCTTTCATTCTAGGTTGCAATAATTGCATGGTTCTCATTGAACGTTGTTGAGAAACCCCTAAAGGCCACATTGCAGCTCTTATTATAATTGTTAAAAGAATGATACCAATTCCATATCCACCTACTACAGATAGCATTTTTAAAATATCAATGGTTAATGTTGTAAAATCCATAATCTCTTCCTTAAAATCTGTGATACTAATAAAGGTACGCAAAAAGCGTACCTTTTAAAAATACTTTAAATATAGTCTAAAGTCAAGATTTTACCTCTTCTTGTATTCTATTAGAAGTTGCACCAAGAGAGTTTAGCCTTTTATTTGGGTCTGTTATGTGTGTGATTCTTAATCCAAAATTGTCCTCAATTACAACAACTTCACCATAAGCAATTAATTTTCCATTCGCAAATAGTTCAACAGGTTCGCCTGCAGCTTTATTTAATGTTACAATAGAGCCTTTAGTTAGTTCTAGAACTTTTTTTATAGGTAACTCTGTTCTTCCTAATTCAACTGTTAATTGTAGCTTTACGTCTAATAGTATATTCAGATTTTGGTTTTGTGGACCTTGCACTTGGTCTAAATCTTCAAATGAAGCAAACTGTACAGGTTGAACTGTTACAGTGCTGTCTTGAGATTTTTCAGGTTCAACAGTAGTTTCTGGAGCCTGAGCTTCAATATCTGTTCCAAAATCCTCGTTAAGATCACTAGCTTCGATTTCTTTAAAATTATCATCATCTATTATCATTTATAATTCTCCTTCATTATTAAGAGATAATTTATATCATTATTACGATTATTTAAAAATAATTTCTTAGTAATTCGTGCATTTCATCATATACTTCCGTAATTTTAACACAAATATTATCTTTAATTGTGCCAGGACGAGCAAAAAACTTCTTTTCTCCGTTAACTTTAACAATTAAATCGTCAGAGACTTTGTTATCAAGTTTGATTATATCGCCTTCTGAAAGTTGCAAAAAATCATCTAGTGTTATATTGCATTGTCCAAATTGAACTCTTAAATCAACATTTGAAGAATTTATTTTTGATATCATTTTTAATCTTTCTTCGTTAGTTGCGATTAAGCCCTTTGTTTGGAATATATGTTGTGTGCTTAAATGTCCTAAAACTGTTTCTAGTACTGGGTATGGGAAGCAAAGGCTGAATAAACCGAAGTGCTTGCCTTGGATTTGTACTTCAAATGTTAGTAGAGCGACAATTTCACCAGCAGTAGCAACTTGAATTGACTGATAGTTATCATCTAGGCTTATGAATTTCCCTGTAACAGGTATTAACGTATTCCAAGAATCTTCTAGTGATTGAATAATTATATTGATAACTTTTTTAGCCAAAGCTTTTTCAATGTCTGTTAGTTCTCTTGTTTGTGCGTCAATAGAACCAACGCCACCTAGCATACGATTTACAATGCAGGATAATACTTCAAAGCTAATACCTAGTAAAATTTGTCCAGATAGAGGCTCAAATTCAAAAACACCGACACTTATTGGTGAAGGCATTGAACGTATAAATTCTTCATAAGTAAGTTGATCTACGGATACAATTTCGATTTCTACACGCATACGAAGATAACCACTTAGAACAAGTGATATCGCTTTTGAAAATTCTCTATGAATATCACGTAAAGCTCTTAGATTATCTTTTGAGAACTTGTCAGGACGTCTAAAATTATAGAGCTTATAACTTCTATGTTCTGTGTCCTCTGAATAATTTTCATGCTGTAATGTGTTTTTATGTGTTAACCCGTCATTTGTCATAATAACTACTGAATTATAAATTGTCCAAAACTAACTCTTAAAACTTCTCTTTCTCCTGCGAGGATGTTGTTGATGTCGTTAGAAATTTGTTCTTTTGCTAATTCTTTACCAGCAGCAGAAGCTAATTCTGCAGATGTCTTGCTTGAAAGATTAGTAATTACAGCATCCCTAATTGCAGGTTTGAATTGGTTCATTTCCTTTTGTATGGCTTCCATAGGATCAACTGGTGCAGGTGCTGCGCCATGACCGTGTCCACCACTCTTCGGAGCTTCGATTTCCTTAGGAAAATCGGTATCCTTTTGTGTTACCTCTATAGCAACATTCACTTTTAGGTATTTTTTTTGAGCTTCATCGCAAAGATTTAATATAAAATCTCCTAAATCAACAATAATACCTTTTTGTATTTCATCCTCTGAAGAACCGCTTTCATCTAATTCTTCTGATGTTATCTGAATCTTACTTATTTTTTGCTCAAGCATACTATTCATAGTAAAATACATTACTCCAAAGAATACAGCTAATAAGATTATAGTAGCAGCAATATTTACTACTAAAAATTTATTCAATTCTCCGTTTTTTGCATCTTGTTCGTTAGGTGCCATTCTATTCTCCAATTACATTACATAGTATTATTATATCAACTCGATTTAGATTATTACTACCATTAAATGGTGTATTATTTTCAGGTAAAAACTCTCCGTATCCAATTGAGTTAACTCTATTTTGTTCAATCTCTCCAAGAGGTTTTGATATAAAAGCTTCTATATCATTAGCTATTATAGTTGAAATCTCCCATTTCTTCAAGTTTGTCGACTTGTCATCTGGAATGTTTTTAACATGTACTTCTATTATAGCAGGATTTTCTATTTTTGCCAAAAAATTTTCTATCAATTTATATATTCTAAAACTTGGATTAATGAATTCATCTAATGAGTTTGCAAATTTATATCTAAGAATGATACCTCTAGAATCTTTCAATACTTGGATTTTTGTATTTTTAAAAAAAACATAAGCAGCTGAATATAGCTTTTCAATGCAATAGTCGTTAAGTATGTAGCGATATTCTGTTGAAAAAGTTGTAGTAGTGCTTAAAATTAAAGCTATTAATAACTTGATACATGCTTTCACGTTATTAATAATTTATGATTTTTATAAATTTTTAAATTGGTTTTTAGGGTATAATAATTTTATGGGGAAATTTGATATTTTTAATAAATTTAATAGTGCAGTTCTTGTCGTAGATGAGAAACAGGTTGTCGTTTATAAAAATAATGTTTTTAAACGGATATTTCCTGATTTTATTGATTTGGAAAAGTTTTGTCATAAGCTTAATTACAGTGTTTGTGCTTTGGTTAGTAATGATGTAGATGTTCATTCGCCAATATTACAGGCTCTGAAATCCCCTCAGGATTTTTCTGCTCATATCTTGTATCAATCGTCATCAAATGATTATTTTTATTATGATTTAGCATCAACTAAAAAAGGTAAGTATACAACGCTCGTATTTACTGATGTTACAGCTAAAATAGCTTTAGAGAAAGCAATTTCTAAGAATTTGATTTTACAAAAGAAAATTACGCTTGCAGAAATTGATAATAAGAATTTATCTAAGATTAAGCAACAGGCGCAATCGCAAGCGATGAAACTTTTGCTTCTTAATAATATTTCTAATATTATAAGAGGCTCAGTTGATACATCTAAAATACTAACTTCAGCATTAGATGAATTAGCTCAGCTGTTTGCTGCATTCAGAGCTTTCTATGCAGTTTATTCAAAGGACATGGCAGCTTATATTATAAATGAGTCGTTGCAGAAAAAAGATATTAGTAAAAAAATAACATTTGATAAAAATACTGAAGAGGCAATTATAAGAGGAAAAGTTTTTTGTTCTTCATGTATTAAAGAATATATTGAAGCTAAACCATTTAATGAGCTTGTTCAAAGGGTGGTTATACCAATTTATCACATGAATTATAAAATTGGAGTTATTGTAGTTTCAACAAAACAAAAAACAAAATTTGATGATGCTCTTGAGGTTCTTGATGGAGTATCGACTCAGTTAGGTAATGCAATAATTCAAGCAGAGCTTTATGAAAAAAATTCAAGAATGGTAAAAGAATTAACAAGGACATTAAAAGAGCTTCAAGAAACTCAATTAAAATTAATTAATTCAGAGAAAATGGCTTCACTAGGTCAATTAGTAGCAGGAGTTGCTCATGAAATTAATACTCCAATTGCATCTATTAAATCTAATAATGAAATAACAACGAAGCTTATTGCAAGAATAAAAGACGAAGAAGTTGCCGAATTATTAAAAGAAGTTAATAATATTGATAAGGAGGCGATTGAACGTATTAATCGATTAGTTATTTCATTAAGAAAATTTGTAAGACTTGATGAAGCTGATCTACAAGAAGCAAATATTAATAAAGAATTAGATTTGACATTAGATTTAATAAGACATGAAACAAAGAATAAAGTGGTAATAATAAAAAATTATGGCGATATTCCACCAATTAAATGTTATCCAAATATGTTAAACCAAGTATTTATGAATTTGCTTGTAAATGCAGTACAGGCAATAGATACAGTAGGAGAGATTACTATTGACACAAGTTATAAAGATAACAACCTTGTTGTTAAAATAAAGGATACTGGATGTGGAATTAAAGAACCTGAAAAAATATTCTTTGCTGGTTATACTACAAAAGGTGTTGGAGTTGGAACAGGCTTAGGGCTTGCAATTTCACAAAAAATTATTGAAAAACATAATGGAAAGATTGATGTAAAAACAAAAATAAATGAGGGTAGCGAATTTATTATTACTATCCCTAGTAAGTAGTAAATATTAAGTTTTGTTAAACTGAAAATTCAAACTATTACAGAGTTTTGCTGTATGTGTTAAATTAAATATATAAATTTTTATGTAAATATCAACAAGAGTGGTTAACAATATTTTAAAATATGCTATACTAACATTACAAATGAATAAGTGTAAAAAATACGCTAATAAAATTTGTAACAATTTTTTTACAATTAATAAAGAAAAGGCAATTTTAAAAAATTTTGATACTTAATATAAATGTGTAGATAGTAGATAATGAAATAAAACCATTGGAGGTCTAGTGTATGGCAATTACTGTAAGCGGTAAAAAGAAACAAGTTAAGAAAACTTTTCAAGAATTAATTAATGATTTAATGACAAGTGGTTCTGAGAAAGTTAGGTATAATGCTGCTAGAGTATTGGGTGAAATGGGTGATTCAAAAGCCGTTGAGCCATTGATTGACGTATTAAAAAATGATAAAAACGGTTCTGTTAGACTATATGCTGCACGTGCGCTTGGTGAATTAGGCGATAGCAAAGCTACAGAACATTTAATAGAATCTTTGCGTGAAGATAGAAATGTTGACGTTAGGGTTCGTGCTGCTCGTGCTTTAGGACGCTTAGGGGGCAAGATTGTAGTAGAACCATTGGTAGAGGCTTTGAATGATGAAAATTCACAAGTTTGTATCACAGCTACAGACGCTCTTATTGAAATTGGTGATGTTGCAACTGATGCGTTGATGAGTTCATTAGAGCATGAAAAAGTTAATGTACGTTGTGATGCTACAAGAGCGTTAGGTGAAATTGGAAATAAAAAATGTGTAGATAAGATTATTAATATGCTATATGATGAATGGGTAAATGTGAGAATTTATGCTGTAACATCATTAGGTAAATTGAATGACACAAAAGCTGTTCCAGCACTAATTGAAGTTATGAAAAATCGTTCAGAAAATGATTTAGTAAGAGCTGGTGCTGCTGCTGCATTAGGAGTTCTTCGTGATCAACGTGCTTTACTTCCATTAAGAGAATTAATTATGGAAGCTGAAGAATTGGGTGAACTTGAGGATACTGCTCTAAAATCATTTAAAAAGATTATGGCTGCTAACTGGCAAGCTATTCCAGGAGCAAACCAACAAAAGAAACCTATAAATGTCTAAATCAAATAATTTCATACGAAAAACCCCTCTTTGAGTATAACTTGGAGAGGGGTTTTATTTATGAAAAATTTAGCCAGTAATTGCTTTGTAAATTAATTCCGAAGCTTTTACAATAAATTCTTTACCTTGATAAGAATTATAAGGACGTTTCGCCAGTATTACAACAATATATTTTTTTCCATTAGGAGCAAATACAATTCCTGCATCACCTAACATAGAGCCGATATCACCAGTTTTATGAATGAATAAAGCACCTTCTCCAAGCCCAGCTTGAATGAGTCTATCATTTTTAACGTGGCTCATATAATCAATAATATATTCTCTAGAATTTATATTTAGAAATCCTGGATTATCTAAGTTGTATAGAATTTTAGCTATTTCAAGAGCTGTTGTTTTGTTTGTACCTTCTAAATCAGGTAACCAAGTTTTAATATGAGTTTTGGACATTCCCCAGTCTCTTAATCCGATATTTACATCATCCATACCACCAAGTTTAGAAATTATCATATTTGTTGAGGTGTTATCAGAGTCTTGGATCATTATTTTAGCTAAATAGTCAATTGTGTAACTTCTATTAGCTTGTGCATACTGCAGGTTTCCTGAACCAGACGAACGGTATTGTTCTTGCATTTTCATTTCATCATAAATTGTAAATTGATTAGCTTCTATAGATTTAAACATTCTGACAAGAATTGGAAGTTTAATAATGCTTGCAGCTGGGTATATTTCATCAGCGTTAATGTCTACATATTGACCTTGGTCATATTCCCAAACGTATAAAGATGGCTTAATTAGAGAATATTGTTTTGTTAATTCTAGTAATTGTTGTTTAAGTGTTGTGATTTCGGAAGTCTGATACATAGTTGTAATTTCGCTATGAATTTTTTTGATTGTCGGAGCTAATAATGTTTGATTATTAAATAAATCATTGTAAAGATAATTATAAGTTGGATTTACAATACTATATAAATTTACAGAGGTTGAGTACGCTGGATTTTTAGTACCCATTAAGTTTTTATATTCTGTCTGAACAGAAAAGTTAGTTGGCGAGACAATTTGCTTAATAAGAGAGTTATAGCTAATTGGTAAAATCCAGATGGCAAAGGCTGATAAAAAAGATAAAGTTGTTGCAAATCTAAAGAATGAAAGTAAAGGATTTCTCTTTTTTGCTTTTATTTTTTTTCTTATTTTTTTGCGTGATGGAACTGGTCGCTCAACGAAATGTTGAGGAATAGCTTGTAATTGTTTTATTTGAGCTTGTTGGCGGTAAGCGTACAAATTTAACCCTCCGAGTCCCTTACTTATAAATATTATCATCTTGTTAAATTTTATTAATCCTACAAAAAGGGGAATTAAAATTTGTATAAACATAAATAGTTGATATTATCTAAATCAATAGAATAATGTTAATTCCAGTTGGGCTATTAAAATTAAAATAAAAAGGAAATTTATATGAAGAAAGTTGTTTTATTATTTGTCATTCTAATCTCACCATTAGCCTTTGCAGCTTGTCCTTTAGATGGAGATATAACTGCTTGTTCGATTGCAGAAATACAGCAACCTCAGCCAATGCAAAGGAGCTATTCTCCTAAATCAACGATAAAAGAATTTGCAGGCTCGCCAGAGGCTCGTCTTAAACCTTCTCAAAACAATAGACCTAGTCAAAATTTAAGAGATTTTGGTCCTCAACAAGCTGATTATAGTTATAATACAAGTTGTCAGTTTAGTGTTTGTAATCCATCGGGAGCGCCTCAGTTGTTTGAAAATAGAGGTCAATAAGAAGAGTGCGACGAGC
>JAGBXP010000005.1 GCA_017629215.1 bacterium | reverse complement strand
TTTCAGCATCTTGCCAATTTGGCGTTTAGCTTGGGTTTTGGAAAGATCCTGAGGGGTAAATAAATTAAGTTTGGTATAATAACTACAAATTTGTAAGTAAAGTGTAAAAAATTCAGGATGACATTTTAATTTTTTGTTTTTTGTAAAAAATCACTTCCAAAATTAAAGACAAAAATCATCAATTTTCGTAACAAAACTTCACAAAACAAGCAATTGTAACGATTTGTAAAGATGAATTTTCATGAGGCTTAAATCCAGTTATAATGCCCTATATGATATGATATGATATGATGTGATGTGAGGGGAGCAATTTCTTTTTTTTGAAAAACTTTAAATCCATGTAACGCATGTATTACACGGGATTATTTATTAAAGAAAAAGGAGAAATTTATGGATGTTAAAGCTGTAACTTGGGAAAAATATTACAAAGAAAGAGGTTTAACGTATAATCCTCAAAAGTCAGGTGTTGTCGAAGCTGATAGAAGAGCTGAAAAATTTTTTAAAGCGGAAGCAGAACATGCTAAAATACAGGCAGAATATGATAAAATGGCAAAAAAGTATGAAGCAATGAAGACAGAACGATGGGCAGCTCTAGCAAAAAATAGAGGTAAGGTATCAGGTGTTGTCGAAGCTGATAGAAGAGCTGAAAAATTTTTTGAACAGCAAGCAAAACAGGTTAAGAAAGCTAAAATATTCAACTGGAAAAAAGCTGGCAAATGGGGTCTTATAGGATTAGGCATTACAACTGTTGTGGGATTAATAGCTAATGGTATTAAAAAGAATAATGATAATCAGGAAACTGTATTGTCCAATAGAGAGTTGAATTCGCAAGAAGCAAATCAAGAATTAATATCTGATACAGTATCAACTGCTAACCAGAAAGAAACGGAAGAAGCTACTCCGTCAACATCTGTAGTTTCTGAAAATTCTACAGTTTCGGTAGAGTCAACAGAGTCAGATTCTATAATTGATGCTGATAATAATATAACCGTTGAAGCTGGTGATGGTTTATGGCATATTGCTAGAAGATATTTAGAAGATAAATATAAGAATAATCCAGAAAAATTCGAACAATTATCTACTGATGAACAAGAAAAGCTCGTTTGGAAAGAAGTTAAAAGAATTGCAGAGTTAAATAATTTCGAATTAGTAACAACAGTTTTAAATGGGAAAGAAGTTATTGTAACTGCACCAATGATTCATCCTGGAGATAAAGTTAAAGTAGTTTAGCTTTGTATGTTGGGTGAAACTTAACAAAAATAGAAAAAAGTAATTTTTTGTACAAATTTAGAACAGTCGGCTGTGTTATCCCAGCCGACTGTGATTTGAATTAAGTATTAAGCCTTTATGTGTCATTCTGAAAGCGTAGAAAATGAGCCTGCAAAGGCGTAATTTTCAAGCTGTTCAGAATCTTACCATTAAACATTTTTCAACTATGATTAATATCTAATAAATTTGATAATTAACATATTATTGGAAGCTACTAAGCCAAAATGGATAGATTTTGAATAAAACAAAATCTACGCTATAAGGCTTGATTTTTAGTTCTTTTAGGATGACAGAAGCGTAATTTCTTCTTGACTTTTTAATTAAAAAAGGAATTTTATATGATAACAGTTTTAATACCATCAAATCCTGAATTTAAAAAATATAAAACTCAGATTAAAAATTTGTATAAAAAAAACCAAGATAAGATTTGTGATCCGAATACTTTTTCATTTATTATCAAAAACACTTTTTTTTATGCGTTTATTTTAGATGGTAAATTTATAGGTGCAATTTATTTTTTTATAGAAAATGAAAAACTTTTTTTGAATGCTTTTGCTTTACCCAAAAATCATCTAGCAAATTTAGAATGTCTTAGAATGTCTTTAAGTTGGTTTATACCACCAATTTATGCAGAAGCTCAAAATCGAGCTTCTGCACTTTGTTTATTAAGATGTGGTTTTAGAAGAGTTGAAGGAAATTTATATTGTATTAAAACGTCGTGTTTGAAAAGCCTTTGCAATTCTCTCTAGCGTATATTCATCTACTTTAGTTTTATTTTCATCAGGGTTTAGTATGTACATTAATTCACGACTATGAAGATCTTTATTTTCTGCATTGCATTCATCTACATACTTAAATATTTCATCTTGGTATTCTTTTATTTTCTTTTGAATTTGGTATGGTTGAATTCGTTTCATTAGATTTACTTCGACGCTTTTTTCAAAAGTATTAAGGTCTTGATCGAATAAATCAATTCTCCAATTTCTTACAGGGAATTTTTTTATAGGCATAATCGATTCGTAATTACTTAGTAATACTTCAAAGTTTAACTTATAGACGTCTTCTAGACCGCAACTTTCATATAGTAGATCTGCTAAACTCTGTTCAATTGCAAGAGTTGCTAAAATATTATATGTACTGAAATTCTTTCTACTTAGTATAGCTACTCCGTAAGGAGAGTCATTCTCTGTTTTTTTTGCGTTACAATGAGTTTTTTCAAATATATCTATTTCTTTTTGATTTGAAGAACGTAGAGCTTTTAAGAATTCATGTGCATAAATATCAAATGTAAAATCTGATAAAAATTTATATTTATTTCTAAGTATATTTATCAATTTTATATTTTTGTCCTCTTTAATAAAATCTTCTTTGGTTTTGACACACAAAAATCTCTTGTCAAAACCTTTTGGTAAATCATTTAGAAATTTTTCTGCAAACTTTGCGCGAATTTCTGGAGTATATTTACTTGTTTTAGTGTTAAATATAATTTCACAGCTTTTACCATATATATTTAAGTATGCAGTTAAAAATTCTGTCATATTATCATAATCTTCTTGAGTGTCTATAGTTTGCCCATTTACATGAAAGAATTGATCAATAATTTTATCAATAGTATCTTGTGAAATTTCGCTACTATAATACTCATAGAGATTATCCATCTCTTTTAAATTAATATTTCTATTAATAATAGGGATTTCTAAAGTTTGATTTAATATTTTTGAAAAAACTGTTATTTTATCAAGTCCATCAGTAATTTGTTTTATCGCAGCACCACTTTCTTCGTTATATAGTAAAAATACATTTGGATTATTAGTAGATTCATATAGTATATTTGCGAGTGTAGCTTCGAGGGCTTTTGATTTAGTTAGTATATTATATTGTTTAGGAAGATTTTTAGTCCAAGATAAATCATTAGCGTTAATTTCATTTTCTTTTATTGATTTGGTTAAATTTTCAATTACTTCTTGAGAACAATCTTTATTTAATGTTTTAAAGAAATCTTGTACGTATCCTATAGGTAAAAGCTTCATATTTATTTCTGTTATGCTAAAATAGGCATCAATTAAATCTTTTATATATTGAGGATATGCCTCATAATCTTTTTCTGGTAATATTTCTCTATAATATTTAAGAGCTTCATAAACATCTCTTTCTCTTTTTATTCGAGCGTTATTAATATTTGTTTTTATCATCTCAAACTGTCCATTATCAATGGCTGTTTTTATTAATTCGTGAGATTTTTTTATAGAATCACCTAATCTTTTTGCAAATTCAGGGTGTGATGTCCAGAAATTTGTCATAATTTCAGAAAAATAATGATTAAATTCTTCGGTGCCATATAAAATTTCAAGAGGTTTGTTGAAGTGATTGTTTTTTAGAGTATGTGATAATTCTACTAAGATATCTTGATTATCGTTCCAAGCGTCTATCATTGCATATCTTAATGGCTCTGCAGCATTTTTTATTTTATTAATATATTCTGTGCGTTCTTGAGGAGACATGGAAGCCCACCAATCAGCACGTTTACGTTCTCTTCTGGTTTCAATTTGTTGTTTGTCGTATTCTGTTAAATTCTCTTTGAATATTCTTAAATTATTACTTGCCCAGATTTTAAATAAGTCATCTCTACTGAGAGTTGTTTCAACCTTTGTGTTGTTTTGAGAATTTATTTTAGTTTCAGTTTGAGTTGTATTAGAAATTTTATTTTGACGCGATTTATTTTTTTCAGAATTATTAAACTTTTTTAGTAATTCGATTTCATCTATTTGAAAGGCGATTAAATCTAATTGTTCATTTCTACTCATAGAATTCCACCAATTTTCAAATTTTTGAACGCTTTTTCTTGCTCTAGCTGTCCTTTCTTCTGGTGGCAAAGAGGCATAAAAATCCTTTTGAGCTTGAGAGATTTTATCACCTACAATGTCAGAATAACCATCTCTAGTATATCTGAGTGATTGTAAATACTCAAATTCGGGTAACTTTATTCCAAGAGCTTTAAGTGTAGAAGATTTTATAAGATTTTCTCCATTTTCTTTTTCTTTATACAAAGTTAAAAAATCTGAATCTATTTCTTTATTAAAGTCGATATTAATTTCGTCAATCGTTTTACCTTCAAGGAAAACTTTTTTAACAAGCCAAACAGTTAAATTTTCTTTATTTTTTAATATAGATTGATTATAAAGTTTAAGAAGCTCTTTATTTTCACGATATACTCCAAGAATACCTCTTGTAGCTTTACTATCTTCAGGATTTTTTAAGTCTTTAAAAAGCTCTTTGTCATCAGGAAATGCAGATTTAATTTCTTCTATCGTAGTTATTCCTGTAAGTGCAATAAATGCAGCTGTTTGTGCTTGCAAAGGTGTTTTAGAGGCTTTATCTACTAGAGATTCAATATAGGTTTTTACAGTTTGAGGCATTTTTATTGCATTTGTTTCATAAAACCGAATTAATCCTTTGTCAACTCGAGATTCAAATGCGATATCGTGAGGAATTGTTGTGTTGTCTTTTAGGTGAGAATTAGGAGCTTCTAATCTTTTATTTTGTTTTATATCTAAAATTCTTATTGGATTAACTCGGTTTAATAGCATTGTTTCTCCTTTATTTTTATTTTTTATATTTAAAACCTTCTAAAAAAAATTTTTGCTAGTTAAGTTACTTATAATTGAGCTATTTGCTCAGAAAGGAAATTTTATTATGTCATTTGATTACATTATTGAAAGAGATAATTCAACATTGGAACTTACAAAGGAGCAAGAAAATCTTCTTGTTAAAAATATTTCGTCAAGCTTTGTTTCTCTTAATTCTGAAAGAGCAAAAAATCTTGAGATGGCTTCTAGTTTAGCTAATGAAATATTTTTTAAAAATGATTTTAAATCTTTAACTGATAAAACAAAAAAATGGAAAACAAAAGTTAAAATGTGCAAAACTTTTATGTTTTATCAAACTTTAAAAGCTTTTATATGGAGAAATACTTATGCAAATGTTAATTCTATGTTCGATGTCTCAGGAGAAAACCATGACTCAAACAATATGTCTAATAAACAAAAAGCAATGTTTGTTGACATTTTTGAAAAAATGGATTACCAAAAAACCTGCGATAAAGTTATTGATAATGCTTTACTTTTTGGTGAATTAATTTCTTTCACTGCTTGGAAGAAAAATTATGAAGAATACCGTCGTCCAATTGAGTTTTTTCAAAATGTATTTTCTCAAGATTTTATTAAACTTCCAAAAATCTTAGATGCAATTAAGAAGGGAAAAAACTTTTGGACTGATACTAAGAAAATCTATGATAATCCATACATTTATCCTGTTAATCCTGCAGATTTAGTTTTTGATTCTTCGCAAGTAGATAATTGGGATTCTTGTCCTAAGATTTATAGAACTTATAAAACTCCATCTGTTATCATAAATAATCAATATTATAAACTTAGTGAGGATGAAAAAGATGAAATTTTAGAACTCGCTTCTAAGCAAAGCTCTAATAAATTTCGCTCAGGAATTAATACTAATTCGGAAGAAATCGTAAACGGTTCAACAATAGAAGTGCTTGAACATTGGGGGGATTTAAAACTCCCAAATGGAACGGTTTTGAAAAACTGGCATGCAGTAGTTGTTGGACGTAAATATCTTGTTGAATTTGGTAAAAATGAGCGTTTAATAAATCCTTTTTCTTATGGAGCATTTATTACAGATCCAGAAACAAAACGAGGCATAAGCCCACTTTATTGTGTGCTTTCTCTTGCACATCTTCAGGAAGATTTATTAAATAGAACTTGTAATTTGCAATCTTTAAATGAAAACCCTCCTTTGCTTGCGCCAGAAGGATTTTTTGATGAAGATGAAATTGAATTATACCCAGGAAAAATTATTGAATATGGTGATAATCTTACTCCAACTGCTGCGTTTCAGCAATTGAATTTTAATCCAACAGTGTTCTTAAATGATATAACTTTCTTGAATGATTTGATGGCAGAAGTTTCAGGGATTTTCCCTAATATGATAGGCTCTGTGGAAACTTCTGCAGCAAAAACTGCAACAGAAATTAATACAAAGGCTCAAGGACAAATGACGCGCCTTTCTATGCTTGTTGATACAATAAATCAAGATTTTATATTACCAAATGTTGAAAAGGTTGCAAAGCTTTGTGCAGATTTTAAATCTGGTGTGGAAACTGTTTTTGTAAACAAAGAAAACCAGCCAGAAATGATAGAGGTTGACGATGCTGTGCGTCAAGCTGATTATAAATACACTTATTCAGACCGTTCAAATACCACATTAAAATCAGAACAAGCTGATTTGTTGGTGCAATCAGTTGAGAAGTTTAAAGCTGCGGGATTGAATATTAATCTTGAAGAAGTGTTTATCTGGTACTTTGAACAAAAAGGCGTTGAGAATGTCGAACGCTTCATAATAGGGGTAAATGATGGGGTAAATAAAGGAGTAAATTTACAAAAACCAACTTTATCTATCCCATTATTGCAAATGATGGCTCAAAATATGCAAAACAAAAATGCTGAAAACGAACAACAAAACGATGTATTTGAAAATGTTGTAAAAGAAAGTGAGGTTAAATAATGGCATTTTATGGTGAAAGATTTCGTCGACCAGACGAAGAAGATATTTGGGAAGAATTAAAACAGATGTTATTAAATCCCCCTTCAGAGCAAGAAATTGCTCTGAAGAAACAACAAGAACAAGCTTGGATAGATTTAATCTTGAACAAAGCGTTTCCTGAAAATCCAAATGCACAAACAGAGCAGACTTTGAAAACCAATAACAGTTCAATATCACCAATTGGCACGTTAAACCAAAATTCATTAGAGGGTTTTGGACAAAATTCTATAAACGGATTTACTCTTAAGAAAAAACAAAATGAATTTCCCGATTTAGGAAAAGCTATTGACTACAAAAATGAGAGTTTTGCTCCTGTTTATGATGAAGAAGAAAAAGAAATACGAAAAAATTATTTTAGGGATCCTAATCACAATATTGTTATAGATGAAATCGAAGGTCCTTTTATAGAAAAGAAAAAGAAACCAAAATACGAAGCTGAAGAACCTGTTGTTTATGAAGAAATGCCTGACGAAGTCGAAGATACAACTTCAGAAGAGCTTGAAACATCAGAAGAAACCGAGGAAGGGAATTCGAAAGAAGAACCTGAAGAAACATCTTCTGAACTTCAAGATGAGCCATATTTAAGATACAAAGATCTTCTACCGGATGAAACAGATGAAGAACGTGAAGCACGCGAAGCGCGTGAGCTAGAAGTCTTCAATAAAGCGTGGGATAAAGCTAATGGGGTTGAAGAAAAAGTTGCCGATGGTGTCTCAACAGGTGGTGCTGCTGATATTAGTGAGAAAATGGATAAATTTTATAATATTTTGATTAATAAAGAAGTAGATTATTCGGCACCAATGACAATAAAAGATAAACTTACCGATTTTGCAGTGCAAAATCCAATAACTCGTTCTTTATATCCAGCTTCTTCTGATATTTATACAGATGGTATGACAAAATTTTCTCGTGCTACTAAAAATCCAGATGCACAAATTTTAGAAAATTACTTAGAATTAGATCCAGTATCTCAAAGTCAGTTGAGAAAATATGGAGTAACACCAAAACATAAAGGAGTTTATTATGATGAAAATTCTAATATTTCAAAATTAATTTCAGATTCACCTGAAATTAGAGATTTTATTATAAAAAATAAAGATGCAATTCAACGTGGTGAAATCACAGAATACCCTTTTGAATTTAAGACATCCCGTAAAGATATGTTAAAAAACAAAGAAAGTTTTGATAGAGGAAATTCTATCCAACATGGGAAAATGTGGGATATTAAAATTAACGACGATAACTCTTATTCTGCACATGTGGGAGATTTAGTAGATTATGCTCAAAGAAATGTCAAATCTTTAGGTGATTTCATGAATAACCACGGATATAATATGCAAGAAAAAGGGAATTTCGAAAATTATTTTACACTAATTAAATTGAAATCTTGGCTTGATGATGAAGAATTGCGAAAAAGAAGGAAAAGAAGATTTTAATTGCTGGAACAAGCGGGTGGATTTATCCATCCGCTTTTTAGAAAATATATTAAAATCTTGAAAAAATTTAAAACCGATGTTAAACTAAAACTAATAATGGAGGTTTTAAAATGGATGAAAAAGATTTACAAGAAATAGATAAAATTTCTGTAAATAAAGAAACAAAAATGAAAAAATTTTGGGTTATTGTAACTTTATTATTAGTATTATTAATTCCTGTTGGATTTATGCACGGCATAATTGAGGACAGAGAAAATTATAAACAAGAAGCGGTTAATAAAGTTGCAACTTCTTGGGGAAATGCTCAACATTTTAAATCTCCTAGTTTAAGATTTAAAGACGATAGCGCTAAAGAATCGGCTATTAAATACTTAACTTTATATAATTATAATGCTGATGTGCGAATACAAACAGAAATCCGCAAAAAAGGATTTTTTAAAATTCCGGTCTATACTGCAAATGTCTTGTTAAAAGGGACTTTTAAAAATAGTTATGGCAATCTTACTGGTAAAAAAATGATTCTTAAAATTGGAGTTAGTGATTCAAGAGGGTTCTTGAAAGAGCCTTCTTTTAAAATCGCTAATAAACCAGAAGTTTTAGTTACAGGTATGGAACATGCAGTATTAATAAATTCAGCTCCGGATTTTATTCCTTTTGAAATTTCTTATAGTATCAGAGGGTTAAATGAGTTGTTTTTAAATATAGGTGGCCAAACAAACAATGTAAAAATTTCCGGTAATTGGGTTTCGCCAAGTTTTGAAGGAGATTTTTTACCTATGAATAGAAAAATCGAAAATGGTAATTTTGAAGCGGAATGGGCAACTCCTAAAATTGCAACATTAAGTTTAGATAATCCTAAAGTGGGCGTATCTTTGCTCTTACCTGTTGATAATTATAGAATGGCAGATAGAACATTGAAATATGCTTTTTTGTTTTTATCACTAACTTTTTTGAGTTATTTTATATTTGAACTAACTTCCAATGAAAACAAGAAAATTCACCCTTTACAGTATTGTTTATTGGGCGGTGCAATGTTAGTATTTTACCTATTATTAGTATCTTTATCTGAATTTTTAGCATTTAATTTATCTTATATAATTTCAGCAATGCTAATTATAACATTGATTAGTTTCTATACATATACAGTTATTGGTCGAGGAAAGTCTAAAAAAATTCCTTTACTTATAACTAGTTTAATGATTATTCTTTACGCATTTTTATACACATTATTGCTTTTAGAAGATTTTTCATTATTGCTTGGAAGTTTTGGAATGTTTGTAATAATTGCGATTGTAATGTATTCAACAAGAAATATAAATTGGTATTCTGAATAACAGCGGTAGGGTGGGCAAAACGGGGGTAAATTATAAATGTGCCCACCAAAATTTATTCATAATTTAATTCATTTATTTTATTTTTATTATCAATATTACACCAATTTTTATCACAATACCCCAATTTAACAAATTTATTAAATGATGAATATTGCCAATTTCGTGGAATAATTTGATAATGTTTATACGAATTATAATGAATATAATCTATATGCCTGTAAAGGTCAGCCTCATTTCTAATTGTATGTTCCCAAAATCTTCTTTGCCAAATTCCTTTTTCTCTTTTATTTAATTTACTTTTAGATATTTCTTCATTTTTAGATAATTTGCAAGAAAAATAATATTTAAATAATCGTATAATTTCTGAATAATCATTTGAATTTTCTAATTTTAATATTGAACAAGCAAAAATTTCAAAATCAAATTTTGATAAAACATAACGAAAAGCTGCTTTTAATAAATTTATATTATCAATTAATATTTCTTGTCGGTTATAAGTTACGATTGTAAAAAATACATATTGATATTTGTTATTATAGAATCTTATATAATTTGACATAAATTTATTTTATCACAATTCGGTGGGCACATTTCATTTTGCCCATCCTACAGCTGGTGCAACACTAGGAGCTGGAGTGGGTTCTGCTGGAGCTAATGTTCAAAAAGTTGTTAGAGGGAAAGAATTAAAAAAAATAGAGGATTTAAAACTATTAAGGAAAAAAGAAACAGATTTCTATAAAGACTATATTCAAGGTACTAAGTCAAGACATCCACAAATTGGTAATATAGAATATACACAATCAGGATTAGAAACAGTTTCAAAGCAACCTAATGCGGGCAGAGATTTTGATTCTTTAAAAAAAGAATTAAATAACGCTGAATATGTAAATTATGAATTACCTCATCATAAAAAACATGGAATTAAAGATAATATAAGAGGATTTCATAAATTAAAAAATAATAGTAAAGAATTTTTAATTGCAGATACTCCAGACGGAGCCAAATACTACATGTCTAAACAAATAGGTGATGTTAGTAATCGACCGAGTCGGGTCGAACCAACATCACCTAACAATATTATACAAATATAATAATGACTGGTCAGGTTTGTTTTTGGGTAAAGATGAAGTCTATTCAATACAAGATTTTTTAAATAATCCTAGGGCACAAGAAAATGCACAGATTGTTTTCAAGAAAAAACAATGGAATTATTTAAAAGCTGTTGGTGCAGATAATTACTTAGGACTAATAATAAAAGACTTTATGATAACGCCATCTGGCTTATTAGCTGGTGCGCATCTCAAAGGAGCAGGTTCTGTTATTCAATACTTAAAATCAGGAGGAGAAAATCTTTTGAAGGATGGTTTTGGTACGAGCATAGAGAGCTATATAAAACAATTCGCAAATTATGATGTTAGTGAAATTACAGGAAAAATTTAGAAAGGAGAAAAAATGACTCTAACACTTTTAGATTTATACAATACAGCTGCTTCTCAGGAATGGGCAATGTATGATAATGATGCAGTTTCTGATAGTGAATTTGAGGACTCTTTTGTTCTTGCAATAAATAAATCAATTATTGAAATACTTGCATCTTATGACTTTCCATTTAGAGAACGCACTCATTTAATACTAACTATTCCAAAGATGGATGCTTACAATTTACCTAATGGTTTGATAAAGAAAGATAAAAAAGGTAATTATGCAGTAAAGCATAATTCTGTATTACTCAAGTTTATTGAAAATCCATTAGATTTAGAAGCAAAGTTAGGAGTGCCAGAAGGTTTTTATATCAAGAATGATAAAATTGTATTTTATCCAACGCCTATTGAAAAAGGACTTGTAACAATTGATTATACAACTCTCGCAATTGGTGAAAATTCTGAAGGTGATGAAATATTTGCTTTGAAAAAAGAGACTGATACATTAACTGTTCCTGCTCATTTAGAAGAATTAATGAAAGAAGCAATTATCACCAGAACAATGCTTAATACAATCGCTTCTGAAACTGATGAAAATTATTCAGCGTATTTAAAGCAAGCTAATAAAGCATACAAACTTCTAGTTAAATATTCAAAGGGGGTGGGGCAAGATAAAGTAATTAAATTTTAAATATAAACTTTATTTTTATAAAAAAAAGCCCTCAAAAGAGGGTTAAAATCTTGTAAGATGTAAGATAGTATATAAGAGATATTTAAGTTTTTAAGTTTTAATTATTTTTTAGATTTGTTTCAAAATTATGCGATGAAGTTATTACCAAATCTATTAGCACCATAAAAGAAAGATTCCTGCATAACTTGTTGTAAATTTCTTTTTCTTTTAATTTTATTACCAATTT
>JAGBXP010000047.1 GCA_017629215.1 bacterium | reverse complement strand
CCGAAGATAATATTTCGCAAGGACTGGATATGCTAGCCATAGGCAGCGACACTTTGACCGAGCTTGAAGATAAATTAAATCGACTTAAAGCTCTTCAAACCCAGGTTATGAATGGCGGATACGGTAGCGCATCATTAAAAGCAATTAATAGCGAAGCAAATGCAATTTTAAAAGAAATCGAACGCTTGCATAAAACAACTGAATACAACGGAATCAACCTTTTTGATTCAGTTCCTAAAAAGACGGCTGACTTTCAAGCCCCAACATTGAACGGTAAAGGATTCATTGCTGATATAGAATATGTCGATACAAAAGATATGACAAGACTTTCAGAAGTCGTCGACAAAAACAAAGCCCTCGCAGACGGTAGCTATGCGATTTGTGACCTAAACGACTTGCTCACACTGGTTGAAATGTCAAAGAACGGTTATATTTCAAAGAACGATATCATCGTTTTAGGCGCAGATATTGATTTAAAAGAGTTTTGCGAATCTAATGGTGGCTGGACTCCGATATCTGGTTTTAAAGGTACTTTTAATGGTAATGGTCATACAATATCTAATTTGAAAATAAATCGTTCTGATGCTGATTATCAAGGCTTGTTTGGTTCTTTAAGTGGTGCAACTATCAGAAACCTAAAACTTGAAGATGTTGATGTTATAGGTCAAAATTACGTAGGCGGATTAGCTGGTAGTATTGCCAGTTCTCCAACAATAGAAAATATTTCTGTTACAGGAACAGTGCAAGGTATCGAAAAAGTTGGTGGGCTTGCTGGAAATATGGGAGTTACATGTGCAACAAATCTTTACTCTGGAGTTACTACTAAGGGTGAAAAAACAGTTGGAGGATTAGTGGGATATATTGGCGCAAAGCAACTTTCTAACTCTTTTTCTACGGGTGACGTCTATGGTATAGCAGCTACAGGAGGTCTAGAAATTGGTGGATTTGTTGGACATCTTCGTACCTCTAAGGCCGAAAATATTTACGCCGCAGGTAATGTACATGCTCCAAATAGTGGTAATGTAGGAGGAGTAATTGGTAATAATTATTACTCACAGGTAAAAAACTGCTATTCAACAGGAGATATTGTAGGTAGTTTTGTCGTAGGTGGAATTGTAGGAAACGTCTACTCCTCTAGTGACGCTGTTGCAACTATTAGTAATGCGTTTGCTAGTGGAACAGTTAATGGTAAAAGTAGTAATGTTGGTGGTATAGCTGGTTCATTATACGGCACACTTGAAAATTGTACTTTTAAAGGTGATTTTTTAGCAGAAGGCGTTTATTCTGCTGGAATAGTTGGAATGTTAAGTGGTAGTAATACAACTATTAAAAACTGTTCTTTTGAAGGGACTGCAAAATTCTATAAGACTAATGGTACAGGCTTAATAGCTGGATACATTGCAGCTAGTGCCTCATCAAATGCACTTATATCAGATTGTCAAGTAGTTAGCATAGTTGAGGGTATGCCGAGAGTTTTTGGTACGACTAATGGTACTGCATTTAATTTAACTGTTGAAAATTGTACATATAATAGCTATTACGACGAGTTAGGTATTCCTATAATATCAGTTAATAGCAATGTTAATTATACTGGTAATAATATTAAAGCCTCTGATTTTACTAATAAAGTTGGCTTACAGGTGGGCACTGCGGGTGGAGAGTCTGGCTCAATAAGCGTAACGACCTCTTTTATGATGAAGGATCTCGGCAAGCTGATGAATATTGGCTTAGACTTGGAAACCGATTATTTATCGACGATTGACTCGTATTTGAGCCTGATATCCGAAAGACAGGTAGAATTTGGTGCAACAGAAAACCGCTTGATGAGCGCATTGGATTCGATTTCGGCAAATGTGGTTGGCTTAGCTTCAAGCCATTCGACGATTCGAGACGCTGATATGGCAGATTTGGGCTCAAGTTATATTAAACAACAGATTTTGCAGGATGCAAGTGTTATTTTGATGTCAACAAGCCAGAACATCAAAGTAGAAAGCGTGCTTGGATTGTTGCAAGGTTTGAATAGTTAGTTTTCACTTTGTAGGTTGGGTGCAACCCAACAAAATAGCTATTACAGCACATGTCTCTGCGAGGAAGGATGAAATCCAACGAAGCAGTCCAGTGTAATATATTTGATGAAAAAAAGTTCTGGATTGCTTCGCTAACGCTCGCAATGACGGGAATAATAATTAATATCCATTGTCATGCTGAACAAGCCGAACAGAGGATGAAAGCGGAAGCGTATCCGTTTAAAGCGAGGCGCGTTTCAGCATCTTGCCAATTTGGTGTTTAGCTTGGGTTTTGGAAAGATCCTGAGGGGTAAATAAATTAAGTTTGGTATAATAACTACAAATTTGTAAGTAAGGTGTAAAAAATTCAGGATGACAATTTAATTATTTATTTCTGTATTTTAATTTCTGCGCTTTCATAATGACACATAGTTGGATTGCTTCGCTTTGCTCGCAATGACTTATCATCCTGAACTTAGTTACCAGTGTGGAATAAGGTGTTTCTTGTTATGTATTGGAAGTGATAGTCTATTTTTTCTGTATCGTTCTTAAGCTAATAAAAAGGCATTTATTTTAAATAAATGCCATTAAATAGTATAGTTTTATAAAAAGATTGTTGTGTGTTTATTTTATATTTTTACTTAAACTTGCTTTAAGTCCTCTTGCTAGGTCATGACGTCCACTTTTTTCATAAATAGCAGTCATTGATTCTAAAAATTTTAGGTTATCAATATTTGGATTAGATTGATTTACAGGTGCTGTATTTACTGGAGTTGTCATTTTTTTAACCTGAGGTTGTGATGCTGTCATTGTTTGTGTTTGTACTGGCTTGCTCATTGGCTGTGGTGCTACATATTCTTCAATAGCAGGTCTGTTAAACTCCTTTAATCTTGGATTATGGAATTGCATAGGAGTTGTTTCATAAGGATTTCTATTTTCTCTTTGATAAGCGTTTAGACCATAATTAACTGTAGAATAAGGCTTTTCAGCTATAGCACTTTGTTGCATTGCAAGACTATTTTTGTGTAAATTGATTTCTCTATCCGACAAAGATTGAGAAAGTCCAATCTTCATTTCTGGTTCTTTTTGTCTAAAGAGTCTGATTACTGCAAAAGCTAACAGCCCAACTAATCCAAAAGAAACAGCTTTGCTTGCACCTTCTGACGCAACGTCCTCATCTATACTATCTTTCAAAGAAGCTATACTAGATGATTCTTTTAGTTTATCAAATAATGATGATGTTTTTACTTCTTCAAAAGTTTCTTTATAGATAGGTGCGTAACTTTCAATTGGATTATTTAATTTTAATTTTTCAGTAGATTTTTTTGGCATTGTAGTAATTAACGAATCAAAACTTACGGTTGAAGCTGATGCGTTATCTGCTTGGAAACAAATACTCAAGCCATTTCCTTGAGGTTCAACCATTACTGAGTCAACATTTGATACATTATTATAGATTGTATTTAATGTCTTTGAAGCTCTAATATCTTTCATTGTTAATAAAATTTTGTTTGACGCTTGAACTGTCTTTTTTACGTCAACTGCTTTATCTGATACTAAAACAATGTTATATGTATCTTTAACTGGTTCAATTTCAATAGACTGTAACACATTTTCACTTGCAAAAACTGTTGATATAGAAAATGTTATGCCTAATAACAACAATACTCTTTTCATAAAACTCTCTCTCCCTCAATACTATACTACTTGTAAGTTATGAGCATGCCATCAATCAAGAGATTAAATTTTATATTGACCAAATGGTCTATAATATAATTTGTTGTAATATTTTTTAATATGATGTACTAAAAGATACTTTTTTGCTAAAATATTGCAGAGAGGCTCTTAATATTATGGATAAGAAAAAATTATATATGACATTGGCTATTCTATATACGCTTTCAATGATGAATATGCCAGTAGAAGCAAGAATGACTAAAGAAGCTCATGCGCTATATCAACAGGCTTGTGCTTATGAATACAAAAGCGACTATAATACAGCTATTAAAATTATTGAGCAAGCATTAAATATTAATGGCGATGACGCTATGTTATATACCAAAATTGCAGGTTTATATTCTGATATTGGTGAATATCAAGAATCGCTTTCTGCTTATAAAAAAGCAATCAAGCTTAGACCGAATGATGCTTTTATTTATGTCAGCATGGGTAATATTTTACAAACAATCGGAGATTATGAAAATGCTTATAATGCTTTTAAGCAAGCTCAAACTATATATCCAGAGTATAAATATAATTATTTAAACATAGCAAATATAGAATATTTTAGAAAAAATTATAAAAACGCTATAGAAAATTATAATGCGTTTTTAAGCACATATCCTGAACACATGGAAGCTAGTGAAAATTTGGCAAATGTATATTTACTTTCAAGTCAATTCGATAAAGCTTGTGAAATTTATTCTAGTATTTATAAAAAATACCCTTCAGCTTTTACTGAATATGAAAAATACGGTACAGCTTTATTTGAAACAAAACAATATCAGGTTGCTGTAGAAATGCTTGAAAAAGCTTTAAATGGTAATGAAGATAGTGAATCTCTTAATGCAAAATTAGCACTTGCGTATCAAAATATAGGTGAAAACGATAAAGCGTTAAAATTTTTCAAGCAAACATTTTTATTAAATCCAAATCTTGCTTCTTTGAAGTTTGATTATGCTAATCTATTAGGCAATATGGATAGAAATGATGAAGCAATAGAACAATATAAGCAATATTTAGCTTTTAATCCAGAAGATGCAAATGCTTATAAAAATTTAGGTTTAGTTTATAAAAAACTAGGAAATAGCGATTTAGCATTATTTAATTTTGAAAAATCGTACTCTAAAGATTCTTCAAATTTAGAAGTAAAAAAAGAATTAGCATATTGTTATCATACACGTAAGGATTATATTAACGCACTCAAGTTTTATGATTTTGCACTAAAACTTGAACCTGAAAACATGGAGTTAATGGCAAACAAAGCTCTTACACTTCATGCTATGAATAATTATGTTGCAGCTATCGAATTGTATAAAGAAATTCTAACAAAGCAGCCTAATGAAAGAATTGAACAGAATTTAACAGCTGCATCAATTGCTTATGGCTATAATCTTTATGATAAAAAAGATTACGGACAAGCTATTTTATATTTTGAAGATGCAATTAATCTTAATAATAAAGAAGCTACGGCATATTTTGGATATGCTAGAGCAAACGCAAAAATGGGTTGTGTTGATATTGCACTAGCAAGTTATGAAAAAGCTGCTATGCTTGCTCCTGGTAATATTGAATACGCAACTGAATTAAACACTTATAGAAACGAAAATAAAACAGAAGAAAAACAGGAAGATATCCAAGATGATTTCGAGAAACCTATAATTAGTATAGTAGTGCCTAATGAAGAAGCTTCTGCTACAAATAAAAAAACTGAAATATTAGGTTTTGATGATTTAGTTGAAAAAGGTGATAATGCTTATAGAAAACAATCTTATGATGACGCTTTAGATTTTTATACAAAAGCTGTTGTATTTAACCCAGCTGATAAAATTGTGATGTTAAAAATTGCAAATATTTATAAGCTTAAAGGTAATAATTCAAAAGCATTAAGTTTTTATGACAAAATTATTTTGTTAGATGAAGATTGCACTGATGCTTATTTTAATAAGGGATTAGTTTTCGCTAATCAAAAAGATTATGATGAAGCTATAAGATGCTTTGAAAAAGTTATAGAGCTATCACCAGAATATCCTTATGCTTATTATTCTTTAGGAATGTCTTATGAACTTAAAGATATGCCAGAAAAAGCAATAGAATACTATCATTTATATACTGGTATAGAAACTGATGAAAAAATGATAGATATGGTTAATCAAAGAATTAAGCAACTGGAAGCAAATGAATAATGAAGAAAGTATTATTTGTAGCATTATTTGCAATATTCTTACTATGTGGGTGTAAGTATGATAGAGGTATTATCCTTTTTAACAAAGAATTAATTACAAAGGATAATGTGCTTCATAATTCAAAAGTGTTTTCTGTTGGTGAGAGAATTTACTATCTTTTTATTGCGCCTAAAAAAATGGATAATGGATATATAAGAGTGCAAATATTTAAAATGACTGATAAAGCTCCTTGGGGTGAGTATGAAGTTAAGAGAACAAAAGATTTTAGGCTTATGAGAGATGAAAAATATTATCATACAGATTATTTTGTATTACATGAAACGGGAAGATATGTAATGCAAGTTTTTTCTATGGATGATTTACAACATCCTTTATCAATTGAAGATTTTTATGTAAAATAAGATTATTGTATAATATTCTGTCGAGGGGAGTGAGTATGAGTGAGATTTGTAAAAACTGGACACAATGGCTAAAACAAAACCGTTTTGCAGGACAAACTCCTGAAATGATTGAGCAAACAACAAAATGGTTAGAGGCTGTTCGCGATGTTATTTTAGTATTTGCTGAGATTTTACCACATGAAACAGTTATTGATATTGGCTGTGGTACAGGTTTGCTTGCTTTTAAAGCATTAGAGATGCAAAACTGCAAAGGTAAAATTATATTTTCTGATAAGTTTCAAGATTGCCTAAATGATTGTAAAAGAATTCTTGATGAATCAGGAGTTGTTGAAGGTTATGAGATGTTGCTTTCTCCTTGTGAACATATTGCTTTGTCTGAAAGCTCAGTGCATAAAGCTTTGATGCGTTCTGTTTTAGTGCATATAGTTAATAAGCAACTTGCTATCAATGAAGTATATAGAATACTTAAACCAGGTGGTAAATTTTGTGCATTTGAACCAATTATTCGTTCAAATACAAGGTATTGGGAAATTTTAGATCCTCTCCATATTGAAAAATATGATGATTTTAAGCGTGTTGAAAATGAGATAATGGAAAATCCATTAGATTCGCTTTGTAATTTTGATGAAAAAACATTAAAGACTAATCTCGAGATTGCAGGTTTTGGTTTCCCAGAAGTAAAATTACAAGAGGTTAAATCAAGCTATATAGTTCAAGGTGGTATGGTCAATGAATGGTTTAACAATCCTCCATCTCCTGGGCAACCTTCTACAAAAGAAAGATTTATGAAATATTTTGATGAACAAACCGTTAATAAATACATGCAAGATGTTCAAAATTATTTAACAGGAAGAGAGATAAGCTTAAAGACAAATGCAGTATTTATAAATGCAAAAAAATAGTAGCGATTAATATAACTATTTCATCTTTTTATAGAGTATACGTTAATTTATAGATTATCTCGTAAGGGAAAGGATTTTTTTAAAATGACAAAACAAACAGCAATAATTATACCTGCACGATATGGCTCATCAAGATTAGAAGGAAAACCACTACTAAAAGCTTGTAATAAGCCAATTATTCAATGGGTTTGGGAAAAAGCTAAAACTGTTCCACACGTTGATAGAGTGATTATAGCTACAGATGATGAGAGAATTTACAATGCTTGCAAAGAGTTTGGTGCAGAAGTCGAAATGACATCTACTGAGCATAAATCTGGTAGTGATAGAATTGCAGAAGTTGCAAGACGTCATCCTGAAATTGGCTATATAATTAACCTTCAAGGTGATGAGCCTTTAATTGAACAAGCAAATATAGAACTTGTAATCAATGGAGTTCTTTTTGATGAAAAGGCTGATATTTCAACTCTTGTAAGAGAGATTAAAGAAGTTGAAGAAGCTGAAAATCCAAATTTAGTTAAATGTGTATTCGACATAAATAATTATGCTTTATATTTTTCTCGTTCTAAAATCCCTTACGAACGCAACGAGGGCAAAACTAAATTTTATGGTCATTTAGGCATTTATGGCTTTAAGCGTGAAGCTTTGTTTAAAATGACAGAGCTACCACAAGCTCCTTATGAGATGGCTGAAAGCCTTGAACAATTAAGAGCTTTACAGAATGGAATGAAAATAAAAGTTGGTATTGTTAATAATGTTCCAGTAGGTATTGATACTATAGAAGATTTTGAAAAATTTAAGGCAATGGTAGAGGTGGGTAAGTAATAAATATCACATCTTTGTGAGCTGAAATTGAAGCAGTCAGAGGGAAATAAAAAATGAATTTAAAAACAAAAATAACAAAGCTCCACTATGATAAAAATGCAAAAGGATTATTTTTTAGCATCCTTAAATTCTGTTCAATTTTCTATGGAATTGGCTGTAATATAAAAAATTTTTTATACGATAGAAGTATTATAAAACCTAAAAAAGTTGATGCTTTTGTAATCTCTGTTGGTAATTTTACAACGGGTGGTGTTGGTAAAACTCCTGTCGTGGCAGAGCTTGCTCGTTATTTTGTTGATAAAGGTGAACGAGTCGCAATAGTATCTCGAGGTTATGGAGGAAAATTAAATAATAAAAAAGTTAACGTGATTTCAGACGGTATTAATCTTTATTACAAAGCTGATATGGCAGGTGATGAATCTTATTGGCTTGCAGTTAATCTAAATATGTGCGCAGTTCTTACTTGTTCAAATAGATATAAAGCTTGTCAATACGCTATAAAAGAATTGGGCGTAACAAAAATTATTCTTGATGACGGGTTTCAACATAGAAAATTACATCGTGATTTAGATATTGTACTTGCTGACTCTGAAAAACTATTTGGAAATGAAAATCTTTTACCTGCAGGACCTTTAAGAGAAAAACCTGATTTTAATAGAGTTGATAAATTTTTAATTATAAGCAAAAATATCGATCATTCTAAAGCTGAAAAACTAGCTAGAATTATGGAAAAGAAACAAAAGGTAAATACAACTTTAGCAAAAGTTGAGCCTGATTATGTTTATAATATTATCTCTGGCGAACATCTTGAAAAAGGCTGTGAAATTACAGCTCTTTCTGCAATTGGTCAACCTGAACAATTCTACCAATTCTTAGAAAATGATTATAAAATCAAAGAAAAAATCACTTTTGACGATCATCATCAATATGTTTTATCAGATATTGAGAACATTGAAGGTAATATAATTACAACTGAAAAAGATGCAGTAAAGCTTGCACTTTTATGCAAATCTAATATTTATGCACTCAAGCTTAAAACAAGCTTTGATATTGAAAAAGTGGCAAATATAATCTAGAACAATTGTAATAGTTTAGTAGACGGTTAAAAAGGTTGTGTTATAATGTTTTTAAGAATAAAGTAGTCGGATAATCGCACTTTTAAAAAAGTAGATTAAAGTTTGAGGATTTATCTTTGGCTAAGTTTGCTTAGAATAAAAAGTGAGGAAAGTCCGTGCATACAAGGACAGATCGCCGGAGAAACTCCGGACAGCGTGAGCTGGTGGAAAGTGGGACAGAAATGATGTCTGCCGATGGATTTTTAATCACAGGCGATGGTGCAACGGTGAGGTAAGAGCATCACCAGCGATATCGAGAGGTATCGGCTACCTAAACCCCGATCGTATGCAAGATTAAATCAAGCGTTTGAGGTGTCCGCCGAGCTTGGAAAAATCGCTAGAGATTAGGAGCAATCCTAATACCAGATAGATGATTATCAAGTAGCATTTTGCGAAAAAACAGAACACGGCTTATGAGCTACTTTATTCTTTTTATTTCGGATTTTAAAATCTTTATATTGTAGTAATTAATTTTTCTTTTAAATATTCAGCAGAGCCTTCATAACCTGCTCTTCCAAGAAGTGCATATATATAATTTTTAGCTTGTTCTACACTTGGTTGGTTAAAAGTATTGATATTATATAACTCGCCAATTATTGCAGTTTGAACTTCTAGCATATAAAGTAATTGAGCAATATTATATTCATTAATTTTATCCATTGTGATTGATAAAGTTGGACGGGAATAATCTATTAATGATACTTTTGTAGAATCAGCTTCTGCATTTATTAAATCATTTATAGTCTTACCACCTAAGTAACCAATTCCAGTGTATTCAAATACTTTAGGGATTTCTAAAACTGTGTCAAAATTTTCTACACGAATGAAGGTGATAAGTTTATCATTAGGTCCTTCATTATATAGTTGTACTTGTGAATGTTGATCAGTCGCTCCAAGAGCTTTGATTGGTGTTAGACCAATATTAACTTTTTCGCCATTATTATTATATTCTTTACCCAATGACTCAGCCCATAATTGTACGAACCAATCTGAAACATATCTAAGTCTACTTGAATATGGCATCATTACTGTGAGTTTTTTATTCTTTTTTATATCCATTAAATAATGAATTAATGCACTTTGTGCAGCAATATTTTGAAACACATCAGTATTTTTAAGAGCTAAATCCATATCTTTTATACCTTTTATTATTTGGTCTATATCAAGACCAACTAATGCAAAAGGAACTAATCCTACAGCTGAAAAAACTGAAAATCTACCACCGATATCATCAGGAACAAAAAATGTTTTATAGCCTTCTTGATCAGCAAGTTGCCTTAAAATGCCCATTTTTTTATCAGTTGTTGCGACAATATGTTTTCTATAATCATCGCCAAGCTCTTTTTTCATCAAATCTCGTATTATCATAAATTGAGACATTGTTTCAGCAGTATCACCTGATTTTGTAATAACATTAACTAATGTCTTTTTTAAATCCAATACGTTTAAAAGACCATTCATTAAATCTGGGTCAATATTATCTAAGAAAAAAATTCTCGGATAATTATCTCTTTGCTCATCAGAAAGTAAATTCCAATAAGGTTTTAATATTGCTTCAGTAACAGCTAGACCTCCAAGCGAAGAACCACCAATTCCAAGGACAAGAATATTGTTAAATCTATTGCGAACCATTGAAGCAAATTCTTTAACGTACCAAACTGTTTCTTCATTGTATCCAAGATTCATCCATTGTAACCATTGACCTGGCTTATCTTTTTTTTGGTTGAGATTTTTTATAATCTCAGAAATAGTTTCTGAATAATTGTTAAATTCTTCATTAACATTAAGCCCATGTTCAGAGCCAATGATTGTGGAGTCTGTATACCTATAATTGAGCTTAATCATTTTTTAAACAATAGCCTTTCCTTAAAAAATCACATTATAATTGTACTATTAACAATTAATTTTTCAAGTATGTATTGACCAATAATGAATACTAATATAGATACTTTTGCTATTTTATGCTAAAGTCTATGTATGATAAAAGAAGAATTAGCACTTAGAAATTATGCACACATTGGAGATTCTGTATGGGAACTTTTTGTTAGAAATTATGTAATTTATAAGACTTCTAACTCAAAACTTTTGCATAAAATGACAACGGAACGAGTTAATGCAATATTTCAAAAAGATTTACTTCTTTTATTGACCCCAAATTTATCAGATGATGAAAAAGAACTAGCAAGACGTGCAAGGAATTTACCAATACCAATTGGTAGGCGAAATATTCAATCAGATTATAGACAAGCTACGGCTTTTGAAGTTTTAATTGGATATTGGTATTTACATGATTTTCAAAGATTAGAGAATATTTATAATCAGATTAAAAGTACAGAATTTTTTAAATAATTTTTTTTAAATTACCTTATTGATTAATTTATTTAATCAAATAAATTAGCCGTTTATGGGATAGTAAAAAGATTTATATTCAAGTTTAATATATGTATTAAATCTTTTTCATACTTCCAGCTATTCTTAATTCCAACGCCTCTTTATGAGGCTTTTTTTATTGTAAAATGCTAAATAATTAATTATTTTTTGTTTAGAAATTGAGAAAGAACTAGCATTTTTAGTTTACTAACTTCATCTTTTCCGAATGATAGCTTTGTAGACTGGGTGCAACCCAACAAAATAGCTGGATTGCTTCGCTTCGCTCGCAAAGACGGGGAATCATAATTAATATCCATTGTCATGCTGAACAAGCCGAGCAGAGGATGAAAGTGGAAGCGTATCCGTTTAAAGCGAGGCGCGTTTCAGCATCTTGCCAACTTGGCGTTTAGTAATGTAGACTGGGTGCAACCCACCAGAATAACTGACAGCACACGTCTCTGCGAGGAAGGATGAAATCCGACGAAGCAGTCCAGTGAAATATGTTTGATGAAAAAAAGTTCTGGATTGCTTCGCATTCGCTCGCAAAGACGGGAAAATTAAAATTGCAAAGATGATTTT
>JAGBXP010000046.1 GCA_017629215.1 bacterium | reverse complement strand
TCAATTCGGTGGACAAAGATTTGGGGAAATGGAAGTATGGGCGCTTGAAGCTTATGGTGCAGCTTATACTCTTCAAGAAATGTTGACTATTAAGTCTGACGATGTTAACGGACGTAACAGAGCTTATGAATCAATCGTTAAAGGCGATAACATTCCAAGACCTGGTATTCCGGAATCATTCAAGGTACTTGTAAGAGAATTACAAAGTATCGGACTTGATATTACAGTTGCGAAGAAAAATGGTGTTGAAGTTGACTTGATGAGTGATATGGATGATTTGAGAAAATCAGCTCCAAAAAGAACTCTATCAGATATTGATTCAGAGTTGTTAAATATTAACTTCTTTGAGACTTCTACAACATTAGGTGAAATATAAGGAGATAGGAAATTGTCTACAAGTATTGATTATTTTGATTATATACGTATAAGCATCGCTTCGCCAGAAAGGATTTTGAAGTGGTCATACGGTGAGGTTACAAAACCTGAAACTATTAACTATAGAACTCTTAAACCAGAAAGAGATGGTTTATTCTGCGAAAGAATTTTTGGACCTACAAAGGACTGGGAATGTTATTGTGGAAAATATAAACGAGTTCGTCATAAAGGTATCATTTGTGAAAGATGTGGCGTTGAGGTTACTGATTCAAAAGTAAGACGTCATAGAATGGGACATATTGCATTAGCAGCTCCTGTCTCTCACATTTGGTTCTTAAAAGGAATTCCTTCATATCTTGGATTGCTTCTTGATATGACTCTAAAGGATTTAGAACAAGTTATCTATTTTAATAACTATGTTGTAATTGATCCAGCAGATTCACCATTCAAGAAATTCCAACTTTTAAGCGAAGAAGAATATGAAGATTTCGTAATGGAAAATGAAGAGTCAAAACTAGAAGTTGGTATTGGTGCAGAAGCTATTAAAAAGCTTTTAGGCGAAATCAACATTGTAGAATTGGCTGAAGAAATCAGAACTGAGTTAGCAAATGGTGTATCATCTGTACAAAGAAAAGGTAAGTTAATTAAGAGATTGAGATTGTTAGATTCTTTAATTTCTTCTGAAACTGATCCGACTTGGATGGTAATGGATGTACTTCCAGTTACTCCACCAGATTTAAGACCGATGGTTCAATTAGATGGTGGTAGATTTGCTACTTCAGATTTAAACGATTTATATAGAAGAGTTATCAATAGAAACAATCGTTTACAAAGATTGTTAGAAATGGGTGCTCCTGAAATAATTGTAAGAAACGAAAAACGTATGCTACAAGAAGCAGTTGACGCACTTATTGATAACGGTAGACGTGGTAGAACAGTTGTTGGTCCTAACAATAGAGCATTAAAATCATTATCTAATATTATTGAAGGTAAACAAGGTCGTTTCCGTCAAAACTTATTAGGTAAACGTGTTGACTATTCTGGTCGTTCTGTAATCGTTGTTGGTCCTACATTAAAACTTAACCAATGTGGTCTACCAAAAGAAATGGCTATTGAATTGTTTAAACCATTTGTTGTTAATAAACTTATTGAAAGAGGTTTTGTTCAAAACATTAAATCTGCAAAGAAAATGATTGAACGCTCTGATGCAAGAGTTTGGGATATATTAGAGGAAATCATTGATGGACACCCTGTAATGTTAAACCGTGCTCCAACCTTACACAGATTAGGTATTCAAGCTTTTGAACCTAAATTAGTTGAAGGTAGAGCAATCCAATTACATCCGTTGGTATGTACAGCATTTAACGCTGACTTCGACGGAGACCAAATGGCTGTTCACGTACCTCTTTCTATAGAAGCTCAAACTGAAGCTAGAATGCTTATGTTAGCAACTAACAATATTTTAGCTCCAGCTAACGGTAAACCTATTATTACTCCTTCTCAGGATATGGTATTAGGTATGTATTACTTAACAATCATGAAAGATCCAAATCAAGAAATTAAGGGTTATTTCTATAACTTCCAAGATGCGATATCTGCACTTGAAGCTAAGGTAATTACTCTTCATGACAAGATTGTGGTAAGAGATGAAAAAGGTAATAGAATTGAAACTACAGTTGGTAGAATTATATTTAACGAAGCTGTACGTAAAGCATTAGCGTAGAAATTAAATTAAGGAATAGGAAATATAAACTATGGAAAATACTTACACACATAAAAATAATACTCCTGAGTTTATTAATACACACATGGATAAAAAAGCTCTAAATAGACTTTTATCCCAAATGTATTTGGAATATGGTGGTGCTAAAACTGCTGAGTTGGCGAATACACTTAAAAACTTAGGGTATAGATACGCAACAAAATCAGGCGTTACAATTTCAATTGCAGATTTATCTGTTCCAGAATCAAAGAAAGCTTTACTTCAAGAAGCAGAAGCTGAAATTGAAAAATCAACAAACAGATATTTAAAAGGTGAAATTACTGAGGTAGAAAGATATACAAAGGTTATTGATACTTGGTCTGAAACAACAGCTAAATTAACAGAACAGGTTGTAGAAAACTTTGATAAATTAAATCCAGTTTACATGATGGCATTCTCAGGTGCGAGAGGTAATTTATCACAGGTATCTCAGTTAGTTGGTATGCGTGGTCTAATGGCAGACGCACAAGGTCAAATCATCGACTTACCGATTACATCAAACTTTAAAGAAGGTCTATCAGTTACTGAGTATATTATTTCATCTTACGGTGCAAGAAAAGGTCTTGTAGATACAGCTCTTAAAACTGCTGACTCTGGTTACTTAACAAGACGTCTTGTTGACGTAGCTCAAGATGTAATTATTCGAGACCAAGATTGTGGTGGAGATAAATATATTAATATGAAGTCTATTACTGATGGTGATGCAGTAATTGTTCCATTGATTGATAGATTATTAGGAAGAACAGTTGCTCAAGATATCTTAGATGAAGATGGTAAAACTGTTTTAGTAAAAAAAGATACAACATTAGATAGAAATGATGTTAAAAAGATTTCTCACTTAAATCTAACAGAATTAAAAGTTCGTTCAGGTTTAACTTGTGGTCTTGAATATGGTGTTTGCCAAAAATGTTATGGTTGGGCATTAACAACTCAAAGATTAGTTGATGTTGGTGAAGCGATTGGTATCATAGCTGCTCAATCAATTGGTGAACCTGGTACACAGTTAACAATGAGAACTTTCCACACAGGTGGTGCTGTAGGAGTTAAGGAAGCAACAAGGGAAATCCATTCAGCTATAGCTGGTACTATTTCAACAAAGCTTAAAACTAGAGAATTAAGAACTCGCCACGGTGATATCGTTAGGGTTACTATAACAGAAGGTGATTTAGAGGTTAAAGGTTCTAAAAAATCAGAAACTTATCGTATTCCTGCTGGTGCTACTGTATTCTTTGAAAACGGTCAAGAAATCGAAAAAGATTTTAAACTTGCTGAGTTTAAACCTTCTTCAAACGACGGTAGCCGTTTAACAGAAAAAGCTACAAAAGATATTAATTCAGATATGCCAGGTCAAGTTCTATTTGAGGACTTTGTTGCTGATGAAAAGAAAGATAGACAAGGTAATATTTCAAGAACTGCTAATAAGAATGGTATTGTTTGGATTATTGGTGGTGATGTTTATAACTTGCCAGGAGGTTCAAAAGTATTAGTTTCTGATGAACAGTCTGTAAAATCAGGTGATAAATTAGCTGAAACATTAATGATTTCTGAGCATGGTGGAGAAGTTCGTTATGCTGAAGATTTAGAAATTGAAGTTATTAAATCTGGTAAAAATAAAATTAATAAAATTGTACAAGGTAAAGAAATAACAATTGTTATTGCGTCATTGACTCCAAAGAATGCTACTTTTGAGCAAACTAAGAAAGAGCAGTTATGGACAGTTAAGAAAACTGGAGAAAAATACATTGTTAAAGCTCCAATTGATACTACTGTTGAAAACGGCATGATTTTAGCAGAGTTAGTTGATGATGAATGTGCAGTAGCTTCATCTGGTGAAATTAGGTATGTTGATATTGAAGTAGATGATAATCAAATCGTTACTCGTCCTGGTAATATCGTATTTGTTCCAGAAGAAGTACATCAAGTAAATAAAGATGCAACATTAAAGATGGTAGAAAGTGGAACTTTTGTAACAGCTGGTACAGAAGTTGTAAAAGATATCTATTGTCATATTGATGGTGTTGTTGAATTTAAGGAATTTAATGAAGTTATCCATGAAGTAACAATTAGACCAGGTGAAGTTCATACTTTATCAAGTATGTCTGAATTGAAGATAGAAGAAGGTGCTGTAATAGAAGAAGGTACAGTAATTGCAAAAGGTATCAAAGCAAAAGAAACTTCTATTGTAACTATAATGGAAATGGATTTTGATGATTTAGATATTGATGATTTAGATGAAGAAATTGATACAGCGGCACTTGAAGAAGAATCTTTAGAAGATAGACCTATCCAAATTCTTGTAAGACCTGTTCAACCAATGTTTATTGAACCAAAAGAAGTATCTATAGAGTTCAATACAACAGATGAATTGATTAATATTGTTCCAGTAACTCAATTACAATTCAAGGATGGTGCAAGGGTTAGAAATTTAGATGGTGCGACATTAACAAGAACAAGCTTAGTTCTTCAAATGCAAGGTTACTTATCTCACTTAAAAGGTTTAGTAGAGTTAGATACTAATGGAGAATTAAAGATTGTTGTATTAGAAACATTGATTGTTCGTCGTGAACAAGAAGGTAATTCTAAGATGAATTCTTCTTTACAGACAGCATTATTAGTAGAAAATGGTCAAGTAATTGAACCTAAAACTCCTGTTGCTAAAACTGAAGTGTTAGCTATTAATGATGGTGTAGCTTCAATAAAAGGTGATGTAAGTGAATCAAGAAGATTATTGATTAATTGCTCAAATTTTGAAACAGTTGTTGATACAAAGAACAAGCCTTCAGTTAAAAAAGGTGAGTTTATCAAGCTTGATTCAGAATTAGCGTCATCTGGAGAGTTAGCTCCTGTTTCAGGTATGGTTGTAGATGTTACAGCTAAATCTGTTAAGATAAGAAACGGTCGTCCTTATTTAATAAGCCCAGGTACTATGTTACAAGTTGAAGAAGGCGCTTTGGTGCTTCGTGGTGATATGCTTGCAACTTTGGTATTTGAAAGAGAAAAAACAGGCGATATCGTTCAAGGTCTACCAAGAGTTGAAGAACTTTTAGAAGCTAGAAAACCAAAAGACTGTGCAATTTTAGCAGAAGTTGATGGTGTTGCTGAGATTGAAATCGAAGACGATATGCCTAGATTATTCTTGGTAACAGAAGAAGGTTCTAGAACTGAAATCAAGTTTGCTATTGATTCAAGCATAGTTGTTCAGAACAAGCAAAAAATCAAAAAAGGTCAACCTTTAACAAGTGGTCCAATGAACCCACATGATGTTATTAGACTTTGTGGTCCAGAGGAAGCACAACAATATCTAGTGGATGAAGTTCAACGTGTATATCGTTCACAAGGTGTAGAAATTGCAGATAAACATATTGAAATTATTGTTCGTCAAATGACTAAGAAAGTTCGAGTTGTTGATTCTGGTGATACAAACTTATTACCTGGTGAATTGGTTGAAGTTCAAACATTTGAAAATGAAAACAAAATTGTTCGTGAACACGAAGGTCAAGAAGCTACTTGTGAATATATGTTATTAGGTATAACAAAGGCATCTTTGAATACTGAAAGCTTTATTTCAGCAGCTTCATTCCAAGAAACTACTAGAATTTTGACAGAGGCAGCTGTTGATGGTAAGAAAGACTTATTAAGAGGTTTGAAAGAAAACGTAATTATAGGTCGTTTAATCCCTGCTGGTACAGGTTTCCATCACTTGTCATTTGCTAGTGAAGAACGTGATAGAGAAGCTCAAAGAAGAGCTGCTCAAAGAAATCAAGCTCGCAAGCCTTCTGCAATTTTAGAAGAAATTGAAGGAATGTTTGGTTCTCCAGAATTAGCAGTTGAACCTACTTTTGAAGAACAAGAGTAGAAAAATGATAATAAAGAAAACATTGGTTGTAGCAATTAGCTCAACCAATGTTTTTTTTGTTTTTAAAAGATTTAATGTAGTTCGATAGCTTTTTTGGTGTATCGTTTAAATATTTTTACAGCATCTTCTTTACTTATTAAGTTTTCATCATAACTAATTCTAAATCCGTTTGCTGTATAATTAATTGCAAAATGTTTACCAATAGGTTGATTTTTTAAATCTGTAATAAAATAGTTGTAACCTTCGTCAAAACTTTTGATAAATAATTTATGAGAATTAGAAAGTTTGAATATATTTACTTTATCAGAAAATTTGTCATAGTATTTTTTCATTAGTAAATTATCTTCGCTAGATAATTTTATATGAGAAATTTTTTGCTGTGGAATTGGAGGGTGGATTGACAATTCTTTAGTCGCTTTTAATACTGTATCAATAGATTTTTTTATTGTATTGGGATCGTTACTAAAAAGTATTTTAGATAAACTATTATTAGGATTAGCAACTTTTTCAAGCAATTCTATAGTAGTTTTGGTGATTTTTACCATTTCGCTATGGAGATTTGCAACCATTGCGCCTGTATTTAGGTTTATAATTATAGGTATTACTTTTCTATCAGGAGTTATTTTTCTTGATAGTATTAATTCTGATTTATTATTGATGTTATTTAGTGTTTTTTTTGTATTTAAAAATCTTTCCATATATTCTGGGGACATTTTGCTATACAATTCTTTTGTATATGGAGTTAACTTTACGTTAGCTTTAAAATTAATGCTTGAGTTGTTCATTTTAGAGTCCTTATTTTCATTTATATTATATTTAAGTCCCGTAAAAATAAAATTTGCTAGTAATATTATTTTTTATGCTAAAATTATACAATATGAGGATTTTAAATTGACGACAACAATAGCGATTACAGGTAAAAGTGGTAGTGGTAAGACTACAATTACAAAAGCTTTTTTAAAAGTTTTGACAGAAAAGTATCCAGAAAAATCAGTATTGTTATTTGATAATGATTTAACTTGTGAGCTTGGTCGAACTTTTGGTTTAGATATTCGCAATACTATTCATGGAATTAGAAGTGGAAAGCATGAATATAGAACAGGTATTCCTGAGCAGATGACAAAGCAGGAATATGTAGAGTGGGCTATTGAGGATATAGTAATACCAATTGAGGATAATGTTGATATTATAGTTTCATGGCTTTCAGGTTCGAAGAATTGTAGATGTCCAATAACAGAGCAGATTAATGATGCATTGTTGAAATTAATTGAAAGATATGATTTTGTAATTTTTGATTGTGAGTTTGATTTAAAATACTTGAACCAATTAATTGATACAAATATTGATTTAACTATGGTTATTGCTAATCCAACAGTCGAATCTATTAATTTAGTTTCTAGAATTAATGAATATTCTGCAAAATATGCTGTAGGAGGACAGATGGGGATTGTTTTGAACAAAGCTGGAGAACAGGATTTGACTGAAATTTATTCTTTAGCAAAAAGTTATGATTTAGACATATTAGGTTCAATTCCTTATGATGAAAGTCTTTCTTCTGGTTCTTTAAACAAAGATTCTAATCTTGTTGTTGAAGCTGTTAGAAATTTATATTTTAGATTAAATTTACCACAGGAGAATAATTAATGATTTTGGATGGTAAAAAAGTTTCTGAAAAAATCTTAAAGGAAGTTTCCATTAGAGTTTCAAAAATGGATAATAAACCTCATCTTGTTGTTATCCTTGTAGGAGAAAACCCTGCGAGCGTTGTTTATGTAAAAAATAAACAGAAGGCAGCTGAGCAAGTAGGAATTAAATCAACGCTAATTTCATTTCCAAATAATGTAGAACAAGAAATTTTGCTTGGAAAAATTAAAGAATTAAATGAAGATTCTCAAGTTACAGGTATTTTGGTACAATTGCCATTACCAAAGCATATTGATAAAAATTCTGTAATTTCTGCCATATCACCATTGAAAGATGTTGATGGGTTTACAATCGAAAATGTTGGTCGCCTAGCTTGTGGAATGAAGCCTTATTTTTATCCAGCTACACCTCAAGGTATAATAATGCTTTTAGATGAATATAATATAAATTTAGAAGGCTCAAATGCTGTAGTTATTGGACGCTCAAATATTGTAGGCAAGCCAATGATACAAATGCTTTTAAATCGTAATGCTACGGTTACTAGCTGTAATTCATTTACTCGTGATTTAGAAGAAAAAATAAAAACCGCTGATATTGTTATATCTGCGGTTGGTAAAAAGATTGTAAGATGTAAGATGGATAATAAAAATTCTGTTATTATTGATGTTGGAATATATAGAGATTCCAATGGTCAAATTACTGGAGATGTAGATTTTGATAACATTTCTGAGTCTGTTGCTTATATAACGCCTGTACCTGGTGGAGTTGGACCAATGACAATAGCATCTTTGATGTATAATGCGTCTATTGTCTACTAGAGACTCTTTTTTACTTATTATTTTCCAGATATCATGCCTGTTTCTTGAGCTCCATTTTGAACAACGCCTTTTAAGCTGTCTGCGTAAGCTCTTTTTTCAGTTAGTGATACTTCTAGTACTTCCTTCATTGATGAATACTCAGTATCAAGATCTGTTAATTCTATTAATCGTTCGTCAAGTTCACAATATTCACAAACTAATAAATTCGCATAATTTGTAGCTGCATTCTTATCATTCGGATTAAAAGTTCGACCATTATGAGTAACACCTTCTGTGCCGTCGTTCTTTCCTTCCATGCATTTATCATAAGCTTCCCACCATTTTTCTTCTTGTTTTTGGTGTTTAGCTAACATCGCAGCATTAGATTCGTATTTAGCTGTCCATCTCGTTTCTTGTAATGTTAGCAAATTGATTTCTGTTTTACATGCTAGATATGCTGATAACATTGCTGCTGTGTTTGCCATTTTTTTATCCTCATTTTTACATCTTATACATCTATAAAGTATATTTTTTTTTGCTGATTTCACACTTTAAAAAAAACGTTACAAAAGTTAACAATTTTATTTAAAATAATATGTATTTTTCAGTTTAAACTATCGCCATTAATAGATTTTAAGCTTTTTTATGAAGTTTTGTAACGAAAAATAAATGAATTGAAATTGTTTAAACTTTTAATACTTTATATATATATAAGATATAAGATGGGACTGATTAAGTAAGATGACACAAATTAATTTACAAAAACTAGCAAATATTTGTTCACAGCTACAAAGCTTTAGCTCTACTGGAGCAACTAACTCTAAAGATTTATTAAATCAAAATTCAATATTTGCATTAGTAGGAATGCAAAATTCAACAAACGATGCTGAAAAACTCAATGGGAAATCTATTAATTATATAATTAAAATAGCCAAAGAAATTCTTTCAGCATTCCTAACTAATAATGAAAAATCTGAGGCTACAGAGGAAGTTAATAAAAATAAAAAAGACGCTAAAGATATTGATAATAAAATTACAAGTACTACTGAAAATTTTCAAAAAGAAGTTGATTTGATTATTCAAAATATAGATATGAATATTGAAATAATTAATACAGCTCTAGAAAATATTGAAGAAAAGAAAGAAGCTATAGAAGACGCAAAAGAAAAACTTGAAGATAAGAAAAAAGAAATTGAAGAACAGAAAGAGCAATTAACAAAAACAACAGATAGGGATCAACAATTAACTATACTTTGGAATATTAAAAAATTAGCAGCAGAAATTCCAGGTATTCTTAGCTCAATTGAAGAATTTCAAGATGTATTAGCTGAACATTCTGAAGAAGTAACAAATGCTTCTAGTGCAATAGAATCGTTAAATGAAAATAGTGTTGAAGTTCAATCTAATACGCAGGAAAAAATTGCTGAAATTACTTCTGCAAATAACGAGGAGATTATAGATAATACTGCTTCTATTACAACTGCAGGAAATAAAAATTTCCCAACAGCAACAGCTGCAACTGAAGCTGCAATTGTTGCTACGACATCAGGAGTAGGAGCTGGAGTTGCAACAAAATTAGAAAATGTTGCTAAAGATAATACAAGTGCAGTTGGTGTAAGAGTTGCTGGTGCGGGTTCAAATTTAGGGTTAACTTTAGAAAGTTTAAGAAAAATAGCTTCAGTTCAAACAGAGCTTGTAGGCGTAATAGCTGATATTGATAACAAAATATCTAATGCTACTAATCTAATTGGATCTTGGAACTCAACTGTAGAACCACTTATTACATCTATAGGTTCAATTAATAAGATTAATGAAAGTGTTGAAGAATTAGCAAGTTTTGTAAACGAAGATATTGATAATATTGATAAAATTTCAACAAAAGCTAATGATGAAAAAACATCTCAAACAGATAAAAATAATAATAACAATGAGAATAATGTTAGCAAAAAATTCAAGACTTTAGATTTCAATACTAGCAGACTTAGCTTTGGAGTTTAATAATATTAAGATTATATTAAATTTTTATTAGCTAGTGTTTCATCTACACTAGCTAAATTCTTTTCAGTGATTGGATTTTGGCTAATTTTAAACCTGTTTTTCATGTATCAATCGCATTATACCTTTTATTGACTCTATTTACTCCTTGTGATGTAATTATATTAAGACCGTGTACTAAAAGATAGGAGATATACAACTATGACAACACAAACTAATCAAGAAGTTGAAAAGTTGGAGGAATCTCTTAACGCTTCTTCAAAAGTTGAAACTCTTGAAGAATTAGAAATTCTTATTTCTAAAGTTAAAAAAGCGCAAAAGATTTTCTCTACTTATTCACAAGAAAAAGTTGACGCTATTTTTAAAGCGGCAGCTGCAGCAGCTGACAAAGCTCGTATTCCACTAGCAAGACAAGCTGTAGAAGAAACAGGAATGGGTGTTCTTGAAGATAAAATTATCAAGAATCACTACGCTTCTGAGTACATTTATAACAAACATAAAAATGCTAAAACTTGTGGAATTATCAAAGAAGATAAGGCTAATGGTATTAGAATTGTTGCAGAACCTCTTGGGGTTATTGCAGGTATCATTCCTACAACTAACCCAACTTCAACTGCGATTTTTAAATCATTAATCGCTTTGAAAACAAGAAACGCAATTATCTTCTCACCACACCCAAGAGCTACTAAATGTACAATCGCTGCTGCTAAGTTAGTTCTTGAAGCTGCAGTTAAGGCTGGTGCTCCAGAAGATATTATTGGATGGATTGATGTTCCTTCAATTGAGTTATCAAATGCTTTAATGCACCATGAATCAATTGATTGTATTTTAGCAACTGGTGGTCCAGGCATGGTTAAAGCTGCTTATTCATCTGGCAACCCTGCTTTAGGTGTAGGCCCTGGTAACACTTCTGCAGTAATTGATGAAACTGCTGATATTAAAATGGCTGTTTCTTCAATCTTAATGTCAAAAACTTTTGATAATGGTATGATTTGTGCTTCAGAACAAGCTGTTATCGTAGTTGATAGCATATATGAACAAGTTAAAAATGAATTTGCTTACCGTGGAGCTTATTTGGTAAACGAAAAAGAACAACAAAAAATGATTGAGCTTCCTTTTATTGATCCAAAACGTGGAACAGCTCATCCTGACATTGTTGGTCAATCAGCTTATAGAATTGCTCAACTTTCAGGTTTTGAAGTTCCAGTAGATGCTAAAGTTCTTCTTGCAGAAAGAGCTGAAGTAGATTGGGAAGATCCATTCTCAAGAGAAAAACTTTCTCCAATCTTGACTCTATACAGAGCTTCTGATTTTGAAGATGCTACTGAAAAAGCTTATTTCTTAGTATCTAAAGGTGGTGCAGGTCATACATCAGTTCTTTATACAGATGAAAGATCTAAAGAAAGAATTGATTTATATTCAGAAAAAATGCCAAGCTGTAGAGTTTTAATCAACTCTCCATCTTCTCAAGGCGGTATCGGCGACCTATATAACTTTAAGTTAGAGCCATCTCTAACTCTTGGTTGTGGTTCTTGGGGCGGAAACGCTGTTTCAGGAAACGTTGGCGTTGAAAACTTATTAAACTACAAAACTGTTGCTGAAAGGAGAGAAAATATGCTATGGTTTAAGGTTCCACCTAAAGTTTACTTCAAGAGAGGCGCATTAGACCTTGCATTAAGAGAACTTCAAGGCAAAAAACGTGCGTTTATCGTTACAGATAGCTTCTTGTTTAATTCAGGTGCTGTTGACAAGATTACAAAAGTGTTAGACGAAATCGGTATTGAATATCAAGTATTCTTTGACGTTAAACCTGATCCAACACTTTCCACTATTAATCAAGCTATGGAAGTTCTTCTTCCATTCCAACCAGATACTATCATCTCTCTTGGTGGTGGTTCTCCAATGGACGCTGCTAAGATTATGTGGTTACTATATGAACAACCAGAAATTAACTTTGAAGATATCGCTATGAGATTTATGGATATCAGAAAAAGAATTTGTTCAATCCCTGAGTTGGGTAAAAAAGCTACTATGGTTGCTATCCCTACAACTTCAGGTACTGGTTCTGAAGTAACACCATTCTCTATTATTACAGATGATGAAACTCATATCAAATATGCGCTTGCTGATTACGCATTAACACCAAATATGGCTATTATCGACCCTAACTTTGTTGATGGTATGCCAAAAGGTTTAACATCAGCTTCTGGTATCGATGCTTTAGTTCACTCAATCGAAGCTTATGTATCTTGTATGGCTACTAACTTTACAAACTCTAATGCATTAGAAGCTATTAAGTTAGTATTCAAATATTTGGAAAGATCTTATCACGAAGGTGCTAATGATCCTATTGCAAGAGAAAAAATGCACTACGCTGCAACAATTGCAGGTATGGCATTTGCTAACTCTTTCTTAGGTCTTTGCCACTCAATGGCTCACAAGTTAGGTGCAATGTATCATGTTCCTCACGGTGTTGCTAATGCTTTATTAATCAGACAAATTATAAAATTCAATGCGTCTGATGCTCCTAAGAAACAAGCAACATTCCCTCAATATAAATATCCATGTGCGAAAATGAAATACGGTCAAATCGCAGATGAATTAGGTTTGGGTGGAAGTAATGATGATGAAAAAGTTGCATTGTTGATGTCAGAAGTTGATAGATTGATGAAATCTATTAATCTTCCAAATTCAATTAAGGACTTTGGAGTTGATGAAACAGAATTCATGAGTAACTTAGATGAATTAGTTGAATTGGCTTATGACGACCAATGTACAGGTGCAAACCCAGTATATCCATTAATGTCAGATATTAAACAAATCTACATTGATGCTTATTATGGTAATGTATAATCTATTAAGATAAAAAAACAAGGCGAGTTTAAAAAACTCGCCTTGTTTTTTGTGTGATTTATATTAAATTAAAAAAACTTCACAATTTATTTGCATTTTAATAATGTTTATTATATTATAACTATCATACGCCGATTAAATAAAGAATGTGAGTTTTCACATTCTCTCTTAAAAAGCGATACCAAATGAGTAATATGGATTAAATCCAATAATATTAATCAGTTTGACAATTTAATAATTAAATAAAAGGTAATATAAAGGAACTAAAAATGGGTATCAAAGGTAAAAATGACAGAATGGTAGTTCTTGCTTGTGAAGATTGCAAAGAAAGAAATTACACAACAGTAAAAAACAAAAAGAATATCAAAGACAGATTAGAACTTTCTAAATACTGTCCAACTTGTAAGAAACATACAAATCACAAGGAAACAAAGTAAGTTAACAAGAGTTAAGTTAATAAGTTAATATTCTAACCTATTAACTTGATTATGCGTCCTTAGTTCAGTTGGTAGAACGTCGGTCTCCAAAACCGGATGTCGAGGGTTCGAGTCCTTCAGGGCGCGATTTTAATAAAATATAAAGTCAGGTTCTCTGACAGTGCTATAAGGTAACTAAGTAAATGAATGACAATTTTCAAAATTTAAAAAATAGTTTGACTACTTATTTTAGAGGCGTAAGAACTGAATGGGGCAAGATTACTTGGCCAGAGAAAAATCAGGTTGTAGTTGAAACTTTTTTTGTTGTTGCAATTGTATTTGTATTTACGATATTTATTTATTTTGTAGATATAATTTTCAATGCGCTATTGTCTAAATTTTAGTTGCAAGTTAATATTTATAACCATAAAGGGTAAGAATAATGAGTGAAAAAGACGAAAATCTTGTAAACGAAGAAATGATGGAAGAAGTTGAAGTTTCAAAAGCTTCTGATAAGAAAAATCAAAGACGTTGGTATATAGTTCATACTTATTCTGGCTATGAAAACAAGGTTAAGAGCAATCTAGAAAAACGTATTGAGTACATGAATATGGCTGATAAAATTTTCAGAGTTGAAGTGCCTCAAAAAACTGTTACTCAGATTAAGTCTGGAAGAAAACAGGAAAAAGAAGAGAAAATCTTCCCAGGTTATGTTTTAGTAGAAATGATTATGGATGAGGATAGCTGGTATGTTGTTAGACATACAGCTGGGGTTACAAAGTTTGTAGGTTCTGCTAAAAAACCAATTCCAGCAAAAGAAAGTGAAATTAAAAAGATTATTCATAGATCAACAGCTCAAGTTCAGAAAGTTGAAATGGATATTAAGGTTGGTGAAAAAGTTAGAATTACATCTGGTCCATTTGCAGAGTTTGTTGGTGATATTACAGAAGTATATCCTGATAAAGCTAAACTTAGAGCTATGGTTTCTATCTTTGGACGTGAAACTCCAGTTGAGTTAGAATATAAACAAATACAAAAATTATAAGGGTAAATAAAAAGAGGTTAAAATCTCTACCCAAATCAAACAGTACAAATACGTGGAAGGGGTCGCCCCCCGTTAGTACCACGAAAGGAGAAAAAAATGGCAAAAAAAGTAGTAGGAAAAATCAAGCTTCAAATAGAAGCTGGAAAAGCTAATCCATCACCTCCAGTTGGTCCTGCTTTAGGTCAACATGGTGTGAATATCATGGATTTCTGTAAGCAATTCAATGCTAGAACAGAATCTCAAGCTGGTTATATCATTCCAGTAGTTATTGATGTGTATGAGGACAGAAGCTTCACATTCGTAACAAAATCACCTCCAGCTCCTGTTCTAATTAAAAAGGCATTAAATCTTTCTAAAGGTTCTGCAGTGCCTAATAAAAATAAAGTTGCTGAAATTACTCGTGAGCAATTAGAAGAAATCGCAAAAATTAAAATGAACGATTTGAATGCTACAACAATGGAAGCAGCTGTAGAAATGATTAAAGGCTCTTGCAGAGCTATGGGTGTAACTGTAAAAGAAGGTTAATCCATATTAGTACAAATTAACAATGGAAGGACTTAATAGTCCGCTAATACCATGAAAGGAAAGAAAGAAAATGTCTAAAATAACTAAAAAACAAAAGAAACTTCAAGAATTACTTGCAGATTTCCAACAACCTGTAAGTGGTCGTGAAGCATTAGTAAAATTACAAGAAATTTCTAAAGAAGTTGCAAAATTCAATGAAACAGTTGAATGCCACATGAGATTAGGTATTGAAGTTAAACATGCTGATCAACAAATCAGATCAACAGTAGTGCTTCCTGCTGGTTTAGGTAAGGATGTTAGAGTTTGCGTTATCGCAAAAGGACCTAAAGTAAACGAGGCAAAAGATGCTGGTGCTGAATATTATGGTACAGAAGATATCATCGACAAGATAGCTGGTGGATGGTTTGAGTTTGATACTTTAATTGCTACACCTGACTGTATGGGTATGTTAGGTAAATTAGGTAAAGTTTTAGGACCTAAAGGTTTGATGCCAAACCCTAAAACTGGTACAGTTACTCTTGACGTAGCTAAAGCAGTTAAGGATGCTAAAGCTGGTAAAGTTGAATTTAGAGCTGATAAACAAGGTATGATTCACTGTCCTATCGGAAAAGTTCAGTTTAGCAACGAAGATTTAGTTAAGAACTATGGAACTTTGGTTGATGCAGTATTAAGAGCAAAACCTGCTTCTGCAAAAGGTACTTATGTTAAGTCAATTTATTTGACAACAACAATGGGACCAAGTATTAAGATCAATTCAAAAGATCTTCAAGCCGAAGTTAAAGAAATTGTTGGTTGATATTTGTAGCCGGTTTTAACCGGCTTTTTTTTACAAAATTATCGTTTACTTTTGTAAAAACATTGACTTATTACAACATCATGATATGGAAATTACTTTAATATTCCAAAAGAACGAGAAAGCCAATTTATAACAAAATTGATTTCACAAGATGTATAAAAACAGAAGGTCATAAAATAGAAATAATAGGTAACGCTCCAATCGAAACATATATTGATGCTATTGGAGGACTCGAAGAAATCAACCAAAAAGTTTATTTAGAAAAGAGTATGTTTGAAGTAATGGATTTATAATTGTAAAAATGAACTGTCGCTATTCTAGTAAGAACATTTGAGGAAATTCTATTTATCTTGCGCTAAAGAATTTATCTAGAATAATAAATAAATTCACGAATACAAAACCTAAAAATAATCCTGCTAATATGTCTGACAAAAAATGCACACCTAGCCATAGTCTAGATAATGCAACCATAAAAATCATAAATCCAAATAACAATGATAAAGTTATTCGCCAAAAAGGACTTCTAACATAATGATTTATTAAGTAAATGATAATACCATAAAACACTGTAGTTGTAACTGTATGACAAGAAGGAAAACTAAACCCTTCGTATATTGTAGGTCTTTCTCTTGATACTAAATTTTTTATATTATCAACTACAACATAAGAGCCTTGAGTGAAAAATATAAGTAAAAAAGTTTTTAAATACTTTTGGTGAGAGATTAAAACAGCTCCAGCTGTAATTTGAGGCCATATAAAATTGCCAACTCCACCATAGTTAGAAAAAAAGACTGGAATATAGCTAGGGAATTGTCCTAAGAACTTCCTAATTGTTTTTAAAATTTCCATGTCAATCTCACGAAGTCCTGGCATGTATAGAACCAAAAGAGTTAATATAACTAAAATTACTAAAGAGAATGCTATATAGCTCCAATTCCTCTTCATACTTTTTCTCCTTGCTATTCTAAGCTCAACTTGATCATCTGAACACTAAGTTCTTGATCAGTTCGAGAACTTTAAATTCCACCTTTAACAGCCCCAAGTAAAGAAATTATTTTTTCAAAAATTCTTACTATAAGAGGTGATAACTCGCTAATAAACACAGCAAAGAAGAATAAGGCTCCGAATATTGCAATAATTTTTTGAATATCAGAAAACATAAACACATTTTTATTTCTAAATTCTTCAATACCTTTAAACTCATCAGTAAAAGGTTTTACAGGTAGCCTTTCCTCTAATACTTCTAATACATTTGCAAATTTAATTTTAATTAATGTGTTATAGGAGTCTACATTCATCCACCATAAAGCACAAATAAAAACACCTAATAATGAAAAAATCAATGTTGCACTTATTTTTGACATGAAAACAACATTTCCTGTATATATCATTGCAAAAATTATAGCAATAAAAGAAACCATGTAGAAACGGTTTGTCCTAAAATTTCTATCAATAAAATTTTCTTTTTGTTCAGCGTACATTCTGTATTCTTGAAAAATCAATTCATCTCTATCCATTTTTTCATCCTTTCGGTGGAACACATTTTACTAAATTTTTAATTTATATTATTATTCCAAGTGTTCCTTTGGAACAAATTATTAAGCAGCTTGAGCTTAGAAGCTTTAATTCCAATTATCAAAGCTTCTTTTTGAACGAACTTCATTCATCATATCTTCAAACTCTTTTTCATCTAGCGTTTCTTTTTCAAGAAGCTGTTTTGAAATATATTCAAGCATATCTCGATTATCAGATAATAATTGCTTCGCTAGATTATATTGCTCATCAACAATTCTTTTTATTTCTTTGTCAATCTCAGCTGCAATTTCTTCAGAAAAGTCTCTAGTGTTACCAAAGTTCCTACCCATAAATACATGTTCTTGTTCTTTTCCATAAGCAAGATTACCCATCTTATCGCTCATGCCATACGAAGTAACCATGCTTTTTGCCAGAGCTGAGACTTTTTCTAAGTCATTAGAAGCGCCTGTAGTTACATTATCCTTACCATAGATAAGCTCTTCTGCAACACGACCACCTAATATCATTGTAATTCTATCTAGCAATTGTTGTTTTCTCATTGTTAGGTGATCTTTTTCTGGTAGTGTTAGTGTAATACCCAAAGCCATTCCTCTTGGAATAATTGATACTTTATGTAATGGATCACAATTTTTAAGTAATTTTGCTAATAAAGCATGACCGACCTCGTGGTATGCAGTATTTTCTTTTTCTTCGTCTGAAATAATTCTACTTTTCTTTTCCGGTCCTGCCATAACTTTATCAATAGCTTCTTCAATATCAGGCATTTCAATTTCGGATTTGTTATGACGTGCAGCAAGAAGAGCTGCTTCGTTTAATAGATTTTGTAAATCTGCACCTGTAAATCCAGGAGTACGTTTAGCTAAAACTTTTATTTCAACATCTTTAGCTAGAGGTTTGTTTTTAGCGTGGACATTTAAAATCTGTTCTCTACCTAATACATCAGGTTTATTAATAACAATTTGTCTATCAAATCTACCTGGTCTCAATAATGCGTTATCTAAAATATCAGGTCTGTTTGTTGCAGCAAGGATGATAATATTAGTATTTTCATCAAAACCGTCCATTTCAACAAGCAATTGGTTCAATGTTTGTTCTCTTTCATCATGTCCACCACCCATGCCTGCACCACGTTGACGACCTACAGCATCTATTTCGTCAATGAATACAATACAAGGTTGATGTTTTTTAGCTTGTTCAAACAAGTCCCTTACACGACTCGCACCAACACCTACAAACATTTCGACAAAATCAGAACCACTTATTGAAAAGAATGGAACTCCTGCTTCACCTGCAACAGCTTTTGCCATTAATGTTTTACCTGTACCAGGAGAGCCTACTAATAATACACCTTTTGGAATTTTCGCGCCTAATTTAACGTATTTATCAGAATGTTTTAAGAAATCTACTATTTCTTCTAATTCTTTTTTCTCTTCATCAATACCTGCAACGTCAGCAAATGTTGTTTTAACCTTGTTATCCATAAGCATTTTTGCTCTAGATTTTCCAAATGACATTGCTTGAGCTCCACCTGCTTGAATTGATTTAATAATAAGCATTATGAATCCAAGGACAAGCAATAAAGTGATTAATGATGATCCCATGCCAAGTACAGAATTTGATTCACTCATCTTTTTCACAGAGATTTCAATATTATTTTTTTCTAATTGAGGAATAATATCAGTATTAGAAGGAAGGGCGACCTTGTACTGATGTTGAGCAGGTTTTATTTCGCCATATATAGGAGATATTTCTGATTTCTTAGCTTCTGGTTGCTTAATCGGAATTGCAATCAAACTGTCTCGAGACATTTCAACACTCTTAATCTCTTTATTTTCAACTTTCTGCATGAAATTTGTATATGAAATTTCTTCAGTGCTAGATGTTGGACCTGAAAATAACATAGAAATAAATGCTAAAACCATTATTCCTAGAACAACGTACATACCTACTGATTGATTTTTATTCATAACTCTCCCTTTTGTTAATATATATTTCAATACAAAATTATTATATCAAAAAAATAGTTGTTTTGAGTATCTGAGTGTGTAATTCAATAATAAAACTCGTATTTGAGTTAATAAATTGTTACATAATAAGCAATTTTCATATAGTTGTAGGTTTTATATATATAGGGATTATTTTAGAGGATAACATGAGTTCTTTTTGCGAAAATTTTAATAGAGGATTTGTTCAAGGAATGTTCAATAGAATGTGTTTAAATTCATTCATGAATTTTTCATTTCCTTCGATTTCATTCCCAAATTTTTCGTTTCTGAACTTTTCAGTCCCAATACAATCTTGTTTTGTAAACAATTTTCAGAATTTTAATAATTTTAATAATTTTAATTACTTTAATAATTCATTCCCATCAATTTGGGACAATAATGCTTTTCAACAATTTAATTATTTCCCACAAACTTTTGATTATTCAATAGATCACTTCTCTAATATTCCATCTTTTTATAATACGGATACTTTTGTTAAAACTCAAATTCCTAAAAAAGAAAAAAAAGAATGTATTATTCAGACAGATGGTGATTTTGATAAGATGTTGAAGTTTGTATTAGATATGGAAGGCGGGTATGTAGCTAATGATGGTGGACAAGCTTGTAATAAAGGAATCCAACAGGCGACTTATGATTCTTATAGGAATAAAAAAGGATTATCTAAGCAAAATGTGAAAAATATTACAGATGAAGAAGTAAAAGACATTTATTATACAATGTATTACAAAGATAGTGGAGCTGATAAAATTAAAGATGCTAAAATGGCGTTATATGTTTTTGATACTGCCGTAAATATGGGTGTTAGCGTAGCAGAAAAAATGTATCAAGAAAGTAACGGTGATTTAGACAAGTTTGAAAATTTAAGAATTGCTCGATATGAAAATATTGTTAAAAATAATCCTAAAAACCAAAAATATCTAAATGGTTGGAAAAATAGAGTAGCTAAAGCTGAAAGTTATGCAAATAAGACATTTGTCGCTTAATCTTTTTTTATTGCATAAAAAAAAGCCATTCACTTGAGAACGGCTACCAGACTTGGGGAGGAGGTATGAAAAACTTTTCGTTTTCCATACTAATAATATCGGCATTTTTTCTTAAATCTTTAATTATTTCTATAATTTATCCTACATTCAGTGGAGAAATTTAAAAGAGGGTATCCAAATTTTGGACACCCTCAGTCTATGATAATACCCTAATCAACAAACTTGCACAATTTCTTGTGAATTATCCTTATTCATAGTCTTTCCTTAGATTAAGTTTAGTGCAATACTTGGCAACTGGTTAGCTGTTGATAACAACGTAGCAGAAGCCTGTTGTAGTATTTGTTGTTGGATATAGCTTGATGATTCAGTAGCAACGTCAGTATCACGTAATGTAGATAATGATGATGTTAGATTTTGAGATTGAACATCTAAAGCTGTCATTGCAGATTCAACACGGTTTTGAGCTGCACCAATGGTTGTTGCTCTTACAGAAATTTCATTTATTGCATCATCAATATACTTTAACATTGCATTTGCTTGGTGTCCACTATCACCTTGAAGAACAAATGTAGCACCGTCAGCATCACTATAAGTTTTCATTTTTAAACCAGTACAAGCTGCTGCAAACATTTCCATACCAGCTTTTGAATTAAGTTCACTTGTGTCTGCAGTTACAGATGCATCTTTAGCAGTAGCCAGTACAGTAGATAAACCTGTGAAACCACTAAATAATCCACTTACACTAGCATCTTTGAAGCATCTAACATTCAAGTTGATAACAGAATTTTCTTCAGCATATAAACCGACTTGCAAGTTAATACCTGCAGATGTTACACCAACATCAGGTCCTGTAGCTGTGTATGCCATCAATTTAATACCGTTAAATTCACTGTTCGCAGCTATACGAGAAATTTCTTGTAATCTTGCATATACTTCAGCTTGAATTGATTTTAATGATGCTGAACCATAAGTTCCGTTTGCTGCTTGTTCTGTTAAGTCTCTTACACGTTGTAAGTGGCTTGTTAATAAAGCATAAGTTTCTTCAGCTGTAGTTAATAGGTCCATACCTGTAGCTGCGTTGTTAGCAGCAACATCAAGTGAACCTAATTGAGTTTCCCATTTGTTTGCAATTGAATAACCTGCTGCATTGTCTTTAGAATGGTTAATTTTATAACCTGTAGACATTCTTTCTAAAGAGGTATTCATCCCTTTAGTTGCGTTGTCCAAACTTCTTTGAGCTATTAAAGAAGCAATGTTTGTGTTGATTGTGAGTGCCATTGTTGGATCTCCTTTCTCTTTGATACGTACTTAATACACTCTAAGCTGTTCATTCCATAAACAGCTTGATAGTTCAGTGTTTACTGCACTGACACTTTGCCGACAATACTTGTCAGCTATTATACTCTCTCTTGTTTTGTACCTTTCCTTGTACTAATAGACTTTGTCCTTATTGTTTGTTAAAACGATTTTTTACACATTTCTATAAATGCTTCTCTCATCCTTTGAGAACATTTATACAAACATACTTTCCTTGTGTTTGTCTATCAGATTTGTGATATATACTTCTTACAATAACATTATTGCTACACTATATAAATAAAGTAAAGTCTTTTTATAAATAATTTTACAAATATTAATTAAACTTAAAATAACTTAATAAATTATCAAAAAAAAGCAATTATTTACTAGAAACATACTTTATATATATAAAAGGAGCAGAGATATGAATGTATCAAATTATTGGCAGGATAGAATAGATGACACTAACAGATATATTGAAGAGCTTGGTGATACGAAGAAGCGGTTAGAACAGTGTTGTGTTGAAAACAAAAATAAGTTAAAGTCTATTCAAGAGGCAATAAACTCTAAATTAGCAAGATGGGGTTTGCCTAGTGTTATGCATTGTAATCCAAAACAGAAAATGGAATTAAGCAAACTTTTAGGCATGCAAAGCGAACTTCAATATAATAACATAGCATCGAACAATTGTATTTTTAGTTTATGTAATAGGATGTTCTCTGAAAGTTTAAGAATAGGAGATTATCAAAATAATTTAATCTTATCCTCTTATATAGAAAGAGCTTAGACTAATTGAGTAATAGCAAAATTTATTATAATAAATAATACTCTTATTCAAATAGGAGTATTATTTTATGAAAATGTTAATGTTTGATTTTAGAGATTCAGAAAAAGAGTTTTTTGAGAGGAATGAGTTTCCTGATTTTGAAATAACATATATAAAAGAGCCTTTAAATGAAATGAGTCAGCTTACACAAGAACAATATGATGAAACAGATGTAATAAGTGTGTTTATAAGTTCTAATGTTACGGAAAGTATAATTAAAAAATTTAAAAATTTAAGAGTTATAGCAACGCGTTCAACAGGATATAACCATATTGATGTTAAGTATTGTTCACAGAATAATATTGCTGTATTTAATGTTGAGGAGTACGGACAAAATTCAGTTGCGCAATACACCATGGCGTTAATCTTAGCTCTTGTTCGTAATCTTTTTCCAGCATATTTAGATATTCAAAAAAACTTTATTAATCACGCAGATTATGAAGGCCGAAACTTAAATAGACTAACAATTGGTATAATTGGTTGTGGCGCAATAGGAAGTGCTGTTGCAAAAATTGCTAATTATTTTGATATGCGTGTTCTTGTCTATAGTTATACAAAACGGGTTGACGTATCAGGTTTTGCTGAATATGTTAGCTTAAATGAATTATTGGAGCAATCTGATATAGTTACTTTGCATGTGCCTTATTCTAAAGAAAACTATCATTTATTGGGCGAAGAAGAATTTTCTAGGATGAAAGACGGCTCATTTTTTGTAAATACAGCTAGAGGAGAGTTGATTGATATAACAGCTTTGTATGCAAATTTATTAAATGGTAAAATTAAGGGTGCTGCACTTGATGTACTTGAGTGTGAATACTTAGCATTGTCGCCTGAAAATATTGTAAATGATATTAAAAAACATAATAATACTTGTATTACAAGTGCGTTAATTACACAAAAACTTCTAGGGATGAGTAATGTAATTATTACTCCACATATTGCGTATAACACTCAGGAATCAGTTGATACATTGTTAGAAACAACTTTCAATAATATTCGAGATTTTCATAAAGGATATAGAAATAATCAAGTTTGTTAACAAACTCGATTATTTCCTCTAACTTAACCTTTTAAATTAGTAACTGCAGTAATAACAATTTCTGCTGCTTGTTCAGGCGTGATGTTTGACATTTCACAAGTCTCACGAACTTTAAACTCAACAACTCCATCAGATATCCCTTTACCAACAGTAATTCTATAAGGGAAACCAATTAGATCAGCATCTTTAAATTTAACTCCTGGACGTTCATCACGATCATCAAGCACAGCTTCAACTCCGTGTTTTAGAAGAGTTTTATAAATATCTTCTGCAACTTTCATTTGTTCTTCGTCTTTTGTGCTAACAGGGATTACAACTGCGTGATATGGTGCGATAGCTAGAGGCCACTTAATACCATTATCATCGTAGTGTGCTTCAACAGCAGCAGCTGCTGTTCTTGAAATGCCAATACCATAGCAACCCATTACGTATGGCTGAGTTTTTCCATTTTGGTCAAGATATACTGCATTCATTGGCGCAGAGTATTTTGTTCCAAGTTGGAAAATATTACCAACTTCGATACCTCGTGTAACTTTTAAAGGTTGTCCACAAGTTGGACAAAGTTCGCCAGCTTCAACAAGTCTTAAATCTGTAATAATTTCAGGTAATTCTATTTCAGAGTTAAAGTTATATCCGACTCCATGTTTGTCTATTTGATTAACGCCGATTACAAAATTTTTCAATTCTTTAATTGTTTCATCAGCAACTATAGTAATTGGATAGCCATTGTATTCTTTTAATCCCATAGGGCCAATAAATCCAGGCTCTGCGTTGAATCCATTAACTTCAAGCATTTCTACAATTTCGCCTGCTGTTGCTATGCGAATTTCAATTCCACCAACTGCGTTAAGAAGCTTTGTTTCTTCTACTTGTTTATCACCACGAATTAAAGCTAAAACAGGTTTTTTATCAATAATATAAACAAGAGTTTTAATAATTAAACTTGGAGGAATATTTAAGAATTTGCAAAGTTCTTCAATAGTATGAGTGTTTGGTGTATCAACGATTTCAGCTTTTGTAAAATCACCAACAGTTTTTGCTGTAGGAAGTTTAGATACTGCGTGGTTTGAGTTTGCAGAATAATCGCAAGAATCGCAATAGAAAACATCATTTTCACCAGCATCTGTATCGGTAATCACCATGAATTCGTGGCTAACGCTTCCTCCAATTGCACCTGAATCTGATTGAACCATTTTTGTATTAAGTCCACATCTTTTGAATATTTTTGTATATGCTTGAGCCATATTTTCATATTCTTTTTCTAATCCTTCTTGAGAAGTGTCAAAAGAATAAGCGTCTTTCATGATAAATTCACGACCACGAAGAAGTCCGAAGCGAGGACGAACTTCATCTCGGAATTTTGATTGGATTTGGTATAAGTTTACAGGCATTTGCTTGTATGATTTTAGACCATCACGAGCGATAGCTGTAATGATTTCTTCATGAGTTGGTCCAAGGCACATTTCTCTATTGTGTCTATCACGCAAGCGCATAAGTTCTTTACCGTAAACTTCCCAACGTCCTGATTCTTCCCATAGCTCTTTTGGTTGTACGAATGGCATAAGAAGCTCTTGAGCTCCTGCTTTATCCATTTCTTCTCGAACGATGGTTTCAACTTTTCTGAGAACCCTCCACATTAGAGGTAAGTAATTATATACTCCTGAGGTTAATTTTCTAATATAACCAGCTCTAACAAGCATTTTATGAGAAATAACTTCTGCATCAGAAGGAAATTCTCTAAGTGTTTGAACAAATAATTTTGACATTTTCATAATTTAAAATCCCCTTTAGTATTTTTATCTTAACATAAAAAAACTATTAAATATGTTTTTATGATATAATATAAAAAATTTAGAAGGTGTTATATGAGTAAATTATTTGTAATATCTGGATCATCAGGAGTTGGAAAAGGAACGGTTATTAAAGAGTTTTTAAAACGTAACCCTGAATTTAAACTATCAGTATCTTGTACAACTCGTAAGCCAAGAGCAGGAGAAGTGCATGGCGAAAATTATTTCTTTTTGTCGAGAGAGGATTTTGAAACTTGTATTGAGAAAAATGAATTTTTAGAATGGGCTGAGTTTTCTGGAAACTTATATGGAACTCAACGACCATATATAGAAGAAAAATTATCACAAGGTAAAAAACTAATTCTTGAAATTGATACACAAGGCGCGCTTAATGTAAAAAAAATTATTCCTGAGTCGGTTTTAATATTTATACTACCACCTTCGTTTGAAGAATTAGAAGCTAGACTGCGTGGACGACATACAGAAACGGAGGAGGCTATTCAAAAAAGATTAGCTTCTACTAAGTCGGAATTAGAAAATTCGAAATATTTTGATTATGAAGTAATAAATGATAGTATTGAAAACGCTGTCCAAAAACTTGAAGAAATAATGAAGTAAGCTGTCGAAGTGTTAAGTTGCATATTATGTAATTTTTATACATTTTAAAATATGTATACTTAGTTTTTACTAATGAAGTCTTGTTTATAATCGACTTTGCCAATGAAACCAGTTTTTATAATATTTCTTCCAAATTTAGCTTCTAGCTTATCTAGGCTTTTTGCAAGTTTTTCATTTTTTTCTCGTCGTTCAGAATTATCAAAGAATGACCTTTGTTCGTTATCACAAGGTTTAAAATTCTCTAATAAAATTCCGACACTTCTATATATCTCATTACGATTAAACATTTTTTCTAGTATTGGTATGGCAAGCTCAGATATTTCAAATTCAAAATTCGTAGCATGTTCTAAATTCTCTTTTTCACAAAAAGTTTTAAAATCTTTAGTTTTTATTATTACACCTATTGTTTTACATTTACAATTAGCTTTTCTAAGTTTTCTGCAAGCTGAATGTATATGAATCATAAGCTCGTTTTTTAAATAATTTATGTCAGTAGAAAATTCTGGAAACGATTTTGTATCCATAATTGATTTAGGTGGTTTAATAACATCTGATATTTTATGGATTTGATTTCCTAAGAGTTCATATTTTAGTTCTAGTCCAAGTTTTCCGAACCGGCTTTTGAGCCAAGTATCATTTTTTTCTGCATAATCATAAGCTGTATAAATACCATGACCTCGCAATTTAGGCTCTAAATTCCTGCCAATTCCCCAAACCTCTCCAATCTCAGACGATTTTAAAAGTCTTGTAATACCACACCGTCCTGCTATATAAACATGATTGACAGTTGTTTTTGACTTATCGGATGCAAGTTTCGCTAAAGTTTTGGTTCTACTTACTCCTACTGACACAGGAATGCCAATTTCTTGCGCAACAATTTCTCTTATTGATAGAGCTAAGTTGTAGTAATTTTTTTTATAATGTTTTGCTAAGCCAGTTAAGTCAACAAAAGCTTCGTCAATCGAATAAACTTCTACCATTGGGCTAAATTGTCTTAATAAATTCATAACTTGTTCGGATATCTGGGAATATAAATATAGGTTTGAATTTATATAAATTGCATCAGGGAATTCCTTTTTTGCCATGAATAGAGGGTGTCCCATAGGAATACCCATTTCTTTTGCTTCAATTGAACGAGCGACAACGCAACCTCTATCACCAGAAACAACACAAACAGGTTTTCCACATAATCGTGGGTTGATTTTTCTTTCGCACGACACAAAAAAACTATCACAATCTATTAAAGCTATATATTTTTGCTCCGTCATTTTATTTTTACTTTCCCAGTGTTTATCTAAGTCTATCATTAAGTAATATCTCCTTGCAACAAGATAATACTTTCTATATTTCAAGTCGATTTTTATAAATAAAAAGCTCTCCTAAAGAGAGCTTTAGCGTTTTATGTGTTGTGGAAGTTATGAAGTGTTCTAATTTGTTTAAAATCTTATAGAGACAGCTGGTCTACCTATTGAAAAATACATTCCAGTAGGAGGAATGCAATTATAATAGCCTAATCTATAATCGCAGTAAGGATCGAACCAATAGCTATCCCTGTAGCCATACCAATAGCCATGCCTGGGATAATGACTGGTATAAATTCTTACACCTGAACCGTGGTGGTGATGATGTCCTCGTGCATACGAATGATGTCTATGATGAGCACCTGCATGTACCTGATGATTTCCACCATGATGTCCGTGTCCTCCGTGAGAGGCGAAAACTGGTGATGTTGTTCCTAAAATCGCAATTACACCTAAAATTGATAAAATCTTTTTCATATCTAACCTCCGTTTCATTTATAAAACGAGATAAGGTTATAGATTGTTCATTTTATAATTTAGCAATAAAAAAGAGACGTGATATTGATTTATCACGTCTCCTTTTGGTAACAAACCTAAATTCTGTTATGCCATACACCACCAGTTCTATCAACTAGAGCATCATAGCAAGACCAAATTCTAAAAATACCAGTTAACCCTAAAACAGCGTGAGTAACATTTTTTTCAGTTGGGTTTTCATTAATTAATTGACCAAGTCCTGGCCATACTAATAATGAAAGCGCCGCTGCACCAACTGAACGTCCTGAAATTTCACCAGGTCTACCTTCTGTAGCAAATGCTGGAGCTACAAAAGAAAACATAGCTAGTAAAACCAACATAGATAAAATCTTTTTCATAATAACCTCCTATATTAATAAATTTATAACTTTTGAGTAACCCATATTAGGTGATACCCAAATTGTGTTTTAACTGGATCAGAAACTTCTCCTACTTTGCCATTAAAAGCTGCTTCTTCAAAAGGTTTAACCATTTGACCTCTTCCAAAACAACCTAGAGAACCACCATCTCTACCTGATGGACATTTTGAGTAAATCCTTGCATAATATTTAAAATCATCATAGGATTTAATTTGACTTTTTATTTTAATAGCATCCATTTCTGTTGGAACAAGTATATGACTTGCACAAACTCTTGTTATATCATTCGCAACTACAATATTACAAAATAAAAGCATTAGTAATGCAATGTTTAATATTTTTTTCATAAGTTCTCCTCTTATTTTTCGTTTATATTATCATGTATAATAACTCTAAGCAACTATATCTTACCATATCTAACATAGTAATCTTTTTATCTAATTTATTGAACATAATTCTTTAAATATCGTTTAAATTATAGTAAAATTCTTTTAGGAGAGAATTGTGAAAAAATATTTTATTCTAACATTAATAATATTAGCTTTTATAAATTCAGCTTTCGCAATTGAGGATTCCACTACAAAACGTAAATGGTTTAATTTTAATAAAGATGAAGTAAAGCTTGAAAAGACTAAAAAAAATAAACGTGTTGAAGTCTCTGAAGTTGAACTTCCTCAAATTACACCATTTAGGAAATCTCAACAAAATTTTATGACTATGTCAATAGAAGAATGTGTGAAATATGCGATAGAACATAATCCTAATTTGGCTGTTAGTCTACAACAGATAAAAGTTGCTGAGTCTGGGATTGGTCAGCAAAAAGCAAGCTTTGCTCCACGATTAACAGCAAGAGTAAATTATAATCATTTAGCAAATAGTGGTACAAGAATAGCGAATACGCATAATGATTCAGTAGGTTTTAATGCAGGAATTTCTCAACTTATTTGGGATTTTGGAAAGACTTTTGCAAGAATAAACATGGCTAAATATGATACTCAATCAGCCTTATTTGACTATGATTATGATGTTTTAAATGTTGTATATAATGTCAAGATAAATTATTATAATATATTGCGCTTATTAGCAAATCTTGATATCTATGAGCAGAATGTTCGCATTAATACTCTTAACTATGAACGCACAAAAGCTATGTTTGATGAAGGTCTAAAATCCAAAATTGACGTAGTTAATGCAGAAGTAAACCTTACAGACTCAAAAATTCAATTAGTTGACGCTCAAAAATCTTTAGCTACAAATGTGTTAGCATTGAAAAATTCTATGTATTATTCTGATGATAAACATTTTATAGTGCAAAATACTGAAAATTTTGGATTTTTAAAGGCTGATTATAAAAAGAAAATGCAATCATTGGATGAAGCAAAGCCTTCAACTGTTAATCTTAAAAAGAATGAAGAAGGTCTTATAATGTTGACATCAGGTATTGAACATAATGATATAATTCAAGATTACCAAATTTCACCATTGAAGCTAACAAGGCAAGAAGCAGTTGATAAAGCATTGGAAAATAGACCAGATTTAAAGTCAAGCCGAATGCTAGTTAAGGTACAAGAAGAATCTTTGAAAGCTGTAATACGCTCTTATGCGCCAGATGTTACAGCAGATCTAACTTGGGGATATACTAAAAACGAATCAACTTACACAAGTCCTTTTCAAGTTGGTGCAAGTATGGGACTGGGTTCTATAAATCCAGTAGGAATACATTATCAAATAAAACAAGGAGAAGCTTATTTAGATATTGCAAATCATAATATTAATGTGGCAAAACAAGATATCTATTGGGAAGTTCAAGAGAATTATATTAATATGCGCCAACTTGAGCGTAAGATTCCATTAATGAGTCAAAAAGTTAAAGCAAGCTTGGAAAATTTTGAGCTTGCAGATGGTCGTTATAGCGTTGGATTGAATAATTATGTTGAATTACAAGACGCATTAGCAAACTATAATAATGCACAATTAAGCTTTGTTCAGGCTGTGTTTGAATATAATGTAGCTAGAGAAACTTTAAGAAAGTCTATGGGGATTTTAGAAAATGACTAAGAAAATGATTATAATGCTAAGTATTGTTTTATCTACAGTTTTGGTTTTTTATGTATTTAATTCGAAGCAAGTTAAATATATTACAAAGCCTGTTACACAAGAGACTATTACTCAGTATGTAGAAGCCTCTGGAACAATCAAACCTATCAATACTATTGCAGTTGGTACACAAGTCTCAGGGACAGTCGCAGGGATTTATGTTGATTATAACTCTGTTGTTAAAAAAGGCGATTTACTTGCAGAATTAGATCCTAGCCTTTTTCAATCAAATGTTGATCAATCTACTGCCAAGCTAAATAATGCTCAAGCTTCACTAGCAAGAGCTACAGCTTCTTTAAATTATAAAAAGAATAATTATCAAAGATATAAAAATTTATATGCAAAAAACTATGTTTCAAAAGATGAAGTGGAATTAGCTTATGCAAACTACCAACAAGCTTTAGCTGAAGTTGCCTCGGCTACAGCAGAAGTAAATGCATCGCAAGCTACATTGAATAATAATTTAACTAATCTTAGGTATTCAAAAATAACTTCTCCTGTTGACGGTACAGTTATATCAAGAGCTGTTGATGTTGGTCAAACAGTAGCTGCAAGCTTTAATACTCCAACTTTGTTTGAAGTCGCAAAAGATCTAACTCAAATGCAAATAGAAACAAGCGTTTCCGAAGCTGATATTGGTAAAATTAAAGTAGGACAACTTGCAAAGTATACTCTAGATGGGTATCAGGATAAAACTTTTGAAGGAAAAGTTACCCAAGTACGTCTCGCAAGCACAACTACCAACAATGTTGTAACCTACACTGTAATAGTCTCTGTTGATAATTCAAAAGGCTTTGTTATACCAGGTATGACAGCTAATGTCTCTATTATTACAAGTAATATAGAACAAGCACTTTGTGTGCCTAATCAAGCTTTAAGATTTACGCCACCTGATAATACTAAAAAATACGAAAAACAAGGAGTTTGGATTCAAACTAAAATGGGATTAGAGAGATTTGATGTAGAACTCGGAGCCTTTGATGATAATAAAACACAAATTATATCTAAAGGAATAAACGTTGGAGACAAAGTTTGTATTGGCACTGTAGGAGGTGCAAAAAAGAAAGCTTCAGCTGGCATGAGACCACCAAGAATGTAAAGATATAAAAAAATAAAGAGGATACTCAATACATTGTTGGTATCCACTTTATTTTATTTCGTGTTGTACATTTTACGATTGAATTTTACGATATTGGGACAAAGTTTTGGTAGTATTTCAAAATAAATCTTCCTTTGTGATTCAATCCCCTGTTTGTATCTATTGAAATTAATACATTCTGGTTGATGTTCTTTTATTTTCTCAAAAATTGAATGAGATCTATTTGTGCTACTTGAAAGTTTTTTACCTAAATTTCCACCAAGATTTTGAACAACTCTTGACAAATTAAATAAAATCTTCATAATAATCCCCCGTTCCTTTAATTTTACTTTTGCTAAATAACTTAATGATTTATCATAATTAAATAGCTGGTTATAATTTATTAATCATAACCAGCTATTTTGATTATAAGAATTATATTGTAATTAATATTTCTTTAACATATTTTAAATCATCTTGTAGTTGATTATAATAATCAGTATTTATTGATTTTATGTTTTTTATATCTTCAAAATTTTTTATTTCTTTTTGTAGATTTTTGACTGATTTATGTAATTCATCTTTTGATATTAAACGCTCAAAATCTTTGTTTTTGTTATATTTAAAAGCATCAATTACATCATTAAATCGTTCTTTCAAAGGTCTTAATAATTTTATTGTTAATGGACTTAAATCATCGTCTTGTTTTTTAGCTCTTTTTGCCCAGTCTTTAATGCCTTTTTCATCACCTATAAACGATACTTCGTGCCCCTTGTAGTATGCTTGACCAGTAACAAGTCCATCAGCTTTTTCGCATGTAACACCAGCTCTGCTTACATTTCCACCTTTGTTAACATAATTTGCAACAGCAACTTGTTCATCACCATATCTCAATTCAACTTGTCCTGTTTTTTTAGCTTTATCAAATATAGTTTTAACAGTTCCTTTATCTGAAGTTGCAGTTGCACGAACACCTTGCTTATCAATAACTTGCGACATTTCACTATTTAAAATTTTTCCTCTTAGTTTAAGAGTACCGTCATCACAAACAGAAGCAGCTTGTTTGATTATTGTTTTATCACCATTCTTAACTTCAATATTCGCAAGTTGAAAATGACCTTTTTTAGATTTTTTTGCAGCTACTTTTATTGTTGCATCTGGATATTCTTTAGCGACTTCATCAATATGATTAAAAAATTTGTCATAAACATCGTTTTTTAACAACTTGTTATTAATATTTTTTGCTTTTCCTCCTAGTATATTCCCAACTTCTTCTCCAATACCCTTTGAATGATTTTTTAAATAGCCAGTTACCTCTGTAAGGTTACCACTATAACCAACAGGCTTACCATTTTTTAAAGCAGCTTTTAATAATTTAAATACAATTTTCATAATAATCCTCCGTTCCTTTAATTTTACTTTTGCTAAATAACAATTTTTTCAATATTTGTTAGAAGTTTTCTTTTATACCCCGTCCAAATATCCTTTTTTTTGAGTGTTTATCCGGATTTTCTCTTTTATAACTAAAATTGAATTTTAGCTATATATTATTAAAGTAATTTCCCAATTAAAAATTGCCTTAAAACTCTATATAAAAAATAGAATAAACCCAAAAGTTAAGCATAGTGTATAGTTTAACTGTTTACAAAACTTAATATAATAATATTAATAAGCAATTTTTTAAATAGAAAAATGTAAAAAAATCTATCTTACAAAACTACTATCGAGGACTATGGATATAAAAAAAATATTTGGTGAAAAAATTAAGCGATTGAGAAAAACAAAAAACCTTACTCAGGAACAACTTGCAGAGATGATAAATATTGCACCTAAAAATTTGAGTAAGATAGAAGTGGGAGCTTGTTTTGTATCAGCAGAGACTATTGAAAACTTAATCGAAGCCTTAGACACAACAGTTGAAGAACTTTTTGTAACTAATCATATTAAATTACCTGAAGAATTATTAGCAGGAATATACAAAAATCTAAATCTAATCAATAATAATCAAAGTAAATTGGAATTAATTTATAAAATAGTTGAATTTGTTGTTAAGAATTGAAAAGCTCTATTACGTATTAACAATTGTTTTTTCTTCAATTGTTTTTATTAATTCTTGAGCCTTTTCAATATTTGTATTATTTATTATTAATTTCGCCAAGTAAAATCAGGCTGAAACGCAATAAAAAAGAGCCCTTTGATGGACTCTTCTTTATGGAGCGAAGGACTCCGTTGACGTGCAGAAAAACAGTACTAAATGTACTGTTTTTCGTAGAATATTATTTGGAACGTAAAATATTTGTATAAGTCAATGGAGGGAAGAGGCTTGCCGAGTCTCCCAATAAAAAAAAGACCTTAACGGTCTTTCTTTAAATGGAGCGGGAGACGAGGCTCGAACTCGCGACATCCTCCTTGGCAAGGAGGCATTCTACCACTGAATTACCCCCGCATATTGCGTTTGTCTATATAATTATAATACATGCTCATTTTTTGAAGTCAAGCCATTTTTTGTATTTTATAAGGGTATTTAATAAATTTGTTAATGTATATTTTCTAATAAGACCATATATAAGTTATTTAGGAAGGTTATTTTATACTTGTAAGAGTATATCTTCTTACGCACGTCTTAGATGTTTCTATTAAAATATCATCCTTATAGTTGATGTTTTTATTTTTCTTGTAAAGTTTTAAACAAAAATGACGATAACCTAATTGTTGACTTATTAAAAATAAACATTAAAGACCCTTTAGAAAGGCTTAACTAATATATGTCAGAATTTGTAAATTTATTATCTAGAGTTTTAGTACCGACACCGACCTCACATGCTGGAAGTATTAAAAGAGCTGGAGCTAAAACATCATCTAACCCCTTTGCATCAAAAAACCCTTTTGTGCAGCCAATGCACGAAAATCCATTTATGACCTATGGACAAAATAAGCCTGTTATTGGTGGATATTTCGCAGGTTATTATAATAACCAACCCAATATAGTTGGAAGAAAACTATTTATTGAAGCATAGACTCAAAATATACAGAAACCCGATGAGCAAGTGTGATTTTTTATACACTCTTGCTCTTTAATTTAAAAATATGATAATATAAATATATGGAAGGGATAAATCAAGAATATTTAGACAATCTTAAATCTAGCGTTGATAACACTTTGAAGAAGATTGATTTATATCAATATAAAGGAAGTGTTTCAAAGCTTCTTGGACTTACTGTTGAAGTTAAACTCCCTGGATTAAAAATTGGCGATCTCTGCTATATAGAAGCTGCTAATGGTGAAAAAAAACCTGCTGAAGTTGTAGCTTTTAAGGGGGATGTTGCACAATTATTATTACTATATGATGGAGCTGGTATAGGACAAGGTAGCTTAGTTCAGACAACTGGAAATCCTATAATTATTCCAGTAGGTGATTTTTTACTTGGTAGATTGATAAACCCTATGGGAGAGCCAATAGATGGACGTCCCATGGATACCACTGGCGCAGTTTGGAGGAATGTTGAAGGACCTCCGCCTGGACCGTTCGAAAGACCGATTATTCAGGAAATGTTTTCTACTGGTGTTAGAGCGATAGATTCGTGCATGACTTTTGGTTGCGGACAAAGAATGGGATTGTTTGCTGGCTCAGGAGTTGGTAAAAGTACTTTATTAGGCATGATTGCTAGAAATTCAGATGCAGATGTGAACGTTGTTGCTTTAATAGGCGAACGTGGAAGGGAAGTTAAAGAATTTATTGAAGATGCCTTAGGACCTGAGGGTATGAAAAAATCAGTTCTTGTATGCTCTACAGGAGATCAACCACCTTTAATTCGTCAAAAATGTTTACTTACTGCGACTGCTGTTTGTGAATATTTTAGGGATCAAGGTAAAAAAGTCTTTTTAATGACAGATACAATTACACGTTGTGCGATGGCAGGTCGTGAAGTTGGATTATCTATCGGAGAACCTCCAACAATGAAAGGTTATCCACCTTCTATATTTTCTTGGCTTCAAAAAGCTTTAGAAAGAGCTGGTAATAGTGAAAAAGGATCTATCACAGCTTTTTATACTGTACTTATGGAAGGTGATGATATTAATGACCCAATCGTTGATACTGTTCGTGGGATTACAGATGGACACATTTTTCTTTCAAGAAAAGTTGCAGAAGCAAACCATTATCCCGCAATTGATGTACTAGGGAGTATATCACGTTTAATGTCAGCAATTGCATCTCCTGAACATAAGGAAGCTGCAGCTAAGATGAGAAAAATCTTAGCAATGTATCGTGAAAATAAAGATTTGATTGATGTCGGCATGTATCAGCCTGGATCAAACCCTAAACTAGATATAGCTATTGAAATGATGCCAAAAATCAATGCTTTTCTACAACAAAGGACTTCTGATAGCGTTAATATGCAAAATACAATTGATACTCTTGTTAATATGATGATGAATGTTGATATATAAAATCTTGTTGTAAAATCTAGCTTTTTATTGTACTATAAAAGCAGGTACATTATGTGTATTGTAGTATATTAGATTTTTTAATTTATTTATTAAATTAGTCGCAAATATCTTTTGTATCATTGTGTTAGTATAGGAGTATTAGTGGTGTTTATAAATCGTGTTAGTGCGAATTATCAAAATATTCAGTTTAAAGGTATACAGCATTCTATAGATAACATTGGAAATAACGTTTATCGTTTTAATTATCCTTTTGATTATGATAATGAAAATTGCGAAATACTTTTATTTAAGCTTAAACAACTTCCTAATTACGAATATGAATTAATTAAAACCCCCTTAGCTAAAATAACTTTAGATGCAACTGGTACAGATGTTGATGTTAAATCTCTTATTGGTCTAAATGATACAGAACCTTTTGCTTATAAATATATCAGAAGAGATAAAAATAGTGGTGAAATTATAGCTGAAGGAGCTGATTCTGGACAAAATTTTAGGGTAGAAAATGGCAAAGTAATATTTTATACTCATGCTAAATCTTTAGACGATAAGAACAAGCCAAATGATTATACTTTCGTATCTCGAAAAGGGACACTGCCAAGAGTTTACGGAGCTGGCTATTCTACATTCCCTGATTCACAAAGAGTTGGTATTTATGCAAAATCTTTCAATGATGATAATACAGGAGATATTTTCTTAGATAAGAATTTGCAAGCAGAATTGGAAAAAACTCAAAGACATTTTTCAAGCAAAACAGGAGGCAACCTTGCTGGACTAGAATATAATCTTGATTATCTTTCAAAAATTGGTTGTAAAGTTCAAGTCGCAAACCCTATTGCTGGTGGTGATAATCGTTCAGGACATCATTATTGGAACAAAAATAACATGCAAATTTCTGATGATATGGGAAATACAGAACAGTTTAATTCCTATATTCGAAAATTGTTTCAAAAGGGTATGACATATCTATATGATGCAACTTTAACATCAGAAGGACTTGAGGGAATTCACTTTCAATATGCATTAAGGTGGGCTGATAAAAATCCTCAAACATATTATTGGTTTAAAATGCAGGGTATTAAAAACCAGCCAATAGGCTTAGGCGTATTTCCAAAAAACAAGCAAACATTAAGCCATAGAGTAATCAATCCTCCTACAATATATAACGAAAAAACTCATAAGATTGAAAAAAATCATAATTATAATTCTAAAAAGGAAACGCTATTTCAGATTTATGACAGTAGTCAAGTAACAAAAGAACAATTGTCAAAATTAGATAAGCCTATTGAAACTTATCAAAAACTTAAATCTGGAGATTTCCTTAAAATAAATTCTCACAATGATACTTTGATTAATTATGTATTTGAAGTAAATCCTCAGGAATACAGTGATAGACTTGAGTCATATATAAAAAATAATAAGAAAAATGTAGCTATAAATTCTCCTGAAGGTACAATGTATATTGCTCAGTTTTCTAATTTTAAGCTCTATAAAAAATCAGAAGGTGGCTTGGTTGCTTGGGATGCTAATACTGATATGGTAAAACTGAATTATCATACATCAGGTTATGACGAAAAGTTAGAGCAATATATTCTCAATCCTTTACAAAAAAGTAGAATAAAAGAATTACGCAAACGAGGAGCTTTTGAAGTCCAAGATTTAGCTCATCAGGTTGTAAAATATTGGGCTTCAAAAGTAAAAAATTCTCAAATTCTTTATTCGGCACAAGTGTTAAAAAATGCTGAGTCATCTACGCAAATTGAAGATTTTATATCAAAAGGTCTTTTGCCTAGTGAAGCTTTCTTAAACGAAGATGAAATAAACAACATTAAAAGAGGGTTCTATATTTTAGCTCAAAAAGGTGAGTATGATAAGGATAATACGACTCTTAAAGCTTTAATGGAATTGCCGTTAGATACGTTAGAATTTGCAGAAAATACAGTTGGTGTTCTTTCAACTTCATATTTTTCAAACAGAGCGATTGACGAAGATACGTTAGGTCTAAGTAGGTTTGAATTACTACAAAAGGATAATCCTCATTTGGTTGAAGAATATAAGAGTGTTTATCTTAAAGTAAATTCAATGTTTGCAAATGAGATTAAAGGTTTTGCAGATGAAATTATTAATAAAGTTAATGCTAGCTCTCAAGAGAAGCTTCTTGATGAGCATGGTAATTATACTGAATTTGGAGAATACGTTATTGAATTAATAGGTGCCGATATTACAAAATACGCATTTCTAAAGTCATTAACTGGTGATAAATTAAAAACAAAAATTTTACCAAATGGTGAAATTACTTACGATTATCGACATATTAAAGAAATGACAAGTTTAAAATCTTTAGGTATAGATGAAGCTACTCCAGAAGAAGAAGCAATGGCGTTATCTAGATTGATAAAAAAAGGTTTAAGTAAACTGAATTCTACTGATGCAGAGTTTTTATCAAAATCAATTTTTAGTAGGATTAGTGGTCTTAGTACAAACAGCTTTAGAATAGCAGAAGCGATGGTTAATAAGGCTGGTAAGGATTTGGCTTGGAGGTTAGATGCTGCAAAGGATACAGAAGATCAAGATGCTATAAGAAGTCAAGATGCAACTTTTGATCAAATATTTACGAATTTAACAAATTTTTGGGGTAAATTAGTTCAAACTATTAAAACTGTAACTCCTCAAGCATATATAATGGCTGAACTTACGGATATACCTGATGTAATGAGAGATTCTCTTGGAGAAAGAACAAGTTGTTATGATAATATGCCAAATATAGGGTTAAAATTTAAGTCTGTACCAGAGACAATGATTAAATTGTTTAATGAGACAGGTATTACATCAGAGGCTGCATATTCTTATTTCTTTACAGATTTATTAAAAACCTTCGGTCCTGATTTAACAAATGGAGAAGCTATTGTTGCAAATCCGAACATGAGTCTAGAAGAAGCTACAAGAATACGTTGTAACAATTTTTATTGTAAAACCAATGAATTAATTAATACTAGAAGTGCTGATTATGTAAGGAGTTTGTATACATTTGTTGGTAATCATGATAAACCAAGAATATTGCATGGGCTTGCTCTTGATATGAAATTATTTCATGGCTCTCTTTCTTTACAAAATAAAGAAGGCGTTTTGGACTATAAATTAAATAGAGAAAATAGAATTGAAACTTTGAAACAATTAACAAATGCTGATGATTTTGATAGTTTACCGTTAGAAGCAAAATTGAACATTGATAATCCTGAATATTTCAAAACAGCTAGTCTTTATGCAGTTGCTACAAGTCAATTATTAAGAAATGCTATAAATGATTCTTTAAATGGAATAGCTACAGATCTTGAATTAAGTTATATTAAGTCTGCTCTTGTAGATTTAACAAATGGCAATTTTAAGGATAATGGTAATACGACAAAAATTCCTGCAATCAATATCCAGGAATTAGCTAGTGTAGAAAACGCATTGAATGCTATCGTTAAGTTGGCGAAAATTCAAATTTCTGATTCAGATATAGAAGCTATTGTTAGGGAAGCTAATAAATCTCAATTAATAGAAGAATTTTATGTGCATAATGATTTGAGTTATATTCAAGAGCCTCTTAAAACAAATGATAATACAATTAAAAAAGTTTTGGATGATATTAAAAGAAGTAATTATAATAAAATAGATTTAATACTGAGAGGTAGTAATGAGGGAGCTTCATCTCAAGAAAAAGATTATGAGAAATATTCTTTATACACAGTAGCTGTTGTTGGACTCATAAGAAAAGCTTTTATCAACGTGATGGGTGAAGAAGCTGATACTAGGGCAAGATTTTTAGATGCTTGTAAAGAATTTGTGAAAAAATACGATAAAGCAAATATTGATGCAAACAAAACCCCATTACCAACATTTGAGAATTCAGCTTTAACGATGGCGAAAAAAGCTTTTGCGTCTGAGGATTTTAAGACATCACTTGAAATGTTAATAGAGCAAGCAGAATATAAAGCTCGTAAGGATGGAAAACTTGGTGAAAATCAACATTTTGCAAATTCTGATGATATAATTCTTAATGTTTGGAAAAATGCAACAGAACCAGCTATCCAAAAAGCTTCAATGATGATGAGTTTTCTTTCTGCATTAGTAGGTATTCCAACAATTTATGGTGGTGATGAACTTGGAATGAGTGGGTATGATGAAAAAGCTAAAAATATTTATTTAAAAAATAGAAATCCATTACCATGGTCAGAACTAGAGGATGGCATTTTTAAAGATTTTAGAACTAAAATTCAACAATTTATGCTAGAAGGCGTAAATATTAGAAATAGAAATGGTGTAAAAGCTCTTAATACAGGTACAGCTTATGGTGCTATGACTTCTGATAAAAATATCCCAGCATTTATAATGCAAGATGGCTATGGCAACATGACAGTTTCTATATTTAATGCTACTGGTATTAATGTTAGTAATAGATTTGATTATTTTAAATCATTAGGAATAACTGATGAAAACAAAAAAAGCTTTTTTGAGGAAAATAAAATAGACTCATTCAATCCTGATAATCGTTATGTTCCAATACAAAAAAATGTTGATATTGATTTTATTGAACTTTGTGCAGGAATATCATTACCTCTAGGATTAACCTTCTTAAATTCTGATGCTAGAGATAAAGCAGAATATATAATTAAAAAAATTGATAATAAATTTCGTATTGTAAATAAAAATGGTGGTAAAATTTCTTTAAATGGATTTACTGCTAAAAATGGTGTAATGGTATTAAAGCATGCTAAAGATATTGGCAAAAGGCTTGCTTTTAAAGGTAGTTATAATACACAATATCAAATATTTAATGATATATACTCTCATAAGGAAAAACAAGTCGTAGGAACTAAATTTTCTTGTAATGTAGAATAGGGCTAATAAAACAAAAAATAATATTTTTAAAAATTTATGTAATAATCATGCTGTTGCCTCAAACTTTGTAGAGTTTTTTTTGATTAATGCAATAGATGCTTGTGAATTTAAAAAATTTAAAGCACCTATAAAGCTTTGTTTATTACTTAGATTAACTCTCGCGTTATCCATAACAGCTTGAATGGTGTTCACTGTTATATTATTAATTTCTTCGTTATTTTTCTTGTGAATTTGAGCTTTAATATCCTCAACATTTCTTTTAGCAGACTGTATTTCATTTTTTTCAACGATATTTGTCTCGTTAGATTTTTCAATTTTATTATTCTCAACCTCTTTAAAGAATGGATTTTTTACAGGGTTTAAAGATTCCCTAGCAGATATCATAATCTCATCATGAAATGAGGTTGTATAAGAATTTTGAACTTCATTTGCTAATGACTGCGCTCTCTCTCTAGCGCGCTTATATATCATATCTTTAAGCGCCTCAACCTCTTGAGGTGGAACTATTGAATTTTTAACAAAATAACCCATTAGGTATCCTCTGTCTTTTTAATTTGTGTATATAAATCTACTTATATATATAAACAAATTAATGTTACAAAAATTGACAAAATTTATATACTATTTATATATTTTGTTACATTTGTTAATATTTAGTTTTTAATTTTACGCAAAAGTTATTCAGAGAATAAAAGGGTTTTGAAAATTCATAAAAGATATATTTAAAGATTTTTGTAATATTAATATATATATTTGTGTTTTAATTTTTTTTATTGTATAATAATATTGCTATTTATATTTCGGCTAGTGTAAAATCTTAACAGGAAGGATTAACCGACCTGTTTTCTTTTTTGTTTTCTTCATTTATCCTATTTACCATTTTATTATTTAAAATATTTATTGACTATAAACTTGTCTTAGCATTTCTTAAATAAAAAGGCAATTTTTTATAAGTTAAATACTTTATTGATATATAAACACATAAGGATACATAATATAGGGAGACGAATATGATAAAAATTACAAATTTAACAATACCTACTACACAAAAGCATCAAGGCAACATTACATCTAATGGTACATCGACTAAGCCATCAGGTGTTAAGCCGAAGAAAAAACCAGTAGCTACGGGAGAAAATGAAAGAACTGATTATATAGTTGCACATAGAAAAGAATTGGAAGAGTTAAAAAAACCTCTCAAAGAGTTTAAACCTAATAACTACCTTAATAACAATACAACAAAAACTAATGGTACATCGACAAATAATTCTCCAAATGGAACATGGGAAAAAATTGATGGTGAATGGAAAAAAGTAGATTCTAAAGTTTTCATTCCAGCAACAACTAGCGAAGAAAAACAAGATTTAATGAAAAAGTTTTTTGATTAAATTTAATACAGTTAAGTCAAAATAGCGCACCTAAATGGTGCGCTTTGACAATATAAAACATTTTTTTGCAATTAAAAAATTTTTACTTATATTTATTTATTAAAAACAAGTTCATCATTATTAATATCAATTTTAATACAATCACCATCTATGAATTTTAGTGCAAGTATATCCTTAGAAAGAGGATTTTCAACAAGTTGGCGAATTACTCTTTTTAGAGGTCTTGCTCCATAAATCGGATTAAATCCACGGGTAGCAAGGTATTCTTTTGCATCGTTACTAATTTCAAATGTAATATTATGTTCTTTTAATAAATTATGTAAATTATCCATTTGAATATCTACAATCGATGATAATTGCTGAAGAGTAAGAGCTTTAAAGAAAATTGTTTCATCAACTCTGTTTAAGAACTCAGGTTTAAACTTTTCACGCATAATTGTATTAATCTTTTCTTTTGTTTCTTCAAAATTACCACCAGATAATGACGCATTTAAGGAATCTTCAAGGATAATTTCACTGCCAATATTACTTGTCATAATGATAACTGTATTCTTAAAATCGACAGTTCTACCTTTTGAATCAGTTAAACGCCCATCGTCAAAAATCTGTAGCATAATGTTAAACACATCAGGGTGAGCTTTTTCTATTTCATCAAAAAGAACTACAGAATATGGCTTACGTCTAACAGCTTCTGTAAGTTGTCCCCCTTCTTCATAGCCAACATATCCAGGTGGCGCACCAACAAGGCGAGAAACGTTATGTTTTTCCATATATTCAGACATGTCAATTCTTATTATTGCGTCGTCATCATTAAATAAAAATTCAGCAAGAGCTTTAGCTAATTCCGTTTTCCCAACGCCAGTTGGGCCTAAGAATATAAAAGTACCTATTGGACGTTTTGGGTCTTTTAAACCAGAACGAGCTCGTCGAATAGCGTCGGAAACTGTAATCACAGCTTCATCTTGACCAATTAGGCGCTTATGTAAAACATCTTCCATGCTTAGTAGTTTTTGCATTTCTGATTCAACTAGCTTTGCTACAGGAATTCCAGTCCATTTACTTACGATATTAGCAATATCATCTCCATTAATTTCTTCTTTTAAAAGCTGATTTTCTGATTTTTCTTTACCTTGAACTGCTTGTAATTTTTTTTCTAATTCCATTAATTTTCCATATTTGAGTTCAGCTGCTAATTGTAAATCAGTGTTTCTTTCAGCTTCTGCAATTTGAGTTTTTATTCTATCAATTTCTTCTTTTATTCCTGCTTCTCCAGAAATAGTACTCTTTTCTAATTCCCATTGAGTTTTTAAGGTTGATATCTTTTCCTCTAGAGAATTGATTTCTGAAGTTAATTTTTCTATCTTAGCAGTACATTCAGGTGATGATTCTTTTTTTAATGCTTCACGTTCTACTTCTAATTGAATTTTTTGACGAAACATTGTGTCAATTTCTTCAGGCATGGAGTCAATTTCAATTCTTAAAGCTGAGGCAGCTTCATCAATCAAGTCTATAGCTTTATCGGGCAAAAACCTGTCTGTAATATATCTATCAGAGAGTTTAGCAGCTTGAATTAAAGCACTATCTAAAATCCTAATACCGTGATGTACTTCGTACTTTTCTTTTAGTCCTCGTAAAATAGAGATAGTATCTTCAACCGAAGGCTCATCAACTAATACTGGCTGAAATCTTCTTTCCAAAGCAGGATCTTTTTCTATATATTTACGATATTCATTAATTGTGGTAGCGCCGATGGTTCTTAACTCTCCTCGTGCAAGCATTGGTTTTAATAAATTACCAGCATCCATAGAACCTTCTGTAGCACCAGCTCCAACAACTGTATGTAATTCGTCAATGAACATAACAATCTCACCGTTAGAATCTTGAACTTCTTTTAATACGGCTTTTAAGCGTTCTTCAAACTCGCCTCTAAACTTCGCACCAGCCACTAAAGCACCTAAATCTAATGATATTAGTTTCACTTCTTTTAAACTTTCAGGGACATCACCACGAATAATTCTTTGAGCTAAGCCTTCTACAATAGCAGTTTTTCCAACTCCTGGTTCTCCAATAAGTACAGGATTGTTTTTTGTTCTTCTATTAAGTACTTGGATTATCCTACGGACTTCTTCGTCTCGACCAATAACAGGATCTAACTTGCCTTTTTTTGCAAGCTCTGTTAAATCTGTTGAATATTTTTGTAATGCTTTTAAATTTTCTTCTGCGTTTTTATTATCCACTTTTTTATTACCTCTAATTTTTTTCATAATATTTAAAACTGAATTTGAATTAACACCTTGAGATTTTAATAGGCTTTGTAAAAAAGAATTTTCTAATTTAGTCATAGCTAGTAGTATACATTCAATTCCAACAAACTCGTCTTTTAGAGTGTCAGCTTCTACAAATGCTAATTCAAGAAGCGTGTTTGCATCTTTAGAAAGAAATATTTGTTGAGAATTACTAGGATTAGAAATTGTTGGAAAAGATTTTATTTTAGCAATAATTTCATTGATGAAATGTTGATTTAATAACTTCAACGCTTCTAAATAATCTTTCGCAATTCCATTATCTTCAATCATTGCAAGAATTATATGTTCTGGTTGAACTTCGGTATTTCTATATAAATCTTTTTTTACGTTAGCTGTAAAAATGATTTCTTGGACATAATTAGTAAATTTCTCAAAATTTATCATAACGAAATGCTCCATTGTAAAATATAAAACCCTATACATACATTTTAATAATATTTTTACAAAGTCAAGATTTTTTTAATCTTTATTTAATAATTCATTAAATACGCAAAAAAAAAACCCATCTTTTAAAAGGTGGGTTTGGAATTCTTTATAATAATTCCTCATGTGTAGAAGGTTAGTGTGTAGGTTGTATGAAAGGTTGTGTGTTATGTGTTTCGTGTTTATTTAATGCTTACATATATATAAAGTATATTTAATATATAAAATTTCACTACTTATTAAATATTGTTACAATTCTTTACAAATGTAGTTTGGTTGAGTTCAAGAAGCAATCTCAACACAAATATAACAATATTTTTTGTTAGGTTAAAAAGTTAAGATTATTATGGAGTTAGAAGTTTAATAGAAAAATTTTTCTTGAAATTAAAATCTATTTTATGTTAATATTAGGATGTTGAGCATAAGATGTTTGTGCGTAGCACAGTCGACTCTGTAGGCAAGATAACTAATGTTTGATTAGAGGCAATAGTTGGCGAATTTAACAAAGCTCAGCTTGAAAATTAAATATGGGTGCGTGGCGCAGTCGGTAGCGCAGTTGACTCTTAATCAATTGGTCGTGGGTTCGAGTCCCACCACACCCAAATTTACTATTAAAGAGGGTTTAAACCCTCTTTTTTGATGCTCGATATATGCTTAAGTTTATTCTTTACGTAATATGTGTCGTGTTTTGCCAAAAGGAACATACTGCAATAGTAGTTGCAACAAAATTGTTGTTAAAAACACAGAAAATGTGCTGGAAGAATCTCTAAATTGCTCTGGGACTGGAGGTTACTTTAGTTAGTCTTGGTACTCGTAGAGTGCAATTTGTTGCACATTTATAATTTACTTTTTTTACGTGTTACAACGCACGTTATATTAATCTATTAAGTTAGATACAAAATTAATTTTGAGTAAAGCGTTATAAATATTTATTTGCTATTGTGTTAAACTTAGTATTAAAATGTTGTGTATTTCTTGGTATATGCAACTATGTTATACTTTCTTTTTATTGAATAATAAGTCATTTTTCTTATTTTGCCTGTAACTGGGAAATCAACAAAAGCCCTATCGTGTAGACCTCCAATTGCCCATAGAATTCCCACATATCCATTAGCTGATGGTGCATCATAGGCATAATTATCATTTAAGTATATTGCTGTTTTTAGCGCCTCATCAGGTGTTAATGTCCATTCAAAAATTTTCTTCGCCCAATACATTCTCAAATATCCATGTATTGTACCATTTTGTTTTAATTGAATTTGAGTAGCGTTCCATAATTTATCTTGTGTTCTTGCATTTTCTAATTCTTCCAAAGAATAAATAAAAGGACGAATATCATATTTATGATTTTCCAAAGATGTTTTTGCCCAGTTTGGAATTGATGAGAAGTCTTTAAAACTTTTTGAATACAAGCAAAAATTATCAGCAAGTTCTTTTCTAACTATTAATTCTTCTAAAAATATCTCTTTATTTATATTATTAACTCCTGATTTTATGACTTCTAAAGCAATTCTTTGTGAAGATATAAAACCTAGGTTAAGGTATTTTGATAAACCAGAAGTTACTTCTATCGAAGGATTGTTTTTGTATGAAGAATAATGTTGTAGTTTATTATTTATAAAATCTTCTAAAACACAATCTGCTTCAACTTTATCAGAAGTTAAATTTTTATATTCAGTCAAAAAAGAAAAAATATTACGATAAATTTTGGTTCTAAGATTTGCTGCATTATATTCTTGCTTGCTAGATACAAATCGAGCTGGAATAATGTTATGACTATCAATTTCATATATTTTAAAATTCACATATTGTAAATAATCTCTTTTTATAATTGGATTAAAATCAATAATTAAAACAGCAGGAGTAGTATTTTTTATAATTTCTTGAGGATTTTTTTTAATTATTTCAAAATCTAAACCAATATTTTTAAATTGAATCTGTGCTTGTTCTAATTGTCTATTAATAAATTCTTGTTTTGGCTTATGCTCATAATTAATTTTAGGATGAATAATTTTGAGTGGTAAGTTCAATTCTATACTTTTTTCAATAGCAAACTGGAGAGCAAAATTGTCTTTTGTGCGTATTTCTCTTTCGCAAATATAAAGAATATTTCCTGTTTTAATTATTTTCTTGTTAATTTCGTAAATTCTTGCAGGATTAATTTTACTTTCTATTGCAAATTTATTTGGAATATAATTCAACAAAGTGTTTTTTACAATTCTTGGCATTAAATAATTATATTTTATTTTTTTTAGTTTTTAATCCACTAACTTTCTAGAATAAATGCATTTCCGGAATGATGTAGCGCCTTATTCTAAGAAAAAGATATTTCCGGAATGTTATGTTGTCTTGTTGGGGAGGAGATTGGAACTTTACCCTTTTTTCCTGTAATAATCACTTACTTTTGTTCCATCAGCTCGTTCATAGTTATCAACATAAATAAGACCTCCCGACTTAACTTGTTTATCTAAGTTAGCCTTACTTGGCACTTTCCAATTATTATCTATACCTTGCTCCAAATATTTAATTCTTACTTTCTCTTTAGTTTTATTATCAAAAGTTTCATATTCTTCTTTTGCATAAATTCTATCTTTTTCTGACAATCTTTCTAAATCCATATTCTCGTATTTGCGTTTGTTATTTGGGTTAGTTTGTAGGGTGCAATTTATTGCACCAAAAAATAAACAAAAAAGAGTCCGTAAGGACTCTTTTTATTGGTGGGAATTTTAGTCATTCCGTGCTTGACACGGAATCTATCAATGCCAATTGTAATAATATAACTCTGGATAGATCCTGAATCAAGTTCAGGATGACAAATAAAAACAGACCCTGAAGGTCTGTTTTTATTGTTAATGGCGGGGTTGACGCTTTCAGGTTCGAACTTTTAGTGACTATATATATTAATCATTTATTTACTCCAAATGTGGCTAAAATATGTTCTATAATTGAAAAACTTGGTATAACTGTGTAAATGAATTGTAACAATTTATCCTCCAAATGTAACAATTTTTTCAAAACCACTAAAGTTTTTTATAAATATGTCGATAATAAAGATGTAAGATAAAAGAAAGGAGACATTTATGTCAAAGATTGATCCACCAGCACCAATGATACATTATGATCCAGGATGTAGTACTAATGATCCTGATGCAATTAAAGAAGCAGAAAAAGAAGTTGCACTTTTGAATGGTACAGCTGCTGGGAAAAAGGCTCAAGAATTGAGAGACAAGTCTCCAAAAGACTATAAAGAAAGAAACTTGGTAGCACCATCAGTTTGGAATGAGTATGTCGATAGTATTGGACGACCAAATAAACATATAACTTCATATATGACAATATCCGAAGCAATGAATTCAATTGTTACGTATTCAGTTTGCAAAAAATCTTTAAATTAGATACAAAATTAACTTTAAGCTGAGATTACTTATTTAATACACTAATAACAATTTGCTTCATAATATCCATTTCCTCAGGCTTACTTTCAGCAATCAGAAGTGTCAGAGCAAACAATGCACTCGCATCAATTATTGGTAAACCATTTTTATAAAGCATATTGTTCTTATCTAAAAAGTACAAGAAACAACTTGCCGCAATACGTTTGTTCCCATCAGAAAAAGAATGGTTTTTGGTAATCAAATATAATAAAGTTGCGGCCTTTTCTTCCAAAGTCGGATAACAATCTTTGCCATCAAAAGTTTGATATATTTGATTAATTGAACTAGCAAAACTTCCATCTTTTGGGTTCCCAAAAACATCAGATGCAAAATCGGATTTCATCTTGTCGATAATTTCAAGATATTCTTGTTCTGGAATAATAATAGCTTCTTTTTCTGTAAAACCTTTTGAATCAAGAGTTTTATGGTCAAAATTATCAAGCAAATTTAAACCTTTAGCAAAATTATCAAGAATTTTAGCGACATTTTGAGCATCATCAACTGTTTCAATCTGATTTTCTATGCTTCTTGTTAGAAGATTAAGAGTTGACTGCAATATTTGAATCTGTTCTTGCTTAGATTTAAGCATTTTTTCGTTAATTGCGTAGCCTTTTGTGATAAATTCTCTTAATGTATTTGTCGCCCAAATACGGAACTGCGTAGCTCTTGAAGAATTTACTCTGTATCCTACAGAAATAATTGCATCTAGGTTGTAAAACTGTGTCGATTTAATTTGGGTTTTATCCTTCATAGCACCGTGTTTTGTGGTTGTTTCCAAAATGGAAATAACCACTTCTTCTTTCAATTCACCTTCGCTAAAAATATTTTTCAAATGTTTACTTATCGCAGGAGTTTTTACTCCAAACAATTCTGCCATTTGCTTTTGAGTAAGCCAAATTGTGTCGTTTTCAAGCTTAGTATCAAGCGAAACCGAACCATCTTCGCTTGTATAAATAACTATTTCACCTTTTTGAAAATCATTCTCCATAGTTAAATTATAGCTTAAAAACAGGGAATTAGAAAGGTTTCAAAAAGGCAACATTAGAGTTGCGTGGCGCCTTATTCTGAGAAAAAGGCATTTCTTGAATGACGTGGCACCTTATTCTGATAAATAAGCATTTCCGGAATGTTATGTTGCCTTTTTTGAATTTCTCCCCAAAATTTGAACTATTAAGTATTCCTTACAGGTTCACTTTTAAACAAGTTGTCCGGAATTACCGGATAACTAAAATTAAGAAATACGACCTATATTGACATTGTGTTAAAATAAAATTAAATTTGATGGAATTAAAATTAGCATTAGAAGAGGCTATATGACAAAAGAAATTTTATTGAACATTATGTATACAGGTACTTATCTTGAAGATGAGAATGCCAATATAGGACATGAGATTATAAATTTATTTAAAGCTGATAATGGCAGTAATTATATCTATGTTTTACCTTATGGCTCAATGAGTAAAAAACATAATGATAAAATTAAATCTATTTTACTTGTTAAAAGATGTAGTTCTAAGATTATTGAAATAATCGCGAAAGCTACTGATTTAGAGCAAGTTGCATATATCCAAAAAGCTTTTACTAAAGATGAAAGACAAATCCAACATCAATTTCAATTAGATTATTTAGATAAAAATAAGATTACTTATGGTGGACTAAAACAATACAAAATTTGCGAGCATAACAAAGGCAATGACGAATGTATTTATATTACTTTTAAAGCTAATAACATAAGAAAAGCTTCTAAGCCAATCTATATTACTACAGATAAATCAAATACCGATTGTTATTTTATGGAAGATGTTGAGCATTTTCCCTCTCAAAGTCCTAAAATGTATATTGAAGAAGGGACTAAAGGCTTTGATGTTTTAGAGAAAATTATTAACAACGATACTCTTTGGGAAGATAAAAATACAACGCCTAAAGTTCAAGAAATTTTGAACAAAAGAAAAAATAAAGACAAAGGAGCTAATAATTTTATTGATATTATTCAAAAGCAAAATGACGAATTAGTCTTTTCTAACTTATTTAAATATATTTTTGATGCAAATCCATTAGCTTTTAGTAAGTTTGCAAAAGAGGTTTTAAGTATTGCTAGCTTTAGCTTTGATTTTTGTACTTTAAGAGAGAAAGAAAATATCGATTTATTGTTATTAAGCAATGATAAAGCTATTGTTATTGAAAATAAAATTAAATCAAATATAAATGGAATCTGCGAAAGGCACGATATTGGTAGTGATTTAATACAATCACAACTTAAAAAATATCGTGAATATGTCGAAAAAAATTATTCTGAAAAAGAATGTTTCTACTTTATTTTTGCACCTAATTACAATCATATAAAATTGGAAAACTATGAGTGCGGAGAATATTATAAATTGATTGAATTTAGTGAAATTTATAATTTCTTTGAGAAAAATAAAAGCTTATACAAAAAGATTCCATATTTTTCAGAATTTTTATATGCACTAAAAAAACATATAAAATCAATAGATAGCTCTCACGAAGAAATAATGCATGAACGTTTTGCTGATGCAATTCTAAAAATTAAAAAAGCACGATAGTTTTAAAATATTTAAATCTTCTTTAAACTGCGTTTAAACTCTATTTAAAAGCTTTTTAGTGTTTATTTGCCACTCCCACTTTACTTTCACTTGCTTTTGAGTGGCGTATGTTGCCTTTTGGGGAAGAAATATAAAATTTCAGTTGTCCGAAAATCCCAGATAACTCAGCAGGTAGTTAAGTTAAATAATTTATGCTATCATTCAAAAAAGAGGTGTAGCTGTGTTTGATATTAATGTTTGGCTTGATATTATAATCAAAAAATTACAAAACGAATTTGAACAAAGATTATTATTTGTTGGGCTTCAAGGTAGTTATAATCGAGGTGAAGCAACCCAAAGTAGCGATATTGATCTTGTGGTAATTTTAGATAATTTAAGTTTTGAAGACTTAAAAAGATATCATTCGATAATTAATAGTATGCCAGATAAAGATAAATCTTGTGGTTTTATTTCAGGTAGAGAGGAACTGCAAAATTGGTCTAAATCGGACTTGTTCCAATTTTTCTACGATACAAAATCTCTTATTGGCAACCTGCAAGATTTAATTCAACCTCCAACTATAGAAGATGCGAAACAAGCAGTAAAAATTGGTTCTGAAAACTTGTACCATACTGCTGTCCATAGCTTTATTCATTCTAATAATCGTACTGAAGATTTGAAAAATTTATATAAAAGTACATTTTTTATTTTGCAGACAAAATATTTTATAGAAACTAAAAAATATATTCCAACCAAAATGGAACTTTTAGAATTGTTAATTGGAATAGACAGAGATATCTTGAATACTTGCATTAATAGAAATAATATTAACGAAAAAACTACAATTGAACTTGAAAATTTATACAAAATGCTAATACAATGGAGTTCAGATAATATTAAAATGTTTTCATAAGGATATATGTGATGAAAGAAATAAAACTACAAGGCATTGATACTGATGGCATAGAAAAAGAATATTCTTTAAATGATTTTAAGGGACAAAAAGTTATTTTGTACTTTTATCCAAAAGATAATACTTCAGGTTGCACTCAAGAAGCGTGCGATTTTAGAGATAATATAAACAGATTGACGAATTTTGCAACAGTAATCGGTGTTAGCCCTGATAGCATTAAAAGCCACTTGAAATTTAAAGAAAAACAAAGTCTTAATTTCATTTTGCTTTCTGACCCAGAACACAAACTTGCAGAAACATTTAATGTTTGGGTTGAGAAATCTATGTATGGCAGAAAATATATGGGTATTGAACGCTCAACTTTTGTGCTAGATGAAAACTTGAATATTATTAAAGAATGGCGCAAAGTAAAAGTCAAAGGTCACGTCGACGAAGTGATTGAATTTCTAAAAGCATAATTCTTTTTTAAACACATTTATTTACACCCTTTTGCAAAATCAGTTTAAATTTAATTTATTTATACGATACAAATGCCCATCTAAAACCTTTATCATGTACCTTGGAGGAAGGTTAAGATGGTTTCAAGTATTCCAATGAATATGGGTTATAACAACAATCCATACATAATAATGCCGTTAAATAAAACTTCAGAAAATGGTTTAACAGTTGAAAGTTCAACCCCAACGAATCAATTTTCAGAAGAATTTATGAATAACCTTGACGATATTAAAGCTGCTGATGCAGATGGTAATAATATTATTAGCTTAAACGAACTTAAGAATTTTGAAGCTAAAACAGAATTTGCACAAACAGTTTTGGAATTGATGGAAAAATACGCACAAGATTTTAGGTATAGAAAATTTGTTTAAGATTTTTTAAATAGATGTTTTATTTTTTATTTTTTAATTCAGCATCCCAAAATATTTCAATTTCTTTTAAAACATCAATTAATGCATAGGTGTTTTTGCCATCATTAACTATTAGTTTTGTCGGAATATACGATCCCTCTTTTTTACCAGTTTGGTATTTTTTCTCTTTATTGCAATGTTTTGTGCCATTTGCAATACTTTCTAAAATCTCATTAAATGGGATTTTAGAATATAACTCTTTTTTCTTTGCTTTATTTTCTGGGGTATACCAATCTACAAGATGGTATAATGTGATACAAGCATTAAGCACTTTTCTTGTATTTAGTTCGTCTTCATAAAAATCTTTTAAATTAGGTTTTATTACATTATGATAATATGCCTCAACACTATAATTATTAAAAGATGAACCTTTATGAATAACTGTAGCATTTAAATCAATATCCATTTCAACCCCAAGTTCAGGTATAATTAGTTTATTTACTAAAATTGGCATTTGTTACCTCTTTTGTATTTTTTTATATTATATATTTATTTTTAGGTTACAGAAATATTATTAAGATATTTTTACATCTAAACCTAAAAACCCCTTTTAAACGTGTTTATAACCGTACGGTAATATTTTACTTGCTTTTCAATATAAAACTCACAATTATTCCCGAACGGTACTATTTATTCTAACACTTTACTTTCTCTTGCTTTTGAGTGATGTATGTTGCTCGAAAGGTTTGTAGATGAATGCTGTTGACCCAATAAAAAGCCTTGAAGATATTAGAAAAATGAAAGAGTTCTTGGCGAAAAAGCCAAGGAACGCCTTGCTCTTCAGCTTTGGGATAAATAGCGGACTGAGGATTTCTGATATACTTGCACTTAATGTCGGGGATGTTAGGAACAAAGAGTATATTGAAATCAGAGAACTAAAAACCGGCAAACGGAAAGTATTTCCGATTAATGATAAGTTAAAGCAGGAGATTGAAGAATTTACCAAGGGAATGCCGGAGGAACAACCATTGTTTTATACACAGAAGGGAAGACGAATGGAAAGGAGCAGAGCATATAAGATTTTAAATAAAGCTGCGAGAGCGGTTGGGATAACAAGACGAATTGGCACACATACATTGAGGAAAACTTTTGGATACCATTGCTACCAAAAATATGACGATGTCGTGCTGCTGCAAAAGATTTTTAATCATTCCTCTCCCCAAATCACCCTCCGCTACATTGGTATCGAGCAGGAAGATATAGATGCAGTATATAGGGATTTTTATTTGTGAAATTTTATTTATTAATATAGTTGATATTATGGTTTATGATATAAATTATTCTGTTGTATTGCTCAATAAAATAACCATCAAAACATATTTTATAATTGCTTTCAACTCGAATAATATTAGGTAATAAGTATTCTAATACATCGTAATTTTCTAAAATATGACCATGATCAATAATATATAAAAAATTTCTTTCAAATATTTGAAATTTTTGCAATTTTGTTAATTTTTTATCAATAACATTAATAATTGCATCAAAATATATATTAGTATCAACCATACCTTTTGTTAAAGATGAATAAAAACTGTTTGATTTTGGAGTTGTTCTACCGATTTCACCTTTAAATTTCCCATTTTTATCATATTTTTTTAAAGCCAAAACAGCTTCATTATAATTATAGTTTTTCCCTTGAATTTCTTGAAGGATTTTTATTTGTTCGCCATCAAAGTTTGATTGTGTTATTTCTAAACCAATATTATCTGTTATATTTCCAAAATCTGGCTCTTCTCTTTTTTCAAAATTATGTAACTTAGTGCCAAAGTAAAATTTCAACCTTTCGAGTGCCAAATATTCCTCGTTGTATTTGTTATCCATATTCTAATTTTTAATATCCAAACTTTATTTTATCAAAATTAATTATTATTAATGATTATAGCATTGAGTTAAATTGAATTTGTACAATATGAATATATTTATATTGAATATACGATAAAAGTCTCAGCCCAATAAAACAATAAAGCCTATAGATATTATTTATGCTATAATTGTTCAAGAAGTATGAGGTCTTCATGGATAAAAAATCTTTATCAGAAAGAGATATTTGTACAAAATTTATAACTCCTGCTATTATAGAAGCTGGTTGGGATAGAAATGCACAAATAAGAGAAGAGGTTTCTTTTACTGCTGGTAAAGTTATTGTAAGAGGCAAGCTTGTTTCAAGAGGAAAACAAAAGCGCGCTGATTACATTTTGTATTACAAGAACAATATTCCTATCGCTATTATTGAGGCTAAAGACAATAAACATTCGGTTGGAGCAGGTATTCAACAAGGTATTGAATATGCCGAAACGTTGGATATTCCGTTTGTTTTTTCTTCAAATGGCGATGCTTTTTTATTACATGATAGAACTGTAGAGCTTGGTAAAAAAGAAATTGAACTACCTGTAAATAAATTTCCAAGTCCACAAGAGTTGTGGAATAAATACAAAAAATACAAACAAATCGAAGATGTTGAAGTTGAATCAGTTTATACACAAAATTATCATATTGATCCAAGTGGAAAAGAGCCAAGATATTATCAAAGAATTGCAATAAATAGAGCGGTTGAAGCTATTGCAAAAGGTCAAGATAGAACCTTGTTGGTAATGGCAACAGGTACTGGTAAAACTTATACAGCTTTTCAAATCATTTGGAGATTATGGAAAGCACGTAAAAAGAAAAGAATTTTATTTTTGGCTGATAGAAATATTTTAATCGATCAAACAAAAGCTCAAGATTTTGCACCTTTTGGTGATAAAATGACTAAAATTACCAAAAGACAAATTGATAAATCATACGAAATCTATCTTGCTTTATATCAAGGTCTTACTGGTAATGATGAAGATAAAGACGCATATAAACAATTTTCACCAGATTTTTTCGATTTAGTTGTAATTGATGAGTGTCATAGAGGTAGTGCTAAAGAAGATTCTGCTTGGCGTGAAGTCCTTGATTATTTTAGTTCAGCTTCTCATTTGGGTTTAACTGCAACACCAAAAGAGACAAAAGATGTTTCCAATATTGAATACTTTGGTGAACCAATTTATACTTATTCACTAAAACAAGGTATTGAAGATGGTTTTCTTGCTCCATATAAAGTTATTAGACCGCTAATCAATATTGATTTAGATGGCTTAAAATTACCTCAAGGTACAATTGATAAATATGGAAACGAAGTCCCTGATGAAGAATTCAATACAAAAGATTTTGATAAGAAAATAGTTGTAGATGAGAGAACTGAACTTGTTGCAAAGAGAATTACAGAATATTTAAAGAAAAATAATAGATTGGATAAGACTATTGTTTTCTGCGTAGATATTGATCATGCAAATAGAATGCGCCAAGCATTGGTAAATGAAAATGCTGATTTAGTTGCTCAAAACTCAAAATATGTAATGAAAATTACTGGTGATGATAATGAAGGCAAAATGGAATTAGATAATTTTATAGATCCTGAATCAACTTATCCTGTAATTGCAACAACATCAAAACTAATGACAACTGGCGTTGATGCTAAAACATGTAAGCTAATTGTTCTTGATAGCAATATTAATTCAATGACAGAATTTAAACAAATCATTGGTCGTGGAACTCGTTTGAGACCAGATTTTGGCAAGTATTATTTCACGATTATGGATTTTAGAGGCGTGACTCGTTTATTTGAAGACAAGGAATTTGATGGAGAACCTGTTCAAATAAAAGAAGTAAAAGAAACTGAAGAAATGCCAGCTGATGAACAAACAAAAGAAGAAATTATCGATATAATTGATGAAATTTCAAAAGAAGAAACAGTTGTAGATATCCCACCAGATATTGATTTAACCGATATTGAAACTCCGACAAGAAAATTTTATGTAAATGGAGTTGAAGTTGTCCAAGTTGGTGAACGTGTTCAGTATTATGGTAAAGATGGAAAATTAATTACCGAAAGCCTTGTTGATTATACGAAAAAGAATTTAAAAGAGCAGTTTGCGACATTGAATGATTTTATCAAAAAATGGTCAGAAGCTGACAAAAAATCTGTAATTATTGAAGAACTGGAAGAACAAGGTATTTTGTTTGAAGAGTTGAGAGAAGAAGTCAAACAGAAAACAGGCAAGGATTTAAGTATTTTTGATTTGATTTGTCACGTAACTTTTGATATGCCACCGCTTTCAAGAAAAGAAAGAGCTGAAAAGGTTAAGAAAAGAAATTATTTTGGTAAGTATTCTGAAAAAGCCAGAGCTATTTTAAATGCCTTGATTGATAAATTTGCTGATGAAGGTATTATGGAAATCGAAAATCGTAGTATTTTAAGTTTTCAACCGTTTGATAAATTTGGTACACCAGTAGAAATTATCAAAGAATTTGGTGGTAAGGATAGATACGAAGAAGCAATCCGAGAACTTGAAAAAGAATTGTTTAATGACGAGGTGGCATAATGGAAGGCTGGACATTGTTTTTTAACGGACTAACTGCATTATCAACTTTTGTTATGATGATTGCTACAGGATTTATGGCGTTTTTTGCAGGAAAGGCTCTAGACTCTTGGAAAAACCAACAAAAAAGACAAAAATTAATTAATTTATTAGAAGGCCTAAACAAATACATTCAAGAACTTCAACTTTATGAATTAGAATCAATAGTTTATTCAAAACAATCTAAAAATATACCAGAAAAAGATTTAACAGATAGAGCATTTTTAAATAATGAAATTAAGCTGATTGATAATGAAATGGCTGAAGAATTTGGTAGTTGTGTTCTGCTTTTGAAAAATTGGATGATTGATCATGAGGAACATGAACAAATTTTGAATGATATTTGTGCCAAAATGCAGGTATACAGAATATCAATTTATGATTATAACAATGTTAAAAAAGAGTTTGTTGCAGAAATAAATACGCAAGCTAATATAATGTATGGTGGTTTAGACCCTGTTTTATCTGAAAATGTTAAAGAGTTAAAGTCTATAGCTATAACAAATAGAGAAGCATTAACTAAACTGATAAAAACTTTTAAAGAATTAAATAAAAAACTATTAAAATAATTGGAGAATATAAATGCCAAATATATCAAGTGTTATAAAAGCGATACAGGACATAATGAGAAAAGATACAGGGGTTGATGGTGATGCACAAAGACTTTCTCAAATCGTCTGGATGTTATTTTTAAAGATTTTTGCAGATAAAGAAGTTGAAGCAGAAATTATTGATGATAACTACAAATCACCAATTGCTGAAAAATATCGCTGGCAAACTTGGGCAAAAGATGATGAAGGTATGACAGGGGATGAGTTGATTGATTTTATCAACAACGATTTATTTCCATATTTGCAAAACCTTGAAAATGATGCTGATAAACGTGCTTTTATTATTAAAAATATTTTTCAAGATACTTATAATTACATGAAATCAGGTACTTTGCTTCGCCAAGTTATTAATAAAATTAACGAAATCGACTTTAATTCAAGCGAAGATAGACACCTATTTAATGATATTTATGAGCAGCTATTACAAAGCTTGCAATCAGCAGGTAATGCAGGGGAATATTACACACCTCGTGCAGTAACTCAATTTATCGTTGATATGGTTAATCCTAAAATAAACGAAAAAGTTCTTGACCCTGCGTGTGGTACAGGTGGATTTTTGGCTTGCACAATCGAACATTTGAAAAAACAAATTTCAACATCTGCGGAAGCTGAAACCTTAAACACAAACATTTGTGGGATTGAAAAGAAGCCACTTCCGCACCAACTTTGCACAACTAATATGATATTGCACGGAATTGATACACCAATAAATATCAGACGAGATAACACTTTATCTAAACCGATAAATAATATCTCGCCAGCTGATAGGGTTGATTGTATCGTTACAAACCCACCGTTTGGCGGTATCGAGGAAGAAGGAATTGAAAATAATTTTCCTGCAAGTTTTAGAACTCGAGAAACAGCAGATTTATTCTTGGTCTATATAATGAAAATGCTAAAACATCAAGGCAGAGCAGGTGTCGTTTTGCCTGACGGTTCACTTTTTGGAGAAGGTGTAAAAACAAGAATAAAAGAGGAATTACTTAAAACTTGTAATCTTGAAGTTATCGTCAGATTACCTAATTCCGTTTTTAAACCATATGCTACAGTCGGTACAAATTTATTATTCTTTAAAAAAGGAGAACCAACACAACATATTTGGTTCTATGAACATAAATTACCCGAAGGACTAAAAAGTTATTCAAAAACAAATCCTATACGGAATGAAGAATTTGATCCTATACGTAAGTGGTGGGGAAATAAAGTAGAAAATGAAGTAGCTTGGAAAGTATCAGTAGAAGAAATTGTCAATAATAATTACAATCTTGATATAAAAAATCCAAATAATTCAGAAGAAAAAATATTAGAATCTCCACAAGAATTAATAAAAAAACTTAGGAATAATTATGAAGAAATTAATACTCTTTTAGATTCAATAGAAGCAGAATTAAGGGTTTAAAATGGAACAATTTACACTTGGTGAAGTATGCACAATAATAAAAGGTTCTACCGGAATAAAAAAAGCTATTGCCGGAGATTATCCATTAGTTGTAACAGCAGAAGAAAGGCTATCCAGCAATGAGTACCAATTTGATACAAAAGCAGTATGTATTCCGCTAGTCTCTTCGACTGGACATGGACATGCAAGTTTAAAAAGAATACACTATCAAGAAGGTAAATTTGCACTTGGTAATATACTTGCAGCTGTTATTCCAAACGATGAAAAGCAGTTAAACGCAGAATTCCTATATTATTATTTATCTTTTTATAAAGATTCAAAAATCGTTCCGCTAATGAAAGGTGCAGCAAATGTTTCTCTTACAATTAATAGTATAAAAACTATTATTATAGAAATTCCAAACATAAATATTCAAGAGCAAATTGTAGAAAAAATTAAAAAGGCAAAATATAAAAATAATTTGATTAATAAAAAATGTCTTGAACAAGAATTGTTAATTCAGAGTTTAAAAGAATCTCTTTTGTTAGATGCCGTTAGGGGTATATTAATTCCTCAAAAACAATCGGATAAACCTGCCTCAGAACTCCTAAAAAGAATAAAAGCAGAAAAAGAACAACTAGTAAAAGATGGCAAACTCAAAAACGAAAGACCAATGCCACCGATTACAGAAGATGAATTTCCGTATGAGTTGCCAAAAGGTTGGGAGTGGACAAAATTAGGCTCAATAACCACACAAATTCATTATGGGTATACTGCATCAGCAGAAAATAGCGGGAATGTGAAATTATTAAGAATTACAGATATACAAGATGACAAAGTATTATGGAATAACGTTCCGTTTTGTTCAATATCTGATGATAATATAAAAAAATATATGTTACAAAATCGAGACATTTTAATTGCACGGACAGGGGGTACGATGGGTAAAACATATGTTGTTGATAATTTAAAAGAAACCGCTGTGTTTGCATCATACTTAATAAGAGCAATTCCTCTCAATAATATCAATGAAAAATATATAAAAATATTTATGGAATCACCTTTATATTGGAAACAACTAAAAGAATATTCAATGGGAACAGGACAGCCAAATGTAAATGGACAATCCTTAAGTAAACTTATGGTTCCACTACCCCCTCTTACCGAGCAACTTCGTATAGTTAATAAAATTAATAAATTATTAGATTTTATAGAAAATTTAAAAAAGAAAAATGATTCAGTTAAAGAAAACTCTTTAAGTTTATTAAAATCTATTGAGGAAATGTTTTTAACTGTATATCTAAATAAGAGTAGCAATATTATTGATTTAAAAGAAAAAAGGGCAATTTTAAGTGCAAAAATCATTTCACAGTTGTATGAAGAACAATATTTTGGTGCAATAAAGCTAGAAAAAATTATATATTTTTGCGAAACACATTTAAAAATAAATCTTGGTGGTAAATATAAACAAGAAGCTGCAGGACCTCATGATGCACAAGCAAGATATGAAGTAGAAGATATTTTGAAAAATAAAAAATGGTTTAGCATTCGAAAAGAACAAAAAAACAATATTGAAGTTACAAAATATACTCCACTTGAAAAAAGTAACGAAATTTCTGAAATATTTAACAAAGTATTTAGTGCAGAAGTAACAGGAATAAATAATCTGTTAGAACTATTTAGAGGCAAAAATTCAGATTTTTGTGAATCTGTGGCAACATTGTATGCAGTTTGGTTAAATAGATTGAGTAATAACTTAAGCTGTACTGATACCGATTTAATTGCAGATTTTAAAGCGTGGAGTAAACAAAAAGCAAGATTTTATGACAGTGATTTGCAGGATAGAATTCTTTTTATGAGAAGAAAAAATTTAATTCCGGATTCAAATATTAAATAATAATTAAGTTTTTTATAAAAATATTATTTTTATGATAACATTATAATGCCATTTGTTGGTTAGAAATTCTAATTTGGCAGGTGGGAGGTGAATAAACTTTGTAAAGTATAATAACGCTTCGCGTTATTATCTTCACAAGAAGGTGTTTACTAAGGTAGAACCTTAAACCTTCAATCAGAATGGTTAAGAATATCATTAGTATCTCCTTTCTAAGGTTATATTTACCATTATAACATAGAGTATAAACTCGTTGTTGACAGGGATATGAAACTTTTAACAAGACAAGAAGGTTGAAAGACGACTTGAATTGTCAAAGAAAATGTTCTTCTGATAAAGAAGGCTAAGTTTTGGAAGACACTCTTATGGACGAACGAATCCGAGTGTCTTCCGTGCTAAAAAAGGAAATATATGTCTAAAAAGCAAAATAATTACAACAAACTGAAAAGTAATTTAACCCAGCAGGTTTCTGAAAAAATCCCAACCTTCAATCTAAAAAGTTTTGCTCACTTTGATAGACCTTTCTCTTTCGGTAGATATATCACAAAAGATAAATCAAGTACTAAAACAAAATATGTAATAACACCTGCATCGCAAAAGAAAATTAAGCATCAAATTGATTCGCTACATTCGTTTTTAAATTCTCCGGAAAAAATTGCAAAGCATGCATTTTATCCCTTTATAGCTTTTGATATAAAAGAAAGACGATCAAATTTAATCAATAAAATTAAATATTATAAGAGAAAACAGCTTGAATTATCCGGAATAGAAAAAGATAAGTGTATAGAAGCGTTAGATAATTTAAAGAAGAAAGGTATTATCAAAAAACGTCCGATTAGATATGCTTCTCATATTGATGGATATATTTATGCTCACTATGCAAGTCTATTGAGCGAAAAATATGAAAAAAGAATACAAGAATTAGATTTAGGTGATGTTATTTTAGCATATAGAAAACTTCCGCCTGTAAAAATAAATGATAAAGAAATTAGTCCAAATAACTGTACTATGGCAAGAGATGTTTTTGAAGAAATAAAAAAAAGTGGGAATAATTGTTATGCACTAGCTTTTGATATTCACAGCTTTTATGACTATATAGATCACAAAAATCTCTATGCAGAATGGGCAAAAGTACTTGAAGCCGATAAATTACCAGATGATCATCTAAATATATATAAATCATTAACCAAGTACTGTTACATAGATATGAAGGAAGTTTGTTACTATGTAAATAAAGATAAAAAGAAACCCTGCTTGCAAGTTAATTGTGTAAAATGTAACAAAAAAATATACAAAAAGATTCCTAAAATTTTATTTAAAAATGCAGAAAACTTTAGAAGCTTTAAGGATTGGTATAAAAAATTTTATAAAGATACTGAGCATAAAAAATTTCATAGAAACGAAGGTTTTTATGCGCCTAAGCCATATGGAATTCCACAAGGTTCGGCAATGTCAGCGCTCCTATCTAATATTTATATGATACCTTTTGATTCAGCAATGAAAAGACTTGCAGAAGATGTTGGCGGTTTGTATAGGCGTTATTGTGATGACATAATGTTTATTTGTCCGCATGATGAAGATATTAAAGAAAAAATTATAGATAAGATTAAAGAGTATATTTATGAAAGGGGAGAGAATCTAGAAATTCATCCAATTGAAAAATGGGATAATTATTCAAAAAGTCAGTGTTATGATTTTACCGATGCTACTAAAATTAAACAGCAACCTCTTCAATATTTAGGTTTTTATTTCGACGGAGAAAAAGTAAGGATTAGAGAAGGTAGCTTGGCTAGATATTTAAGAAAATCTAGACGTGCTGTGTCTGCGATGAAACTGAATGCTAAACAAAAACTAAAAAATATGCATAAACAAAAAATACAGATACAAGAAAAACAAAAAAAACTATACCGCCATCATCTATATGAGCAGTATACACATCTTGGTAAACGTAATTTTATAACATACGCTTATAGGACCTTTGACACAGTATTTAATACTTCGGTAATAAAGCAACAAATAAATAATCATTTTAAGCGATTGAATGACTATATTAAAAAAGCTGATGAAGAGCTTGCAAGTCTTTGTAATAGTTTAAATTAAAGCTGATTTTTTTACTTGACTTCCGTTAAATTTCAAGTGATGTATGTCACAGCCTAAAAGGAGGTTGTGTATGGAAGAAAGATTTGTTATCAAAAGAAAAGATTTTAAGAAGTTAGAAAAATATGCTGAAAACATCTACAACACCACTGTAGTTATTGATTATTTTTGCTCATCACAAAAGGAATATGAAGAACTTTATAACTTAGCTCCTGTTGTTAAAAATTTGCGCAGAGATGCAGACCAAGTTAATGCATTTTTTATTAATTATCCTGAAAGTATCGATGAATAATTTGTGAACACTTTTTAAACGCCTTTTAAACGGTATTTAAACAGCTTTTAAATGTGTTGAAATGATACGAAATTGTTTTATGCACTTGATGTTTCTGGTTGAAAGAGTGATTAATATCATAGCTTGAAAGGAGCAAAATATGGTAGAAAAAGATTATCACTTATACGGAACAAAGATTTTAAATCTTAAAACGCAGGAAATTGGGTTATTGATTTGTACTTGGAAAAACAAATTTGCGGATGTAGAAATAGATTTTGCCACCTGTGTAGATAGGCAAGGCAAAAAATACAACATTGAACTTGATAATATAAGAGGGTTTGAAGATGATTTTGAAAAATAGAAGAACTAGAGAAACTTTAGAAATGGAATATTCAGAATTTAGAAAAAAGTTTGCAAAAGAAATTCAAATTGCCTTTGAAAGTTTTCGCAAAACCGAATTAAATAAGCCTTTTTACAACTACAAAGACGATAATTCCATTGAATTTAATTTCTATTTTCAGATAAGATACAACTTCAATAATTTTGGAAATTCAGTTTGGTATATTGAAGAAATCTAACCTAACTTTATAAAAGGACAAATAGCTTTTTTGAATTTTAAAACTTTTTCTTCAAACCAATCAAAATCTGTTTCCCAATTTTCATTATTAAACAAATTAAAGTTATCTCTTTCAATAATAATTCTACTTGCTTTTTTATCTTTTAATTCTTTCCAAATGAGTTTTTCACCAAAAAGAGATTCTATTTCTGTTTTATTTTCCTCAAGATAATGATAAAAATCTTTATTGTCAGGTATATGTAATTCACAAGCTATTTTTTTATCTTTTGACAAAAGACTAAGTGAAATATGAGCTTTGGACGTACCTATTGAAACATTATTCCAATGATCTGACGATGGTTTTTGTGGAGAGACATTAGATTTTTTATTTTCCAAATATTCGTTTAACGCAGTCCAAAATTCAAGCCTTTGTAGTTGAGTATTAGTTTTTTCTGAAGGATTTTTCTTTAAAATTTTTGCCCATTGATTTGGCTTACAAATTATTTGAAATTTTGGTGCTAGTTCAGAATCTCCAATTTGCCATAATTCCATTTTTATAGCAAAGAAATGTATATTGTCATCCGTATGTTCATTTAACCAGTCAATTGCTTGCTTGTGTTCGCTACGAACTTCCTTAACTATCCAAATAATAATTTCAGCGTCATATCCAGATGCATAAGTTATAAGTTGCCCTAAATGTCCATGATTGGTATATTCAAGCTGATTCTCAATAACAATTTTTCGGTCTGTGCCACATTCTTCCGCAAGAATATCTACCCGATACGAACCTACATTGGCTTCTTTTTCTATCAAATCTATTTCTAGACCAATTTCTTCACCCAATAAAGATAAATTTTCTTCTTTTGCAAGCCAATTTGTAAAATCCAATGCTTCATGTTTCCAAGCTTCACGTAAATCAACTTTTTTTAATTTGCCTAACACCACCATACGCAACTCCTTTTTCTTTAGAGTATCACAAAAAATAAGAATTAGATATTTATAGCCTTAGTAGACTATTGAAATTTTTGTAAAAACTTTAAAAATGATAATATAAGACCAAAGGAGGTAATAAAGATGAACTACCCTAACCAAAGATATTCTCTAGAATATATACAAGCAGTGGAACAAGATTTGCAAAAATATATTTCCAAAATTTTCTTATCAAACGTAATAATTAATTCCGTACATCCTATGAAAAGAAGGCAAGCTGAGGCTATTTGTGATGGCGTGTCTGGAGCTTTAGATTTAATCAATCCTCCTAAAACTCTCGAAGGTCAAGCTTTAGCTTTTGGCACCAATGCTTACAATTTATCAAAATATTTATAATTACTCTATCCCAAAGAACTCTTTTTCAATTTGTTTAACAAAATCTTCGGAGAGTTGGCCGGTGGATTTTGGGGTTTGGGTTTGTTCTTTGATTTCCAATTTCACCAAGTCTGGCAAATATTTCAGCAAGTTTGTCAGAGTATAAAACTCTGACTGATTCACTGGTTTTTTGTTTTGCATATCGGTTGTGATTTTTGCCATCAGTTTTTCCACAAACCCTTGCAGCTCTTTTGAAAAATCCTCTTTTTTCGCAAATTTTGCGGCTTTTTTCTTGTCCCACTCGTACTTTTCTCTCCAATAAAAAAGCGTGCGTCGAGAGACATTCAAGTTTTTACAAATTTCATCTACTGACAAATTGTCTTGCAAAAACAAGGTTTCAGCGTGTTTATAATATTTCATTTTACTCATTTTTAGTCCTCGAAAATTATTCTATTCATACTAAATTCATTCTTCTCATTAAGCCTTTTAACCTGAAAACTACAGCAACTTGAAATCAAGCCTTGCGACTTACAGTATTTCAAAAGTTGGTTGAGCTGTGTCAAAGTGTTTTTCAATCTTCTATGTCCTAAATTCCTAGTTTTGCAACTTGCATAAAAAGCTTTTATATCGTCAATTGTAATTTCTTGAATGATTTTGCCCCTAAAAAATGGCAAAATATTTATCCTAAAAATCGATTCATAAGTCTCGTAAGTCCTTTTGGTGCAAGTTGTTTTGGCATATTTTTCTAAAAAGTATTTTACTGCCGTTTCAAAATTCAAAGGCTCATTAGTCAACGCCTCAGCCGAAAATATCGCATAGTCGATTATTTCTGCTTTTTCAACGTATTTGTAGCAACCTTGGTCAAACGCTATTTTACCCTCGTTCAAGAGGCGTTCAAGCTCCGTTTCAACGTTAGCTTCAGCAATCATTTCGATTTCGTCGAGAGTGAACTCCCTCAATCGTTTCGCTAATTTTTCTATGTTCATAATAAACCTCGAATCGTTTCTAGCGTGAATTCAGTTATTCCATTATCTTTTGCATAAGTTTCAAGTTGGTTAATAAGCTGGACGATTTGTCTAAAACGATTGTATTTTGGGTGGATGTATTCAATACTTTCGGTCGTGAACGGAATTTCCGAAAGACTATCGAAAATTTGCTTTAAATCCGTCACGCCAAAGGTTTCAAACTTCACGATTTCAGAGAATCTATCGTATAAATGTTTGTAGCGTTCGAGTTTTTTATGCACCAAACTCATCCCAACAAACACTATCGGGCATTCGGTTTTGTCGTGGATATCCCTCAGGGTTTCAATCGTCTTAAAATCGTTCAGCAGATAGTCGATTTCATCGATGATAATCAGCTGTGGCTTGGCTTTGAGCTTTTTAATAATGATATTAAAATTATTTGAGCTCAAGTAGCTTGGAATTTCGTCCATTTCTTTGATCAGTTCCTCTAAAAGCCATCTGACGGACATCAAATTCGCAGCCCTTAAATAAATCGCATCATATTTACACGCAAGCCAAAGTGCTGTTTGCGATTTGCCTAGCCCAGGCTCGCCATAGACTAGCGCCATTTTGGGAATATTTTTTGGTTTGTTTTGTAAATTTTCGATAAGTCCGATAAAATTTCGCACGTTTTGCGTTTTAACAAAAGTTTTATTCATATAGCAATCGATACTCCTTTGTCTTTTTAAATTCTGTAATCCAAGCATCATCGGGGTTGTGCTTGATTAGGTACTCATATTTTTCTGCGTTATTCTTGAACATTCCTTGAACGGCAATTGAACACTCTTTGAACCCGGTTTGAACAACGGGCCGTTCAATTTTATGTTCTAACAATTTAATTTCTTCTTGTGGTAAATAGGCTTTGAGGCTATTTATTGTCTTTCTTTTTAGTCGTTTTTGTTTTTGGATTTTCTGTTTGAAATCTTCCATATCTTCGACAGTTCCTAAAATTTTCGCCATCGGATGCGTTTCGGTTACACGTTCTGCTGTGCATAAAAACTCGCCTTTTAGGGTGTAGACCTTGATATGCGTCAGGTCAAAAAGATTGTATTTTATAAGCACTTTGCTTTTGAACCCATAAAGTCGTTCGTCAAAATAATCGCAATTTAAAAAGCGAATGCCGTTTCGCTGAATGGTTTTGACCTCTGCCACAAGCATTAAGTCATCAAGCTGATTTGTGTCGATATTCTGCCTTCTTCGAGCCTCTAAAACCTCTGCAACTGTCATATTTGATGCGTTTGTGCAGGGCTGAGAGTTTTTGAAATTCAGCCACATATCAATCATTTTTATCGCCTCGTCAATTGTCGGAACATAATCAGAATGCCAATTCTTGTGCAACTTTTCATTCCTTAAAAGATATGCAGGCTTGTTGTCGATGGACGAGCCGACATAGCTTGGCAGGAG
>JAGBXP010000045.1 GCA_017629215.1 bacterium | reverse complement strand
TAATGATTCTTTGCCCAAGCTGTGAAAAAGCAACAAGAGTTGCTCACAAGGTTATCGATGGTAAAAAAGTTCGCGTTTGTAAAAAATGCGGTGAACAGTTAGACGTATAGTACTAATAGTAAACACGTGATCAAGTGGGGTAGGGTAAATGAACCTTTATAAAAGGAGTTGAACCTACCAGCTACACGTCAAGCGACCAGCTCTGATCGATCGTGTTCAGAAAAAAAGGAAAGAAAAATGACAAAGACAAAAAGCTTAAGAGCAAAATACAATGAAGAAGTTAAATCAGCATTGAAAGAAAAATTCGGTTATGAAAATGACATGATGATTCCAAAGTTACACAAAATCGTGTTAAATATGGGTGTTGGTGAAGCTTCTCACAACTCAAAAATCGCTGATGCTATTCAAGCTCAATTGACTAAAATAGCAGGTCAACACGCTGTTGTAACAAAAGCTAAAAAATCAATCGCTACTTTCAAATTAAGAGAAGGTATGCCAGTTGGTGCTATGGTTACTCTTCGTGGTGAAAGAATGTATGATTTCTTACAAAAACTTATTTGTGTAGTTCTTCCACGTATCAGAGACTTTCGTGGTATTTCAGCTAAGTCTTTCGATGGTAGAGGTAATTATACATTAGGTTTAAAGGAACAAGCATTGTTCCCTGAAATCACTTATGAAGAAGTTGATTTGGTAAAAGGTATGAATATATCAATTATCACAACTGCTAATACTGATGACGAAGCAAGAGAATTGCTAAGAGCATTAGGTATGCCATTCAAGAAATAGGTGAATAGGTTAATAAGTGAATAAGTTAATAAGTTTGTTAAAATTTTATTTTTCTTAATCACTAAAAGATAGTAAAATATAATTAGAAAAAATAAAGGAGAAAATCATGGCTAAAAAAGCGATGATAAACAAAGAACATAAAAGAGAAATGTTAGTTGCAGCTGGTAAATATCCAAAAGTAAGATTACATAACAGATGCAGCATCTGTGGACGTCCTCATGGATTTCATAGAGATTTCGGTTTATGCAGAATTTGTTTAAGACAAATGGCTCATCGTGGTTTATTACCAGGTGTTACAAAAGCTTCTTGGTAAGAATCTTATCAAGTACAATAAGAATTGCTATAGTTGAGTAATTTAAACTCGATTATGACTGCTGATTATTGAGTTGAAGGTTTTTGTATGAGTCTTATAATGTATATTCAGTGCGATAACTTATTATAGTTGTTGCACTGTTTGTTTTTTATTTAAATATATTATATTTTTTATTATATTTTTGAATATCTGTTGAACCATCGGGAAATGTTGATATTCGTGTATTAGGCGTTCCATCAAAATCAGTATCATTAAGAGTGCTGTTAGTTAATTCTTCGATGCTTTCATCAATTTTAAGATCACCATTGTGATCAATGTATTCTTTTTTATTGTGATATTTAGTCTTATAATCATACATAACTTTACTCTTGATTAAATGGGTATTTCCATTTTTATCTTTCTTGTACATATAACTTCTAGTTTCTGTATAATTTGATGTTTCACTTTTTTCTTCAATGTATCCATAATTTCCATTCCATAAAATTTCATTATTTTTTGGTTTTTGGATGCGAATATCTATTTTTTCTCCATTGAGCAAAGCTTTAATTAATTTAACTTCAATCGGATCTGAAATCTTATAATTGAATCCTAAACATTCTAGACCTCTTTTTAATCTTTTTTGTTCTTTTTTGTTTAAGTCTTCAGGTGTTTTTATGTTGTATGTTCGAGTCCCTATTGGTATGTTAGGTGGTATTTGATATGTCATAAAAAATTCTCCTTTTCCTCAGGTTTAATTTTTATATTATTTCATATTTTAATAAAATTTTTATTGATAAGAATTTTGACTATTTTCGTTAAAAATTTTACAAACTGTAACAATTTTTCAATTTTCTTGCAAAAAAAACTTGAAATAGTATAATCTTAATTGAATAGTGTATTACACAATAAATAAGAGGAAAAAGAAAATGAGTACATTAGAAAAAGTAAAAAAAGTTGTTGTAGATCAATTAAGCTGTGATGAAGCTTTGGTAACTCCAGAAGCAAGCTTTACAGCAGATTTAGGTGCTGATTCATTAGATACAGTAGAATTAGTTATGGCTTTTGAAGAAGAGTTTGGTTGCGAAATTCCTGATGAAGAAGCTGAAAAAATCCAAACAGTTCAAGATGCAGTTAACTACATCGAAGCACACTCATAATTAGGATTATTACATTTTAATTAATAAGAGGGTGATTTGTTATATCTTTTCACCCTCTTATTTTATAAAAACTTATTTGCTTCACTGAATTTGTTTCAGGATCTTATGTCTATCCTTTTTGAAACTTAAAGTGTAAGGTATTGAAATATTTTCAGGAAGATACTTATAAAAAAGAGGAAATAATTATGACAAAAAGAAGAGTAGTAATTACAGGGATGGGAGCTGTAACTCCTGTTGGAATTGGAGTTGATAAGTTTTGGAAATCATTGCTAGAAGGCAAAAGTGGTGTTTCTACAATTGAAAACATGCCATTAGAAGGACATACAGTAACGATAGCTGCTGAAATCAAAAATGAAGATTTTAATCCTGAAGATTATATGGATTCAAAGTTGGCAAAGAGAATGGATCGTTTTTGTCAATTTGCCATGGTTGCAGCTGATGAGGCTATTGCTGATTCTGGTATTGATGAAGCAAATATTGACCCATATAGAATAGGTGTTATTGTATCATCAGCAGCAGGTGGGTTCAAAACAACAGAAAGAAGCCATACTGCAATGATAGAAAAAGGACCTACAAAATGTTCACCATTTACTGTTCCTATGCTTATTGTTGACATGCCTTCAGGCCATATTTCAATGAAACACGGATATAAGGGACTTAATAAAGTTGTTGTTTCAGCTTGTGCGACTGGATCTCATTCAATAGGTGATGCTTTTAGAAGCATTCAGTATGGTGATGCTGATGTCATCGTAGCAGGAGGATGCGAAGCAACTATTACAACTTTAGGAATTGGAGCATTTACAGCTGCTAGAACATTATCTAAGCGAAATGACGAGCCAACTAAGGCTTCAAGACCTTATGATAAGGATAGAGATGGTTTTGTAATGGGTGAAGGAGCTGGAGTTTTAGTTCTTGAAGAATATGAGCATGCAAAAGCTCGTGGAGCTAAGATTTATGCAGAGGTTGTTGGTTATGGTCAAACAGCTGACGCTCATGATATGGTTGCACCAGATCCAGAAGGAAAGGGAGCTTTGAAATCAATGGAATTAGCACTTGCTGATGCAGGTTTGAAACCAGCTGATATTGATTATGTTAACCCACATGGAACAAGTACTGGTTTAGGTGATATTGCTGAATCTCAAGCAATTGCTCAATTGTTTGGCGATAAAGATGTGAATTCAAATTTATTAGTAAGTTCATCTAAGTCAATGCACGGACACATGCTTGGTGCAACAGGTGCAGTAGAAGCGATAGTTTGTGTTAAGTCAATTACAGATGGCAAGGTTGCTCCTACAATTAATTTAGATAATCAAGATGAGCATGTTGCTAATTTAGATTATGTTCCTCATAAAGCTAGAGAAAAGAAGGTTGATGCAGCTCTTTCTAATTCTTTTGGTTTTGGTGGACATAATGCGACTTTAGTATTTAAAGCTGTTTAGTATCAAATATTCAATTACTAAAAAAGATATCCTATTAATATGGATATCTTTTTTTTGGGAAAATTTTTTTAGTTTTTAGCTTGTCATGATGATAAATTTTTAATATGTTTATTAAGTTATGTAACAATTCTCCCTGGAATGCTAAAGTTTTAGCCCCAATGTGTCGATATACATGAGGAAGGGTAACTATCTCCTGTATGTTGAAAGTAAGGAAATGGCAGATTTAAACGTACAACAAAAGAATATAGTTAATCAATTAAGGCAGGCATATCCTGAGCTTAAGAGCTGTTCTGACGAGCAAATTCTATCTTTTTACAGCCCAGAACTTAATAAAATCCAATTATCAGAAGATGAGAAAATTTCCATTATGAATTGTAGAAACGGCAAATCTAACAATAAAATGGGGTTAAAACTTGAATCTTCTCAGACAAGTGTAAGTAAAAAACAAGAAGCACAATTGAAATCAGCACTAACTGCAAGACTTAAGGCAGTTAGTACAAATGTAAATAAGGCTGAAGATTCAAATGGCTTTCTTGGTAAAGCTTGGAGTTGGGCTAAAAATACTTTCAATATTGGAGATAGCTCTAATAAGGTTAGGAAACAGCAACAAGCGGATTTGAAGGCTTTACAAAGTGGAAATATAAAAGAAGCATTCAAAAAGATTACAGGCTTAGATTATACAGTAGAGAATGTTAATAAATTTTTGAAAAATGAAGTTCAAACAAAATCAGAAACAGCACTTAATGGCTATAAAGAAGGTCAAGATATGGCGGGTGATGTAATCGCTGATATGGTATCAGGTATAGCTGCCGTTGGTATTTATACAGCTGCCGTTGCAGCAGCACCATTCACAGGCGGTGCATCAATAGCAGTTGGTGTCGTAGCAGCGGGAGCGAGTGCAGCAGCAATAAAAACAGGCATCAAATGTGCAGATGCTAAAAGTGGTGGTCGTAAATATACGGCAGATAATCTTAAAAAAGACTTAGCGACTGGTGCATTCTCAGGTGTATTAGCACCAATTACAGGTGGTATTGGTGGTGCAGTTGGTAAAACTGTTGCGACTAAATTTGGTATTCAAGCAGTTAAACAAGTTGGTAAAGAAGTCGCAGAAGAGGCGGTTGAACAAACTGCAAAAGGTTTTGTCAAAACAGCTCTTACTAACCCTTATGGATATGAATATATTGGAGGAAATGTATTAAAAAGAGCGGGAGCTTATAGTGCAGAAATGATAACAGGCGGGGCTGTTAGTGGCTCTTTTGATAGTGCATTCAGAACAGCTTACGACGGTGGAAGTATTGAGGAAGTTGGAGAAGCTGCCGTTATGGGTGGTGTAAGTGGTGGTGCTGGAGCTTGGTTCTTGGGTGGTGGTATAAAAGTTTTTGGCAGAGGAATGCAAAAAATCTTCGGCAAAAACAATGTACACATTGATGCTAATCAGAATATGATTCGTACTGATGTTATCGAGGATTTATTAAACAAAAAAGTTGACTTAGATTATGTGGCGGCTGTTTTAAGAGATGTTGATGATTTAGAGAATGTATTAAAACTTGCAGAATTAAATCTTTCTCCAAATCACAAAATTGAATTTGAACGTATAAAAATAAAATTAATTGAAAAGGTAAATAAAAATATTGCAGATCATGGTTCAATTGTTTTGCAAACGGAAATTCCTGCTGAAAGATTTACTGTTGATTCTAAAACGGGAGTAAGATATGCAAAAGCAACAAGAGATGATATAGTTCTTGCTCATGCTGTGCAAAATGACAATGCCGTAGAGAGTTTAACATATTTAATTAATGCCACAAGAAAATATGATGAGAATAACTATTTGTCCTTATCTCTAGTTAATAAGAATTCTAATTTTTTTGGAGATGGTTGCGATGATAAACTATGTCAAGAATATGGCATTATCCCAAAAGTTAAGAATAAAGATATAACAAGTGCTGGATTTGGGCAAGTTTCAGAATATAAGAAAGATTTTAACACTTTTATTCATCATTCTTCTTTATCAGAATCTCCTAGTGATTATGTGTTTTTAAAAACTTGTTTATTAGATAAGTTAAAAGAAAATGGATATGACCTATCAGATTCAGATTATGTACAACTATTTAATTTGTTAAAAAATAAAGAATACTTTGGTGAAATAACTGATAATATTGAGATAAATGGAAATATTATAAAAGCAGAAACCTTAAAAAATATTTTAGAAGAAACTCATGTAAGGTTTTCTTCTTCTGTTATGTTTGGCGATCCAACTAATAATGAAGTGTCTGCAATTATCGACGGAATTAAAGCTATATATGCAAGGGTTGATAATATCAAAGACGTTAAACCAGAAATATTAGCATTAGCAAAAGAAAATAGTTTAGATATTGTTTTATTAGGAAAACCGACTAAACTTGAGATCTCTAATCCAAAATATTTTGAAGAATTAAATGAATTAGAAATATTAGTTAAAAGCAAAGAAATAAATCCACTTGAATTCCAAAAAAGAAAAAGAAATTTAAAAAACAAATATGAATCAATTGAAAAAGAGAATTTAAGAGCGAGAACTTCATTTGAATTAAATGAAATATGTATAAATAATTTTTTGGAAAAATATCCAGAAAATTTTGGTGAAAAATATTTACTAAAACTGAAAGAAAATTTAGAGGGTGATGATATTATTACATCTCAGATTAAAGTATTTATACAAGAATATATATATAAAATAAAAAATACACCCACTGACAATTATGATTTAATTTATAATGAAATATCTTCTATAATAAAAAAAATTACTTCTGTAACTCCAGAACAAGTAAAAAGTATGGCTAGTAATATTTATAACAAAGCTATATTATTAAGAAATGGTATTAATGAGTGGAAAAATAAAAACTTTATACAAAATGGATTATATTCAGAGAAAGATATTTCAGTAAGAATAAAGGGTGATAATAGTTTAGTTTCACTAGAAAATAAAATTCTAAGAGAAATGGTGGTAGAACACCAAGGAGAATTGTTACAAGCTATTCAAAAAGGAAACGTTGATGTGGCATATAATCATATTTATGATTTATGTGGAACAAGAATATGTTTTAAATTAGAAGAAGAAGTTGAAACTCTCATAGATATTTTCAGTGAAATGATTAAAAAACAAGAGTTTGAACCACAATATATTGCAAATTATAGTGGTCCTGAAATTTCACCAATTCTTACAAAAGATCAAATGCAAGCTTTTGTCAGTTTATGCAAATCATATGGTTATAATGTAATAGAAAGCACGGCAATATATGATTCCGGTTATACTGGTTTACATGCAAATGGAATTTTAAAACATATAATACCAGCAAATTTATTTATTCCGATAGAAATCCAAGTAAGGCCAAAAGCAATTAATGAGCTTTTAGACGTTATTCATATAGCTTATGATGTGTTTAATGGTAAAGATCCATTAAAAATGCTAAAAGGAGAAGAGCTTAAGCGTATGGAAATATTTGTCAAAGGGTTTGAAGAAATAAACAAAATCGGTTTAAAAGAAAAGTATTACAAATATCAAGTTGATTTTATTAAGGCAAGTTTAGAAAATTCTCCTTTGCCTGCTATAAATAATCCAAAATACGGTTTAAAAGGTTTTGAATACTTGTCTCTTGAAAAAATTCTTGAATTCAAACGTTGGCAAGATAGTTGCAAAATCTAGTAAAAATAGGTAAAATATACTTATGTTAAAAATTTTTAATAATAAAAAACTTGTTGAAATGACTCAAAGGGCTATGGGATATAAAGCTATTTCTATAAAGGATATAGGCAGATTTCTTTTAGAAAATAAACAAATGCTACTTTCATTGGAAGATAAAAGTACACTATATCTTCCAAAAATTAGAGATTTATATGTTAAAGAAGCGTTTTTATATATTGAAAAAAATCACAACAATCAAAACATATTATTAGGTTTAAAATCTTTTAAAGATGAAATTATAGTAAAACAATCAATCTTGAATGGTAATAAAAAACAAATACAAGAGCAAATTAATTCTATAGATTTTTTAAGTAGTTTTGAGGCTAAATATAATGCTTTAATTTATTATTTAAAATCAAATCAATATTAATAGGGATGAATTAATATAAATTTTTTAAATTCCCAAAAGGGAGTTTTTGTGGACTTGGGGGTATATCTAGAAACAATCTAATTTTCCTCCTTTAACAGGGAGGATTAAGGTGGGGTGATATGGAAATTTGAGTCCATCAAAAGACCATTTTCGTCCAGTTTGAAATTTGTTTTTCAACCTAATTCCGACCGCCATGATTTAGTGTTGTTGGGCTAAAAGCCTAATTTACATTTTGTTTACTTCCGACCAAAACGGACAAAAAAATACAGCTTCCAACTAAAATGTTAAACTTGCGATACTTTATGTCAGACTTTGGGATAATGACGATATTGGACGAAATATTTTCTTTGGTAACCATGTTGGTTGTTGCACATCAGTGGGAAGCTTTAACTCATTTGCAGCACCACAACACTTAACAAATTCTTTTGTAAATGGTATTGAAATTGTTGATAAATCAGGAAACTCAATGGGTAATTCAATGTGCTATTTTGCAAAAGTTGACGGACAATTAACATTTGTAATTGATAGCTTTGAGGCGAATGGTAAACTTGGTGCTTCTCCAGAAGTAACAGATGCCATTATAGCTTATGCGAAAAAAGTTTGTGCTGAAATGGGACAACCTAATGCTAATATAATGTTTGGTCCAAATTATAACAAAATTGATTTCACAAGATGTTTTAAGACAGAAGGCCATTCAATAGAAGTCATAGGAAAAGCTCCTACTGCAACATACATTGATGCTATTGGTGGTTGTAACGATATAAATAATGAACATGCTGAGAGAAGTATGCACGAAATTGTAGACCTATAATCTTTATATTTCCCTCAACTAGCCACTTCATTATGTTACATAAAATCTTGACTTTCTTTTACTTGCAAGTGATGAATAAGACAACCTAAAAGGAGGTTGTGTATGGAAGAAAGATTTATTATCAAAAGAAAAGAATTTAAGAAGCTTGAGCGATATGCTGAAAATATCTACAACACAGCAGTTGTTATAGATTATTTAAGCTAATCTTCAAAGCTATTTTATCAAAGGATGATTTTAGATACAATATTGAGTTACTTTACTTTTTTACCTTATATCCAAAAATTTATGCGTTTGTGGGATTAAGCGAACTTTTTTATACTTTTTCAAAAATTCATCAAGGGTTTTTTGTATAAAATCTTTATCCAAAGCTATATTATCATCAACCATCATTGGCTGTAATATTAATTCTATATTATATTTAGCACCAAGTTTCGCACATTGCATTATTTCATATTCTGTAATATTTGAATCAAATACTATTTTGGCAAATAAAACTTTTGGTGAAGCTACTGAAAAAAATCTATCGTGTTCGGAAAATAAGTCGTTTCCTCCTGTACAGCTTGCAAGTTTGATATCAGCTGAAACATAATCAATATAATCAATAATTTCACCTAGTTCACCTGCAAGAGTCGCATTTGTCTCCAAATATACAGGCAAAGGACATTGTGGCAAAAATTCTTTAAGAAAACCTGTGTTTAATAATGGTTCTCCACCTGTCAATGAAACTGAATGACAATCTAAATGCTGTTTTATAAGTTCGACAAGCTCACAAAGCCTGTATTCCACGCTATCAATCATTCTATAATCAGTATCACAATAATTACAACTTAAATTACATCCACAAAATCTTATAAACAACTGTTTATATCCGATAAAAGGACCTTCGCCCTGAATTGATGTAAAAACTTCTTTTATTTTTGCTTTATCAGTCATATAGCCTCTTAAACTTTGTTATCTATCATAGAGGCTTTAGCTAAGCTATGCGTCCTCTAGATGACGTATATTACAACTTGAAATTTCTTCCAGCTTCTTATACAAATTTATTTCTTCATTTGTTAAGTTATTAGGGATTTTTATTTCTACTGTTATAATCATATCTCCAACATGATTATTTTGCATAATCCCACAACCTGTAAGTCGAATTTTTTGTCCGTTTTGAGTTCTTGGTGCTATTTTTACATCTATATTACCATTTGGTGAAGAAATTTTTATTTTTGTCCCTAAAACTGCTTCATAAGGTGTTATCGGAACTGTTTTTAAGATATTCAAGCCTTCTATTTTATGAAAACTCTGCTCTACGACATGTATTACAATATACAAATCACCATTAGCTCCATTATTAATCCCTTTATTCCCTTCTCCTGCTAATCTAATTTTTGAATGGTTTTTAATCCCAGCAGGGATTTTTACCTTGAATTTTTTATGATTTACTAGCTCACCTTTTCCATTACAATAACTACAAAAGCTATCATTCGCAAATTTTCTACCTTTACATTTTGGACAAACTTGGGTTTGTAACATGTTTATTGTTTTTGTTACGCCACTTATTGCTTCAAAATAAGATATTTCTATATCAGTATATATATCATCACCTTTTTTCGGAGCTTTAGCTTCTTCTTTCTTAAATGCACTATCTCTATACTTTTTACCTAAAAATTCTTCCCAATTAAAGCTAAAGTTCATTTTTGAGTCTTGAGGTTTTGTTGTATTTTTTTTAGTCGCTGTTCTATCGTTGGTTGAGTTTTTTTCATGAGCATAATTATAAAATCTCCTTGCCTTATCATACTCATTTTTTTTAACTTTATTTGATAAGACTTCGTAAGCTTCATTAATATCCTTAAACATAGATATTACTTCTTTTGTATTACCTGCAATATCTGGATGCCATTTGCGTGCAAGCCTTCTATATGCAATTTTGATATCCTCTTCAGAAACTTGTTCTGTAATTTCAAGAATTTTATAATAATCTTTGGTCATACTAAATATTTAATAATTAGTATAAAAAAGTCAATAAGTCATCTTTATAAAATATAGTGCTAAGCTATATAAAAACTTCTATTCATTGCTAATAAAAAATAGAAACGACAATTTTTCGATAAAAAAATCATCATTTCTATTTTTTTTTTAAAACTTTTTAAAATAATTATTTTAAAAGAGCTTTATATAGCTCAAGGTATTTTTTTGCACTTTCTTTCCAACTAAAATCGGATTCCATTGCACTTCTTCTCATTGCATCTAATATATACTTATCTTTATAAACATTCATTGCACATAAAATTGCATCTTTCATCGCCCAACCATCATAGCTCCAGAATTTAAACCCTGTTGAATTATCTAATGGATAACCAACAACTGTATTTTCAAGCCCTCCTGTCGCACGTACAATAGGTAATGAACCATACCTCATCGCAATTAGTTGTGATAGACCACAAGGTTCAAATAGTGATGGCATTAAGAAGAAATCAGAACCAGCGTAAATACGATTTGCTAAATCTCCTCTATATCCAACATAAGTTCTAATATTAGGCGT
>JAGBXP010000044.1 GCA_017629215.1 bacterium | reverse complement strand
CATTGGTTTTTGCTTTTGAATTAGTAACAACCGATGGCATTGTCATAGCTGCGATAACTCCCACTAAAGTTAGCGCAATCAGTACTTCTGCTAAAGTAAATCCTCTTTTTTTCATATAAAATTCCTCTATTAATAATCCATATTATATCCATTTTTTAATAAATATTCAGCACAGAAATCGCCATCTTCTTTATAGTCTCCCTTGATTTCTCCATGATAAAAATCATAATCATTTCCACCATAAGGATATAGATGACCATCTACACTTAAATCAAATCTAAAAATATCTCTACCCTTGATATCTGGTTTTGTGCCAAAGCCATTAGTATCAATATATATTTCTGCAACTTGTTCTAAGTAATTACTACCATTTAATAAAGCTTCAGATTCTGATTTTAAATCTGCATCTTGTTCAAAACAAATATAATAATCTATGCCTTTTTTTGATTTAAGAGTTATAGCTTTATCTGTTGGTGGAAATTTTTTAGTTTCATTATTGTTTAATTGTTTATACACAACAGGATTTTCAATTTGCGTTGAATACATTACTTTGTTAATCTCATTTATAAATTTATCTTCATCAATTTCACCATCTTCATCTACTATATTTTGTTTTAAATTTATCAAGTTATCCTTTTGAATTAAAGTCGTCATTGCTTTTTCAAAATCAGAAACAGCAGTAGCAAGGGATGTTGAAAAGATTTTTTTTCTATAATTATTAATTAATTGGGGTGTTGTTAAAGATGCTACCACGCCAATAATACATAGTGCAATAATAATTTCAGAAATTGTAAAACCTTTTTTTCTCATAACCTTAAACCTCTCTTGCGAAAATATTGTAGCATATTTTTTAAAATTAATAAATACTTGCAAATGATAAGAAAAAATCAGATATAACATCTATTAGCATCGGTAAAATCCATATCATAATAGCAGCACCAAATACAGGTTTAAATAAAAAGCTTAATTGAAACACGTTTACTTGTGGTGCAGTTTTTGAAATTACCCCTAAAATGATATCTTGTCCCAATGTTGCTAAAAGTATGGGAGATGCAATCTGTAGACCAACATACAAAACATTTGATGTGGTTTTGATTAAGTAATCAAGATTAATTATCTTTTCTAAAGGAATATTAACAGCATAAATTGGAAAGATTTCAAAACTTCGCAATAGAGCGTTAAAAAGCCAATATAGACCACCTAATTGAATAAAAAGACAAATAGCAAGAAGTGTAATCATCCTACTTAAAATGGAGGTTTGACTATTTGTTGTTGGATCCATAACCATAGCAGATGATAAACCCATTTGAGTATTAATCATATCTCCACCAGCTTCTATCGCAAGAATAATTAGTTGTGCAATATATCCAATTATTGCTCCTACTGCAAAATTCAGTAGTAATAATAACATTGGAGAAATAGATGATGGTGGTGATGTTGGAGTCATTAATGGTGTAATCATTAATGTTAATAATAATGCTAAAGATAGCTTAACTGTTGTATTAAATTCTTTTCTATTTAAAACAGGAGCAAATCTTATAAAACCTAAAAGACGTGCAAAAACAATAAACCCTGCTGAAAAATACTTAGCAAAATCTGGAAATAATAAACTGATTTGTCTTAATAATTCATCCATTTATTGAACCTCCTTTAGTAAAGGTGGTTCGTCAAGCTCAAAACTGTTTTCTTCAGGTGTGTCGAGTGCAAGAATATCAAATCCTGTAACTTTGTCTATAATAGTATTATTTTCTTGCACTTCTACATTAAACATTATTTTTTCTTTTCCATTTTTTAGAACGCAAAATCTGGTTTTACCTATTTTTAATGGAGAAACAAACAATGTATTTTTATCATTCATAACTGTAATAAAAGGATAAACATCAACTATGGTATTATCTTCTATACTAATATCAGTTAATTTCCCTTTAGTCGTAATAATATAATCTTCAAAAGCTTTCGCTTGAAGATTTATAACGAGTATTAAAATTAATGATATTAGTATTTTTTTCATTTTTTCATTTGTCATTCTGAACTTGTTTCAGAATCTTATTAACTTTGTATTCAAATTTCAAACTGGTAAGACCCTGAAATTAAATTCAAGGTAACACTTTTATTTTTATCTTCCAAGAATTTTATTTGTTTCAACAAAATTTGCTTTAGGCATTGGTGCTTTTGGAGCTGGGTCATATTTTAATTTTTGTTGTCTATCAATATAAGGAACTTTTCCTGGATTTTGCATGATTTCATTAATTTCAGGTACATGTTTAAATTTATCTTTCATTTCACCTTCAAATGGTGTTGTGTATTTGTAATAATCAGAGGCAAGAACATATTTATCTCTTTTTGAAACACCATTAAACGCTAATGCAGAGCCTTCTTGAAATAAATTAGTTAATAGTTTAATAAAACCTAGACCACCAATAATAATTACTAAAAATACTCCAAAGATTTTAGGTGCAGCTGCTATAGTTTGTTCTTGAACTTGAGTTACAGCTTGTATAATACCAACAACCAAGCCAATTCCTGCAGCAACAAGAACGCAAGGCATAGAGATTGCTAACATTGTCATAAAACCTTTTGCTAAAAATTCAGTTAATATTTCCATAATTTTATTCCTTTTTAATAATTAAAAAATTTAATTATAACTCTGTACAAGTCCTTGAACAATTAACGCCCAGCCATCTACAGCAATAAATATTAATAGTTTAAATGGCAAAGATATAATTGTTGGTGATAGCATGAACATACCTAATGCCAAAAGGATATTCGCTACAACCAAGTCTAACACTATGAAAGGTACGAAAACTACAAAGCCAATTTCGAATGCAACTTTTAGTTCGCTTAAAATGTATGCAGGAGCAATTTCCCATAATGTAAGATCTTCTGGTGATTTCGGAGGTGATTTTCGTTTTAGCTCGACAAAAAAAGCTAAATCTGATTCTCGAGTTTGTTTAAGCATAAATTCTTTTAATGGCTTTGAACCTTCTTCTATAGCTAAAATTAAGTTTTGATTTTTTTGATAAGGAATTGAGCCTCTTTCATACATTTTTTCAAAAACTCCACCCATCGTGTAAAAAGTCAAAATCATACAAAGTCCTATTGTTACAATTGATGGTGGAACTTGCACACCCATTGCAGTTTTAAGAAGTGAAAATACTATTGTAAATCTCAAAAAACAAGTCATACAACAAAAAACAAACGGTAATAATGAAAACATTGTCATTACTGTTAGCATTTGTAAAACTGGGTTCATATTTCCTAATACTGATTCCATTTTTTTAACCTTCTAGCATGTTATAAATTTATTCTTTTAATCACTGCCTAATTTTTTCTGCTAAATTTTTCATGACAGACTCATAAGGCTTCTTTTGTGTTTTATAAATCCCAACAATACTTCTATCAATATAAGAATTTTTTGTTGGTAAATTTTCTAAAGTATCTTTAAAAGTTTCTGTAACAGATTGTTTTGTTTCTAAACTTTTATTTTCGTTAAGCTTTGAAATTAATGTTGTTTTATCAATATCTCCAGCTATTAAAAATTTTTCGTCTCCAGCTGATACAATATAAAGAGTTTTGCGTGGTCCTAATGATAACGTATCGTGAACTTTCAAAAATTTAGCACCACGTTTTGTTCCAGTAGAAGTAGAAGTTTTAAATACAACGAGTGCAACTGCAACGACTCCTACCATCGCTAAGGTATATACAATAAAATTACTTAAATATCCCATATTTTTCTCCTTGATTAAATAGCTAATCAATAAAGTTATTTATTTTTTTTAATAACATTTACCCTAATGTCAAGTTATTCTTCAGAATTTTCTTCTACTTCAAAATCACTGTAGTCAAAATCTTCTTCTTGTTTTTCTTCTACAGCAGTTTCTTCTTGATTAATTTCTGGTTCAGTATTTGTTGTAGAAGATTCTGAAGCGTTTACATTTTCTATTCTTACTCCAAATCTGTCGTTAATAATAATTAATTCGCCAGATGCAACAAGTTTTCCTCCAACTTTTAATGAAACTTTGTTATCATATACAGAACATAAATCAACAATTAGACCTTCCTCAATACTTTTAAGCTCTCCCAATGTTAATTTTACTTTATCAAACTCTGCTGACATATCAACTTGTATACTATCCCAAAGGTTAGTGTTTGTATTATCCATTTCATTTCCTCCCGACATATCATAAGGCTCTATGATTTTTATATTAGGTTTAACTTTAAATTTTTGTATAATATTATCGCAAACTAATGTCATTTCCGATGAATTGCTATTCTCAAATAGCACAATATCACCGATATCAAGCTTTTTAATATCAGCCAATGGAAACGTAGTAGTTCCAAGTAATAAATTAACTTTGACAGGGCTTTCTGCAAAATCCATGTCTGTAAATTTTTGAGGTTTTTCTTCAATCGCTTGTGGTGTTAAAATATCTTTAGGTACAGATATAATAAACTTTGCTGCTGATTCAGAAATTTCACTTTTTACAAAATATGTTAAATGTAAAATCTCATTGTAACGACGATTTGGCTCTATAGTAAAATTTGGGGCTAAAGATTCATAAAGATAATCATTAAAGCCTGTTATAATTCTAGCTTCTAGTTCGCTGACTTCTGTTAATTCAAATCTTTTATTATTTTTTCCTAGTATTTTATCTAAAATAACATCAATTGCTTCTTGTGAAATTCTTATATAAACATCGTTTTTAGCATTAATCTTAACTTTAGTAACAAAAAAAGTTTCGTTTTGTGAAAGTACGTTCATATTCGTACTTATTGATGCTAATTTATATTCAAAACCATCATAAAAGAAATCGCTACTGCAAGATTTAACTACTGGTGTGAATACAGAATCATACCAAGAAAACTGTTTATATAACTCGTCAAAAAATATTGTATTTATCATCTTTTAACACTTTTCCCGTGGAGTAGCTAAAACTCCATACTATAGTCCATAGATATCGTAAGATATTTAGCAAAAAAACGCATCATCTATTTAATGTATAAAAATTTTTCTTGATATTGATTGATGTGTAAATTTTTTATAAAATCAGATTATAAATTAAGGATTATTATAAAATGAGTTCAAAAATATTATTTGATTTTGATAGTAGTTTTAATACGACAATTATTGGAACAGATGAAGCAGGTCGAGGACCTGGAGCTGGTGGGGTTTTTGCAAGTGCTGTATATTTTGATAAAATAACCGAAGGTTTAATTGCTGATTTAACAATTTTAAATGATTCCAAAAAGCTTACTGCAAAAAAACGTGATTTGATTTTTGATGTTATTAAAAATAATACAATCAATGAAATTATTTGTATTGAAGTAGAAGAAATTGAAAAAATTAACATTTTAAACGCTTCACTTAAAGCAATGAAACTTGCTTGCACAAGTGTATTAGAAAAGGTAAATACTGAAAATACTTTAACTTTAATTGATGGCAATAAGCTTATTAAAGATTATATTTATCCCCAAAAATTTATAGTTAAAGGTGATTCGAAATCGGCATCTATTGCAGGTGCAAGTATACTAGCAAAGGTTTCTCGTGATAGATATATGGAAAAGTTACACGAAGAATACCCAATGTATAATTGGAAAAAAAATGCTGGATATTTAACAGCAGAACATTTAAAAGCAATTGATGAATTTGGAACTTGTAAATATCATCGCCAATCATTTTTAAGAAAACATTTTGAAAAACAATTAACGCTACAATTATGAACAAAGAAGATATAAAGAAGCTTGAAGATATTAGCAAAAAAATAAAGAGCTTGAATGTAAAAATCAAGTTTTTAAGTCTGCTTGAGAAAGCTAAACTTGAGTTTGAGCAAAATAAATTACAGGATTGTGAAAAGACTTGTCAAGAAATCTTAAATACTGATGCTGAAAATTCGGTTGCATTAAGAGGATTAGGCTGTGTTATGCAGGCGAAGGGTGAAATTAAAAAAGCTCTCGAGTATTATAATAAGGCGTTAAAATATTCTAAAAATAAGGAGATTGAGTATACATTAATTGGTACAATATATTACAACGAAGAAAATCTCGAAAAAGCAATTGAATACTATAATTTGGCAATAGATGTAAATGATAATTATGATTTAGCTTATGAAGGTCGAAATCAATCATTATTAGAGAATCATTTACAAATATTAGATTTGCAAGATAGCTTAATAAAAAGAAATATATTTAAGTAGCTTGATATAAAAATATATTAGGTAAGTGAGTAGAACTTTATAGTAAACACAAAGCGACTATAATCCAATAATAGTATGCGTTTTCATGTTTACAAAGCCTAAAACCATGCTAGAATATAACCATGAGTACATTAGGTGATATGCTAAATTTAAAGTTTGACTCTTTGCTAGATTTTGTATAGGCATTTCCTAATGAAGAAACGTGTATAAAGTACCTTGAACAACTTATTTGGTACGGTATACCAGTTACCTTACAATGTTATAGACCTTATGAGTTAACAAGAAACTTCTCAAATGAGTTTCAGGTTAAATCCTATGATGTATTCAAATACGCATTTAAAGACAAATATCTGACTTATAGTGAATTTGATAGGGATATTGAGAAACTATACTATTCTAATAAACATAGCAAGTAGCAAGAAAATGCTATTGTTAGTGTTCTTGAAAAGAGGGCTTATGGTATAATAGATGATGTAGGGCAGATATCTTGATAGCGAATCCTTACTTATACACGACAAACTTTCTTCTGGACAAAGGTGTAAAGAAAGGAGGGGCTATGACAAAACAGCAAATGTTAGTAATAATAAAAGCTGTCCTTTGTGTTCTTGGACAGCTTTTGATAGTTATTGCTAATAACCTGTAGGGTCTGGACAGAGGTCTCACGACCTCTCCCTACTCTTACATTATTTACTATATCCCAATATTTGTCAAGGGTTTGTGAAGTTTGGTAATGAGCTTGTGGCAAGATACAATTTAAAATCAGAACCATTAGATAAAATTATAAAAGAATTTAGTTAAATTTAATTTTATTCGAATTATTCAAAAAAGATTTCTTAATTTAATTTGATAAAAAATACCTTTAATTGAATTATATTCCCAATTCAAGATTTTTTTTAAATACATTATTATTTTGGTGAAAACAAGGAGAAAATTATGTCAATAAAAATGTTACTTGTTGAGGATCAAAAATTAATGCGTATTGGTATAAAATCTTTATTTTGTGATTATCCAGAAATGGAAATAATCGGCGAGGCTTCTACAGGGAAAGAAGCTGTAGAGAAAGCTAAGCTCATTAAACCTGATATAATCCTTATGGATTTAGGCTTGCCAGATATAAGTGGAATTGAAGCTACAAAACAAATTCTAGAGCATAATAATAATATTAGAGTTATTATGCTCACATCACATATTAGTGAGGAAGAAGTAGTATTATCACTTCAAGCAGGCGCAAGTGCTTATGTTATAAAAGATATTGCAACAGAATTTTTAATGAATGTTATAAAGATGATTAAAGCAGGTGCTATGTGGCTTGACCCTAAGATTGTTCCGTTTTTTAGAGATAAAAATTGTGGAGTTATACCGACTCGACAGCTTTCGAGAGGTGTGTTTAAGGAAAGACATTCAAATCTTACACAAAGGGAATATGAAGTCTTAAAACTAATTGTAGATGGTCAATCAAATAGTGATATAGCAAAAACTCTTACAATAAGTGAACATACAGCAAAAGCACATGTTTGTAATATCATTCAAAAACTTGTAGTTGATGATAGAACTCAGGCTGCTGTTAAGGCATTGAAAGAAGGCTTAGTCTAAAAATAACTAATATTAGAGTCAATATCTTACTCAGCTATTTCATAACTATAATTTGGCAAGTTTTCTGCATCATCTTCTTTAAGCTTGAAATTCATAATAAAAACTTGCCCACTTTTTAGCTCAATATCTTTACCTTTATTAGCATAAGATAATGGAGTATTTTCATAAGCTGAAACAACAGCTGATTTTACTCTATTTCCTTCTTCATTTTTTACTGCACCCTCAACAAGTCCAACTGTTGGCGCAACAAACGCTCCAACAAGCATGTTACCAGCTGTTAAAGCTCCTTTCTTGGCAACATCTTTTGCGGATAAATCACTCCTAAAATTATATTTTCCTTGAAAATCTCTTTTAATATTCTTTTTATATCCTATTTGTGGATCTTGGTAAGTTTTTGGTATAAAAATAAATGTGGCATTTCTTTTTAATCTCTGAGGAGATTTAACATTTTCTATATTTCCATTAATAATGGTATTTTGATGTATAACAATTCCATTATCAGTAATAAATGTTTCTAGCACTTTTATTTTCCAAGTTTTTGGTGGCTTAACTGTAGAAAAATCATCTATAGCTTGAACCTTTATATTTTTAGCAAAAACAGGATTTGTAATTAAAAATATAGATATAAGAAACAATATTTTTTTCATGATTTCTCCTTTTTTATAATTTAAACTTCTTTTTTAATAAAGGTCAAGAAAATTTTTTATAGCAGAATAGTTCTGACAGCACATGTCTCTGCGAGGATGGATGAAATCCGACGAAGCAGTCCAGTGAAATATATTTAATGATAAAAAGAGCTGGATTGCTTCGCATTCGCTCGCAAAGACGGGAATTTATGATTGCAAAGATAATTTTTTATTTTTTGTGAAAAAGCTTCAAAAAATTAAAAAAATAACACCCAAAATTTAGACAAAAAACATCAATTTTTGTAACAAAACTTCACAAAACAAGCAATTGTAACAATTTGTAAAGACGAGTTTTTATAAGGCTCAAATTCAGTTATAATGCCCTATATGATATGATATGATATGATGTGAGGTGAGGAGTCTTTTTGCATTAAAGTTTTCCGAAAAAATGCCGTAGTACTCTTTGTAGACAAAATAGAAAGGAGTATATTTATGACAGGAAGAATTCCAGAAAATTTATTAAGACAGGTACAAATTGCTTTTAATTCTTTTGACAAGAATAATGATGGAACCTTATCAGGCAAGGAGGCTATCCAAAGTAATGCAAAAAGAAGGGAACAGGGATTAGGTTCTATTTACAGTGTTCAAAAAGGAATGAACATAGAAGATTTTTATAATAAAAATATTTCGGTTTTTAATAGCAGTCCTGCTTATTCTCAGAACGCAAGTGAAATAGAAGCGGAAATGGTTTTTCGAGATATTGATAAAAATGGTAATAATAAGTTAAGTAAAAAAGAGTTGAAAAATCGAGAAACAAAACCGCTTTACAAAGCTTATAAGGACGATACTAAAGAAAGTTATGTAGAAAGAGTGGCCTCCGATATCGAGCCTTATATTAAAGAAATGCGTAAAAGTAATGAAAGATTTAATAATAATCATAAAAAATTAAATTCACAAAAATTTGGACTTGATTAATATTATAGTTAGTCGGCTGGGATTTTAATCCCAGCCGACTTTGTATGTGAATTAAGTTATTTGATGTTTGGTTAGGTTTACTTTATTTGTTTTTTTAATAGATTTGTTATATTCTCAGCTCCAGTCAACGAACCTATATTTTCAGGATTTTTTAGATAAACTTGTTTTAATTTTAAATAACCATCTTGAGTTACATCTAATTTATAGTTATTAAAACCTTGTGTAAATATCACTTTTTCTAGAGGTATTATAACTTTATTATCAAAATATACTTCTCCAGGAATTTTAACACGATGATCTTTATTTCCTAATACAAAATCGTTGTTATTTTTAGCTTCAACATTTGAACCAATTGCAATAGAATTTTGACCTATAGCCTTTGTGAGAGGACCAAGCGCAATTGCATTATCAACCTTATGCCCATTTTCTGTTCCGACTCTTGAATTATATCCGATTGCAATAGAATTATCTCCTTTTACTAGAATAGTTTGCTTTTCAAAAGTATTTCCTGCTCCTATTACAATCGAATTTTGACCTTCGATAATTTTTGCATAATGACCAACAGCAACTCCTGATGAGCCAGCTTGTGCGCCAGCACCAACTACTACACTGTTATTCGCAGGAGTTACATCTGTGCCAATTGCAGTTATATTAGAAGTATTATCAGGCATGTTTTTAATTTTTCCTATTAAGACAGATGAAGCAGGGGTAGTTTCACTATTCGACAAGTTTAATGATGTATCGTTAGCAAAAAGACGCCATTTGATAGGAAAATTAGAGATATTATAATACCATAATGACATTTGAGGTTTATCTTTTTTATCATATTTAGTTGATATATGAAAACGAGCACCTGTACCAGGATTAATCGCACCAATACTTGCAGTTTGATCTTCATTCGTAAGATTGTATGCAATATTTTTATTAGTTCCGACCCATACCCAAGGTGATTTATCTGACGCAGCTGAGATCATTTTTTTATTTATCATTGGTGCAGACGCTGCTGCTATTACTGATACAATTAATAGTACCATCATTGCTTCCATTAAGGAGAAACCGTTTGTTTTTTTCATTAGTTTAATCCTCTATGTTTTGTAATTTATTATAGTTATTTGATTTTTAATGAAGAATTGTTTTCAAGCTTTTTAGCACTTCTTCTATAGTATTGGTCCAATCACCGAAAGTCTCTTGCCTATAGAGTTTAATGCTATTATACCAATCACATTTAGTGATATCATCGTGCCATCTCCAATTACTTTCATACGGAAGTAATACAAAGCAAGGAATACCAAGTGAACCTGCTAAGTGTGCTAAAGATGTGTCATTACAGATAACTAGGTCTAAATTCATGAGAGCTGACGCTGTTTTGTCAAAATTAGTTAAATCTGAGCCGATATCAATAATGTTGTGTTTTGAAGTTATTTTAGAAAGCTCGGATTTACCTTCATAGGTTTGGAATGAGTAGAATTGGGTATTTTCTAGCTCAAGTAAAGGTAGAAACGACTCAACCGTAATAACTCTATCTTTGTCGCTTGATGTGTTTCCTTGCCATTTTATACCTATTTTAAACTTTTTATTATCAAAAAATCGGTTTTTATAGTCGTCAGTCAATTCTTTATCGGCATTTAGATAGCCTTCTGGTGATTCAAAAATTGCATTATTTTTGATTCCTAGTAGATAAGGTAAGCTCATTATTGGAATATGTACATCGAAATTTAGGTTTTGTTCTGGAATAAAGCCGTCTACAATTTCGTCTATTCCTAATTTACTATGTGCAAATAAAGGTACAAGAGCTTTTTGAGGATAGAAAATTAGTTTTTTGCATTTCTTTTTTAATAATGGGAGATATCGTGCAAACATTATAGTATCACCATAGCCACCTTCATAGTATACAAGGATGGTTTTATTTTTAATATTTTCACCCTTCCAGAGCCTATCGTATGAAGCTAGGTTTGGATAGCTTTTATTCTGTGTAGCAATCGCAGTTTCTTTGCTAATTCGGTTCTCAAAAAGTTTTAGACCATTTGTATAATCTTTAGTGCGCATTTGTGTAGTTCCAAGAAAATACTGTATTTCTTGATTGTTAGGCTTTAGTTTTTTACAAATTTTATACGCTGATACTGCATTTTTCCCTTGGTTTTCTATGTTATATAAATGTCCTATATTGAACCAGGCTTGGTATGATGACGGATTTATTTTTAATGCTTTATCATAAAATTTAATAGCAAGAGCGTTTTGTTTTAAATTTTTGTATGCAAAAGCTAGTTGGAAAATTAGTGCAAAACTTTTTGGATATTCTTTGAGTATAATGTTTTTACATTCAATAATTTTTTCAAACTGTTTTATTCTTGTATATGCTTGGAATAAAGTTTCATAAAAATATTCACAAGGTTTTCTATTAATCGCTTTTTCAATCCAATCAATTGCAGAATCAATATCGTTTTGTTGTAATTTTAAAACTCCCATTAAATTACATATTTCTGCATTTTCACAATCAAGTTCTAATGCTTCTAAATAAGCAGTTTCTGCGCTTTCGAAATTTCCTTCTTGATGGTTGCTAAAACCAATATTTATAATATCTCTTACTGTCGGCATGAATATAGTCTCCCATAAAGAATTATATATATTTGGGAATTTTCTGTAATGATATATTTGTATGAGATTGAAATTTTATACTATTTTATTTGGATTGGCATAGTAATTTTTACACTAAAACCACATTCTTCATTTGAATATAGTCGAATTTCTCCACCCATTTTTTCTACTAATCCTTTTACAATAAATAAACCTAAACCTGTTCCACGAGTTGTTCTTGTCGTTGAATCATCAATTCTTGTAAATTTATCAAATAAAGTCTTTAATTTTTCTCTAGGTATGATGTCATAATCATTTTCCACGCTTATTGTTAGATTGTTATTGTTTTTTTCATAATTTATTGTGATTGGTGAATTTTCTTTTCCATATTTAATCGCATTTTCTATTAGATTAACAAATACTTGCTCAATTCTATCATTATCAGCTAGTATTTCTACATCGCAATCATTTATATTGTTTATAATTTCTTTGTTTGAATCATTTTTAACAAGCATGATGGAGTTTTCTATAACTGAGCTAATTGAAATCGGACGAGTTTCAAAGTTTAGTCGATTTCCTTCAATATCAGGAATTACAAGTAAATCCTCAATCATGCGTTTTAGCCTTTCTGATTGCTTTTTTATTACTCTTAACGATTTTTGTTTGGTTTCTTCATCAATTTCTATGTCTTGTCTTAGTAGCCTTGATGTGTAGCCTTGAATACTGGTGAGTGGAGTTCTAAACTCGTGGCTAACTGTATCTATCATATTTGAACGAAAATCATTTAATTGTTTAAGCTCCTTGTTCTTCTTTTTAAGCTTAATATCAGATTTATGGATTTGTGTAATCATCTTGTTAAACTCGTTTCCAAGGAAAACAAGCTCAAAAGGTGTAAATATATTGGTAAGTAATCGAATTTTTCTACCATAGTTACCTTTTGAAACTGCAATAGCCTTGAAAAGCTGTCTGATGTTGATATATAGATATGATGTGTATAATCCAACAACAAAAAATACAGTAAGAGCTGTTATTATTATTGAAAGTATGATCTTATCACGATTTGAGTCGATTGTATCTTTTGTTACGCTTTCTGTAGTATTGACTATAATTGTAATATTAGGTTTAGTCTTTTTATGATAAGCAAGAGGCTGGTTTTTAATTTTTCCATATATTACAGTTTCATCAGTCTTTAATGTTTGTGGTAGTTGTTCAAGACTATTTTTAAATATGTTTTCTTCATAGTTGATTGAAGCAACTAATCTATTTTCATCACCTGCAAGAACATAAATTTGTCTTTTATCTTGCTCTAGTGTCTTAAAAAGGTTTTCTTTAAGATTTTTCATATCTAGTACAGCAACTAAATATTTTTTATCTTTTAATTCTTTAAAAAAAACGGAATAATCATTTGTGAGTTTATATTTATCATAATTTTTTAGTTTAATAGGTTCTATAATGGCTAATTCTTCATAGAAAGATAGGTTATTAATAATGGTGTTTAGGTATTCTTCGGCTTTTTCAGGAGAATTATAATATTCTAATGTAGTACTTATTTGATTAAGCTCGTTGTCGATTGAATTTTGGAATACATCTACTTCTTCTGAAACAATATTGGCAATTAAGACAGCAGTTTCTCGTAGTTGAGCTCGATTTGATTGCTGGTTGACGTTATTTATTATAATTGCACTAATTGTCATTGGAATAATTATTGCAAAAAATATTACAATAATTATTTGTTCTGCAATTTTTAAACGTCTTTTGCTGAAGAATTTACTCATTTTCTAATTTCCTATTAAAATATTAAGCACCAAATGGAGTTAATTTATATCCAACATTTGTAACTGTATGTAGGTATATAGGGTTTTTAGTATCAGGCTCGATTTTATTTCTAAGTCCTCCAACGTGAACTCTTAGCATGCGAACATCTTCGTCTCTGTCATACCCCCAGACTTCTTCTAATAGAGTCGCTAAGGTTACGGCTTTGTTGAAATGTTGCATTAAGCAGTAAAGAATTTCAAATTCAGTTGGTGTGAGTTTTACTTTTTTATTGAGTATAATACATTCAAGTGTATCAGGTAGAATTTCAATATCTCCAGCTTCAAGAATTTCTGTAGAGCCTAATGTTTCTACAGGTGGTTCAGTTCTTCTTAGTAAAACACGAATTCTTAATAGTACTTCTTGTATATCAAAAGGTTTAACTAGATAATCATCAGCTCCACTATCAAAGCCATTTGTTTTATCATCAATAGTTCCTTTTGCTGTAAGCATAAGAATTGGTATATTAATTTTAGCTTGACGAATGTTTTTGCAGACCTCAAAACCATTCATTTTTGGCATCATAACGTCAAGCAGGATTAAATCATATTTGTTATTAAGAGCTTTGGTTAGTCCTTCCATGCCATCAGAAGCGGTATCAACAAAATAACCACTAGATGCAATATCAAATTCAAGCAAATCCCTAATTTCTGTATCGTCATCGACTATTAAAATTCTTTTCTTTTCTGTCATAAATACTCCTTGAAGTCCCTAATTTTATTTTAGTGAAAATTAGCTTAAATGTAAACAATAATACGTATTATTAAGAAATTTTATTTAAAGTTTTGTAAATTTTTTTTAAGATGTATTAGTATTGCGCAAAAAAAATATTTAGTAGTTTTAAATTTAATAAGGAGTATAATGTATGTATATTTCAAGTGTAGATTATAATAAAAATTTTTGTAAAGATTACATAACTTCAGTTTCTTTTGGAAATAATCATTTTATGAAAATTGCAAAGGTATTAAAACAAGGTTCCTTAAGTGAAGTGAAAAATATTCGCAATTTGCATGTTTTAGGAGATAAAGGTGAGTCTTTATTGCATGTTGCTGCTGCAATTGCTAGTATAGATATTGTTTCATTTTTATCAGAGCATATCAATGTTAATCAGGTGGATTTAAAAGGTAATACTCCTGTTTCTGTAGCTGTAGATGCAAGTAGATTAGATATAGTAAAGTATTTTTATTCTCGTGGTGCTAATTTAAATATTCAGGATAATCTGGGTAGAACTATAGTAATGAAATCTATTAATGATGATAAAGTTTTTGATTATTTGTTGTCAAAAAATGTTAATTTGGATTTGAAAAATACTTTTGGTAGCAGTATTGTACATCTAGTTTGGAATGATAAAAAGAAGCTTTCAAAGCTTAAAGAGAAAAATGCGAATTTAGGTGCTGTAGATGGTAATGGACAAAATTTAATACATTATTCTGTTGATGCAAATGATATTGATTTATTGAATTTTTGTTTAGAAAGAGGGGTTTCACCAAATATACCAGATTATTATAATGAAACTCCCATTTTTAAAACTCAAAATTTACAGATATTGGATATTTTAAAAAATAATAATGTTAATTTAAATCAACAAAATAATAATGGTGATACTTGTTTGCATAAAGCTATAAAGCAAAAGAATAAAGCTTTAATAAACTTTTTACTAGATGCAAAAGTTGATGTAAATATGATTAATAAAAAGGGTGAAACACCTGCTTTTTATACTGAGGATGAAGAAATTATAACAAAGCTTATACAAGCTGGTTTGAATATTGACATACAAAATAATGACGGTGAGGCTCTTATACATAAATATGCTAGAAGTGGTAATGTACAATTATTTTCGAAGATAATGGATTCTACTATTAATTTGTATGTGAAAAATTCAGCAGGGGAAACGCCTAAAGATATTGCAAAAAAATGTAACCATTCGTCTATTTTAGATTTTTTCCAAGTAGGTGATCGTGGTTTTGCAAAAGTTATAGGGATGAATGATTTAAAAGATGAATTACGCAAAGCTGTTATCGAACCGATGAGAAATAGAGAAAAATATAATAAATATAAATTAGGCGCTGAGAATGGTATATTATTACATGGGCTACCTGGTTGTGGTAAAACATTTATTGCTATAGCTTTGGCTGAAGAATGTGGTAGAAATTTTTATCAAATCAAGAGCTCTGATATAGCATCTCCTTTTCAAGGTGTAGGGACTTTATCTATTAAACATGTTTTTGACATAGCAAGAAAAAATGCTCCATCTATAGTATTTATTGATGAAATTGAAGGTATCGCTGGAAGTAGAGATTATACTAGCCAGGATTCTAGTTCTCAAGATTTTACAGAAAGAGTTAATGAATTATTGCAACAGATGAATGATCTTGCTAAGGATAATATTTTTGTTATTGGGGCTACAAATAATCCTGAAAAAGTTGATAAAGCTGTAAAACGTCCAGGTAGGTTAGATAGAAAAATCTTTGTAGGTCCTCCTGATATGACTGCAAGAATTGGATTGTTTAAAAAACAATTAGAAGGACGCCCTTGTGAGCCTAAAATTGATTGTAAAACACTTGCACAAAAAACTGAAAACTATATAGCAGAAGAAATCAAAACAATTGTAAATGATGCTGCAAAAGTTGCTCTTGCTGAAGAAAGAGAGATTAAAATGTCTGATCTTTTGGAGGCTATTAAGAAAAATAAGCCTTCTATATCAAAATCAGATGTAGAAAAATATAGAAAGAAAATATCAATATCAGATTCTAAGGATGTAATTCCTATTGATGAAGTTAATAGTGGTGAAAAAGGTTTTATAAAAGTTGCTGGCATGAAAGACTTAAAAGATTTATTGATAAATGATGTAATAGTGCCAATGAAAAATCCTCAATTAGCAGCAAAATATCGTATTGATCCTATTAATGGTATGCTTTTATATGGACCACCAGGAACAGGAAAAACATTTATTGCTAAAGCTTTTGCTGAAGAAAGTGGAAGGTATTTTATTATGATGAAACCTTCTGACATTTTAAGTTCTTTATATGGGGAGTCAACTTTAAACATTCGTAAGGTTTTTGAACAAGCAGAGTATAATGCACCGGCTATTATATTTATTGATGAAATAGAAGCAATTGCTCCTAGAAGAACTCATAGTAGTGGAGGCGAAATTAATACGCAGGTTACTGAATTATTACAACAGTTAAATGATTGTGCCAAAAAGAATATTTTTGTTATTGCAGCTACGAATGAACCTCAAAATATAGATGATGCTATTGTTAGAGCTGGTCGATTTGATAAAACAGTTTTTGTTGGACCTCCTGATTTGGAAGCTCGAGAAGAATTATTTAGACGAGGTCTTGAAGGTATTCCTGTGGATATTAACATCAATTATAAAAAATTAGCAAAAATGACTGAATATTTTACAGCTGTTGAGATTAATCAATTAGTTATTAAAGCTAGTGCTAAAGAAGCTTTCAAAAATCAATCAAATATAACTGAAAAAATGCTAATTAATGCGATTGAAAATGTTAGGCCAAAATTAAATCAGGATAAAGTTGATTTTTATAAAAATAAAATTAAAGCTTTATTCTAAGTTGTATTCTACTATCAACTAGTAAAATTGGATCTATTTTTGCGAGTTTGTATTTAGGAATATTAATTAAAAGTGTGCATTTATATTTTTCTGCACAGCAAGACATTAAAGATTTGAAAGTCGCTATTATTTGTTTATTAGCAGGGCAATCTTCACCTAAAAGCTCAAAGTTTGAAATATATAATAATGTATAAAGATTCTTGTTTTCATAATTATCTTTAGCTTTTTTTAAAATCTCATTAAAATTTTTTAAAAATGTTTTTTGAGATGTGTTTATTTGATTAAATGAAACTTCTTTAGGGTATTGGATTTCTTTTGTAATATATAATGAAGAAGTTTTGGTCCAATTAATAAAATTTTCAACTTTTTCTCTATCAGTTTTTTCTATTAATATTCCATTTGGAATTTGTGTTGCATTTTCAGTTTTTTCTAAATTTATAAGTGTAATATAGTTATTTTGAAATTCTGCTTTTGCTGTATTTAAAATTTCATTTTTTTTCTCTTGTTCTTTATTTATTTCAAGCAATTCTTTTCTTTTTATTTCGTCTAAGCGTTCTTGTTCTTTTAGACCTTTTCTTAATTTTTCCATTTCATTCAAATGTTTTTCTACTTTTTCTGCTCCACCACCAAAAACATATTTAAAAAAAGAATACTTGTTTATGAAATCATTTTTTGCTATATCTTTCCATTCTTCGTCTGAATATTTCATATATTTATAAGTATCTACAATTTCTTCATCTGTGAAATATCCGAAAGAATAACGTTGTCCTTTAAAAGTTGTTTGATTAGAATATAAATTTAATGATTTTCTTGTTGTTTTAGTGTCATATATTTTTTTATATGGATTTGTGCAAATTTTATTTATCTTCATATTAAATTATACTGTTTCTTTATTTTTTGATGTATGTTTGTTTTTTAAAACTTTAGATGTAATTATAGTGATAAGTCCTACAGCACAACCTATAGCACAGCCTATCGAAATTCTTTTATTTCCTTTTTCTAAATAGGTTTTAAAGGTATCTAGAGTGTCTTTTTCTTGTTTTATATACTTGTCTTTTTTGAATTCATGTAGCTTTTCTCTATAGGTTTGTTTTGCATCAGCTGACAAAGTATCCTCTAATGAGCTTTTTCCCTCAAAATAAGGTTCTAGATTTTTATTAAACCAAGGTAGATCATCTTTTATAGACGTTGCATAAATTTGTTCAAATTTCTTAGTCCCTTTTTCTAAGGTTGTAGCATAAGTGTTTTGCATCTTTTTCATAATTTTAGCAAAATCTTTTTCTTTTATCAAATGAAAGATTTGACCAGTAGAAGCCCCAATCGCAGACATTATTGCGAGAGGTGTTACAATATTTGATTTTTTATCTTCGGGTTTATTTTTGTTAATAGAGTTTTCAATTAATAATAACGCTCCAATAGTCGCACCAATTGCTGATCCAATGGCTAAATATTTATTTCTAGTTTGTTTCAATTTTAAAGAATTTTTTTTTAAAGAATCAGAAAGAGTTTCTTTATTTATTTTTTTCAATTCTTCTAAATTTTTTTTATATGTCAAAAGATCGATATCATCAAGAAAATCTTCAGCTTTTAAATTACCCATCATTTTTTTATTAAAAAGATTGTTGTCTTTAGAGATTTTAAGAAGGTATTTTTCTGAAGCAGATAATTCGTTTATAAAATTATAATTGAATTTGTTAATTTGTGCTGTTAACAATTCATCCATATAGGACTCTGAAATTTTATAAACTTCATTAAAACACTTTGTGTGTTTTCCTAACTTAAAAGTTCCATATCCACCACCTACACCAAGACCAAGTGCACCGATTGATAAAGGAATTGTATAATTCTTTTTTCTTTTATCTTGTCGATACAGTTCAGAGCCATTAAAATTAATTTTTGAAACTGCTATCATATTTGTATCCTATTTTATATTACCAATTATTGCTTTTACATCTGCTTTATATTTTTCCAAATGATTTTTTGTTATATCTGGTAATGTTTCTTTGATTTTTTGGATTAGATCACCCTCTGTCATTACTCTTTTTTCGTTTGTGGCTTCTTTAAAGCACTTTTCTACGATAGTTTTAATGCGTGAGTTACTATATGTACCAGCTTCTTGATTATTAAATAATTCATTTACAATATTATTCGTATTAATAAAGTTAGTTGTTTTTTCTTTTATATAATATTCAAAAACTCTTTTTGCGTTAATTCTATCTGGTGGATCTAAAAATACTCTCACAGGCACTCTGCTATCTGCTAATAATATGGAATCAATATCTTGTGGATTATTTGTTGTTAAAAAGAAGGTTGCTTTATATTTGTCAGAGCTTGCTTGCATTATACTTTTTAAATTTGCAATATTTTTTTTGTTTCCACCTTTTTCGCCATCGAGTCCGTATTTTTCAAATTCATCAATTAAAATTATTGAACGAAGCTTGTCTTTTTTAAAGTTATTTTTTGCTTCTTTTAGGGCGTTATCTAAACTTTCTAAAAAATCATCCTCATCAATAGAATCTACTTCAATTAAAGGACATTGAGCTTGTTCTGCAAAAGCTTTAGCAAATGTAGTTTTACCATTTCCTGTTGGACCAAAGAATAATATACCATTTGGAATTGAAACTTCATTGCCAGCTTTTTCTAATCCTACAGCTTGTATAAATTCTGAAGTAAGTATTGCCTTTTCAGAATCATATCCCGCAATTCTATCCCAACCTGTATTTTGTTTGACTTTCATTAGCTCAGTTTGGATTTTAAGTATATCTTCTGCTTCTTTAGCTTTAGTTTTAAGTTCAGCAATTTCTTCTTGTGAAGTATTATTTTTTTGTGCATTTTCATATGCTTTTATTTGTGTTTCATAATATTCTTGCCATTTTGCTCTTTCAGCTTCTTGTGCTTTTGCGTAACCTAATATTTCAGCATTTTTTTGTAAATTTAAATTTTCTTTTTTGTTTGTAAAATTTCTACTCCACCAGTTAAGATTTTTAATTTTTTTATTATAACTATCTTCAATTTCCTGAACGCCTTTGAATGATGGTGTTGATTGTCTATTTTTATACAAATTTGTTTTTGAATAATTTCTCTTGTAGTTACTAATTTGTTGAATACGCATAATGACCTCTTTTTTTTAATATTTACTCTATTATATCAAAACTTGTAAATATTTAATTTGCTAGTTTTTTTATTTATGTTTACAAAATTTAATATATTTTTCTAGACCTTTGTATAAAATTTCTACAACTAAAGTATAAGATTTGTAAAAAATTATTAAAGTTTTTGAAAATTGTGCCGTTATATAGAATATGAGATAAATTTAAAGAAGGTTACAAGACATGGTTGATAAAGAAGAATTAGGAGCATCGCTTTTTTCAAGAACACTAGATTTTGTAGAAAATGACCCATTAGAGGAAATTTTTGCTTTGAATATGGGTGATTTTATATCAGAGTTTTTAATTTCTGAAGAACTTGCTGGAAAAATAAGTGGTAGCGTTAAGGATAAGACTACAAAATTAAAATCACAATTAAAAGAGCTAATTTCAATATATTCTTTAAATAATACACTTTGTGTTTTAGGGTTTGATTCTAAAGATGAGTACGTTGTGTACAATTCGATAGCTAAGACACTAACACAAATTCTTGATGTAGATGCTTGTCATATTTATCTAACTAATGAGTTTACTAGAGGTTTAAATTTTGATGAGAAATTATTAGGTCTTGTTGGGTCATCAATTGATTTTGATGAAGATATTTACGCAAAAAGATTAGGTTATTCACAAGATGATAAATCAATTGTTGTAAAAGTGTTTAATACATTAGAAAAGATACAAATAAAAGATGTTTCTCAAATTGATAATTTTGTACCAAAATATGAGCTTAAAGAATTTGATGTAAAATCTTTGGCTGTAGTGCCAATGCATAATAATGCACACATTGTTGGTGTAATTGTTATAGAAAATTATAAAGAAAAGACTATTAAGCGTGCATATATGAATTTATTAGAAACAATAGCAAGATTGTTTGGTACTTCAATGCATTTGCAAAAAACAGTTGAGCAGGTAGAAGAGCTTATTGTTGATGAAAATATTAGAATTGAAGAATTACAACAGATGAGAGCTGAATTGACATCTTTAATCGGTGATTTAGGCTCTAATCAACAATCTTTTGTTGAGAGATTAGCGAAGGCTGTTGACGAAAAAGGACAATATAAGGTTGCTCATTCACAACGAACAGCAGAATTATCAAGAAAACTATGTAATCAAATAGGCTTGAATGAAAAAACAACAGATTTAGTATATTATGCTGGTCTGTTACAAAACATTGGTAAAATTACACTTCCTGAATCGTTATTTACTAACAAAGGTAAGCTTTCAAAAGAAGAATGGGAAAGATTACAGAACCATCCAAATGTCGGTGTAAATTTACTTATGAATATTAATTTCTTATCGGAAGTAATACCTTATATTCATTATCATAGAGAGCGTTGGGATGGTGGTGGAGAACCAGAAGGATTAAAAGGACAATCAATTCCATTTGGTTCAAGAATTATTGCTGTTGCAGATGCTTATACAGCAATGACATCTGATCGTTCTTATAGGGAAGCTATGTTGCAATACGAAGCTTTAGAAGTGATGAAATCTGAAGCTGGCATCAAATGGGACCCTGATGTTGTGAATGCTCTATTTGAGGTTATGGAATTAGTATAATTAGTAATTTAGATTATAATGGGTAACATTAGTAATTCTTAATGAACTTAATACGGATTAATATTTGTGCTATACTGCTGTTATGTCAAGATATATTGCCATTACAGATATACATGGAGAATTGCGAAAATTAGAAAGTGTACTTTCTAAGATTGAAGCACGGCCAGATGATATATTTGTATTTATGGGTGATTATATTGATAGAGGACCTGAATCAAAGGGAGTTGTAGAAAAGGTTATTGAAATTAGTGAAAATTTCGAAACAATAACTCTTATTGGTTCGCATGAATATGCATTATTGCATGCTAAGACAGATGATTATTATAATTATTTGTTTTGGAATTATGGAGGACCAGCAACTGTTAAAAGTTATGGCGGACATTTTGATTATATTTTAGAAACGCATGGTGATTTTTTTCGAAATCTTAAATTTTATCATTTGACTGAAAATTATTTATTTGTCCATGCTGGAATTGATCCAAGATATTCTTTAGATGAGCAATCAGAAACAGATTTGGTATATATAAGAAGTGCCTTTTATAATAATAAACATAATATTCCTCAGAAAATAATTTTTGGACATACTGAATTTGATGCTCCGTTAATACAAGAAGATAAAATTTGTATAGATTTAGGCTGTGGAAAGTACAAAAATGCTAAGCTTTGTGCTTTAATATTGGATAATGGAAGAGAAGAATTTGTATATAGTGATTAAGGAGTCTTAGTGGTTAAAATTTCCGTTATTGTTCCTGTTTATAATGTGGAAAAGTATTTAAGACAATGTTTAGATAGTATTATTAACCAAACATTTAATGATATTGAAATCATTTGTATTAATGATGGATCTACTGATAATTCTTTAAAGATTTTAGAGCAATATTCTAAAAAAGATAATCGAATTATTTTAATAAATCAAAAAAATTCAGGTGCTGGTGTAGCTAGAAATAAAGGTGTTGAATTAGCAAAAGGAGAATATATACAATTTTTGGATTCAGATGATTATTTTGAGCCAGATTTATTAGAAAAAATGTTGAATAAAGCAATAAGCTTCAATTCAGATATTGTTGTATGTTCTTATAAAAAAGTTGATGACTTGGGGAATATTACTGAAAGCAAAAATCCGAACTCGCCAATAAATTTAGACAAAACGCCATTAGAGAGACCTTTTAATAGTGATGATTTTAGAGAAGATATTTTTAGTTTATTGACTCCAATACCTTGGAATAAATTGTATAAGAGAGAATTAATAACTAAAAATAATATTAAATTCCCTGAAATTAATATTTGTGAAGATATTGCGTTTGTTCATTCTTGTATTGCTATTGCTAAAAATATTTTAGTATTTGATGAAGAATTAATAAATTATCGGTATAATCGTCCTGGAAGCATGGCAACTTATCGCACAAAGTATACAATAGATGTTGTTCATTCTTGTAATGCTTTAAAAATGTTTTTAGAAAAAAATAATTTATACAAAAAATTAGAAATAGCTTTTATGAAAGCTTTTACTAATCATATTCGTTGGGATTTAGTATTGTGTAATGAAGAAGAACGACAAAATTTCTTTTTGGAATTTCAGAAAATAATGCCGAAAGATTGGCAAAAATTTGAAGATGCAATAAAAAAAGATTATATAGATTTTGAATATATTAAAAATTTAATCAAAGATAAAGATATTTTATTATGGGGTGCAAGTAATTTTCTTAGAAAAATATTAGAAAAGGAGTCTAAGACAATTTCTAATATTATTGGGATTATTGATAAAAATGAGGCTTCTTGGGGTAAAGATTTTTATGGATATAAAATATTTTCGCCTAATAAAATTGAGCATTTTGAAAAAATTTATATTTTATCAATGATATATAATAATAATGAAGATATTTATCCGATAATAAAAAATGAAATCGAAAGATTTTATCCAAATGCAATTTTATTACCAAATATTTTTATAAATTAAAAATAAATTAATCAAAGAAATTTGGAAGTAATTGAATTTCTGGGTAATTTTCTTCTATAAATTTTTTAACTTTAGGATAAATTATTTTGTTTTTATTAGGAATAGTAAAAATTATATAATCAGGTTTTTTTATTTTTAAAATTTCTGGTTGATAAATTTTATAGCCACAAATTTTTTCATTTTCTTTATTTGTATCTACATCAATTATTCCTAAAATACTTATGCTTTGAGGTTTTTGTTCTAAAAGATATTCTAAATATAAACTAGCACCCCAAAACATAATATTTTTATTTTTTTGTTTTATTGATTTAAAAATATTTATTTTTTTTAATTTTTCATGCAAATACAACATAAATTTAATTTTAATTTTTCGTAGCTCAGAAATATCATGAAAATTTTCGATTTTATTATAATCTTCAATTAATAATTTATTAATAAATATAGGTCTATGATTTGTACAATATCTTACAATTAAATCCCAATTATAATACGCCAATTCAGTATCAAAAATGCCACATTTTTTAATAATGGATTTATGATGAACAAAAGCTCCTATATTTATAAAATTTCTTTCTCTTATTTCATCATATCTAAAAAATTCACCAATAGTATTGTTTTCATTTTTGCATAATGAGTAAAAAATTTTTCTTTCAGGATTATTTTTTATAGTGAGAATAAATTCTTCAACATAATTTTCTTTTAATTCAGTATTAGGGTTTAAATATGCTATCCAAGGATTTCTTGTTTGTTTTATGCCGAAATTTTTTAAAGATGCTTCATTCTCATCTTTTTTGTAGCTTATATATTTAATTTTTTTTGTTTTTATCTCTTTATAAAATTCATTTTTTATATTTTTTTCAAAATCTAAGTAATTTTTATTATTTATGATGATTAATTCATAATTTTGATTGGTTTGGTTTAACAATGTGTTTATTGATTTTTTTGCTTGAATGAAATCATTACAATTTGTCATTATGAAAGAAATTTTTTCTTTTTTAGGCTTAAATTTTTGAATAAAATTGAAGAAAGCTTTTTCTTTCACAGTATATATTTGGCATCTTTTTTCGACAGTTAATATTGTAAAAATTCGTTCTAATACGTGTACAAATTTGCCACTATCAGAGGTATGGCTTTGTGTGTTGAAATTTTTTTCAGAAATTTGAAATCTTAAAAAATCCTTTAAGATAGAGGATTTCATCATAAACATTGTGCCAGCACAGAAATAGTTATAATCAGACTTTATTTTGTGTTCTTTTTTGAAATTTTCTAATAAAAATGAATCTTCTGGGCAGGTTTTTGATAATGGAAATAAAAATCTATCATCAAAAATCATACCAACTGGGGTGTTTTTTAATAAATTTTTATTTTTTATAAATCTATTTTTTGAACCTAATAACGCATTTATTAAAGAATTTCGCCAGAAATAACCTTTATAGTTAATTCCTATAAAATTTAATTCATCATTACAATAGTTTTTGGTATGAATTTTTAAAACCGAAGCATAGTTATCTAAATTTACCATTTTTAAAACATGAATAAAAGGCAATATGTCATATCCAATGTTGTCTACTTTTATAAGTTTTGCGTTTGGTTTAAATTTTAAAATCTTGTTTTCAGAGATTTTATTATAATCACAATATGTTACATATAAGTCCCAATCACAACCAGATATGTTTTTCAGTTTTTTAATCATATAATCTAGTTGATTATGGTAATAAAGATGTAAATGCACTAAAACTTTATCGCTATTAAAAATTTCATGCTCAATTTCAATCACTGGATTGATTATTTTATGTTTTTCTTTATATTTTTGTCTAAAGCCTTCCCAACGGGAATAAAAAACATTATTGTTTTTCTCAAGCTGTTTTTCTCTCTGTTCATTTCCAAAAGATGCCATGCTTTTATGGTAGACATATAAATCATCAATCAAAACAATTTTCCATCCATTTGAGATAGCTTTATAGGAATAATCAACTTCTTCATGGTAGCCTTTTCCATAAATTTCATCTAAATAGCCCTGCGAATTTATAACTTCTTTTCTTATGCAAAAGCAAAATCCTTCTGCTTCTGGTAGTATTGGATATTTGCGTTTATGACGAGTTTCTAATCGAGTATTCATTTCTTCTATAGAAACTCCTTCTCGTAAATTAATATAATACGCATTAGAACTAGAGCTGATAGGAGAGGCTAATCCTATATTTTTGTCAGATTTAAAACATTTAATTATTTTTTCTGCAAAATTTTTAGGTATTATTGTGTCGCTGTTTAATAAAACAACGATTTCTGAATTTGCAATTCGCAAACCTTTATTGCAAGTTTTTACGAAACCTAGATTTTCTTCATTAATAATTAACCTAAATTTTGTATTTTTTTGACAAAATATTGAAAGAAAATCTGATGTTTCTTTATTGGAACAATCGTTTATTAAAATAACTTGTCCCAGATTAAAACTAAAATTTTTTTCTAGGCTTGCTAATAAATTTTTAACATCCTCTAAAGCATTATATACAGGAATGATAACAGAAATTTGTTGCATTTATAAAAACCTTTTTTTAAACTAAAATAGCCTGTTTTGCAGGCTATTTTATTGTTTATATATTTATAGAATTAAGTATCAATATTTGTAGCATATACAGCATTGGATTCAATGAAGTTTCTTCTTGGTTCAACTTTATCACCCATTAGGATATCAAATAGTTGATCACACATCATTGCGTCCTCAATGTTAACCTTCAATAGAGTTCTTGTTTCAGGGTCCATTGTTGTTTCCCAAAGTTGTTGAGGCATCATTTCACCAAGCCCTTTGAAGCGTTGAATTGTCATGCCTTTTTGACCTCTTTCATCAACAATTTTTTGTAATTGTTCAAACGATGTAATTGTTGTCTCGCCATTTTCTGATTCTAAAATAAGTTCTTTTTCTTCTTCAATTAAGAAATCACGAATTTGTGGATAAGAATTTTTCAATCTCTTAAATTCATTTGATTTAACAAGATTTGCAGTAATCATTTCTGTTTCATTCTCAAATAATTTTAATTCAATTGAATATTTTGCATTCTCTGCATTATATTTCAATGCAACTTCATAATTTTTAGCTTCAGTTACACCATAGTTTTCTGCGTGGTCTTTGATGTAATGGTCTAAGTAAGAAAGAATTTCGTTCATCTTAGCTTGATCTTCAAAATCTTCAGGCTTAACATCAGAACGAATCAGACCTCTTAGTACAACTGATGGAATTATATTCAAAATAGGGTTGTTATATGCTCTATAATATGTACCCATATTTTGAAGTAATGCCATTAGCTCATCGCCAGCTTTTGTCTTAGATTTTGTTTTATCAGATAAGCTTAAAGATTTAATACCACGTTCTTTGAGCATTTTATCAAGAGCATGTTCATCGTATAGATATTCAGAAGTCTTGCCTTGAGTAACTTTGAATAATGGTGGTTGCGCAATATATACATAACCATTTTCAATAAGTGGTTTTGCGTATCTAAAGAAGAAGGTTAGCAATAATGTTCTAATGTGCGCACCATCAACGTCAGCATCGGTCATGATAATGATTTTGTGGTAACGTAATTTTTCAAGGTTAAATTCTTCCTCGTTTTTACTAATTGTAATACCGAAAGCTTGTACCATTGATTGAATTTCATTATTAGCATAAATCTTGTCAAGACGAGCTTTTTCTACGTTTAAGATTTTACCTCTAAGAGGTAAAATAGCTTGGAACATTCTATTTCTTCCTTGTTTTGCTGAACCACCTGCAGAATCACCCTCAACTATGTAGATTTCGCATTTTTCTGGTTCTCTGTTTGAGCAGTCAGCAAGTTTACCCGGAAGAGTTGAGTTTTCAAGAACAGATTTTCTTCTTGTTAGCTCTCTAGCTTTACGAGCAGCTTCTCTTGCACGTTGAGCTTGAAGAGTTTTTTCAATAATTGTTCTAGCAAGTTTAGGGTTGAATTCTAACCATTCTTGCAATTTTTCTCTTACAACGTCTTGTACAGCACCCATTGCTTCTTGGTTTCCAAGTTTTTCTTTAGTTTGACCTTCAAATTCTGGATTTCCTATTTTTACAGAAACGATTGCTGTTAATCCTTCTCTAACATCATCTCCAGAAAGGTTTTGTTCAGAATCTTTAAGAATTTTATTTGTTCTCGCATAATCATTTAATACACGAGTAATAGCGTTTCTAAATCCAGTTAAGTGAGTTCCACCGTGGTGTGTATTAATGTTGTTTGCAAAAGATAAAATTGATTCGTTATAAGAATCAGTATACTGCATAGCTACTTCTACAGCCATGCCATCAACAGTTTTGTCAATATAAATTGGTTCGTCAAACAAAACAGTCTTGTTTTGGTTTAGATATGTAACATAACTTCCAATACCACCTTCATAATGGAAAATTTCTTCTTTATTTCCTTTTTCATCATGAAGAACAATTTTTAGACCTTTGTTTAAGAACGCCATTTCTCTAAAACGAGTAGCAACAACATCTACATCGATATCAGTTGTTTCTGTGAAGATTTCAGGATCTAACCAGAAAGTAGATTTTGTTCCAGTCTTGGTTGTAGGAACTGTTTTTTCAACAGGAGCTAGAGGTTCACCTCTTAGGTATTCTTGTTTCCAAACAAAGCCTGCGCGAGATACTTCGACAACCATTTTTTCAGAAAGTGCGTTTACAACAGATGCACCAACACCGTGAAGTCCTCCTGATACTTTATATCCACCATCACCAAACTTACCACCAGCGTGAAGCACTGTATGTACGATTTCAAGAGCAGATTTTCCACTATCTGGTTTAATATCAACAGGAATACCACGACCGTTATCCTCAACGGTTACGCTATTATCTTTATGTATAGTTACGTGGATTTCGGTACAATAACCAGCTAAAGATTCATCAATAGAGTTATCTACAATCTCATAAATACAGTGGTGCAAACCACGTTGTGAAGTTGAGCCAATATACATCCCAGGACGTAATCTAACTGCCTCAAGCCCTTCTAATACACGTATATTACTCGCATCATAATTCTGTGTCATTTATCCCCCTCATGATTTAAAAGTCTAAATATATTTATAAGTATAGCATAAACAGGAATAAAGTATACATTTTTTTATATCTTAAAAATTTTGCATTTTGTGTTGGACTTTTCTAGTTACCTAGTTCTACATGATTGACAATATTTTTTGAGATAATAAAATATATTGTATAACTTAGATAGTAAGTTAACGTAGTATATTTAATCAAAGAAGGAGATTAATCTCATGGCACGTGAAAAGTTTGAACGTACTAAGCCACACGTTAACGTAGGTACAGTAGGCCACGTTGACCACGGTAAAACAACATTAACAGCTGCTATTACTGCTTGTATGGCTGCTGCTGGTCAAGCAGAACTTAAAAAATTCGAT
>JAGBXP010000043.1 GCA_017629215.1 bacterium | reverse complement strand
TTAGAAATTTACATCATTTCATAAATTTCTTTTCTAAGCTTAACTATATCATCTTGTAAATCAATCATTGCATCTAATTTAACTATATTTATATAAGTACTTCCCACTGCAGAAGCTATTGATATATGAGTTGCCCTTTCATCAAGCGCAGACACTTCCCATAATTTACGCATAGACTCTGTCTTGTTACTATTTTTGCCATAAATATCCAATTCCCAACTAGCAAATATTGGAAACGCATAAGTATCAGTAGCACCGTTTCCTAAATCAGACAGTCCTGGTAGAAAACCTGCATTGATTGTTGGTAATTGAGCAGAACACTGAGCGACAACATTTTGATAAAAGCTTTCTAATGTTAGTGTTGATATTTTTAAATCTTTGTTATTTTCTATAGCTCTGATAATATAATTGTTTAAATGCTCATCATTAAAACTATTCCACCAAGACAAATTGATATATTCAAATTTATTAACAGCTGGTGAAATTCTTTCTTTTTTCAGCCTCTTTTTATCATCTATATTTTCTATAGCTAAAGCTGGACAAGCATAAGATAAAGTTAGCGATGCTATTATGACCATTGACATTAATCTTTTCATAATTTTTAATCTCCAAGTACTTGATTTTTTATAAAAACAATGTTAGCATAGATATGTTGCAAAAGCAACATGTTGTTTGAACAACATACTTTATTTGTAGGATTGACAAGAAAGTTGATTTATGAATTCAGAAACTAAGCATTTTACTGATACAATATTTTACCAAATAGAGTTAACAGCTCGTTATGCGAAAATGCTTGGCACTCAATTATTTGGGAAACTTGGACTTGGCTTAACAATCGAAGAATTTTCCACATTAGATACTATACTCGCAAACAAAGAGCTTTGTCAGCGAGACTTGGCAAAACTGATATTAAAAGACAGAGCTAACACTGGAAAATTACTTGATACTCTTGAAGCAAAAGGTCTTGTAAAACGTGAATTGACTGTTAAGAATAATAGACCTGTAAAAATAGTTTCAATTACAGAGAACGGCAAGGCTATTTATAAAGAAACTTATGCGAAATTAGAACCACATCATAGGTTAGTTGAAAATAACATAGTTAATACCGATTTGGCTAAACTAGGGAAATTATTAAAAGATTTACGAGAAGTATTAGAGGAAACTGTTGATATAGATATATAAAGGAAAAAAATAATGAACGAAGAACAAATAGAAAAAGATGAAAACAAATTACATACAAAGCGATATTGGGTTATATTATTTTCGATATTAGCTATAATAATATCGAGCTTTTTAATTATAGAAGCAATGAAGTATCAATCAACAGACGATGCTTATGTTGAAACCACGACAGTTTCGGTTTCTCCAAAAGTTAGTGGTCAAATTGTAAAGGTTTTGGTAAAAGACAACCAGCCAGTAAAAAAAGGCGACGTTGTTGCCGTTATTGATAAGATAGATTATCAAGTAAAGTTAGAACAAGCAACTGCTGCTTATGAAAAAGCTTTACTAAATCAACAGAATGCTTACGCAAATTTAAACGCTGCAAATTCAGAGATTGAGCTTGCTCAAAAAGATGTAGAAAGATATCAAAATTTATACAAAGCTGGTGCTGTCTCAAAACAAACATTAGACAAAGCTATTACCTACTTAGAGGCTGTTTCAGCTAAACAAACGACTGCAGAACAAGCTATATTCTCAAAAGATACATCTAAGCTTTCAAAAGTAGCTGATGCAGAGTTAAATGTATTAAAAGCTCAAAAAAGAGCTGCAGAGTTAGCTCTTGAATATACTGATATAATTGCACCAATTGATGGCACAGTATCTAATAAAAAAGTTGAAGTCGGTATGATGGTTCAACCTGGCACTCCATTGTTTGTTATAGTACCTAATGATGTATGGGTTATTGCTAATTTCAAAGAGACTCAATTAGAAAACATGAAAAAAGGACAGCCTGTTGATATTAAAATAGATACATATAGCAAAAAAACATTTAAAGGAGAAGTAGATTCTATTCAAAGAAGTACTGGAGCAAAAGCTAGCTTATTCCCTCCAGAAAATGCCGTAGGCTCTTTTGTTAAAATCGTACAAAGAATACCAGTAAAGATTGTGTTTACCGAAAAAATTAACACAAACGAATATTCAATAATTCCTGGCATGTCAGTAGTACCTAAAGTTAAAGTAAAATAAAGATATTATTTAATATTTTTTAGAGGATAGCTTATTTACTATCCTCTTTTAATATATTTTTGTAAAGAATTTGTCAAAAAGAACATTAAATGGTATTATGATAAAATCCATTAGAGAAGGGATTGTAATAATTATAGAGGTTACAGTGAGTGATACAAGTTTTAATATAGTACAGTTTTTAAAGAGTGCAATAGCAACAGAAGCATCTGATGAACATTTAAAAGTAGGATATCCACCATTTATAAGAAAAAATGGATATATAAAAAGAACCAACATGCCACCTTTAACAAAAGAGGACATGGATAGGGCAATAATGACAATTGTTCCAACGTCATTAATTGATGATATAACCGCGCGTTGTGATATTGATTTCATGTATGAAATCAAAGGTTGCTCAAGATTTAGAGTTAATTATAACAGACAAATGGGAAATCCAGCTCTAGTTATAAGGAATATACCTTATGAAATACCAATGCTAAATAAATTAAATTTACCAGATGTTCTTAACAGTATAGTCAATTATCAAAATGGGATTATATTAATAACAGGACCTACTGGTAGTGGGAAATCAACAACGATTGCATCTTTAATAAATCAAATTTGTTTGAATGAATCAAAACATATTGTAACAATCGAAGACCCTGTTGAGTATGTATATAATTGCAAAAAAGGTATTATTTCACAAAGACAAGTTGAGGTTGACACAGCAAGTTTTTCTGATGGGATAAAATACGCATTAAGACAAGACCCTGACGTGATATTCATTGGTGAAATAAGAGATAAAGAAACAATGTCTGCAGCGATGAAAGCATCCGAGACTGGGCATTTAGTATTTTCAACACTTCATACTAATGATGCCGTACAAACTATTAACAGAATAATTAACATGTTTGATGAATCTGATCGAGATATTGTTAGACGTCAACTTGCAGACACTTTAAGAGCTACTATCGCACAAAAACTAATCTATTCTGAAAAAAATAATAAAAGATATCCAGCTTGTGAAATAATGGTTGTAACACCTACAATTAGAGACTATATAAATAAAGATGACTGTGATGCGATTTATGAATTAATTAATGATACAAATATTGATGATATGGTTTCAATGAATTTATCATTAGCAAATCTTGTGGCTAAAGATTTCATCTCTCAAGAAGAAGCTCTCGCAAATTCTAATGATGTAAATGAGCTAGAAAAAATATTTAAAGGAGTCTATCAAGGAACTAGAGCTTATTATGAATAACTATGTAACAGAAGCTATTAATTTAAAGTCATATAACTTAAATGATGCTGACAAAATTATTGTAATGTATTCTAAAGAAAATGGTTTAATTAAAGGAGTAGCTAAAGGAATAAAAAAACCAAAAAGTAAGCTTGGTGCAAGAATGGATTTATTAGTTGCAAATTCATTACAGCTACTAAAAGGACGTTCTATGGATACTATTATTCAAGCTCAAACGCTTAACAATTTTAAAAAAACAAGAGAAGATTTTGACAAACTTATGCTTTCTTCTTATGTATCTGAACTTATTATGAATTTTGGAGAGGGTACTGAAAATGCTTCCGAAGAGATTTACGACTTACTTTACAAAGCTCTTAATAGAATTTCTTATGCAGAAGAAAAAAAAGATGCCTTGATTGCTGTTATTAAGTTTCAACTAAAACTTTTATTAATTATGGGTTTTTGCGTTGAATTAGACACTTGTCTTTGTTGTCGTGAACGAGTCTTAGATGAAGAAATGTATTTTTCATCTCAAATGGGTGGAATTATTTGTATAGAATGCAACGAGCATTTGGGTGTAAAACTAAAAATGCACCATAAAATAAGAGACTTTTTAGAAGCAATGTTACAATTTGATTTTGATTACGAAAGTGATTATGACAAAAAAGCAACGGAAAAGGTTTGTCAAGTTTGCTTTAACCTACTTGATGAATATATAAAAATCCATACTAATAAGAAAACGAAATCTTCAAAAATCTTGCAAGAAGTTGCTTTTTAGTTTAGTTCATAATGATTTACTAAAAATTAACCTTCTAGATATTTTCTATAAATTTCTTTCATCTCTTCGATTTAATTATGTTAAAATTGAATAAATAGGAGAATTTACTCATGAATTTTTTAGACTCTGAATTAAAAGAATATATAAAGTTAGGTGGTTTTATTGGACTAGCACAAATAAATTTAATTGCAGGAGACCTAGAACATAATAGTAAGAAAATCATTGAGTATATTAAGCAGGCAGAATTGCTAGAACTCGACATAATAGCATTTCCTAAAAATACTATTTTAGGATTTGAAATGTATGATTTCATTAATCGTTATCCATTTATTCTTGAAGAATCTATGAAATGCTTAGAGAAAATCGCTATAAATTGCAAAAAGACATCTGCATTAATAAGTTTTGTAAATAAAAATAAAGAACACGCATTTGCAATATTACGAAATGGTAGAATTGATAAAATAATAAAAGACTGTGAATATATAACATCGAAAGAATTTCACGATGGGGTCGAATTTTTTATAAAGCCTTCTGCAATCATTTCAAGAATGGGTTCTCAATATTCACGAGAAAAATATATAAAAGAGCTTTCTATTAAATTTAAACGTCCTATATTGGAAATAAACCAAGTCGGTTCAATTGATGGTTGGTCCTATGCAGGACAAAGTATCGCTTGTGATGAAAACGGAAAAATTTTTGCTAGAGCTATAGACTTTGAAGAACAATTATTAGTAGTAAATCCATTTCGCAAAATTGGAAAAATTTATTCTATAGAACCACAGGAAGCACCTTCGGAATTTTCCCTTGATTATGATTGGGATTTAGAACGAGTCTATAAATCAATAGTTCAATCTATAAAAGACTATTTTTTTAAATGTAGATTAAAAAAAGCTGTCTTAGGATTATCTGGGGGCTTAGATTCAACAGTCTGCGCTGTATTGTTAGCTGATGCGTTAGGTAAAGAAAATGTTTTTGGAATTTCAATGCCTTCTAAGCTTACAAGCGATGAAAGCAAATCTGATGCACAAAAACTAGCAGAAAACCTCGGTATAAGATTTGCAGAAGCATCAATAAAAGAAATGTATACAACAACAGAGTCTTGTCTTAATAATTTATTTTCAGATATTGAAAAAAATTGGAATTGCCGATACAAACAATCTTTTACACCAGATAATATTCAGGCTCGTTCTAGAGCAATGTTTTTATTTGGAATAGCGAATGAGTTTGAGTCTTGCATTTCAATAGCTACATCAGATAAATCTGAGCTGTATATGGGGTATGCAACTATAAACGGAGATATGTCAGGAGGTTTTGCTCCTATAGCTGATATTACTAAAACAAAGCTTTTTGCACTTGCTCGCTGGATGAATGCTAATCGAAAAGATAAAAATGTTATTCCTGAATCTATTATTTTAAAAAAACCTGGAGCAGAGCTTGCGATTGATCCAAATACAGGGAAATCTCTTTGTGCAGAGGACGCTCTGATGCCTTATGAATTTTTAGATGAAATCATTTGGAGAATTGAAAACAAGCAAGAAAGCTATAAAGACTTAATAAATACACAATTTATATATGAAAAGAAAAAAAATGTTTCTAAAGACCAAAAAATTGAATGGCTAAATAAATTTTATCGCAGAATGTCATTTGCATTATTTAAAGGCTCAATAATGCCACCTTCACCAATAGTAGATTCTTATTCTATCAATAAGGTTGATTACTACCAACCAATTACTAGTTCAAAAGTTAATTATATAAATACTATTTAAGATTTAAAGAAGAATTTAAGTGTTTTAACTGGCGCTTCATATCTTCTACTTTTTCTAACAAATTTTCTTTTTGATAAATTTCCATAGCTTTTTTATAACTTTCTTCAGCTTGAATTCGATAGTCAGGACTGTCATAACCAGACATTAATTGCAAAGTTTGAGCTAACAAAACGTATCCTTCAGGTTTTGCAGGATTTATCGTGATAGCTTTCTCAAAACATTCTTTTGAATCAATAATATGACCTTCTAGATAATTTTTGTACCCCTCAAGAACTCTAAAAGGGTATAAAAACAAGCCTTGTTTATCAAAAACTTCAAGTTCTAATAAAAAACTAATCTCTAATAAATCTTTATCTTGATACATATCTGAGAAGCGAAAATGTGAAACAAAATATTTAGGAAAAATAGACTCAATTTTAGAAATTATTTCTTTTTGTTTTTCTTTATTTCCAATAAGTCCATAAATATTAGCTTCTTTTAGTAATTTAATCGGATTATCTTTATCTATCAAATCAATTATTTCTAACAAACGCATTGAACGATTATATTCATCTTTTGCTAGAGTTAAAGCTACTTCATTAAACAAAAAATGAATAGCTTTATATTTATGAAAATCAAATATTTCCATTATAAAATCAATAGCTATACTATCTTGTGATGAAAAAATAAGAGATAATAGTTTAATTCTTTTTACATCAAAATTATCCTCATCCCAACTTAAAACAGTATTAGCATCAGTTATTGCTTCATAGTAATTTGCGATTTCATAGTTTAAAAAAAGTCTTTCATAAAATGCTTCTTTTTTTTGCGCACAATGTCCAATAATATAAGTAAAATCAGAATATGCGTAATCATACATTAATATTTTTTTACACAATTTACCACGTTTCAAATACGTTATCGAAGGTTTATAATCCTCTTTTATTAAAAAATTCAGTTTTTTTAAAGCAAGCTCAAAATTCCCTTCAAGAATATTCTTATCTACAGTTTTTAAACTCATTAAATACTTGATATTATCTAGCATAATCCCTCTATAAATAATTTTACTTTACTAAATAATTATCATAAAATCATTTCTTTGACGACTACCGAACACGGCTACATTACTTTCAATGCCTGTTTAATTTCCCTAGTTGCAATAGAAAAATCTTTGTTAGTAACTATTTCTTTCTTTATTTTTTCATACGCAAACATTATTGTAGTATGCTTTTTATTAAAAAATTCTGCAATACTAGCAAAGCTCTTTTCCGTAATCTCACGTGCCAAATACACTGCAATATGTCTTGCTATTGATATTTTCTGACTACGAGCAGAACCTTTTAAATCATCCAAATCTACATCATAATATTGTGCTGTAACTTGAGCAATTCTTTCAATATCTATCTCATTAGCTTTTTCTTCACATTTTAAAACTTCTTTAGCAAGCTTTAAACTTAACGATTGTTCTGTAATTTCTGCAAATGCACAAACTTTATTAAAAGCACCTTCTAGCTCTCGAACATTTTTTGTATAATTTTTTGCGATATATCGAAGAGCGTTTTCTTCAAATACTAAATCATTTCCTTGAGCTAACTTTTTAATAATTTCAAACCTTGTATTTTCATCTGGCGCTACTAATTCAACCATCAACCCCATAGCAAACCTAGAGTCAAGCGCTGCAGTTAAATTTGGGATATCCTTTGGAAGCCTATCAGAAGTTATAACAATTTGCTTACCTTTATTATATAAGCTATCAAATGTATGTTGCATTTGATCCATTGTCTTTTTCTTTCCCTCAATAAACTGAATATCATCTATTAATATAATATCTATATTCGTATATTTACGATTAAATTTAGACATATTCTCAACTTGATCTTTACTGTTTCGAGAATTTGAAATAAAATCGTTTATATAATCTTCAGTTTTTGTATATTTAACTTTTAATTTAGGGTTATTAAATAATGTATAATGACCTATAGCTTGCATTAAATGTGTTTTACCTAACCCTGAATTTCCGTATATAAACAAAGGGTTATATTTTTGTGCAGGCGCTTTAGCTACTGCCATGGCAACAGCATGTGCAAACTTATTATTCTCACCAACTACAAAATTTTCAAATTTATATTTTAAATTAAGATTAGAAGCAGACTGCATATACGAAAGATTTTCCATAGCTTGTTCTTTCATTACAGCTGTTGCAACTTTTTTTTGAAGTTTTTCATTTTCTCGTTTCAATGTCTTTGCTGCAGTTGCATCATAAATTATAACAATATCAGATTTTTCATCTCCTGTTACTTGTTTTAAAACTTCTACAATTTGTCTATAATGATTTTTTCGAAGCAAATCTCGTCCCATGAGTTGTCCTGTTACAACAGTAACAACACCTTTATCATAACCAGATATCTCTAAAGGATAAACCCACGGTAAAGCATTTTCTGGCAAAGCTTTGATAAGCTCCCCTTTTATTTGCTCCCAGAATTGATTTAACTCTAAACTTTCCATATACTCTTTAATTGTGATTAGTTATAAAAATCAAAAAAGGCGACACCCAGATTCGAACTGGGGGATAAAAGCTTTGCAGGCTTCTGCCTTACCACTTGGCCATGTCGCCGTAAGAGTATCTTACGACAAACAAAATACTTTTGCAAGTCTCAAGTTAAAATTTTGTTTGTTATTACAAGATTCCTCTTTATATTAAAAAAATGAGCCAATTAGTGTTACTTTGGCTGAGTAAAAGATTGTAACAAGCTATATGACATATCCCAACCACTCATGCCTGTATTTTTATAACTTGCGATATCTTTTGCTCGTTTTGATTGATTTTTAGCTTGTTGTTTATTAAACTTAGCTAATTTTTTAGTATTGCTATTTCTTGCATTTACTATTGGAGTTGCATAAGTAAGGAAATTTCTATATTCTTGACAACCATAGCCTGCTTGAACCTTACTTGAATAAGCATAAGTTAAATAATCAAACGCATTCATTGCTCGTTCTGAATTATTTGGTTTTCCTTGTAGAGTTTCTAATGTATTTGTAGTCGGTCTTTTTGTAATCAATACAACCATTGCTAATGGGTTATAACCAGTTTTGCACATTAAATCAATACCAGTTATATCAGCAGACATTTCATCGTTTAAATTTGTTTTATTTGTTATATATTCACTATTTGCAGCAGTTGTAATTATATTATCAGCACTTAACTTACTTGTAATTGCAGCCTTTGCAATTTCTCTCATTTTATTTTTTGAAGTTTGTCCATTTATAATATGTCCTAGCTCATTAGAAACAACTGCAGCTACCTCGCTATCATTACCAGCATATTTTAAGTCTTCTTTTGATATATTAATAACATTATTGCTTATTGTTTCTGAATTATCAGCAATGCCTTCTACAATACTAAATGTTATTGTTGTTGGTAAAGAATTTTTTTCTAGTAACGTCTTTCCAACAACAGAAACCCTTTCATAGGCATCCCAAGCATTAGCAGAAAGAGTTATAAATCCTAAAGTTAATAATGTTGATAAAATTCTTTTCATATTTCACTCCTTAATTAATCCTATTAATTATTATAATAAAAATTTCTTATTTTGTACTATTTATTTTATTAACCTAATTTCTTCAATGATATTTCTAATTTCAACTGAAATATCTTTATCTGAATTTATCATATCTCTTACTAATTTTGCAAATTCTGCTTTTTTAAACTCGTGCAAACCTTTTGTTCTAAAAAGCTCTTCAAGAGATTTTGCGTTGGATAAATTATCATCCAAATCAGCTTCTGCAATTGATAAAAAGTTCTTAAAATGAGAATTTACAGTCTTAATTATGAGGGTTTTAGGTAATAAATCTTCAAACTCTCCACTTGACAATAAATGTATTTTATCAATATCTCTTAATCTTGGCTTTATTTGTTCAATATTATCCTTAGCATCATTATCTAACAATACAAATATTGGGATTTTTAATTCTGTAGCAAGTTGATAATACATTTTAACAACCTGATTTTTCCCACCAGCTGCAATAACTTGGATACCTTCTGCATAGAAATCAAAACCCAAATATTGTGAAAATTTAGGTAATAATATTTCTTCTGTAATTCCTTCTACTAATATAACTTGTTTTATTGGAAATTTTAGAAGTTTCGCTCTACGTAAACTTAATATATCATTATTAATACTAGATAAATTATTATCGACAACAGTTTTGATTATATTTTTTAGCCATATAAGATTAATAGGCATATCGTCTGATATTAAATTTATAATTCCTAAATAATTAATATTATTATTCAACAATTTTTGCGTCTCTATGTCATTAACAAAAAGTTGATTTTCATAGTTTTTTATAAAATCATTAATTTTTGTATTAACTTCAAAATCTTCTAATGAGTCGTTAATTATAACAGAAACCCATTCTGCAATTTGAGAAAAATCTAAATTAATAATTTCAGTCTTTTTCAACTTTGGCTCAATTAAATTTGAGCTTAAAATATCACAAAACACTCTCATATACTTTTCTTTAGTGTTTTTAAACCGAGTCAATCTATCTATTGATATTAATATTTGTTCTTTATTTAATTTAAGATATTTCATTGATTACTATTTTATAATCTTTCAACTAAAATAGCAATCAATTACTTTATTTAAGCTCTTTAAAATAAAAGAAAAATTTATTAATATAAATGCAAAATATAGAACAAATACTTGCAAAAAAAAATTTATAGTACTATTATATAATTGGTCGAAATAATACATTACTTTTCAAGTTTGGAATCTTGAAGGAAAGAGGTCTATAATGAAAAAAGAATTACATCCAGATTACAAAAAAACAGTTATCAAATGCGTTTGTGGTAATGAAATAGAAACTGGTTCTGTAGTTGATAATATTACAGTTGAAATTTGTTCAAATTGCCATCCATTTTATACTGGACAACAAAAAATCCTTGACTCTGAAGGTAGAGTTGAAAGATTTAACAAACGCTACGGCAATAAGTAATAAAAAAACCTTCTTCTTCAAGAAGGTTTTTTTATTGACATAAACATATTTTGAAATATAAAATAAGTGTATGGCTATAGTTTATTTATCATTAGGTTCAAACTTAGGAGATCGAGTCGGCTACATACAACAGGCGACTAGCTTATTAGGTGCGAATAAAAATATTAACATAGTAACAACTTCCTCATTCTATGAAACAGAACCTTGGGGAATGGAATCTGACAATTGGTTTTTAAATGCAATTGTTCAAATATCAACAAGCTTATCACCATTAGATTTACTAAAAGAATGTCAAAATATTGAAAATCTTTTGGGCAGAGAGCGAAAAAACAATAAAGGCTATTCTGATAGAACACTTGATATTGATATTGTCTTTTATGATAACCTTATTATCAATAATAATGATTTAACAATTCCACACAAATATTTTCATAAACGAGCATTCATGCTTGTGCCAATGCTAGAAATTGCCGAAGATTTTGTTCATCCGTTCTTTGGCAGAACTGTTGAGAGCTTATATGATGATATAGAAAACCCAGAAATGGTTTGTTTATATGGTACACGAATTTAAAAATATCGCCATTATTGGAGCAGGTGCATCAGGTTGTATGTGTGCTTATTTTTTATTAAATAACACAAACAACATAATTAGCCACAATCTTAATCAACCAATTATAGAAAAAGAAAATTTAAGCATCACACTTTTTGATAAAGGCGCACCTCTTAGAACTCTTTTACCAACTGGAGGAGGTCGTTGTAACCTTGCTCATGCAGAATATGATTTTAAAGAGTTAGTAAAAAGCTATCCTAGAGGAGAAAAGTTTCTTTATTCTATTTTTTCAAAATACAGCACTTTAAATACAATAGAAACTTTTAAAAAAATGGGTATCGAAACTTACGCTCAAGAAAATGGTAGAATTTTCCCAAAATCAAATAGCGCAAAAATTGTTAGAGAGAATATTCTAAAGAATATACAAAAAGCTAATTTTGTAAAAGAAGAAGTTACAGAAATCGTACAATTAAATCCTGGATTTAAAATTATAACAAACAAAGCTCAGTACTTGTTTGATATAGTAATTTTAGCGATTGGAGGACACTCTGGATTAAAGTTAGTTAATAATTTAGGAATAAAAACTGTTGAGCAAAGACCTTCGCTTGTTGGTCTAAATACAAAAGAAGATTTTAAAACTCTAAGTGGTACTGTAGTTAAAAATGTTACTTATAATAATATTTATGAAGATTTATTATTTACTCATTTTGGAGTTTCTGGTCCTTTAGTGTATACAATTTCTTCAATAAAAGCTTTTAAAAAAACACCATATATCCTAAATTTTGATTTAGCACCTGATTTAAAGGATTTACAAGAGATTTTGGATAACAATCCTCATAAAGAAATAAAAAACATATTAAACAAATATTTACCAGCTAAACTTATAAACTATATTTTAAATGATATAGATGAAACAACAAAAGCCCATAAAATAAATGGCAAAACTCGAGATTTAATTCTAAATAAAATACACAATTTTGAAATTAACATAATCGGTACAAACAAAGGAGATGAAACTGTAACTGCTGGTGGAATTGATTTGAATGAAATTAATCCAAAAACAATGGGCATAAAAAATTTTTCTGGACTATACGCTATTGGAGAAATTTTAAACATCGATGGATTTTGTGGTGGGTATAATTTACAAAACGCTTGGTCAACTTCTTATATTTGTGCAAATTCTATTTTTTAACTAGCAAATTATTTTTTTAGACGTTTTGTTGTAATTAATAATTAAGGAGAAAACCCTAAGCAACTAAATCTAAATACAGCTATTCGTCAATCTAACCCAAATTTCAAGGCAGATTTTGCATCTGATAAAAAAACAAGAAAAATATTAGAAGAAATGATAGAAAAAGATCCTGTAACAATAACTGCACTTAAAATTGCCCTAAAAGACAGTAAAAACCCGTCTAAAATTAAATGTTTTGTCTATGAACCTAAAGAAGAATACATCCCCAAATTATATGGTATAAAAAATCCTTCAGTAGAAGATTTTAGATTAGCTACAAGTAATTTAAAAGAATTATTAAAGTATGTTTGTTATAATGCTAAGAATGGCTTAGGTTATGACGTCAAAACTGTTTCTCCTGAATATTATATTTTAAAAGCAAAAGAAACATTAGAATTTAGCAATTCTCACTTAAAAAATAAACTAATTGAAATGGCAAAAAATCACGTATTAAAATAAAAATCGTAAATACATTTTACTCTTTCAAGAGGATGTCAGAACTATCAAATTCTACTAAACTCAAAATATGAGTTTAGTAGAAAATTTAATTAACCAAATATCAACATCAGGTCTTAGTGGAATAACTAGGCCAACTGGTTTTGATTTGGACGATGATACATTCTCAAGACTCTTAGATAAGCAGATGAATTCATCTCAAAATGTTGTGCAAAATAATTTTGTCGGCAACATGGGCATGCCAGCTGGTCTTAACATAGAGCCTTTGGAAGGAACAGAGTTTGCAGAAGCTGTACAAGACCAATTTGAAATTTTAGGTGATAATTTATCTAGAGAAGAATATATTAATCAACCAATTGAATTTAAAGAAATTAATCAAAATGATTATTTTTCAAACCTTTTAAAATCTGGAGCTGGAACTAATTCCGATTTTTTAAATTTTGCAAAAAGAAATGCAACAATGGCATACAATGTATTTAGTAAAAATTTTGTAGTGGATATGAAAGATTTTGTCGATGACCTAACATCTGCAATCTAAAAAATACATGCTTGTAATTTTTGTTTGTTATATAATAAATCAAAAGAGGATTAGCTTATTTTTTGATTTATAAGGAGGTCCAAATGGGCAAAATAGAAATTACACATGAAATTGAAAATCAATGCTGTGTTCGCCGTGGTGTTAAAGGCGTTCCAGCTCCAATCCCTCAAGAAGGTGAATGGACAAAATGTAAAGAGATCAAAGACATTTCTGGTCTTACTCACGGTTGTGGATGTTGCGCACCTCAACAAGGTACATGCAAATTAACTCTTAATGTTAAAGAAGGCATTATCCAAGAAGCTCTTGTTGAAACAATTGGTTGTTCTGGTATGACTCACTCTGCAGCTATGGCTGGTGAAATACTTCCAGGTAAAACAATCTTAGAAGCTCTTAACACAGACTTAGTTTGTGATGCTATCAACGTAGCTATGAGAGAATTATTCTTACAAATCGTTTACGGAAGAACTCAATCTGCTTTTTCTGAAAACGGATTACCTATCGGTGCTGGTCTTGAAGACTTAGGTAAAGGCTTATGCTCTATGACAGGTACTATTCATTCAACTAAACAAAAAGGTGTTAGATACCTTTCATTAACAGAAGGTTATATCTTAAAACTAGGTTTAGATAAAAATGACGAAGTTATCGGTTACCAATTCGTTAACCTAGGCAAAGTTATGGATGCTATTAAAAAAGGGGTTGATCATAAAGAAGCATTCGAAAAGAATATCGGTACTTACGGCAGATTTGCAGATGCTGTAAAATACATCGATCCTCGTGAAGAATAATTAAAATTAATCGATTCGTAATTCAAGAACCGTGAATTGTGAATCGAGCATTAATTTACGGTTCAATTCACGACTCACGTTAATAGTAAAATAAAATAAAAAGGAAAATAAATTATGACAGTAAAATTTGAAGGACAAGATAGACGCGAAGCTACTCTTAAAAAAGTTTTACCTGAATATGGTTTTAAAAATTTAGAAGAAGCTCGTGATTTATGTCTATCAAAAGGCATCGATGTAGATGCAATTGTTAAAGGCATTCAGCCAATAGCTTTCGATAACGCATCTTGGGCCTATACTCTAGGTGCAGCTATCGCTATTAAAAAAGGTATTAAAACAGCAGCTGAAGCAGCTGAAGCAATTGGTTTAGGCTTACAAGCTTTTGCTATACCTGGTTCTGTTGGAGATAGACGCCAAGTTGGTATTGGACACGGTAACTTAGCAGCTATGCTATTGAGAGAAGAAACTGATTGTTTCTGTTTCTTAGCTGGACACGAATCTTTTGCAGCTGCAGAAGGTGCTATTGGTATTGCTAGAAATGCTAACAAAGTTAGAAAAAACCCTTTAAGAGTTATCTTAAATGGTCTTGGTAAAGATGCCGCTTACATCATCGCAAGAATCAATGGTTTTACAGCTGTTGAAACTGAATATGATTTTAAAACTGGCGAATTAAAAATCGTTAAAGAAACTCCATTCTCAGATGGTGAAAGAGCAAAAGTTCGTTGCTATGGAGCTGATGACGTATCAGAAGGTGTTGCAATTATGATTAAAGAAGGTGTTGACGTATCAATCACTGGTAACTCAACAAATCCAACTCGTTTCCAACACCCTGTTGCTGGTACATACAAAAAATGGTGCTATGAACACAATAAAAAGTACTTCTCTGTAGCTTCTGGTGGTGGTACTGGTAGAACACTTCACCCTGATAACGTTGCAGCTGGCCCAGCTTCTTATGGTATGACAGATACTATGGGTAGAATGCACGGAGATGCTCAATTTGCTGGTTCTTCTTCAGTTCCTGCTCACGTTGAAATGATGGGTGTAATCGGCATGGGTAATAACCCAATGGTAGGTGCTACTGTTGCAGTTGCTGTTGCTATCCAAAACGCTGGTTAAGCTTTAAAAATAATCATAAAAATAAGCTCTTAGAAATTTCTAGAGCTTATTTTTTTATTTATATAATATTTATTTAAAATATTCTTTAAGAATTTTCTCTATCTGAATAGATGCCGTGCCATCTCCGTAAGGATTTTTCACCTCTAAACGAGTTAATGCTTTATCTTTTGATAATATTTTTTCACTTTCAATAATTATTTTTTCATAATCTGCACCTACTAATTTAGAAACTCCAGCGTCAATACCTTCTTTTCTCTCTGTTTCATATCTCATAACTAAAGTCGGACAAGCAAAAGTTGGTGCTTCTTCTTGTATTCCTCCAGAATCAGTAAGTATAAGCTTCGCATTTTTCATTAAATATACAAGATTTGGATAATCTAAAGGTTTTAGTAAATGAATATTCTTATAAATACTCAATCTGTCTTTAATTTTGTTATATACATTTGGATTTGGATGCACAGGAATTATAAAACTATGATCTAGATATTTTTCAGCTAAATAAGAAATAGCATCAATTATTCTATCAATCCTCTCTCCATGATTTTCACGCCTATGAGCAGTTACTAAAACCAACTTGTCATCAATTGTAATCCCTTGACTTTCAAAGAAATTTTTTGAATTTTCAACAGTTTTTTCTGATAAACAAAAAAGCGCATCAATAACAGTATTACCAACTACAAAAATTTTATCCAAAGATATGCCCTCTTTCATTAAAGCTAATTTATTTACATTAGTCGGTGCAAAATGTAAATCTGCAACTCTTGATGTCATTTGACGCATAACTTCTTCTGGAAATGGTTCATAGATATCATAGGAACGCAATCCTGCTTCTACATGAAACACAGGCTTCTTATGATAAAAACTGGTTAAAGCTCCACAAAACACAGTCATTGTATCACCTTGAACAATGGTTGCATCAATTAGATTTTCATTAAATACTTTATCAAGTGATGTTAAAATCCTAGCCTGAACTGAGCTTAAAGATTGATTTTCCCTCATGCAATCAAGATTTATATCAGCTTTTAAACCAAAATATTCAAGTGTTTGGTTAGAAAGCTCTTTTTGTTGTTCTGTATTACAAATAATAACATTGTAATCCTGTGGATATTTCTTTAATGTCAATATTACAGGAGCCAACTTAATTATTTCTGGACGTGTCCCGAAAATAAAAATAATATTTTTCATACCTAACATTATACCTCAAAAATATTTATGAGAATTAAATATAATAAAAAAATTAATTGTAAAGTTTTGTTAAACAATATATATCAAAAAAGGCAATTTTTTAAATTTGAAATACTTTATATATACATAAGTAATATATGAAATAAAAAGGAGAGCAGAATATGGCTGTTGGCGCAAGAGATTTTATCGACAAATTATTAGTAGAAAAATATGCACAAGAAAAAGTTGACAATCACGAGGCTGATTCATTAGTTTCAAGAGTTTCAGCAGATGATATGTATGCATCAATGAATATGTCAGCTAATAATTATAGAACAATGTTAGCTCTAAATAATAGACTTACAATGGTTTGTTATGGAGTTGTTGCAAAATCAGCAAAATACATAACTACGGATGATGCAGTTTTAGCCTAAAGAGGTGATAAATGCCAATAGATGAAAAATTAGATTCTTATAAAAAACACAGTGAGCTTTTAGCAACATTTATAAATAAAGATATCAATCTCAATATATCTTATAAAGCTCGTTTTCTTGGGTTTAAGCACAGATTAAAAGTTGAATTTCTAAAATCTTTTATTGTATAATCACTTTATGGCGATATACTTTTTCTATGGTGAAGAAGATTTTAATATTGATTTAGAAATTGGGAGTATGAAATCAAAGCTAAATCAGGATTTTTTAGCATTAAGTTTTCAGGCTGTCGACAATCCTGACTATGCTGAGCTTATAAATTTGTTAAGAACTCCTCCGATGATGTTTGGAAATATGTTAATTGTTATTAATGCTGATAAGTATTTTTCATCCCAAAAGAATTTTTTTGAAGATAATGAGCTAGATGATATTGAAAACGCTTTATCAAACAACCCTGAATTACTGGATGTTGTGTTTGTAGTAAAGCTACCTCGAGATGAAGGGAAAAAGCTTGATAGCAGAAGAAAATTATATAAAATACTAAGTAAATTTAACACAAAAGAGTTTGCACCCTATAAGACCTATAAAACAGCTGAAATAGCACAATGGATTAAAAACCACGCTAAAAAAAATATTGGGCTTACAATAAATGATGATGCGATAACCTTAATGATTGAACAAATTGGCAATAATTTAAGACAATTCGACATAGAATTAAACAAACTTAAATTATTAGCTTATCCTGAAAATATTATTACCCTCAAGATGGTAGAAGAAATTGTTATTTCTAATCAAGATTTATTTAATATAACCGAATTTATAATAAAAAATCAAAAAGACAAAGCTCTATTAAAGTTCAAGAAACTTATTGATAAAAAACACCCTTTGGAAATTCTTGCAGCTTTACAAACAATGCTTAGAAAATGGATTATACTAAAAACAAGTTCTACAAGTTCAACTCTTGAGTTATCTAAGCTAACAGGAATGCATGAATTTGTTGTTAAACAAACGCTTGCAAAGCTTAAACAAACAAAAGCTTCAGATTTAATAAACTTAAAACAAAACCTTTTTAATGTAGAATGCAAATTAAAAACTGCAGACTCGTTAGATATTGTCTCGGAGGTAGAAATTGCGCTTATCAGATAAATATTCGTTTCTAACAAATTATTTCAACGAAGCTCTCAAATCTACAGAAAAATCATTACCTCAAGCAATATTGTTTTATGGTAATGATTTAGAAGCACAATATATTTTAGCAAAAGAAATAGCAAGATTATTGAACTGTTCGAGCAATAAATCTGATGACTGCGATTGCTTAAATTGTAGATGGATTAATGAAAATAAACATCCTGCTGTATTAACAATATCAAGATTGGATAACAAACCTGATGATGATGACTCTAAGACTGTTATTTCAATAAAACAATCAGCTATGATAAAAGATTCTTTAATGACAGCATCTGAATTCCATAAAGTCTTTATTTTTTGCGATAAAGATGACGAAGGAAATATTGCTGGATTAAATCAAATAAATTTTCAAGCAGAAACTGCTAACTCTCTATTAAAAATCATAGAAGAACCTCAACCAGGAGTTACTTTTATATTTTTAACTCGTTATAAAGAGGACTTATTATCTACTATAATTTCTCGTTCTCAATGTTTTTTTGTACCATCTTGCCCTAACCCAAATAAAGATTTCTCTTCAATAGTTGGAATTTTTGATAATTATTGGGAAATAGAACGAAATCAAGTATTTGTAATCTCACAAAAATTACAAGCACTATCTAAAGATTTACCTATGCATACGATACTTGAAAGTATACAGAACTATATATTACATGTACTAAAGTCTAATCCCAAAAATACAGAATTTATTCAACATATTAAAATTATAGAAGAAGCAAAGTTACAAGCAAAACTTGGAATTAAACCTACTGGTATATTTGACAACATTTGCCTACAATTGATTAAATAATACTTGCAAAATAATTTTATATATGTTAGTATATGCTTGTTAGACTGCTAAGATACGCTTTTATTGAGCAACAATTAACTTAGTAAGTAACGAGTAGATAGGATACTCCCGATAGGGAAAAGAAATAGTTTGGGTTTCTTACAGCCTAAATCGTGGAAGTCCACAATAGTAAAGGATGTACAAATGAATACAGATCCAATAGCAGATATGCTAACAAGAATTAGAAACGCTAGTTTAGTTTCTCACCCTTCAGTAGAAATGCCATCTTCTAAATTAAAAGTTGCATTAGCTAGACTTTTAAAAGAAGAAGGTTTTATTTCTAACTATGAAGAAAAAGTTGAAGGCGTTGTTAAAACACTTTCAATAGAATTAAAATATGACGAATGCAACAAACCTGTTATCACAAGCTTAAAAAGAGTTTCAAAACCAGGTTTAAGAAACTACTGCAAAGCTAAAAACTTACCACAAGTACTTGGAGGTCTTGGTGTTGCAGTTGTTTCAACAAGCAAAGGTCTATTAACAGATCGTAAAGCTAGAAAAGAAAACCTTGGTGGTGAAGTTTTAGCTTATATCTACTAAGCCGTAGGCCGGTGTGAGCCGGTGTCGCGTTTGCGAAGGCAAATGCGAGCAGGGCGAAACACTACGACAGCGCCGTTACGAAATGTAGCGTAAGCGAAGTGGAGTGAAGCAATCTTCGATTGCACAGGCGCAAAACAATGCCGTAGATTTGTAAATAGTATTCAAGCGTAATTGGCAGAAAGGCTTGATAAAAAAAGGAGAAAATATTATGTCACGTATTGGTAAAAAACCTATCGCAATTCCATCAGGAGTTGAAGTTAAGATAGAAAACAACTTAGTAACAGTTAAAGGTCCAAAAGGTACTGAAACAGTTGCTTATAGAGATGAAGTTAAAGTTTCAGTTGTTGAAAACAACATTATCGTTGAACCAAACTCAAATGATAGAAAAACTGGCGCTTTACACGGATTATTCAGAACTCTTATTGCAAACGCTGTAGAAGGTGTTTCAAAAGGTTTTGAAAAGAAATTAGAAATCGTTGGTGTTGGTTACCGTGCTAACATGGAAGGTTCAAACCTAAACATGGCTCTTGGTTACTCTCATCCAGTTCTAATTGTACCTCCAACAGGAATTACTCTTTCTGTTGAAGCTAACACAAAAATCACAGTTGCTGGTACTAACAAACAAGCAGTTGGTGATGTTGCAGCATTCATCAGAAGCAAACGTCCACCTGAAGTATACAAAGGAAAAGGTGTTAAATACGAAGGTGAATACATTAGACGTAAAGCTGGTAAAGCTGGTAAAAAATAAGATAGATGTTCGTGAGCTTAGCGAACGCTACAGATATCTTATCCTGAACTTGCTTCAGGAACTTTTAAAAATAGTAAATGCTCATATAAACCCTTGGGTCTTGTTTCCCAAGAAGGTTTGAGTAGAAAGGATAACCAAAATGATTAAACAAGAAATTAGAAAACCAAAAGTTCAAAAAAGACACAGAACAATTAGAACTAAATTAGCTGGGACAACAGAATTCCCTAGATTAGCTGTTTACAGAAGTACAAAGCACATTTATGCACAACTTATTGATGACGAAAAGAATGTTACAGTATGTTCTGCTTCATCAGTGGATAAAGAACTTAAAGAAAAGTTAGCTCACGGAGGTAACGTAGAAGCAGCTAAGGTTGTTGGCGAAGCAATCGCAAAGAAAGCTCTAGCTAAAGGTGTTGAATGTGTAGTATTTGACAGAGGTGGTTTCTTATACCACGGCAGAATTGCAGCATTGGCTGATGCAGCAAGAGAAGCTGGTTTAATGTTCTAATAATATATTAAGACATTACAAAAAAAACAGGTACTATAATCATAGAACCTGTTTTTTTTGTAAAAAATAAAAACATTAAACAAAACAAGTTTTTATAGCCTCTATCATTGAATCAGCAGAAGCAATCCCTTTCCCAGCAATATCAAAAGCTGTTCCATGTGATGGCGATGTTCTTATAATATCAAGACCAATTGTCATATTTACAGTTTTTTCCGAAGCTATAGTTTTTATAGGTATTAAGCCTTGATCGTGGTAACAAGCAATATAACAATCATAAGGCATTTTTTCTCCGTTAACATAACTTTTACTAGCATTCACAAATAGAGAATCAGCTGGTAATGGATTGGTTATATTAATACCTCGTTTTCTCAAATATTCTACAGTTGGTAATATTATTTCTATTTCCTCGCTACCAATGATTCCATTTTCACCTGCATGTGGATTTAAAGCACATAGCGCAAAAGAAGGTTTCTTTATATATAGTTTATTTTGGAAATAATATCTTAATCTTTCAACTTTTTCAATAATAATATCTTGAGTAATTTTAATATCCTTGAGTGCAACATGTCTTGTTAGAAGTAGTACTCTAAAATCTCTTGAAACAAAAAGCATTTCAGCTTTTTGCCTATCTCGTGCTAAAAATTTTTCCAATATCTCAGTTTGTCCATTGAAACAATGACCAGCCAAATGTAACGCCTCTTTTGACACTGGCGCTGTTACAATAAACTTCGGTCTTATCTCACAAGCCTTTTTAATACAATTATATGAAAAATCACCAGCTTCAGTTGTAATTTCGCCAAATCTTATAGAAGAATTATAATCAACATTTATAATTTCATAATTGTTATATAATTTACCTACCGAATTTAAAATTTTATCATTAGAAATTAGGATAATATCCTTAGGTGGCAAATTAAGAAGATTTAGAGCCTTTACTGTAACTTCAGCTCCAATTCCATTAGGATCTCCCGTTAAAATTGCAATTTTTTCAGAATACTTACTCATGATGTTCTAAATACTTTAAGATTTCAATTAATGTATTACTATTACCTAAATTTCCAGATTTTGTTATAACCCATTTTCTATTAATATCAGAACAAATTGAAATAGCAGGAGCAACTTCATCCACAAGTTGTAATTCATTTGAATTTATTGACTTACAACATTTATAAGAAGTTTCACCGCCTAATGTTATTAATATTACTTCCATTTTCTCAGTTACTTTTTGAGTTAACTCTGCTAAAAAATCAGTTATCATACTTGCAAACTTTTCTTTCGTCAATTCGGCATTATAAGAATCCTCTGAAAATCCATCAAAATTAGCTATCAAATTTGATGTATGTACACATACCGTAACTCCACTTTTTAAATTTGTAACAACTCTTTCAACTAAACCATCATTTACACCATTTAATATTTCAAAAGCTTCTAACGCAATAAAATTTACATCATTATAGTCATCAGATTGTTCAAGCTTTTTAACTTGATTGGCTGTTATTTGAGTCGCAGTACCTGATACAATAAATCTTGGTAACGAACCTACGTTAACCTTATTATTTTCTTTTTCTATTCCTGCTAACCAATATTTTGAAAACACTTGCGCACCAGCAGCGGTACCTGTAGGTAATATCTTTTTATCACTTTTATTTATAGCTAGAGCAATTTGTTCAATATCCGTTAATGATGTTGCATCAGCAACAATTAAGCGTTTCCCTTCACTAATTAATTCATTAATTCTCATTAGTATAGGACCAGCTCCACTCATTACTGTTCTTAAATCTATAATCCCAACAATATTAGCACCTTCTTCTCCTAATTGGGTTTTAAGCAATGTTGGCACATGAGATTCAGTAATCGGTGAATGAGGATCAATTGCCATTTCAGTTTTACCAATTGGAACACCTTTTGCTAGGTGATAACCACCAACTGTTATACGACCCTCTTGAGGGAATGCTGGAATTACAATAGCTGCATCATAATTTAAAATATTTAGCATTGTCATTGTTTCAAGTGCAATATGCCCTCTAAGTGTTGAGTCAATTTTTTTATAAAAATAATCAAAATTAAAATTTTCGGTAAAAGTTAAAACAGCTTTTTCTACTCGTTTTATAGCTTCATCTAACGGCACATTACGAGATTCACTAGATAAAGCCCATACTTCAGTCCCAGCCTTAACTTTTGGAGAACAATTACTATCTAATAATATCTTGGTATTTGCGCCCTTTTGATGAAACTGTAAAGCCGTATCATTAGCACCCGTTAAATCATCCGCAATTATACCAACTAAATCAGAAAATATCATAACTTTATTATATTTATCCTATTTTATACTTCTGTATCTCTACGTGAGCCTAACAATCTAATGTCATTAGCAATGATTAAAAATCTTTCTTTTTCTTCACCAGATTGATCTGTCCATTTGCTAATAGAAATCCTACCATCTACAGCAACTTCACGTCCTTTTTTTACATATTCGCCAGCAAACTCAGCTTGCTTATCCCATACTTCAATATTAAACCAATCTGCAACATTTTCTTTTGTTTTAGAATCCCATCTATTAACAGCTAATGAAAAAGTTGTTTTTACTTTTCCAGACTCAAAATATCTAATCTCAGCATCTTGACCTGCTCTACCAATAACTGTTGCTGTATTCATTTGTTTCTCCTTTAATATCCTTATTTTTTTTCTGTATTATTTTCTTTTTTATCTTCTTTAATTCTATTTTTTATAAGTTTCTCAACATCGTAACTTTCATCAATATATGATATATTAGCAGTCTTCATAAGACCATCTGTTAGATTTTTAAGAACTTTTATTTGTTCTTGTGTTTCAAGCATAAATTTAATATTATCTTTTACCTTAACAAAAGGAATTGTACCTGGTTCCATTCTATCTGTTACTTTTATAATATGATAACCATAGCTTGTCTTAACAAGATTTTCACTTATTGTATTAGGCTTCATTGAAAAAGCTGCTTTTGTAAATTCAGGAACCATATCTCTTGCCGAGAAAAATCCTAATTCACCACCTCTTTCTGCACTAACCTTATCATCAGATTTTTGCATTGCTATTTTTTCAAAATTATTAGGATTTGCTTTCACTTCCCTTAAAATTGATTCAGCTTTTTCTTTTTGTTCAGCCTGTAATTTTTCAATTTTTGTATTTAAGTCTGCTGATGAAATCTTTTTATCTTTAGCTTTAATTTGTTTTATCATCTGTAACAAATCTGAGCTTATTAATATGTGCGATGCTCTTACTTGCTCAGGATGTTTAAATTTTTCAGCATTCGCATTATAAAATTTTTGAGCATCAGCATCTGAGACTTTTATATTAGAAATAGAGTTGATTAATTTTTTTATTCTAATTTGATTTTTTAAATCTTCAGTAAATTCATCATTAGAAATACCTCTAGCCTTTAAAGTTTTATTTAATTCCTCTTTTGAGCCAACTCTATCTATAACAGTTTTAAGTTCAGCTTTTATATCCTCATCTGAAACCTTTATACCTCGTTTTGCAATTTCTTCATCTATTAATGATTTAATAATTAATTCTTTTACAACTTTTTCTTTATAAATGATATACATAATATTATCATCGGATTTTACAAAATTACTTGCACCTCCAAAAGCTTTAAAAGCTGAATTATTTAATTCTTTATCTATCGCTTTTTCAAATTGAGCTTTTGTAATAGATTTACCATTAACTTGAATTATTGCATTCTTAGATGATGAACATCCTGAAAGTAAAAATATCGATAATGCTACGCAAGTAATAATTTTTTTCATATTATACTCCTCTATTAAACATTCTAATCCTAATTAAATTAATTTTTAATAAAATATTCGTTAACTGCTTTCTTTATATCATAAAACAAAGTTGATAAAATGTTAAATATTTCATCAAATGCTAGATATTCAGAATTTAATAATAATAGGGATTTACCTTCATTACACGTTTTGGGCGCAATTGTAAACTTTACTCTTCTTAATATATCAACATTAATTTTAGATTTTAAAATATTCCATTCATATTGAGTAAATGGTGTATAAATTCTTATTAAATTCCCTGACTCTCTAATAATTGATATTAAACAATCAGTTGCTAAGAGCCTAAGTTTAATCAATTTAGTTAAATTTTCAACTTCCATTGGAATTTTTGAAAATCTATCTTTCCACTCGGAAATTATATACTCAAGTTCAGTTTCATTTTTTACATCAGCAAGTCTTTTATATTCAATCATTTTTTGTTCAGTAGAACCAACCCATTCATCAGGAATAAATGCAGTTATATTAATATCAACAATAGCAGGCTTAGTTTGCTTTTCTACTTCGCCTTTAAGCTCTTGCACTGTTTCATCTAACAGTTGACAATATGTATCAAAACCTACATTAATCATATGTCCGTGTTGTTTCGTTCCAAGAATATTTCCAACTCCTCTAATTTCAACATCTCTCATCGCAATACGATAGCCACTACCAAGAGTTGTAAATTCTTTTATTGCTTTTAATCTTTCAGATGCTTCTTTTGTTAGTTCCTTAGATTTTTTATACAAACAATAGCAATAAGCTTGTTTTTCGCTTCGTCCAACTCTGCCACGTAATTGATAAAGTTGGGCTAATCCTAATTTATCAGCATCGTGTATAATTATCGTATTAGAATTTGGAATATCTAAACCATTTTCAATAATAGTTGTACATAATAGAATATCTGTTTCATGATTAGCAAAATTAATAATAACTTCTTCTAACTGCTTTTCATTTAACTGACCATGACCAATAGCAATTCTTGCATTTGGTACAATTTTTTGTAACTCTAGCTTAAATTCTTCAATTGTTTCAACTCTATTATATAAATAAAAGACTTGACCATCCCGATCCAACTCATTAACAATTGCATTTTTTATTACTTGCTCATTATATTCTCCAACATAAGTTTTTATTGGTAAACGATTTTGAGGTGGCGTATTAATTATTGATATATCCTTAATTCCTGAAAGAGACATATAAAGAGTTCTAGGTATTGGAGTTGCTGACATTGAAATTATATCAATATTTTCTCTAAATTCTTTTAATTTTTCTTTATGTCTCACACCAAATCTATGTTCCTCATCAATAACTAGCAAACCCAAATCTTTAAAACTGATATTATCCTGTAATAACTTATGAGTTGCTACAACTACATCACATTTACCAGAAGCTAAATTTTTTAAAGTTTCTTTTTGTTCCTTTGCACTACGAAATCTACATAGTAATTCAACATTAATACCAAAAGGCTTAAATCTTTCAGATATGGTTTGGTAATGTTGCAAAGCTAAAACTGTCGTTGGTACAATTACAGCAACTTGTTTCAAAGATGTTATAGCCTTAAACATTGCTCGCATAGCAACTTCTGTTTTCCCAAACCCTACATCACCACAAATAAGCCTATCCATTGGACTAGAGTTTTCCATATCAAGTTTAATATCATTTATAGCTTTATTTTGGTCTGGAGTTTCTATATATTCAAAGGCATCTTCCATTTCAAATTGCAAAGGTGAATCTGGAGCGAAAGCGATACCCTCTTGCATTTTTCTACGAGCATATAACCTAAGTAAGTCATAGGCTATTGCCTCTACTTCTTTCTTAACTCTAGTTTTTGTATTCTCCCAATCTGTGCCACCCATTCTAGAAAGCTTTGGTTTAATTTGTCCAGAGCCTCTATACCGACAAAGCATATTTATTTGTTCTGCAGGTATGTGCAACTTATCTCTATTAGCGTATTCAATAGTTAAATAATCTTTTAATTGACCATCAAATTCTTGTTTTGTTAGCCCTTGATAGATACCTACACCGTGTATTGTATGAACAACATATTCACCATCTTTAATATCATTGATGCTTTCGATATATTCAGTTTTTTCTTTATAATGTCGCTTACGACCTGATGGTATATCCTTTTGACGCTTATTAAAAAGTTCTCTATCAGTTATAAATAGTATCTTACCATCTGGAATTTCTGTTCCTAATGAGCTAACTCCATCAATAAATGATATATTAAATACTCCATATTCATTTAAGACTTCTTTTATTCTCTCTTTATAATCAGTTGCAATTGTAATTTGATAATCATTTTTATTCATCAAAAACTCAATTATATTATCCATATTTGCATCAAATATTGGAATATTTCTAGAATCAACATCTATTATTTCATTACATTCATCTGTTAAAAAATTATTTAATGATATTTTGGGATAACTCGCAGTCTTTTTTATAATTTCTAAATCTGAAAAATGATTTAATTCTTTTAAAGGTTCTATTAAATTATTTTTCAAAGCTTCATTATAAAAATTTTTTAAGTTTTCATCAATCTGTACTAATTTAGCAAATATTTCTGCAGATTCATCATAAATAATTATATAGTCATCAAAATATCCCAAAATATTAATTAATTCATCATTAAAATACGATTGATATGCATTAACTCCCTCAAAATATCCTTCTTCTATAATTTGTTCTTTTATTGATGTCGATAATTCAGCAGGAAGAATATTAGGAAGCACAAACTTATATAATGGTAAGATTATAGCTTCTTGAATTTTTTGAATTGATTTCTGAGTTTCATTATTAAAATATCTTATATCAACTATTTCATCACCCCAAAATTCAATTCTTATAGGATTGTCGTCAAGTGAATAAATATCTGAAATATCACCTCTAATTGAAAATTCTCCCATATCAGAAACCATTGTTGCACGCTTATACCCTAGCGAAGTAAGTTTTTTTAATAAATCAAGTTGTTCAATACTATCTCCAACTTTAAGTCTTAAACAGTTTTTTGTAAAAAATTCTTCTTTTGGAAATTTCTCTGTAAAAACCTTTATCGGAGCTATTACAATTTCTGGTTTTGATATTAAAATATTTATTTGTTTTTGATAATCATAAATGTTGCCAGAAATAGCATCATAAGGTGAGGTATTTTGATATGGTAACAATGTTGAATGAATATCCCAAATATTTTTTAAATCTGAACAATATCTCAAACCAGCCTGCTCGGTTGATGTAATAAAAAGAATTTTTTTATTTGATAACTGTTTTATATATTTAACAAGCAAAAGCCGGCTGAACGTCGTCAGACCGGTTATTGTAAAACTTCTATTGTTCTTTATATTATTGACTAATCTATTAAAAAATATACTGTTTTCTAATCTCATTCGCCATAATTTGGGCTTTCGTATTCGATTCCCATTTCCTTTATTGCTAAAATAAATCTTTCAGCACAAGAATGTTGTACCTCTGGTGGAACAACCCTAAGTATTTCCACAGTTTTGGAAATGATAGGGTCTTTATCATACCATCTTGCGCCATTAACTGGTTTAACAAGGTCATAAAACCTATCAAGAGCCTCCTTTGAGACTTTTTGTTCTAACTTATCTAAAAAAACTACTGCATGCTCTTTTAGCTCTTCTTGATAATTTTTCAATAACTCAATAACTTCTAACAACTTTGGATCATGATCATACCATCTTTTATAAGCGGGACTCATTTAACACCCCCATGTTTATATTATTTTCGCTTGTATCTTCATATCTTTGAATTTTAGCACCTAAACCTCTAAGTTTTTCCTCAAAAGCTTCATAGCCTCTATCTATATGATGGAGCTTTCCTACAATAGTTTCTTTATTAGCCATCAATCCAGCAACAACAAGCGCTGCTCCTGCTCTTAAATCACTCGCTACAACTGTTGCACCCGTTAAATGCTTAACACCTTTAATAATTGCATGATTTCTATCTTGGTGAATATCGGCACCCATCCTCCTTAAATCAGGAACTTGCATAAATCTATTTTCATACAAACTTTCAGTAATTATACCAACACCATTTGCAGTCGTTAACAGAGTCATAGCTATTGCCTGTAAATCAGTAGGAAATCCAGGATAAGGTTGCGTAACAAAATTTACCGAATTTAATCTATTACGTGCGCTTACTTCTATCGTTGTAGGATCAGCTAATTTAATACTAGCACCCATTTTAATCAATTTATCATTAAAAAATGTCAAATGTGCTGGATAAATATTCCTAATAATAGCTTTACCTCGAGTACCAACAACAGCTGCCATATATGTTCCTGCTTCTATTCTATCAGGAATTGTTGTATATTCGGCAGAATGAAAACTTTCTATTTTGACACCGTTAATAATTATTTCAGAAGTACCTGCGCCAGAGATATCAGCACCAATTGTATTAAGAAAATTTGCCAAATCAACAATTTCAGGTTCTTGAGCTGCATTCTGAATTCTAGTAGAACCTTGTGCAGTAACAGCTGCTAACATTAAATTCTCAGTTGCTCCAACAGACGGAATATCTAAGTATATATCAGTACCAATTAGCTTCGGTGCTTTAGCATGAACATAACCGTTTTCTATCTTAATTTTAGCACCAAGAGCTTCTAGACCTTTAATATGGAAATCTACTCTACGTTCACCAATAGCACATCCACCAGGAAGAGCTACTATAGCCTCCTTACATCTAGATATTAAAGCTCCTAATATTGTAAATGAAGCTCTCATCTTACTAACAAGCTCATACCTAGCTGTAATTGAAGTTATATCAGTTGAATCTATTATTACAGACTTTTCTTCTTTATTATAATCAAGTTTTGCACCTAATTCAGAAAGAACTTGTAGCATTATAGTAACATCTGTTAAATGAGGAACATTATAGATTTTGGTACAACCTTTAACTAGAATTGCTGCAGCTAGGAGCTTTAGTACAGAATTCTTTGCTCCTCCGATTGACACCTCACCTCTTAAAGTTTCGCCACCTTGAATTTTAAACTTTTCTGCCAAGTTTCCTCCAATCTATAACTATAATACAATCATTCTATAGTCTTGTAAAGTATCTTTATTTTAAATTCACAGCTATTAAATACTGGGTAGAAACTAACCTCTTCCTGCGATTGTTTGAGCTACATAGACTCCTGAAGCTGATGCTTGAATAAGACCTCTTGTTACACCTGCTCCATCTCCGATTGCAAATAGATTTCTAACGCCTTCTGTTTCTAGTTCATTTGTAAGTTTAACTCTTGCTGAATAGAATTTAACCTCAATACCATATAAAAGTGTGTATCTTGATGCTGTTCCTGGTGCAATTTTATCAAGTGCAAATAGCATTTCAATGATTGATTTCATTTGTCTATATGGTATAACAAGACTCAAATCACCTGGAGTTGCACAAGTAAGGGTAGGTTCTATTATGCTAGATTTAATTCTATCTGGAGTAGAACGTCTACCTTCTAATAAATCACCAAATCTTTGGACAAGAATACCACCTGCTAACATATTTGCAAGACTTGCGATATGTTGACCATAAGCAATAGGCTCTTTAAAAGGTTCCGTAAATTTCTTACTAACGAGAAGAGCAAAGTTTGTATTTTTTGTTTTTATATTTGCATAGCTATGTCCATTTACAGTAGAAATACCGTTATAATTTTCTTGAACAACTTCACCGTTTGGATTCATACAGAAAGTTCTCACTTCATCACCAAATGTTGGAGAATGATATACAAGTTTTGATTCATATAACTTATCAGTCAATGGAGCAAATACTGGTGCTGGAAGTTCTACACGAACACCAACATCAACTGCATTATTAACCATACCGATTTTATTTTTAGAAAATTCTTGAGTTAACCAATCAGCTCCTTCACGTCCTGGAGCAATAATTGTATATTCAGCATTGATTATATCTCCGTTATCTAAAACAATACCTTTTACTTGTTCACATTCAACAATTAGTCTTTGAGCTGTAACATTATTTAAAATAGTTATTTTGTCATCCAAATAATCTTGCATGTGTTTTAAAACATCTAAACTACGTTCTGTACCTAAATGTCTTACAGGAGAATGAACCAATTTTAATTCTGCTAATGATGCTTGCCTTTCAATTTCTCTAAACACATCCATATTTCTACCAAAGACTTCATCTGTAGCACCATGCTCAAGATACATATTATCAGCGTATTTTATATATTCTTCGACTTTTTCACGAGACATATAGTCAATAAGATGACCACCAACATCAGGAGTCAATGTTAATTTACCATCAGAAAAAGCTCCTGCTCCTCCCCAACCACATAATAAACCACATCTTTTACAATTAACACATTTTGGAGCGCCATTTCGGATTGGACATATTCTTTTCTCAATCTTTTGTCCTTTTTCAATTAATATCACTTTCCATTCTGGACGAAGCTTAGTAATTTCAAGCGCAGTAAAAATTCCTGCTGGTCCAGCCCCAATAATTGCAACATTATACATATCCATACATCCCCTCATTTATTAATCTCAATTAGCTATACATAAATCAAGATTAAGTTATTACCTATTTACGATACTATAAAATCAACACTAAATCAAATAAAAATTAATATTTTTTAAATATTATTAAGATTTGTAAAGTACTAAAAGACTCTTGTAATCTGGATTACATCTTTTCTTTAAAATTTTTAATAAATTTTATTAAAGTTTTTCAAAAATATGCCGTAAATATAATTATAAGGAGTAATACTATGGCAGATGAAAGAAGAATTATTGATGAAAGCAATTATACTTACAATATCCCTAATCAACAAGGAACTTCCATTATAGGTAAAGGGGGAGACCCTTTATTTATGAACATAAGGGCGACAAAAGCTCAGCTACAAGAATTGCTTGACGAAACAACTACTGTGCAAGATTGGATTCAAAGAGAAACAAGTAATAATGTTGCATTAGCTTGTCTAAATAATGAAAATTTAAAAGAGATATATTATGAAATTAAAGACGGGTTCGGTGAATATGGACCTCTTATGTTAATGGGTTTTAAAACTCCACAAGGAGTAGAAATTCCACGACTCAAGATTTTAGATAAAAATGGTGAAGTCTTAGAAGTTTTAACTGGTCCTATGGTGATTGATGAATTAAACAAAAGGGCTATCGCCTATAAAGACTTTCAACAACAGGGTTATGAAATATTAGATCTACCTGAAGAACAGCATGAAATGGTAATAGAAGATTATTCGGAGCAAATAGAAGAAGTAAAATAAAAATTATTTAATTTCCTTTTTTTAAAATTATTCCATTTAGCTTGCAAAACGATGTTAAGACATTCAAGTCTTCTTTAATGTTTTTTTGTAAAGCTGGTTGATTTGCTACAATTTGAACATTTTTTGCATTTTGAAACATCTTTAGAGCTTGTTTAATGTAATTTCCTCTATGTGAAGATTTAGGTAATGCTAATTCCTGATAAAGCTTTGCAGATAATAAATAAGTTTTTACTTGGATATATTGTAAATCGAACTGTTTTGCTAATATAATAGCTTTTTCTAAATAAATTTTTGCAGATTCAAAGTCTTGCTTAGCAAGGTATATTTCACCAATCAATTTATAAAATAAAGTTATAAAGAAATAATTATTTATATTAGGTCCTTGAGCAATATCAATTGCTTTAGTAGCGATATCAAGAGCAAATTGTGCGCCATTTGTTATTAGCTTAATTTCAGCTATAAGATACCAAGATAGTAAGACTCCTGTTGCGATTTTTTCTTTTGCGAAATAAGAAACTTGCTCTTCTAATATTTCGAGAGCTTTTTTTATTTGATTATTATCTTTTAGTATTTTAGCTAATAGTGTTTTTAATATATTTTTTGTAAAATTGTCGTTAATATTATTTGCATAAGCCGCAACATTAAACAATTCAGTATGAAGTGTATTATAATCTTTTAAGAAAAATTTATTAAGAATATCTATAAAATTCCATCTAGATACAATGAAATTATCCATACTATCAAGTGAATATTCTTTTAAGATATCATCTAATATTTTTTTTGATAAATCAACATCACCTTTAATAGTATTAGCAAGTGCAAGTAATAAATTAGCACGACAAATTAAAGATGGCTCTGCAACTTGGTTTTTATCAAGCACTTCATATATATTTTTTATAATATCAAAAGCCTTATTATCACCTTGAAATACTAATGCTTCTGCCAAGTTAAAATAAAGATTTATCCAAATATTAAATAGCTTACGAATTGAAATTTGAGGGGTATCTTTTCCTTTTGCTAAAACTCTTTCAATATTATTAAAAATTTCTGTTTCAACAGTATTAATTAATTGTCCATAATTACCAAGCTTTAATAATGGAGTTATTAACCTTGATTTTACTAAACATTTTTCAAAATCGTGGGTTTCAGGGAGTTTATTTAAAACATTTTCTATACATTCGATTGTTCCACAATAATTCCCTGCTTTCATTGCACAAGATGCTAAATAACCTAACAATTCAATATGTTCAAGCTCCTCATCATCCTGAAGCATTAATATAGCTTTTTGTAGATATTCAAAAGATGCTACATGATCGATTGGTTCAAGTAGTTTCCCTACTCTTGTATAAATATTCTTTTTAACTTTTTGATAAAATTCACTATTTTTATTTTCAATTAGCTTTAGAGCTTGTTTTTGAACAATAATATAGAGTCCAATATCACCTATGTAAGAAGCTTGTTTCATTAATAATGTCCAAACATCAAAAGCTTGATCATTATTATTTAATTTCTGTACAATATATCCAATCAACGCCACAGAGGACTGTTTATAGATACTAATTAAATCATATAAATTATTTAATACTTCATCAAAAAGCTCATCATTTTTTACAACTGAAACAATAATTTTCCAAATATTAAAGCTTTTAAATTCAAACGATAGATTATTTAATTGAGTTATAAATCCATTAGATACTAATATATTAAGATTATTTTCAAATTCATTTTGTAAATTATTGTAATTTTCAAGTATAGCAGGATAGAATTTTATTCCTAAAACAGACATCGCAATAAGCAATTTATAAGCATTTATATTCTCTTGTTTTAAAATGGATAACCTGTATTCAATAATTGATTCTATTGAATTATAGTTAATGTTTTTTAATTTATTACGTTTTATATCGTTATTAAGTAAAACCATTTGTTCCACAACAGATGGATTACCTCCAGACACCTTTATTGCTAAATTTACAAAATCTTTTCCGAAATTAAATTCAGTAAATTGTTTTAAATAAGTCTCAACCTGAGATGGCGTAAATGGAGCTATACTCAAGTCTAAGTAGTTTTCATCAGTAAGTGAGTTTGTTGATATTATACCCATGCCAGGCTTTGAAGTTGCTGAAAGAATTATAAACTTACTTTTTTCTTGTATTAAATCTTCATCAAGAAGTTCTTTTATAAAATCAAAAGACATTCCATCAATATATTCAAAGTTATCAATAATAAAAATTATTTTAGTTTTCTCAATAATTGTAAATAAAACCTTTTTAACTATTGAAAACATTTTAGCTTTATTAAAATATATATTTTCATACCTATCCAAATTTTCTGGGTATAAAAGATTTAATAAATCAATAATTTCATTATTGCTAAGAGATGGAAAATCTTGCTTGAAAAATTTTACAGAATTTTTTTTCAATTGTAATGTATCTGGACAAAAATTATTAATATTGAAAAAATTTAATAACAAATCTTGGATATATCCAAAAGGTGAAAGCTGCGTAATCTGAGTGCAAGTACCCATTAGCCATATTAATTTCGCATTTTTAAGCTCATATATAGCGTGCCTGAGGACTAAATTTTTACCACAGCCACTTTCACCAGATAGAGTAATAATTTTCTTATCTCCATCCTTAATACCTTCAATGAGTTTAGCTTTAACTTTTTGCTGAGAAATTGTTGACGCAAAATAAATAGGTTGTTTTAGTTCAGCTTGTTCTTCTTCTGATATAAAATCAATTCCACACTTACGGCAAGATTTTGCATCTGGTAAATTTGCAGAATTACATTCAGAACATATTTTTAGAAGCGTTTTCCCACAATGAGAACATACAGCAGCTGTAATTGGATTATAAGTACTACAATCAGTACAAATTGTACCAATCTTAGCATTACAATAATCACATTTTATAGAATTATTTTTTATTTCTTTTTTACATCTGGGACATCGCATCAATAAAATATTCTCCCAATGTCTCTGCAATATATTTTAAAGTTTCAACTACTTGCTCATTAGTAAAATCTAGTTCTTTTGCAATTTTTGTAACAGTTTGTTTTTTATTATATTTTAAATCATATACTAATAAAACCTTGCATTGAAGATGTTGATTTTCTAATTCTTGTAAATATTCTTTAATTTCATCTTTATCAAATTTATACTCTTGAGTATCGTAGTAAAAACAATCATAAATTGTCAAATTTTTAGTGCTATCATTTTGCGAGGTTTCATTATTATATACCAAATCCTCAACATTTTCTTCTAACTGTAATTCAACTTGTTCTTCTAAAATTAAACTACTAGCATCATTGTCAATCGTTTTCGTTTCAAGTTCTAACCCTTCTTCTACGACTTCTAATAAATCTGTTTCAACTTCTAATAAATCATTCATTGAATTATCAAATTCATCTGATGGAGAAAAATCTTCTTGCTCTGATATAACAGTATTTGAACTATCATCATTACTATTTGAAACACCATTTATCATCATATCAACTAAATCTTTATTAACTTTTTCTTGTTGTAATAAACCTACATCGTCATTAACAGATTGTTCTACTTCAATTAATTCATTATCAATTTCATCTGAGTCGTTTTCTTCTACAGAATCTTCAAACTCTTCTTGCACTTCAAGCTCAGAGTCGTTTTCTTCTACAAAATCTTCAAACTCTTCTTGTACTTCAAGCTCAGAGTTGTTTTCTTCTACAAAATCTTCAAACTCATCTTGCACTTCAAGCTCAGAGTCATTTTCTTCTACAAAATCCTCAAACTCATCTTGCACTTCAAGCTCAGAGTCGTTTTCTTCTACAAAATCTTCAAACTCTTCTTGCACTTCAAGCTCAGAGTCGTTTTCTTCTACAAAATCCTCAAACTCATCTTGCACTCCAAGCTCAGAATTAATATCATCTGTTGAATTATCTATTATCTTCGAGCTATTATTTGATAGCAACTCTACTATTAAAGATGAGTTTGCACGCTGTTTTAAATTTATATTCAAATCTATTTTCTTAGGAACAGTTACTATAGAAGTCGCAACAACTTTTTTTATATATTCACTTATAGTTGTTTCATTGTCTATTGTTTCAAAAATCACTTTAGAACGCTCATAAACATCATTCGCAATTTCTTCAAGTAAAGATTCCAAACCAGGGTATCTTCTATGATTTTTAATTAATGTAATGATTAAATCGTAATATTTCTTTTCCATAATATCTCTTCTTTTTCTTTATAAACGTATTATCAAAGTAGGATTTGCAGAATTTGTTGCAAAACCTGCCACATTAGCTTTTAAATTTATATTTAATGCTCTATTTATTGTTTGCGTAATCAAATCATCTACAACCTTTTCACCACTAGATTTTGTAATCTCTTTAACCTTAAATTTATTAGCTGAACTATCAAATTCCAATTCTACAGCTATTTTATTCGTAACTGGTGGAGTACTAAGTAGTAACAGCTCTGTTTTAAGATTTAATTGAATAATTTTTCCCATTTTTGTAAAATAACGTTTTGCAGAGCTATTCGATAAATATGATGCTGGGACTTCCCAATTAATAGATAAATTAGAAACTAAGACCGAAGCATCAAGACTTTGTTCTATTGCTGGAATAGACATAGCATTACCCTCATCTGTTTTTGATACTTTCGGAGTGTTTTCTATCGTTTCTATTGGCATTGCAAGATTTTCAGATTTTTTAGCAACTTTCTTTTGCTGAGTTTTTACAACCTTAGGTTTAGGTTTCTCTTCTATAACCGTCGTATTATTAAAGAATTTTGTATAACTCCAATATCCTAAACCTGCAACTAATACCAATACACCTAATAAAGGTAAAGCATTATTTTTATTTTTTGGTTTGTAATCTACAAAGTCTTCTTCGATTTCTTCATCACCTTCAGTCATATTGTCAAACAATTGACTTAATTCTTCAGAAGTCGCATTTTCTTCATCTGAATTAAATTCAACAGGTTCTGACTCTACAACCTGTTCTTCTTCAAATTTCTGATTTTCAACTTCACTACTAACTAAGCTGTCAAAATCATCTAAAGATAGTAACGACTCGTCATTAACAACTTCTTCTACTTCTGATATATTTTCATTAGTGTCATCAGATAAAATCTCATTTGAAATTTCGTTAAACTCATTAGACAAATTCATATTTTGATTTTGTTCATCATTAACTTCAGCTGTAAACTCAGTATTTACATTATCATCAACATCATCACTCATTGTTAAATCGTCAGACTCAACTAAACCAAAATCATTTTCTTCTTCATTTAAGCTTAAATCTTCTGAGCTAACTGAATCTAATTCATTATCATCACTCATTGTTAAATCATCCGACTCAACTAAACCTAAATCATTTTCTTCTTCATTTAAGCTTAAATCTTCTGAGCTAACTAAATCTAATTCATTATCAT
>JAGBXP010000042.1 GCA_017629215.1 bacterium | reverse complement strand
CGGCTGCATATTGATACAAGTCGCAAATTCATCTTCTTTTTCAAACCCGCATTTTAATATCTCGCCTCTTAAATTATGATACTTATATTTACTTTTTATATTTTTTAGCATTGATGTCTCCTTTAGGGGCATTTGTAAAATAATTTTTTAATAACATGTCATTTTTAGACACATGCTTGACAATTTTTAATTTACATTATATTATCTTTTTTGTCAAGAATGTGTTAATAAATTACATGGAACAAACAGAAAAAAACTTTTAAATGTTATTTTTAAACACTTAAATGTTGAAAAAAATCAAATAATTTGCTATATTATTTTTTTAAAATACTTTGGAAAGGATTTTTTTATGAATGGTTTCGCACAAAAAATTAGATTGTATAAAGCTAAACTGGATATTTCTAATAAAGATCTAGCTGAGAGAACTGGATTACCGGTAACAACTATTTCAAGAATTTGTTCTGGAAATACCAAAAGTCCAACACTTAACACTGTCAAACTCTTAGCAAAAGCTTTAGATTGTTCCGTTGAAGAGCTAATGGACTATACAGACGGAGTCGCACCATATTTCTTTGATGAAACAACCGCTTCATTAGCTCAGGAACTTAAAGAAAATAAAGAATTGAAAGTTCTACTTGATTCAACAAGAGACTTATCACCTGAAGATATTAAAACAGTAATAGATATGATTAATATGCTAAAAAGGAATTAAGATGTTTGATAAATGTACAACAATTTTTCAAAATTTACCCTATAAAATCAAGGGGTTTGCTGTGTATAACTCCAATGATGATTACTACACTATTGTGCTAAATTCACGTTTATCACACGATCAAAATTTAAAAACATATTTTCATGAATTAAAACATATAAACAATAATGATTTTTATAGTGAACTTACCGCTACCAAACTTGAAACACTTTCACATTAAAAATCAAACACCTTGTTTAAAATTTTAAACATACAGCACCGAAACGTCAATTATTAATTATTTCCAGTTTAAAATTTGCAATAATTTGTTTACTATGGTCTTTGAGGTGTGTTATGGATAAAGAGTTTAAAAAACTAAACATAGAAGAAATCAACAATATTTTACCCCAAAAGTTAAAACATTTCCGTGAACAAGCAGGCCTAAGTCTTAGAGAAGTTGCTAAGAAAATAGATAAATCACCGGGCCAAGTTTCACTTTGGGAAAAAGGTGTGAATCCACCAAGCTGCATTGATTTATTCAAACTATGTATAATATACGACATTATGTTACCTGACCTATTTCCAGGAATATATAAAGGAACAAGACCTGTCAAACAAGAAATTGAATTAGTAAAAAAATATCGTGCAGCTGATCCAGAAGTAAAAATAACTATACAAAAAATATTAGATTATACGACCAGAAAAGAATAAGGCAAAGTTCTATTTGCTTTGCCTTTATTTTTATGGTTTATTTGTTTTAAGTTTTAAATAATTTAATTTATATGATTTTGGGTAGAGGGCTAAAACCCTCTTTTTTTGAAAATTTGTATATACATTTATTCTATAATGTGCTATACTGTAAGAGCTATAAATATAGAGGAAGGGGTAAAATAAATGAAAGATCTTGCATTAACAAAAAGAGAGCAAGAAATTTTAAACTTGGTATCTCAAGGAATTGACAATGCTGAAATAGCAAAAAGTTTAAACTTATCTAAAACCACTGTTTCAACCTATATTAGTAACGTATATAAAAAAATAGGGTTAACAGAAAATAAAGGACGAGGAGGGAAGCGCCAAGGAGCTGGTAGACCAACTGGATCAATTAAAGAAGATACTAAAAAATTATGTACCTTCAGACTATCTAAAGAAGAAGAAGATGCCGTTAGAAAACTTCTAAAAAAAATGCGCGGTAAATAACGTAAAGAATTAAACCCCCAACAAATCAATTAGTGAACAGCAAAGAAAAACTTTGCTTCTATGTTTTTAAATTCACTAAAATCTAAAGAAAAAGGAAGTGTTTTATGTGGCAAAAGCTGCATTAGAAAAAGCTGTCAAGAAAGGCTTAAGAGCTGTAATTTATGCTAGGTATTCAAGCTCTGGGCAAACAGAACAATCAATTGAAGGTCAGTTAAAAGATTGTTATAAAACAGCAAAAGAATTAGGATTAATCGTTATCAAAGAATACATAGATCGTGCCATGACAGGTAAAAATGATAGCAGACCTAATTTTAGAAAAATGATTAATGATTCTGCTTTTGATAACTTCGATGTTGTTATAACTTGGAAACTAGACCGTTTTGCAAGAAATAGAACTGACTCAGCTATTTATAAAAAAATCTTGAAAGATAATGGTGTCAGGGTTGTTTCCTCCGCAGAAAATATTCCTGAAGGAAATGAAGGTATAATCCTTGAATCTGTACTTGAAGGAATGGCCGAATATTATTCTCTAGACTTTACTCAAAAAAGTATCAGAGGTAAAAAAATAAGTATCCAAAAGGGGAAACACGCAAATGGCTGCGTACTTTTTGGTTATAAAACTGATGAAAACAAATATTATGTAATAGATGAAACTAAAGCTCCTATAATAAGAAAAATTTTTATGGATTATGTGAATGGAAAAACAACTTCCCAAATAGCAAGAAGCCTAAATGAAGCTGGTATAACAACAAAAATTGGTGATATATGGACACCCGCAAAAATACTACTAGTTTTAAAGAATAAAAAATACGCAGGTATTTATGAAAGTTATGGAGTTATAAGTAATAGCGCAATACCTGCTATTATAGATTTAGAAACTTTTGAAGCTGCACAAAAAAGAAGTTCTTTAAATAAAAATATCGGTGGAAAAAATAAAGCGAAATACAAATATATGCTTTCAGGTAAAATTAAGTGTGGTATTTGCGGATCTGCAATGTGTGGTAACGCTGCACTAGGAAGCCGAAAAGAAAAAACAATGATTTGTTATTATAACTGCAACGCAAAGAAATCAATGAAAAAACTTGATTGCACTTCAAAAGCTATAAGAAGAGATTTAGTAGAAAAACTTGTATTAGAAAATACTTTTAAGATTATTTTAAACGATGATTTTATTAATAAAATAGCATCACAAATAATGGAAATAAACGAAAATCAAGATGATACAGAAAACTTAATTAATGTATTTAACTTAGAATTAAAAGAAGTACAAGCTAAAATTGATAATATAATGAAAGCTATTGAAAGCGGAACTTCTTCCAAAAGAATGCTTGAACGTATAGCCGAACTTGAAGAAAGAGAAGGTCAGCTCGAACAACAAATATCAATTGAAAATTTAAAGCAGCGCCAATACAACCTTACTAAAGAACAAGTTATCTTTTGGATATCGAGTTTCAAAGACGGTGATATTAAGTCACCTGAATTTTGCGAAAACCTTATAAAATTTTTTATTAACAAAGTTGTTGTTTTTCCAGGTTACATTGAAATTTACTACAATTTCCTTGAAGAAGAAAAGCAAAAATATCTAGTTTCTTCTGATCCTAATGTCTTGGATACTAACAGCCTTATGGCCATAAGGCTTTCAAAATCCAAGACGGTTTATATAGGGAAAAACAGCCTATTCTTGAATATCCAACTTGTTTAATCAACGTACATATAAGGCCCGCTTATGACTTTTATAGGCGGGTTATTTCAATCTGTGTTTTTTAGCAAAGTTCAACATTGCTTCACTTTCAAAGAAATCTTCTTTTGTTTTAGACAATTCAGCTTGTTCTTTAATAAGATTTTGTGTTTCCTGAATATCGCAAGCTGCACGATGTGCGTACCATTTTTTAGTTTTGTATTCACGAATAATCTTCTTAGCACTTCCGGAACTCTTAAGAGTGTTTATGTACGCTTTTACATTTCTAGCGCCATGCTTTATTGCATAATCTTCAAGTATGCGGTTCTCTTCACTTTGAAATAAATATACATTACCCCCCCTATTTTTTTCCTTTTCAACAGGTGAACATTTTTTACTTACTGTTTGTTCTATTTTTTGTTCTTCTTTTTGTTCTATACATGGAGGTTGCAAATTGCAAGTTTCTAATCTTTCATTTTGAGAGTTTTCAACTTGCATTTTGTTAGCTTCAGAAAAATCTTCAACCATACCCCCTAGATTTAAAATTCTAGAGGTGAATTTGTATCTGTTGGTATATTTTCTTTCAGAAATAATTAACCCCTCTTTATGGAGCTCCTGAATGGCTCTAATTACACTTGCCTCTGAAATGCCCATTTGAAGCGCAATAGTCTTTTGTTTTGGAAATACATCTGCGTGTTTTGGGTTATAGCAACCTGATAAATACAAAAGCACAAGTTTTGTTGTTGGTTTTAGATTGAATTGTGACAAATTGTTAAGCAAAAAATTTGTCAGTTCGATTTGTGAAATGCCATGCCCAGCATGCTTTTCAGCGGTGTTTACTCTCCTCATAGTTTCTCCCCTTTAAAATTTCCCATCGCCGTTACTTGCCTTTTGCGAGAAACTATGCTTTAATAAAGTTGTTCAGATTTTATTAAGAGCTTTGCGTGTATCTCACCAAGGCTTTTTTTATTTGTTTAGTTTTGTAAAAGGTTCATGCCTTTAACTTTACACATGCTACCAAACATGATTTAATAATGTCAAGTGGTTTTTTAAACGGTTTAAAAGTTGTAACACGGTTTAAAAAACGTTTAAATGCAACGTTGTAAATGAGGTTTAAAGTGTATGAAAAAGAAGTATTCAATTAAAGAATTATCAACAATTTTGGGGTGTTCAGTTACTGCTGTAAATAAAAAATTAAAGTATGATCCAGAAAACCCGGTTATAAAACGTTATAAAAACGTTCATGAAACCGTTGTAGAGGGTGGAATTACGTATATTTTATTGAGCGATAGCGAATTGGAGCATGAAAAAGCATGCTCAAGAGGTTTTAATAACGTTATAAATAACGGTTATACAACCCCTCAAAATGACGATATTGTTGATATTGAACCTGTTGCTACAGAACAAACAGAAGAAAGGTTAATAAACTTTACAGAACGTTACATGAAAGAGTTTACAACGTTACAAAAAACGTATTATGAAGAAATGCGTGAAAAAGACAAACAGATATATTTGTTAACAACTTCTGAAAATCAAAAAGAAAAAGAATATCTTCAAGCCCAAGCGTTGAATAAATCACTAACTGAGCAGAATACAAATCTTATTAATAGAAACAACGTTTTAAAACTGGTTCTTACAACCGTTATTACGTTGTTATTAACGTTTATAACTCTTTACATAGTTGCTTTAAATCCAAAAACGGAGAAGGTCGTAGTTGAAGAAGTTCAGCCAGTTCAAACGGTTCAAAAAACGGTTAATAAAACCCCACAAAAGGTTAATAAAACAGTTTCAAACAGAAAATAAAGAAGGTACATAAAATAAAAAAAGGCAGTTACATATTGTAGCTGCCTTTTTATTGTTATATTGTGCGTTAACGCTTTTATATACTATTGAACAATAGTTATATTTTCTTTAAATATTTTAAAGAAATCCAACCTGTATTATCGGAGAGTTTTCCCCAGTTTCCACTTGTTTCAGATATTTTTACGATATCATTTTTATATAGAACTTTTAAAATCTTATTATTTATGCCAGGTTTTTTTCTAACGTTTAAAACTGTTGCAATAACCTTATAACTGGTTGTATTAAAAGGTTGTAAAAAAAGAGCTTTTTCGGCAGCTCTTCGTTTTACTAAACCTGATAATTTTTTACCACCTGCGTAAATCCAACGATCAAATTGTTCTGCTGCTTCACTATAGTTTTTTGCATTAAGTAGCTTTAAAAGTGTTGAGGACTTGAGATTTCCTGGACCCAAGTTATAACAAAAAGACACAAGTGCGTCAAACTGGTTTTGGTTTATTGCAACCGTTACAAGGTTTGATACATAAGTTTCAAACGTTGTAAGATCTTGTTTTAAATAATCCTCAGCTTCTGCTTTAGTAATGGTTTGACCCTCTTTAACACCCGATGTATGACCATATCCAATAGTCCAAACACCTGCCGGGCATTTATATGCTTTTAAAACACATCCTTCAAATTTTTTTATCAGTTCAATACCTGTTTCTGAAATATTCATTTTGTACTCCTTCTAAATCAGCAATTCTATGATTTTCAACATTCAATTGTTCTTTTAGAACTGATATTTCACGTTCATTTACGTATGTTCTCTCAATAAGGTTATTATGTTTATCTTGTTTTTCTTCCAAAATAGTTATTGATTTTGCTATAACTCCCATTTTGTAAGCAAAATAAAGAGCTTCTATAACAACGGTTATAAATATACCTATTATAGAAACTACTAGTGCTGATCCGTCCATTTATCGCACCCTCCTTTATAAATTTTTTTCACGTCAATTGGTTTAACTTTTTTGAAGAAAATATCTGTAAACCAACCAATATTAAAATGAACCCCTATATAGTAAAGCCAGATTTTCCATTTAGGTAGATTTAACGTTTCAAGCATACGTTTAAAACGTTTATTGGTTTCTATAAAACCGGTGTTTCTAACGGTTAAATATGCTACAGGCAAATCATAACAATAAACTTTATCTTGGAATTTAAATAAGTAGCCATTAAGTTTTAAATTATGTAATGATTGATTAACTAATAATACTTGGTGGGAAGTACATTCTAGATCGTGCTGGCGTGGTGCTCTTAAATCTTGTTCTAATTTACCCCCGGCAATCCAAGCTAACCAACGAGGGATTGTATAACCATCTGTCCATTGGTTACGTGGTGCGAGACATAGATCACAATTGTCATCATAGTATAGCTGATTAATAACAGCACATTTTATTCCTGGAAATCCTGTATCTTTAAAAACAGATTCACTTGTTATAAATGTTCCCATACATTAGCCTCCTATAAATTAAAAAGTGGGTTATTAACCCACCTCTATGTCTTCAACCTTTTCTTTTATTTCTTCTATAAGCCCTTCTGCAGTCTCTTTTATAACCTTTCTTATAACCCGTTTAAACGGTTTTAACCAAAGAGGTAATTTAATTTTTGTCATTACCAAATCGACTGCTATTTCAAGCTTTTCTGAATAATCATAGTTTTCTAATTTGATCTTTAGCTTTTCAATAGCTTCTGCTGCAAATTCTTGAATTTCTTCTTTAACTTTTGGTGCAAATTTTTTGATAAGTTTTTCTAAAAATTTTTTCATAATATTCCTCCTTTACTGGTTAAAATTGAAAAATTAAAATAGAGCCCACTAGAAGGCTCATTTTAAAGAGTTTATATTTTAGATATGTATTTTATCGTCCAAAGGGGTAAACTCTTAAAATTACCCCCAAGAAACCTCAGAAATTAAATATTAATTTACTTCACCTTGCGCATAGATAAATCTGAAGTATAGAGTTAATCCTGTTGCATCGTAATCAACTGCTAATTTTTGGCCTTTTAAAATAGGAACAAAAAAGGCAATTTGTATATTTTCTGCAGGGCTACTCATTGTTGTTCTGAAGAATTCAAAAGTTTCATCAAAATTCCAAACAGCCAGCGAAACTTGGGCATTTATAAAACCTGCATCTTTCCTTATTGCAAACCATCCATTAGCAGGAGCTAAATATATTGTTCCTCTCTCTCCAAGTGTATAATCAATATATTTTTCAGAAGGTAATGACAAACTACTTAACCATTGTTTATCGCTTGATTTATTAACAGCTTTAAACGTTTTATAAGGAGTGATTGAAGTTATCACGCCTGAAGTTATAGATATATCTCCAACTATACATAAGTCTCTAACTTCATCATCTGTTGTAACTTTTACAATATTATTAGATTCGTCCAAATAATAGTCGTTAATTCCCAATATTGTAGAATTAAAAGCAACCTTCAAATTCTCTAAACCTTGTTGTTCAGTTGTAGCAAATAACAATTTATTTGTTTCGGTCTCAATATTATTCAAACTACCGTCAAGGTTTCTGCCATTTGGGATTAATCCTCTAACTCCTTTATCAGCCCAAATAGTAGAACCTATGTAGCCCATTCCATTAAAAACGTTGTTAATAGAGCTTATAATACCCATTTTTTTAGAAATATGCAAAATTGGTAAAGAGAAACGAGAATTATAGCTAGTTCCATTAGAATAAGCTGATATGAAATTTGTTTCTGTATTGTAGAAAAATAGTTCTCCTTCTCCAGGAGTAATTCCACTTGCTGTACCTTGTTCCCCCCAATTTGTAACTTCGTTGCCCGCAGGTTTAATAAATACCATAGCATTTTCTGTTGCAGCACCTGGAGGGTAATGAATAATATCATCTTGTACTTCTAACCAAATGAAAAACTTGTTATTTTCAAATTGGGTATCAACCACTTTAAAATTTTCATTTAAAAACGTTGAACCAACAGGATAATTTCCTGCCAAATTCTCGACTCCATAAGGTATGATAATTACAGTTCCAGCTTTTATAGTTAGGTTGTTATTTGTAAATTCATATTTTATCCTTTGAGGAACTTCAAGCAAACAATTTGTTATCATGCCGGTGTTGGCCAGATTTTTATCAGCTTTGTTAGCTTGAACGTCTAACATATCTTCTTGCAAAGCATAGACATCAGCATTAACGTTGAATGTAACGTTCGCACTGTCACCTACGGATATAATAAAAATCAATTGTTTTGTAACAACGTTTGAACCTGAAGGAGTGATTAGTTCTGCTGCATCGTTTCTGTTTCCATAAGCATATAAAACTTCTTCACCTGTGTCCGGGTCCTGAGCATATAAGCCAACTTCTCTATAATAAAATTCTTTTTGTGTATCGGTGTTTTTGAAAGCCGATGTAATCTTAACGCTTGAAGCTGATAGAGTTTCTTTTTTTGTAATATCAATACTTAGAACCTCGTTTACAAGGGTTGTATAATTTTTTGCAGCAGTTGTATCATAGCTGAAACCATCACCAACAGCCATTCTTGTAAAGTTTAATGTTTTTCCGCTTAGAACTTTTGATATAAGTTCTGAAGCAGCATTAGTTAAAATAAAATCAATAGTATTTGTCATATATTTCTCCTTCGCATACCCTCTTTTTCATGCTGGAGAAGTTTTTATAAATTTATTTCTTTAAAAATTGTGGATCGTTGGTTTCAAAGAACAGATCTAATTGTTTTTTGCTAAAACCTAATAATTCACCGACTATATCTACATAAGGATTTCCGCGATAAAAACTATTAGCTTTAAGTTCTATTTTAAGGGCTTTTATATCTACTCCCTCTGGTTTTAGTTCTGCAATATAAGTTAGAATGTCATCAAAATCCATTCCTTTAGCTTGATAAATTCCACGCTCAACGTCTGCACCAGTCAAGAACATTCTACCTATTATTTCTCTACGCTCGCTTTCACTAGGTTCTGGTTGTTCTAAACTATAGCCTTCTGGAATAGCTCCTAGTTCTTCTATAACTAAATGTTCGTTATATGATTTCCACGCAGTTTTTCCTCTGTAATCTTCAACATATACCCATTCAGAACCGTCAAATATTTGTGCATAATTTTCTTTAACTTCTCCTATAGGTTCTAGAGTTGCATTTGGTGGCATTAATATAACATCTTCCTCTAAAGGAGACATATCAACATTATCTTCGTATAAGAACTCTTTTGTGTATTCATCATAAATATAAGCTTTCATTTTAATCTCCTTAATATTTAATGTACATTTTTATAGCACCAGTGCCTATTGAACCAGTGATACCAGATTTTGAAGCGTCTGTTGTTACACCTAACATTGGGTTACTACCAAAACTTGTGGTTACTGTATTTGTAAATGGTAAAGATTTACCAAAACCGTCTTGTCTACCCCAAACTTGACCATTAGCAGATGTCAATATACCACCGTTAGCATTTCCAGAAGTCAAGCCTAACACTTTTCCATCACCTTTAACAGAAACTGTACCACTTGTTACAAACTTATAAGTACTGTAATTTGGCAAGTTGAAAGTTGTAGAACCATCACCAGTACCATAAGTTGTACCGATGGCATTATATAAGTTTTTATAAGTTGTTCTTGAAACAGCTGAACCATTACAGTATAAATAACCTGCTGGAGTATCATTGTCTGCTGAAAGAATAACCGTACCTGCTGGTACTATCGCATTTAGTTTAGCTTGTCCTGTTGAAGAAAGATTTGAAAGATTCGTATTAGCACCGTCTGTGATTCCATATCCACTCAAAGTAGTTGATTTATTTGCTTTAGCATCAAACTTTGCTTGACCTTCTGCTGTTAGGTTTGATAGGTCGGTGTCAGCTTTATATTCAACAATCTCATTTATTTTCTGACCTAATTCCAATCGGCTTTCTGATCCGATTAGTTTTTCTATATCTGCCATCTTTTTTCATGCCTCCTATATGCTAACTACACACCCGTCAAAGGCTGTGAGTGATTTGAGTATTGTGTTATTTGATGCATCTCTTGTGATATCTACAATCGATGTTTCGATTTTTCCGGTTTCAGTTGTTTTGAAAACTTTAAGGCTTTCTAAAATATTTCCAAGTTCAAGCTTATAAATGTCGCTTGCTTCATCAAGAATCCAATCTGCGCTTGCAAAATTAATTGTGTTAGCTGTTTGGCTTGTAGAAATTAGAATATTAACGTTTGCACTCGCACCAACAGAAACAAAACATTTTATATTTTTCAACACAGCATAGTTTTGGATATGCGGTGTGATATATTCTGCTGCATCGTTTCTATTTCCGTATGCGAACAGTATTTCATTAGTTTCATCATCTGGATCAATAATATAAATCCCAATTTCTCTGTACCAAAAAGCATCTTCAATATCACTTTTTCCAAACTCAGCGGTTAGTTCTACAACATTTGAGCTTGAAATTTGCATATTTGAGATACTTAAAGATTTAACCTCATTATTAAGTGAAGTTTTGTTTATAAAATTTTCTGTATCATAATCGTAACTGTCACCAATAGCGATTCTGCTGAATGTTATGTTTAACCCCGCAATAATACGCGCAATAATATCTCGTCCTGCGTTGGTTACAACGAAGGATGCATATTGTTCTGCCATCTTTTTCACGCCTCCATGCTGTTATGCTGTTTCTATTAAAAAATTGAATGTGTCGGTGGATTCTTCAATAAATCCGACTCCGGGATACATAATACCTCTAGCTCTAAGTTCAAGAATTACACCTTCTAACCATTGGGATTTGCGCTTAACTTTCTCTAAAACAAATAAAAATGCATCAATATCTGTCTGCAAAATATTTGTATTATTTGTGACAAACCTAAAATAATGAGGGTTACCACCGTAATCAAACCATTCTTTTAATTCTGATTCCGGCAAGTAATTATTCATTACTCTTTCAACCGCCCAAACAGTGCCGAGTCTACTGAAAACAAGTGGTGAGTCTTTAATCAGCTGTCTTTTTTGTTCCAATGTTGTGCTTTTTAAATACCAGAAAACATTCCAATCTTGCGCAAGCTGATCCAGTTCAGCCTCGTTAAGCTTGTCAATCTGTCCGATAATTACCGTGCGGTCCATATCAATAGACCATTTCTGAAACAAATTAGACATAGCTTCAGAAAGGAGCTTGTCGAATTTATCTTCTTTCATAAAAGCTGGAAGCATTTTATATAAATCAACGTCTTTAAGTTTCATTTTTTCAACTCTACTTTCTAGCTTGTAGTTGTATCTACAAACCTTTTTTATTTACCCCCCTCCGGAGCAGTTGTTTTATGTGTAACTGTCATTTTTCCTGACCATTTAGCAACTTTACCAGCGCCTAAAACTGTATAAACTGGTTTTGTAATCTCAACATAATCAGCACCAACAGTTTTTGTATCTGATTTAAGAATCTCTGCACGAAGTCTGTCAGGGTTGATTGCTCTGCCAATCTCAGCACTTTGCCAAGCGTTGTAACGCTCAATAGCACCACCCACACCTTCGACTGCTGTTATTGTGTCGCTTTCTTCATCCTCTGAAGTGTAATAAATAAGCTCAATGTCATAAGAAGCTTGAGCGATTCCGCTGACTTCAACTTTATCACCTAATGGTCTGACTTCTTTTGAATTACAGGCTTCTAAAACTTTGTTGAGAATTTCTTCCGTTGGGATAGCACCATCTTTACAACAAACAGTTAGATTAATAGTCCCTGCTGCATTATCTGAAGCTACAAATACATCTGAGATACTTGCATCAGCAGATTTCGCATAATATTCATACAAGGTTTCCGCACCAGCTGTTGATTTTGCACTTTTGGAAAGTCTTATTCTTTCATAATAATTTGCATCACCAACCCCACCATCAATTTCGGGGTACGGTTCACCATTATCACCACCAACAGTTGTTTCAGTATTTGAGACTGTTGCGATGTATTCAACTTTATCTACAAGCTTATTTATTTGGCCCTCTGTAAATCCGTTATAAGCACTTCCACCTTCAACAGCGTATGCATTTATATCAACATATGTAGAGCCAGCATAAATAACTGCAACTTCATCTGTTTCAAAGTATTTTTCGTTATCAGCTGTGACTCTTGTACCTTTAGGAACTACAACGTTGAAACCAAGCTCAGAATTTAAACTGAAACGCATCGTTGTATGTGATTTTGTTGCTGTTAGTCTTTCGCAGTTTTCGTTTTCACCGTGAGCATCAAGGATTTTACCCTTTGCATATTGTGCGAAACGTTGATTGAATAATTCATTAAGTTTTATTAAGAAGCTTGTAAAAAATCCCTGCATTACTTCTAAGAAAATTTTTCTTTCATCGCCTGGATACAGCGTTTCATCTAGTTTTTTTTCAACAAAATCCACAATAAGGTTGTGGATTTCTTCATCATCCACAACGAATAAATCTATATTAGCCATATTTTTTCCTCTTAAACTTCGTTAACCGTAATATTCGGGGTTATAATCATTCTGTTATTTTCTGTATAGCTTATCTCAATATCATTCACAGTCACTCGTGGCTCATAATTTTCTATCAAAGCACTTGCGTGATTTTTTACAGCAATTTCTGCATCATCTGTTGGTGTATCAACTATAGAAGGGTCCATTCCTTTGAGCCTTGCATATGGAACTTCATATTGATATAAATTTATAAGATTAGCCACGCACTGCTGCGGTGATCCATTTCCACTTGATTTCATTTACTATCCTTTCTATTTAACAAGAGCTCTTGCTTTTGCATAATCTTCAGGTGTTAAGCTTAATGAGCCTTTTTTCTTTGCTTTTGAGCTTTTACTCTTCGAACCTTTACCACCTTTAGAGCTTGAATTGTTATCTGTATTAAAATTTAAGGTTAAATCACCGGATAAAATTCGTCCGTTATTATCAAGAACAGTATTTGATAGCTCAATCTCATCAAGAGAAAAGTTGGTTTTACTTATCTTTTGACCGCCAAGAATAAAAACGTCTTGCATGCCGGCGCATTTTTTGAGCATTTCAAATTCACCTCTTGGATCTAATCCAACAGCAAGACTTGCGGAATATGAAATAGATAAAACTTCTGGCTCTAAGCTTTTTATAACGGTTTTATTTCCTGTAGTTTGATCTTCTTGTTCTTCTGTTTTTAAGTTTTGTGAAATTTTAATACTTTTAAGGTGTGCCATCTGTTTATTTGCAACACCCCAAGTGATATCATTCCATTCAGCTTGGCGCATTGTACCCTCCCCTTTAATTGCATATTAAAAAGCCGGGTTATAAACCCGACTTTTTAATTTTTTATTTTATAACCCAAGTTCAGGTGCAGTATTTTAAGGTTCTTCAAGCGGTTTACCTTCTAACTCATCACACACCTTCTTTAATGCCTCTTTCATAATGCCACGT
>JAGBXP010000041.1 GCA_017629215.1 bacterium | reverse complement strand
GCTGCCTTACCACTTGGCGACGCCCCATCACGTTACCTATATATAATAAAATATAAAGCTTAAATGTCAAGATATTTTCTTTAAAATTTTCTATATAATTATAAAATTTATTATTCTAATCTTTTATCAACCTTTGCATCTCCTTGAAATTAGGATGTTTGGAGCTTTTTAAAAGCTCAAATAAAACCATCTCTGTTGTTTCTATTTTTGCACCACTCGCACGCAACAAGTCCAAGCTCATTTTATACTCAAGTTCCTTACGACTACCACAAGCGTCTGCTACAACTATAACTTCATAGCCCTTCTCTAATAAGGACAAGACAGTTTGATACACGCAGATATGAGTTTCTATCCCAAAAACAACTATCTGATTTTTATTACTCTTTTGCAAAGTCTGAAACAATAATTCATCAGTTAAAGCATTGAAATCTGTTTTTATAAAAACTTGAGATGTTGCGACCTTTATTCCTTCAATAGATTCACCTAATCCTTGCGGATATTGCTCAGTTACAATCATTGGTAAATCCAAAATTTGCGCACCTTTTACCAAAATCTGTGAGTTTTTCTCTACTACGTCCCTATTAAAAATCGCACGCACCAATTTTTCTTGTATATCAATAACTAAAAATAACGTATTATCCTCATTAAGAATCATAACCACATCCTCGCTTGTATTCTAATATAAACTGCTCCAACAAATCCTCTAACAACCCTGACTCTAATTCTTCCGGCTCAAGTGTAATACGTTTTGAATCAACAACTACTTTATCTTTTTCATACGTTATATCAATATTTATCTTAGAAAATCCTGGACTTGTTATTCTAAAACAACTCACTACATTCTTGCTTTTTATATAAAAAGTTCCATAGCCTTCACCAGAGCCATGTTCTAACGTAACTCCTGAAAAGCTTCCTGAATATTTTTGTTGCATCTGATAAAATACTGGCGTTATTATTTGTTCAATTTTTCGTCCAAATTCATGCCGAAACATCTTAAAATTAATATATGACGATTTTTCACCCTGTATGATAGAAAGACCATTAAGCTGAGTCGAATTATGGACGATATCTCTATCAACATTTATAGCTTCATGTAACTTATTTAAAGCTTCATTGATTAACTGTTGACGTTTTTGATTTGATATTGTACAAAACCCTGCATAAACTTTTACAGGCAGTTGACTTGATATTTTGTCCCATAACTTATGTGCAGATTTTAAATCTATATCAAATAATAAAACAAAATATTTATTTGCTGCAAAATTCATTAATATATCATTTTGTCTTATATTGTTTAATAATATTGATTCTAATAATGCAGGTTTAAGCAAATATTTATCCTTTTCGTTTGGAGACAATGCTCCGAAAACAGCTTTTTTCACCCCATTATTTATAGATTGCAACTCCTTATCAAGAATAAATTCATAATCTATAAAAACATCATTCTCACTTGATAAAATATTATTTTTTATAAGAATTTCTTTATACATCTTATCTTTTTCTAGTAAACCTGAAATAGCAAGCGCAGGAATCATCCTTGAGCGAAACTCTGCATCAGGAGTTAGCAGAGTTATAAAATCAAACATGCCTGATCTATAACATTTACGCCTAAAAGAGTCATCATCATTAAATGCAGAAACAATAATAGGAGTACACTTAAATAAATTGAGCAAATCTAAAGTCTTTTCTCTCGAATTTTCACTATTAACAATCAATACTGCAGTGTCTATAAGATGAACTTTTTCTGGAATCATATCAAACGAAAACATAAACAGCTCATCACTCTTTCTGAGTTCCAATTTTGCTCTTATATAATCGAAAAAATCCGAATCATCAGAAACTAAAACAATCCTGCTTGCCATAATAAACCTTATTTTATGTAAGTTCTGATATCAATAATTCAGATTTAGTGCGTATTGTATTTCTTAACTCTTCTAATGCGTCTAAGTCAATCCCTAATGTTTTTAAGAAATCTTTATCAATTCTATTAGGATTAAAATTATCTTGCATCAAGATATCAACAGCATTTACCAAGCTACAAGGAACTGGTATTGATGATAAACTTGGATTATGATGATATGAAATAATATTAGCAAGCAATATTGGCAACTGCCATCTTTTAGCTAAAAGAGAACCTGTTTTGACGTGATCAGAATCAAAATAATGTCTCTCCACTTCTTGAATATCTGCATTTTCAGTATTTACAACACTTATCACTTTATTATACATTTTTGGATTTGATGTATGTAAAACAATTTTTCCAACATCATGAATAAATCCTGCAATAAATGCTTCATCAGCATCCATAACCTTTGTTAAACTAGCTAAATACTCACATCCTGCAGCTACTCTAATCGAATGTTTCCATAACTCTTTATCTCCAGCATTCGACATCATTGGCTTCATTGCAACTGCTACTATAATATTTTTAACCTTTACCATTCCTAATAAAGAAAGCGCTATATTTATAGAGCTGATTTGTTGTGAAAAACCATAATATGCAGAGTTTACCAACGCTAATATTTTTATCGTAAGAGATTGATCATAAATAACAATATCACCTAATTCTTTCATGCTTACAGTTGGTTTCTTCATAAGATTTAGAGTCTTCACGATTACACTTGGCATCGCCTGAATATCCTTTATTGAATTAACTAACTCTATCGTTTTGTCCATATATGATTACCTCGCTACTATACTTGCAAATGTTTCTTTATCGACAAGAAACTACCACTTGCTCCAAATGCTGTACCTATCAAAAGTAATGTTATAATAACTATATTTTGAGCATAAACAGGCATTGGAATCAAGAAAAATTTATGTACATTCATCAAAAGTCCTTGCACCCAATTTAATGGTAGCACTGCTATTATTGATGATACAAACCCATAGAAAGCTCCCTGCATTATTAACGGTGTCTTGATATACCAATTTGAAACACCCATTAAACGCATAATCTCAATTTCTTCTTTCCTTGATTGTATTACCAATTGAATTGTATTATTAATTATGGTTATAGTTAATGCTGCTGAAATTATTATTACAAAAACCATCGTTGTATTAGCAACATTTGTTAGCAATTGAATTTTTTTAGCTAACTCTTTTGCATAACCCATATCCTCAACACCTGAGATAGTCTTAATCTTGTTAAAAATATCTGGAATATTATCAGGCTTATCCACTCTTACTCTTAAAGTATTTGGAAGTGGATTTGTCATATCATCAGGTAAAGCTAATTCTTTTCTTAAACTACTCCAAGAATCAGCTTTTGGTATTAATTTTACATAACTTACATGTTTTAGTTCTTTTATTCTATCTTTTACAATCGTAGGATCTGCATTTTGAGTAAGATAAACAGATATCTCCAAGACATTTCCTAGCTCACTTGCAAATGTTGATAACGATAAAGTAAATCTAAATAACACGCCAAAAAGTGTAAGTATCGCAGCCATTGTTGTAATAATAACTAAATTCACAATACCTGTTCTTTTAATATCGTTAACAGATTCCATAACTATTCTATAAGCAATTCTTAGCTCACACAGCCAGTCTTTTGGAATATGCTTCTTTACTTGTTTTTTCAATTGTTGTCTGCTAGTTTCCATAAGTTCCTGCCTGTATATCTCTTATTATCTCACCATTTTCTAGTGTCAATACTCTTTTTCTAAATCTATCCACCAATGTATAATCGTGGGTTGAAACTATCACTGTAATTCCTCTTTGATTAATCTGCTCTAAAATTTGCATTACCTCTAAAGAGTTTTTAGGATCTAGGTTTCCTGTTGGCTCATCAGCTATCAATAATGGTGGTCCATTAACAAGCGCTCTTGCTATACTAACCCTTTGTTGCTCACCACCAGATAATTCAGAAGGTTTTGCATGCGCTTTATCTAAAAGTCCTACAACCTTTAATGCTCCAGTAACTCTATTTCTAATATCAGTTGAGCTCATGCCCATTGTTCTTATAACATAAGATATATTATCAAATACTGTTTGATTTTGCAGTAGTTTATAATCCTGAAACACAATTCCCATGCACCTTCTAAGATTAGGAACTTTGTCAGATGGTAAATTAGCAATATTAATCCCACCGATTAAAACCGTACCTGTAGTAGGAGTCTCTTCTTTATATAGCATCTTCATAAGTGTAGATTTCCCAGCTCCAGAAGCTCCTGTTATAAATACAAATTCTCCTGATAATATATCAAGATTAATATTTTTTAACGCATAATTATTTTTATATTTTTTTGTAACCGACCTTAATTGAATCATAATATACTCATTATCCTATTAACAACACTTTCTGCATCTAGACCATAGCATTTTAACAACTCGCTTGGTGTTCCACTTTGTCCAAACTCATCATTAATACCTATTCTCAAAACCTTAGTAGGATGACTTTCTGAAAGCACTTCTGCTACAGCTGAGCCAATACCACCATTTATTGAATGATTTTCAAGAGTTACCACTAAACCTGTTTTTTTAGCACTTTCTATAATTGTGTTACTGTCTATTGGTTTAATAACTGGTAAGCTTATTACTTCTGCTCTAACTCCCTTTTCCAATAATAATTCAGATGCTTTTAAAGCCTCTGATAATATATCGCCATTAGAGATAATCGTCAAATCATTACCTTCTTTTAATATAACAGCTTTTTTTAAGTCAAATTTATAATTATCAGAATAAATATCAGGTAAACTATTCCTTGATACTCTTATATATACAGGACCAACATGATTTACTGCAAATTCAAGAGCTTGCTCACACTCATTACAATCTGCAGGAACAATTACTGTCATGTTAGGTAAACCACGCATCAATGAAACATCTTCCAACGCCTGATGAGTAGCACCGTCCTCGCCAACTGTAATGCCTCCATGAGTACCTATTATCTTAACATTTGCATTTTGATAACAAACCGACGTCCTTATCTGGTCATAAGTTCGCCCTGTAGCAAATACTGCAAAAGTAGCCGCAAAAGGTATTTTCCCAACCAATGATAAACCTGCTGCTGTAGCTATCATATTTTGTTCTGCAATACCTGTATTAAAAAATCTATCAGGATAACTTTGGGCAAAAAATTTAGTTTGTGTTGAACAAGCCAAATCTGCATCTAAAACAACAATAGACTCATTTTTACCACCCAACTCTACCAGCTTTTTACCAAAAGCCTCTCTTATTGAATTTTTCTTATCGTAATTTACTGCGAGCATACAATACCCCCATTCAGAATTATACCATAAATCTAAAAAAGAAGAAATTATTTTTATTAATCAATTAATTAAAATAATCACAAATTAATTTTTCTTTACGTGGTACTATTTTTTTTAACATTTCAAGAACTGGTTTTTTACTCAAATCCTTCAATTCTTGTTTCAACACAGCTTTTTGCATAATCAAAGAATTAAGTAAACATTCTTCAATTTCTGCACCAGAAGAACTTTGTGATAATTTTTTTAGTTGCAGTTCTATTTGTTGAATTCGTTTTTCTATTTGTTGTTTTTTATTCATCATTCTAAGGATACCCCTTTTTAGGTTATTTTTCAATCAATCTTTTAGTGGATTAAAAGGTTTTTATTAAAAAGGTTTTATTCCATGATATTTCCAAGAATTCTCAACATACTCAATTTTAAACAAGTCTAAATCTTTTAATCTGTCGACTATCTCATCTAATAGCATTGTGCTTCCTGCAATTGTACCATTTTTTGAAGTTGCTTTCTTGCCATCATAATATATTATTGAATCTGCAAAACAAACTTCTTTCATATCAGAATGAGTAATTGGTAAAGCATCACTTATTAATAAAACTTTATCAATATGTTTTGATCTAAGAAAAAGCTTTAAAGCATCGTTGTTTACATGAATGCCATCAGCAATAATTTCAGCATATACATTATCATTAACCAAAGCTGATAAGGCTGTTGAAGTATTGCGATGTGTAATCCCTGACATTGCATTAAAGGTATGTGTAACACCATTAACATCTCCCCAACCTGAACAATGCCCTGCTTGAACTTTAACATTTTTAGAATGTAAGTAACTAATCAATCCTCTATCAAGCTCAGGAGCAAGGGTAACTATTTTAATAAAATCATCCTCTAATAATTTATAATTATCTATTGTCAATGGCATAAAATATTCAGGATTATGAATACCTTTATTTTCAGGATTAATAAAAATACCTTCTAAATGTACCCCAAGTATTCTTGAATTTTTTTCCGAAGCTTGTTTTATTATAGAAATTTGACGTTTGATATTAGAAACAGTGTCTGTTACTAGCGTCGGAAAAAAACCTCCGATATTTCGTTGATAAAGTTTTTCAGCAACTTCTAACAATTCATCAACATCACAAGTATTAAAATCGACTCCAAAAGCACCATGTATATGTTGATCTAATAATAACATTTTCTTCATATTAACAAAATATTTCTCTCACTTTTTCTCTATCATCAAAATGAATAGTTTTATCTGCTAATATTTGATAATCTTCATGACCTTTTCCTGCAATAATAACTACATCATTTATTTTCGCAATCTTATAAGCTTCTTTTATAGCAAGCTCTCTGTCAGGTTCAACAATTACATTATTTATATTTTTAAATCCTGCAAGCACATCAGTTATTATTTGTTGAGGATTTTCCGTACGAGGATTATCACTTGTAATTATAACAGTATCAGCTAACTCTTCAGCTATCTTGCCCATTTTTGGACGTTTTGTTGCATCTCTATCACCACCACATCCGAATAAACAAATAAGTTTACCCTCTCTAGGCGTAATTTCTCTAGCAGTTTTTAAAACATTTTCAAGTCCATCTGGTGTATGCGCATAATCCACAATTACCGTAGGTTTTGTCGTTACAATCTCAAATCTACCAGCAACACCAGGTATTTTTTCTAGAACTCTTATGGTTTTTTCTATGTCAAAATTAAGAGCACAAGCTGTTGTAATTGCAGCCAAAACATTATAAACAGAGAAAAGACCGTTCATTGATAAATCAACTTTATATTTATTATTTTTAACTACGCAAGTAAAAGAAGCTCCTTTACCTGAAAAATAAATGTCTTTTGCCATTACATCAGCTTTTGAAGAAAGTCCATAAGTAAAAACTCTAACCGTTGGTGAAATTATCTTTAAAAAACTCTCAGCATATTCGTCATCAATATTTATTACTGCGAAATCTCCTGCTACTAACTTTGTAAAAAGAGAAGCTTTTGCTTCAAAATAATTAGCCATTGTTATATGAAAATCTAAGTGATCTTGTGTAAGATTAGTAAAAACTGCACCGTTAAAATCAACATGATCAACTCTATGTTGAACAAGGGAATGAGATGATACTTCCATTACAACATTATCTATACATTTTTCATTAATTGTATTAAAAAGACTTTGTAATTCTGGAGCTTGTGGAGTTGTGTGTTTTGCATCTAAATATGCTGTGTCGCAAGAAAAACGATGACCTAAAGTCCCCACCAATGCACATTTTTGTCCAAATTCTTCAAACAATTTCTGAATTAAATGAGTTACCGTTGTCTTACCATTTGTACCTGTTACACCTATAATATTTAATTTTGAAGATGGATTTGAATACAATAAAGATGATAATTCTGAAATAACTGCAGCTGTCGAATCAACTATAATCTGTGGCGCATCTGTATTTAACCTTCTCTCAACAAAACAAACTAAAGCTCCGTTTTCAATAGCTTCTTCTGCATATTCATGCCCATCAACATGCTCACCTGTTAAACACACAAAAACATCATTTGGCTTCGTATTCTTTGAACTATAAGAAATGCCACCAACCATATCATCAAAATTCTTAATATTAATTATCTCTTTAAACTGAATTTCTTTAATTAAATTACCTAATCTCATATATAATCACCTTTCTATTAAACCTTATCTGGTTGCAAATTTAAAATATGAATAATTTGTGTTGAAATTTCTTTAAAAATTGGAGCAGCAACAGTATTCCCCCAAATTTCTGCACCTTGAGCAGAGTCTACTATTACATAAATAAGAACCTGTGGATCGGTCGCTGGCAAATAACCAACAATAGATGTATAAAGCTTATTTGTATATCCAGCTCCATTTTCCTTTGGTTTAATTGAAGTACCTGTCTTAGCCGCAATATTATAATTATCAAGCTTTATCAACGACTTACCTTTATTAACACTTTCTGTTAATAAATCAGTAACAGCTCTCGCATGCTCAGGTGTCATAACCCGAACTCTCTTGACCTTAATAGCTTCTTCCTCTGGCGAATATTTTATAACATGAGGAGTTACTCTAACTCCATCATTTGCAATAGCAGAAACAGCTGATACCATTTGAATTGCAGTAACAGAAGAACCATATCCATAACTCATTGAAGCATGGTCAGAAGAATCCCACTTGCTTGCTGGTTTTAATATACCAATTGATTCTCCTGGTAAATCAATTCCTGTTTTTTCTCCAAAACCAAACTTTTTAAGCATATCATAATATTCATGCTTATTCATCATCTGAGCAACTAAAACAGAGCCTACATTACTTGAATGCTGAAATAAATAAACTAAATCAATCCAACCCGGATTAGGATGCTTATTATAATCATAATTCTTGATAGTCCACCAACCGACTTTAATTTTCCCTGTATCATTAACCTTAGTACGTTTATCAATTTTACCTAACTCCATCGCTGATGCGATTGTTATTGTTTTAAACGTAGAGCCTGGTGGAAAAACATCAGTTAATGTCCAGTTTTTTGTTTGAAAATAAGTCGCAGTTTTAAAATTATTTGGATCAAAATACGGATAAACGGCATAAGCTAATATTTCACCATTTCTAGGATTCATAACTATAACTGCACCACGAAAAGCTTTATACTTATCAATAGTTTTCATCAAAGACTTTTCACAAACATGTTGCACAGCTGCATCAATTGTAAGCGTAACATCCTGCCCTTTTATCGGTTTTGTAGCTACAATAGGATCAGTTAATATATTGTATATAACTTTTCCTTTTGGAGTCATTTCATAATTTATACCATTTGGCACATTTTCTAACTTATCTTTCGCAGTTTCTTCAACTCCAGATGCTACATCAGCATCAAAATTATAATATCCCAATACATGAGCAGCCAAAGCTCCTTGAGGATAAGTTCTAATACTCTTTTTATCCATCGGGATTTCTAAAAGTGATAATTTTGCAATCGCATCCCTTGTTTGACGATCAACATTTTTCTTTAATGAAATTAATGGAGTATCCTGTTTTAACTTCTCCGTTAAATTTACTTGTGAAATCTTTAATATTGGTGCTAGTAACTTAGCAAGTTCTTCTTCTGTATGCGTAAAATCTGCCTTTCTCGCAAAAATATCATAATACACTGTATCAGTAGCTAACTTAATTCCATTTCTATCAAAAATACTACCTCGCATAACAAAAGCACTTGCGCGACGCTGTTTTTTAGCCTTTACTCTATATTCCTTAATATCTACAACCTGAATACAAAACAAATATAAAATAAACAACCCAACTAGAACAATGAACAAGATATGAAACCACATCAAACGATCTGAAAACATTTTATTTTTACTTGTTCTATCAGCTCTATACATACTTCCAACCCTCTTTATAATCTTAGCATAAATTTTAAATTAAGACAAAATATTTATTAAAGATAAAATTTCCTACCTAGTTAGGCTATTTTAAATAATGTATTTTATACACTTTATAGTAAAAGCAAGTATTATCAGGCATCACGAGCTATTTTACAAATCTTAACAATGAGTATTGACAAAATTTTTAATATAGTGCATAATAAAATTGTTAAATGAAGTGTAGGGTAAACACTTAATAAAAACTCTACGGAGGGAGCAAAAATGAAAGTAAACAAAATATCAAATATAAATTTCAAAGAAAACACTTTATCTGTAAAAATGAAATCAGAAAACGCAATACTTATGTTAAGAGATCCAAAAGCTGCCGTTAGATTTCAAAAAAATCAAGAATTTGCTAGAAAAGCAGATTCAGCAGATTCAAATCCAATAATAGCTATCGGATACAAGCTTTACAGAACTTTTAATATGATTAGAAATCATGAAAAATCAAATAAAGAACTTTCGCAACTAAATACTGTTGCATAAATAAATTCTATAATATAATACACACACATAATTTACGGTGATTCTATATCACCGTTTTTTTTATAACAGGTTAGAAAACACAATACTTGGTTCTTGTTCGGTTTCTTTTCCATAAGATTTCACCTTCAATGGAGCTGTTATATACAATTTTTTCTTAGCTCTTGTAACAGCTACATAAAATAATCGCATAGATTCTTCTGCTGAAAATTCCTTCAATTCCAAATCTGATTTAACCTTATAGCTAGGATTAAAACCTCTAATTTCTTCCATAAAAATAGTCGAGGATTTAATACTAGACTTCTCAACATCCATTGATAATGATTTTTCGGACAATTCTGGCATAAATACATAATCGAACTCATCACCCTTTGACTTATGCAACGTCATTATTTGCACTTTTCCTTTTATTGCGTTGTCATCATCTTCTTCTGAGAAAAACTTAAAACCACTTAAACTTGGCCGTTTTGAAAGTGTATCAAGTCTTTCTAGCGTCAAATTATAATTAGAATTATTATTCAATTTTCTAATTAATGTTCCGATTAAGTATACATTGGACTTCTCAATCTCTGATGTATAATAATATAACCCAATCCTTATCACTAGCTCTTCCAAAGGTAATGTTGAAGAACAAAGCCAATATTGCATATCCCACAAAAATTGAGCCAAATCCTGTATCTCAATCATATCTCCATTCAATGTAATAAAAGGAATGTCATATTTTTTTATTTCTAACTGTAAACGTGGCTTATAAAAACCATTACCACTTAACACCTCATAAACAGAAGTTAAAACCTCATTATCAAAAGGAGATTGAAGAAATTTCAACACAGCATAAATTGTATTAAACACACTTTTTTGCCCTAAAGATTCACTTCTGGTTATACTTTTAAAACCAGCATCATTTACAAACTGAGTCCAATTTGCTACTTGATAATTGCCTCTTAATAGTATCCCAATAGTTGCGTCCTTATCTTTAGTTAAAATATTTTTAATCTCTCTCAAAATAAAATTCTTTTCCTCAAAGGTTTTTTCAAAGGTTTTTGCAATTACAGCATTTTCACTAACAGGATTTTTCCCTTCAACACCGTTCATAATACTTTTAAAAAACGCCTTTGGTAAAAGGTTTTCTCCCCAGATAACAGTCTTGTTTGCCAAATCCATAACATCTTGTGTACACCTTTGAGAATAATTCATTTCCACAAGCTTTTCTGCATTTTTAATAAAATTTCTAAAACCTTCAACGTCTGCATTAGAAAAAGTTGTTGTAATCGCTTGATTTATATCACCACAACGTATTAAATTATTATATTTACCACTTAAAAGTCCTATAAGCCTTTGTTGTATACCTGAAGAATCTTGGGCTTCGTCTTCAATAATATACTCACATATATTTTGATAGTACTCAAGAATATCAGGATTTTCTTCTAAAAGCTTAACTGAAAGCAACAAAATATCATCATAATCTATCAAGTTTAACTCATCAAGCTTTTGTTGATAAGCGAGATAAAACGATTTAAACTTCTCAATTTTCTTATCAGATGAAGGCTTATTAATATTTCCTTCTTGAAGTTTCAAGACAGATATTGCCCTATCAAATTCATCTAATTCACTTTTTGAATACTTACCTTCAATATTTTTTATAATTTTCATCCTCTGAGTATCATCACAAATCTCAAAATCTGAAGTCAAGCCAAGTCGCTCATAATTTGAATTATCCTTAATAATACGCAAAGCTAAGCCATGAATAGTACTTATATTTGGTAACTGATTATTATTTGGCGACATATTTTTAATTCTTTCTCGGAAATTCCTTGCTGCTGAATCCATATAAGTAAGAACAAATATGTTAGAAGGCTTAACGCCTTTATTTAATAATTTCATTATAAGAGCTAAAAGAATTGTCGTTTTGCCTGCTCCTGGGACAGCAGATATTGCCATTGTTCCTTTCTCATAATCCAGAACAGGTTTTTGGTCAATTCGTGGAACAATCTTAAACAAAGGTTTTTCAGGCTCTTCTTGTTGAATATCAGATACTAAATAATCTTCAATACCACCTAAATTTTCTGCTCCAGCAGGATCAAAAAGGCTTGAGAGAGCGTATGTTTTTTCCTTTGACAATAGCAAAAGTTTTCTTAAAATTCTTGCAGTTTTTTGCGAAGATAAAAATATATCATCTTCAATTGTGTATTCATCTTTAGTCCAATCTGCTTGCATCACCCAAGCATTATAAAGAGGACCACTATCATTCTTTACCCAATCAGAATGTGAAACATCAAGCCAAAACTGATATTTTGTTGAAATTTTATTATCAATAATTTTTTGAGGAGTCGCTATCACTAAATCATTATCTGAAATATCAATTATGGTATTTGGGTTTTCTGCAATAATTGAATTTTCAAATTGATTAATAATATCAACAATTCTTTCTTTTACAAGCTCTACTCCTAAAACTTTTTCAAAATCCCTAAGCTGTTTTATAAAAAAATTAAACTTATTTATTTGAAGCTCATCAACTATTCTAACTACACTATAAAACATTTCATAAACTATCGAAGAAAGCTTTAAATTTTTTTCTTTTACTTCTTCAAAACATTTATAAAAATTTTCATAACATTCAGCATAATAATCTATTTCTATATTCGGAAGCTTTTTATGCAGTCTATAGCCATCTAAGATTTTTTGACAATACTTCAACGGTATTCCAACATAATCAGCAAGAATAACCCTTAAATCCATGTCTGTAATTTCAATACCCTGCATTAATTTTAAAATATTTATACTAGCTCTTACAAGAGGGTTATCTATTAATTTTTCACTACCCGATAAAAATAGTAAATTACAGGCTTTAAGCTTCTCTTTAAGTGTAAATCTTAGCATGTCATCTTGAAGTGGAGTGATTATTGAAATATCACAAGGTTTAAAACCTAATGCTAACAATTCTAATATTTTAGCTACACTATAATCTAATATTTCAGCACGTTTTGAAAGAGATAACAAAGTAAAATTTCTTAATCTCTTTTTTGTTTTATCCATGACATTTGAAAAAATTATTTCTCCATTTTCTTCTTGAAAATTATAATTTTCATCTCGAGAAATTTCTATAAAATCCTCACCATTATTTACTTCTTCATCAAACAATTTAGATAACTTATACTCTATCGAAGTATCTGCGCTTAAATATCCACAACGACTAGAACCCAAGCTGTCAAAGCAAACAAGCCAATCTTTTAACTGAGGTCTAAGATATTTTATAAATTCAAAGCAAACAGGCGTCATTTCATCTGCATCATCTATGAGAACATATTTTATATTTTGAAAATAATTTGTATTTTTATAAACATGATTAAAAATTAATGTTTGACGTAAATAATCAAGGCTTCTTAATTTAAGAGTTGCCGATAATAACTTTTTTATAATTAACTCAGCATCTTCACCAAAAGACTCTTTTAAAATATTTGAGCGTTCTCTTACTTCCTCATTATTTAGATTATTCTGTACAATAAGGGAATATCTTCTAAATATTTGATGTAGAAGAGACTTTTTTGAATTATAACCTTTGACCTCTTGCTTTTTTAAAATATCTTTTAATAAAAATTGTGAAACCTCCAATCCTACAAGGTTTGGCAAAATAAAAGATTTGTCTCCAGGAATTGAATTTTCTATAAAACACCAATTTTCTTGTAAAGTGTTATATACAATAGAAAAAAAAGAATGTACATTTAATTTTTCAATTGATGAAACTTTTATTTCTTTAAGAATTTTATTACTTATTTGATTTTTTATATTAGAATTTTGTACTAATACTAGAATTTCAGAAGCTTTTACACCATCATTAATTAAGTCAAGATATTTCTTGACTATCAAATTTGCTCTAAATTCAACTTTAATAAAATTTAATAACATACTCCTTATAGAGTATTTTATCATAAACAGAGCTAAAACCTCTTGCCAAATGTTAAATTTTTTTATAATATTGTGATGTAGTCAATTACACAGATATACATTTAAGAAGGAGATTTTTAACATGGCTAAAATTAAAGAAGTAAAAATGGGTATTCAAGAACAAATTATTGAATCAGCTGGACAAATTTACAACTACCTAAATTCTAAAGGTGAAGTTTCAATCAGCAAAATGAAAAAAGATTTAAGCTTACATGAAAACTTTGCTGAAATGGGTCTTGGCTGGTTATCAAGAGAAGATAAACTTGAATACACTCAAAAAGCTAAATCAGTAACAGTAAGATTAAGATAGTTACTAAAGCCATAAGGTTTATAAAAGGAGCGACTTTTTCAAGTCGCTTCTTTTTTTTAACAAAAATTTACAGACAATTAAGCATATAAAAGCTATACTTAGCTATATGAAAATAAAAAAATTAGAATTAAACAATTATAGAAACTGTTCTTCTGTTGTATTAGATTTTTCCACACAAAAAACATTAATAATTGGAAAAAATGCACAAGGCAAAACTAATATCCTTGAGAGTATTTATTTACTATCGGATTTAAAAAGCCCAAGAACCTCTGTAATGACAGATTTAATCAAGTTTAATAATACTGGGTTTAATATAAATGCTTTTCTTGAAAAAAATAATACTGAAATTGAGATGAATTTTGCATATAATCAAGATAAAAAACGTGAATTTAAAATCAATTGCGTCAATTCAACGGCAAAAAATTTTAAATTATTAGTAAAGACTGTTTTATTTTCAACAAAAGATTTATTACTTCTAAGAGGTACTCCACAAGACAGGCGAGATTGGCTAGATAGAGCAATTTCTCAAATTTACCCAGCTTATGATGATAGATTATCCAAGTACGAAAAAATTAGAATACAAAAAAACAATCTTCTAAAAAATGAATTTATTGACGAAGCCCTCCTTGATGTCTACAACGAGCAATTAGTCATTACAGGAGCAAATATTATCTACTTGCGCAAAAAATTCTTAAAAGAAATCGAAAAAATTGCACAGGATAAACATAAAATTATTAGCAATTCTGAAGAGCTATCCCTTAATTACACTTGTCCAGAATCAGAAATTGAAGCCATCTGTAATTATCTAAAAAACGAGATTTCTAGACGCAAAACAGAAGAACTTGCTCGTAGACAATCTTGCGTCGGTCCACATAGAGACGATGTAGAGTTTAAAATCAACAAAATTGATGCCGTAAAATTTGCCTCACAGGGTCAACAGAGAACTTTAGTCTTAGCTCTTAAACTTGGAGAACTAGAAATAATTAAAGAAAAAACAGGTTTTTCACCAATTCTTCTACTAGATGATGTTTTAGCCGAGCTTGATGAAACTCGACAAAATTATTTACTCAAATCTATAGATAAAGATGTTCAAACTATAATCACATCCGTTGATACAGTTCTCTTTGAAAACGAATTTTTAAAAGATGTAAAAATATATTCTATTGAAAATGGAGCTCTAAAACTTACGAATGAATAATCGTTGTATCAAATTTGTAAGCCTCTAGTGTACTTGAAAAATAATTAGGTGGTAATCCTGCTTTTTCCTTCAATGAATTTAAGAAAATATCTTTTTCTGGTAGCTGTTCCCATACCACAGGCAAATATACAGCTCGTTTATCTTTTTCTACAATAATTACACCGTATGGATATATCTTCGAAAGTAAATCTCTTTCATCTCGAAAATTTATTCGTTCTATAGATGAAAGTAAAGACACAGTTATATCAAGATGCTTTAATTCTTCTTGTACAAGTGGCTCAAATCTTGAATCCTGAAAAGCAGCACTTCGTGCATTATCTATTAAATCAATAATCAAAGGTTTTGTTGGGTAAATAGAGCCAATACAACCTCTCAATTGTCCATTTCGTTTTAGCGTAATGAACGAAGCTCCATACTGAGTAAGTACAGAAGGTATATTTTGAGGTATAAAATCCTCATTTGCCAAAGCTGAACTTATACTACTTTTAACAGCATCTAATATATAATGAGAATAATGCGTTTCAATATATTCATTTTTACTGTCAGTATATAAAAACCAAGAACCGTAGCCTACAACCCTATCTTTTTCTTTACTGATATCTCCAGATGTGTACATCATAGTACGGATAAGCGTACAGTCATTATGATTAGCGAAATCAACCAATCCTTTTATTCCAATCAAACCACAAGCCTGCTGAGGTTGAAAGGCTTCAATTTTACCAGTTTCTATTATTGTCGCTGTATAAGTATCAATTTGCCTACACTCATTGTGTGAATAATAATGACTTAAATCCGAAGATATTACAAACGAAGAGTTTTCCCAATATGTCGATATAATATCAGAAATCAATCTATAATCACAATTTCCTACTAGAATTGGTATTATTCGAAATTTTTTTCGAATATTCTTTAAACCTTTTACAAAATCCAACGCACTTTGCATCTTTGGATAAAAAACGTGTTGAATAAAAGGAAGCTGGACTTCTACAGAATGTTCTCTATCAAAAAATTCATTTGAAATTATACAAGGAAATTTCTCTGCAATATTTTTAATTAATCTATTATTTACTTCTAAACTACCTAAAGGCGTATCAAAATAAGTATATTCTGGTAATGCTATATTATTAAAATTATCATGATGAGATGGCGCAATAATAAAAATATTTTCATTTAATTCTAAATGCTGAAACCCAATCATTGAAGCATAACCAGAATAATATATCCCTGCGTGAGGAACTATAATCGCCTTACTTTTATATTCAATTCTTGTATTTTGCATATATGAATTAAGTAAATTCGTTAATTCATCAGCTTTATCAGGATAAAAGCTGCCTGCAAAATTTGGTAATTTATTCATAAAACTCTATCCTTTAAATTAATTTTATCATATTATTTAATAAAATAGCAAAAAAAATTTTTAGGAGTTTTTATTCTAATATGAAAATAAATAATATATCTCAAACGAATTTTAAAGGATTTAACAATATTGTATCACACAGTATTGAAGGTAATTATGACGACAAGATTGCTTTTATGACAATGCAACTTAATAATAAAGGACCTCATAAAGATTTAAGAATTTGGAGATATTTTCAACGTGAATTATTTGAACAATCTCCTCAGGATTACATAATATTATCTTCTGTACAAAAATATCGTAAATCAAAAGTTTTTATAGGTGGTAAAATTATAAACGTAGATGAATTAATAGCTAAAAAAGATAAAAAATTTGTTAAAAACTTTTTAATATTTTTAAGCTCATTAACAAAAAGAGTAAATAATTCACCAGTACATAAAGAAGATCGTAACATATATAACACACATGCTCTTTTTTTAAACCACCTGAACAATGTTACAAAAAACGAAAATATAGTTGATAAAATATTTAATAGTGCTGCAACAAAAAAAGTTAAACATAATGTAACTGCAAGCATATTAAACCGACATATCAACGATTTATTAGTTCATAACTTTAGATTATAAATAATTTTCTATAATTTCTTTTATATATTGCCTTAATGCTGGAATTATTAGTAAATCTGGTTCATCGCTACATACTTCATCAAGAGTATTTACAGCCTTTCTATACTCCTTGTTCTCAACATATAACAAGCCTAATTTTATACGGTCATATACGTTATTAGATTGTTGAAACTCATTGATCTTATTATTTAACAAACCTAAATCAACATAATTTTTAACTAAATTTATATAATATTGAAGATTTAAACCATATAATTTTATTGCATCCTCGAAACAAGTCCTTGCTAAATCAGGATAACCAATAAAACGATATGTTTCACCTAAATTATTGTAGAAAATTGCACTTGCCTGAGTTGATGGACTTAATGATATTGCAATTTTAAACTCCTGAATTGCAGCATAATATATTCTATCTTTTAAATAGTTCAACCCTACATTATTATGAAAAAAAGCATCCTTTTCAGCATCAATAACATACTTGGGAGGTTTTCTATATCCAGAACACAGAAACATTGTAACGCATAATAAAAATATTAAAATATTTCTCATCATAAAAGACTAATTTCTAAACCTTCTTTTGCCATAATTGCTGTTTCATCTGCATATTCTTCTGCTAACAAATCAAGTTTTTCATCATTGTAACAAGGATCATAATGGAAAAATACTATTTTTTTCGCCTCGACTTGACGTTTGCAATCTAATGCCATCTCGAATGTTGAATGACCAAAACCTTGTTTTGGAACATATATACTTAAATAATCTTCCGTTGAATATTGGGCATCGTGGATTATTAAATCACAGCCCTTAGCAAATTTAACGAGTTTTTTGTCTCCTCCAGGATAGCTTTCTTTATCAGTCGCATAAACCAATGATTTACCTTTATACATTATTTTGTAGATAAAAACGCCATTCTGAGGATGCGCATAAGATTTATAGCAAGTAATAACAACATCATCGTCGTTATAATCATCTGGTTTAAGGTCGTTAACTCTTATTATACGAGGGATTGGCTCATCCTTTTTAAAAATTATGTAACTTGTTTCGTTTAAATCCATAATCTTTAAATCAGCAGCAATATCACCCAAATCTAGAGGAAACGACTTTGTAAATAAAAGCTTTGCAAGTTCTTCCTCCAATGATTCATTATAATTAACTCCACCTAAAAGGGACATTCTTGTCGAAGCTAAATGGGAAGGTCTAAAGAATGGGAAACCTTGGATATGATCAAGGTGAATATGACTTAGCAAAATTGAACATCTAACAGGTGTCCTATCGGTTATAGTAGTACCTGATTTGATATATTGTTGCATCAATTCATTACCTAAACTTATCAAACCTGTTCCTGCGTCAAGTATAATAAGATGTCCTCCAACATTAACCTCAACACAAGCTGTGTTTCCTCCATATTTTAAGAAATCAGCATTTGCGACTGGATAACTTCCTCGAACACCTCTAAATTTAACTCTAAACTCTTCCATTTTTTATTCCTTATTATTCTTTATCTCAAAAGTTGTATTTCTATCAAAATCATTACCATATAATGATTCTACTCCGAACAAGCGAAGCTTTGAACGAGATTGAACATCTTTTAAATTAGTTTCCTTTAAAAACACATCAACTACCGTTCTTTTTTTATTAGAATTAATATTAATTACCCTAAAAGCATTTGGAAAAGTTACCAAAGATGGAGATGATATATAAATAATATTATCTTTTTGTTTTGCTCTAACACAATGATAATGTCCCTGTAGTACAATAATTGGATTTGTATAATTTCTCAATAACTTCTTTAGTTCATCATCATTATTTAATTTATGATTAGCACTTGGGTAAGGTTCTTCTATCGGTACATGAGTACATAAAATTATCACATCTTTTCTATATTTATCAAGTTGTTCTTTTAACCAATCTAATTGTTCCTTGTTAATTTCACCATTAGAAGTTAATTTATAATCTATAATTGAGTCTAAACATATCACTCTATAACCTTTTTTAGGAGAAAAAGAATAATACAATTCAGAATTACTCATAAAACGATTATGAGAGTTTAAAATTTTTCTAAACTCATTTTTAGTCAAAGGTCCATCTATTGCGATATCGTGATTTCCATTAATAGCATACCAAGGACAATTTAATAAAGAAGCATGCGATATAAACTTTAAAAGTTCACTACTCTTTGGTTTATTAACTAAATCACCTGTAAACATCACAAAATCATAAGGTCCAGAAGTGTTTATCTGAAAAACCACATCATCTAAAAGCTGAGGAGATTTTTTCAAAAACTTATAAGAAGTATTCTCTTCAAAAGTTGAAAAATGAACATCGCTAACTTGTGCTAATCTTAAATTATTATTTGCAGCAGTACTCATCTGATTACTTATCGCAAACGCTATGAATAAAGTTAGCATTATATTAAATATTTTTTGGAAGAAACTCTCTTTTTTCTCTTTTTTATAAGCTTTTTTACGCATAATAACCTCTTATATAATAAAACATAATTTAAAAAAAATCTATATATTTACAAATACTTATAAATAAAAGAAAAAGTTTGCCAAGAAAGCTTAGCAAACATTAAATAAACACGAGGATATTAAGAGAGAGAGAATATAAAAGAAACTTTTTTTAATATTTCAGCAAAATTGAATGCCTAATTTATTTTATTTTTTGATTTTATCTATTTCCTTTTCTTATGTCTTACATTTATATAAAGTTTTTTTGATTTGAAAAATTGCCTTTTTTGAGTTGTTTTTGGGAAAATTGTTACACAACTTAAATTTGTATATATAATAAAACCTATTTATATATACAAAACTTATAAAAAATAGCGTAATTGTAATCTGAAATTTAATTAACTAATTATAATAAAAACTATCTAGCAATTTTTTGTCTATATACGGAATTTGAACCCTGACAAGTTATAAAAAGCATATTACCATTTACATGTAGTCCATAAGGCTTATCAAGTTTTTCAACAAGCACAGAGCAAGCTCCTTGAGGAGAAATTTTTAGTACATTATTAGCACTATAATTTGAGACATAGATATTACCGACTTCATCACTAGCTAGAGCTATTGGACCTTTTATTTTATTACTTTTAACGAATACAATTCTTTTATTATCTGGTGTAATCTTTATTATTGAATTATCTGAAAAAGTTGCAACATATACATTTCCGTCTTTATCCGTGGTTATACCTGTCGGACTCATTATATTTTCATATATTCCAGTATAATTCGCAATTTTCGAAGGTGTGTTTGACTCTATTTTAGACTCTGTAATATTAACCTTTATTACTTCAGCTAGTTCTTGAGCTTTTTTATAATATTCACTAGAAGAAGGAATTAAGTTCAAATATTCACCAGCCTTTGTATAATTCTCAGTTCGTGCTGATAAATTTGCAAGCTTATATATAACTTCATAGTCATGAGGATTTCTCACATAAACTTGCTTAAATACCACAATCGCTTCTGAATCATTTCTTAAATATTCAAGTATTGTTCCTAAATTATAATAAGCATCCAAATAATCGGGATAAGTCCTAATTGCACTTCTAAAAGACTCAATTGCTCGTTCGTACATACCTAATTTATAGAAATCTATACCTTGATTATAATCTAATTTAGCATCCATCGGTATTTCAACAGCAAATACCGACAAGGTCAATGTTAATAATAATGCGTTTATAGTTAGTATTTTTTTTATCATAGAATAAACCCTTCTAATATTTTAGAATTATTGTAACATATTTTTATAATTTAAGGTAGAATATATCTATGAAACCAAAAGTTATAGCAATTGCAGGTCCAACTGCCAGTGGTAAAACAAAAATGGCTATTGATTTAGCAAAGCAAATCAATGGCGAAGTTATTTCTGCAGATTCTCGATATGTTTATAAAGGCTTCAATATCGCCTCTGCAAAACCAACATTAGAAGAACAAGATGGTATACCTCATCATCTTATAGATATTGTAGAGCCTGAAGTAGATTATTCTGTAGCTGATTACTATGACGATGCTAGAGAAAAGATATATGAGATAATAAAAAGAGGGAAAACTCCAATTGTAGCAGGAGGAACTGGGTTATACTTTAGAGTGCTACTCGAAAATTATAATTTACCACGAGTAGAAGCTAATCCAGAATTACGCGCAGAACTTGAACTTAGAGAAAAAGAGGACTTATTAACCGAGCTAAAGCTACTTGACCCAATTGGATATGAAAAAATTAAAAATGCAAATAAACGTAGAATTATAAGAGCATTAGAGGTAACAAAAATTCTTAACAAGCCTTTTTCTGAGTGTTCTATAGAAAAAGAACCAGAATTTGATGTTAAATGGATGATGCCTTATATAGACTCTCGAGAAATCCTCTATGAAAGAATAAACAAAAGAGTTGATATCATGGTTGAACAAGGTATTATAGATGAAACCAAAGCTCTTTTAGCTAAACATGGCAGGATTAAAAATTTTATATGCACAATTGGATATCAAGAAATTCTTACATACTTAGATGGAGAAGCAACACTTGACGAAGCATTGGAAAAACTTAAACAACATAGCAGGAATTACGCAAAGAGACAGCTTACATGGTTCAGAAAAAATCCTGATTTAAAAACTTTTTGCAATATTTGATTTTAACTAGCAAATTTATTTTTTACGGGTTTTATTAAATAATATATGTCTAAAAAATAGGAGATATTATGTTAATTACACCCATTAATTTAAAAAACAGCCAACAAACAAGCAGTGCAACAAAAGACAAGGACACTAATTTTAAAGCAGCAACAACAGCCGAGATTATTAACAGAAACAAATTCTTAATAGCAATAAATCTAGGGATGAAAGAGAGTAATCCTTGGGTTCTAATGCCTAAATCAGGATTAGAAAAAGAATTAGTATTAAAAACATTAGATATGAGAGCAAGGCTTGATAAATTTTATCGATTAACCAAAGAACTCTTTGAAAGTCAATTGAATAGATTTTTTTACGAAGCATACACAGCTGAAAATATCCAAGACTCTGAAATGGCAAAATTTAAAGAAAGCTTAGTTCAAAAAGGTGAATGGAATTCATTTATTGATGACCTAAAAATGAGTTTGGACAAAAAAGGAAATTGGAATTCTTATATTAATAATCTTAAAGATAGAATTAAACTTGAAGAAAACAAACAAAAAGAAGCTATTGAGTATTTTAAAGAGATTGACAATTTAGAAACTCGTTATCTTGAAGAAAAAAAGATTACTGAAGGTAAACTCGGTAAAGAATATGCTAATATTCAAAAAAATAAACTATACAACAAAGCTGAAGATCGTTACTACACAGCAAAGGAACTAATAGAAATCATAAACGGTGATAAAGTATCAGAAGCTCAAAAAACAGTTAATGCTAAGTATCTTAATAAAGACCAGCTTTTAGACCTTATTGAACATGATTATGAAGCACTCATAAAAGAAAACGTAGACATTTATAATAACAAAACAAATTTTCATCAAATATATCGTAATGCCAGAAAAGTAGTGTTGGAAAAATATATGGAAGGGTTAAAAAGACACTCTGGCATGGATAAATATTTAGAAAAAAGTTTCTATTTTATCGAACGTAAATATCAACACAAATTAGAAATCGTTACAAAAGACACTCAACTTCATCCTGTTAATGAAATTTGGAAAGCCATGCAATTGATGGAAGAAGAAATAAGAAATACTATAAATAAAATTGAAGAACTACATGAAGACTTAGTAAAAAATCCTGAAAATGAAAGTTTATTAACAGAATTTAAATCAAAAAAAGCGATGCTTAATGAACTTAAAGCAAAATGGATTGACGTACTTGAATATGGACTATATTATGAAAACCACAACCGTAATATTTTAGAAGAAAAAGGTTGCCTTAACGAATATATCTACCTTATGGAAAGCAACAAAACATTAAACAAACACTTAAAAATATATGAAAAATTCATTGAGAATGGTCATATTATGCCAGAAGAAACATGGTATGACGTAATGAAACCTATTAAGTAATTTGAACTTTAAAACACACAAAAAAGAGTTAGTATCCACAAATACTAGCTCTTTTAATTTAATGATTAAATGCATTAAACTTGCAATTATAACCTTTTCATGTTCTAATTGACAATAAGAGGTATAGTTTTACACGTTTTTTTGAAATTATAGGAGAGATCATGAGACCAGAAGAAAGAACATTTGTAGCGATTAAGCCAGATGGTGTAAAAAGAGGACTTATCGGAAAAATTTTAACAAGATTTGAAGATAAAGGATTTAAAATTGTAGGAATGAAACTACTTCAAGTTACGCCTGAATTAGCTGCAAAACATTATGAAGAGCATCTTGGTAAATCTTTTTATAATAGGTTAATATACTACATAACAAGCGCTCCTATAGTAGCTTTAGTTATTCAAGGCTATAACGCAGTTGAAAGCGTTAGACACATGGTTGGCGCTACAAACCCATTAAATGCTGATGTAGGAACTATTCGTGCAGATTTTGCGCAGATTATGGAATATAATGTTGTTCATGCTTCAGATTCGTTAGCAAGCGCAGAACGTGAAATAAATATATATTTCAAGCCAGAAGAAATTTATGATAACTGGCAATCAATGGAAGAATTAATTGCTTATGATGAAGAAAGATATAATCAGCAAGGTCTATAAAAACAAATTATACTGATTTTAAAATAAAAAACAACTTTCTAAGCGATAAATGGAAGTTGTTTTTATTTATATTTAATCTCTTTAAATTTATTACCAACTGAATTTATCAAATTCGTTTAATTCTACCTCATCATAATACCTTCTAATGAACTCTTCTGGAGAATTAAAATCGTTTTTAATATAAGTACCTTCAAGCATGCCAAAAGATATAAGCCATTCATCAGTTTGTGATGAATACGCCACATCATTTATACAAGGTCCTCCCTTAATTTTTGAATAAGGTATGTTCATATTTGCCAACATTTTTTCAAACTTTTTAAAATTTATAGAACTTTGCGCTCCCAAAGCTTTTATATTCTTTGAGCCAAACAAAAAAGCTTTCAATTTCTTGTTTCCTAAATCAATATTCCTTTTAATAAAAGCTCTTATTTCCTCAAAATTATTATTTTCAGGCATTGTTGGACAGATATGCAACATCAAAACTTTTATTCCATCAGTTATGCCACAAACCGTACAATCATAAACATTTCTCGTATATGCTTTATCAGCATAAACGCTTTCTTTAATAGTCCAAGGAGGACAAGCGCATTTTTTTTCACCATAATTAGATACCATCTTATTAAATGAGCTTCTACTTATTGGCCTTATTGTTGATTTAAAACTTAGGTCATTCATATTTAATATAAAACCCGTAAAAATATTTTTTGCTTACCAACGCTTAAAAATAAAAAATACAGCTAAAATGATTAACCCAAACCCAACTAAATAATTCCATTGGAAATCTTCTTTTAAATAAAAGATTGAAAAAATACTAAACACAACTAAAGTTATGACTTCCTGCATAGTTTTTAATTGAGCAGCTGTGAAATATTCATGTCCAATCCTATTTGCAGGGACTTGGAAACAATATTCTAACAATGCAATACCCCAGCTTACAAGAATTACTATCCATAAAGCTGAACTTTTAAATTTTAAATGTCCATACCAAGCAAATGTCATGAATACATTTGAAATCGTTAACAATAGGACTGGCAAAAGCTGTCTTAACATTATAACCTTTGCTCCATTTTCGTATTTGCAATTATTACAGCTCCTATCATCAATACACAACCAACTATTTCTCTAACCGTTAATACTTCACCTAAAATCAAAGCTCCACCTATTACAGCAAAAACTGATTCCAAGCATAATATCAAAGTTGCGAGAATTGGTAATGTATATTTTTGACCAAACATTTGCAATGAATACGCAAGACCACAAGCAAAAAAACCTGCATATAATAAAGGAACACTGCAATCTACTAAGCTAGATAAATTTGGAGTTTCAAATAATAACATTAAAATCGCAGATAGAGCTCCAACAACAAGAAACTGAGTGGCAGAAGCTTTTATAGGATGAACTAACTTTGCATATTTATTAACTAAAATTATTTGTAAACCATAGAAAAATGCTGATATTAACATTAATAAATCATAGATATCATATTTTCCATCAGGCTGAAAACAAAGAAGATATAGCCCATATACTGCCATTATAACACTCAAGTAAACACGTTTTGCAATTTTTGCTCCCATAAATACTGACATTATTGGAACTAAAATAATATACAAGGCTGTTATAAACCCAGCTTTACCAGCACCAACATATTGCATACAATATTGTTGAATCGTCATTGCCATAAACAATGCAAGACCACAATACGTACCTGCACGCAACAGCCCAATACGTTGTACAAGCTTTCTTTTATCGCTACGATTATCTGGCTTTGAATATTTGACCCACAGTATAAGAGGTACAAGGCTTAATGCTCCTAAAAAGCTTCTTACAGTATTAAACGTGAATGGTCCTATAAATTCCATTCCTGAGCGTTGAGCTACAAAACCCAACCCCCAAATTAAAGCAGTTAAAAATAATGCTAAATTTCCGACTAATTTATTTTTCATAAAAAATATTATACACAAAAAAAACTTAGATTAGTTTAAAAGTTAAATTTTTATTAAAAAACTTCAGTAATAGTTACTTTTTTAATTTAAAAAATGAGAAAAAATTACATTCTTTAGCTAACAAAACTTAATTTAATTAATTAAATAACAAAATAAGGATACCATTAGCACCCTTATTTTGCATAATTAAAATATACAATTTTTCCCAAGTAAAATATTGTTTGACTTTCAATACATTATTACTACAAAGTTCTTTTCATTATCTTTTTAAATCTCCATTATAAAGCATCTTTATTGCAATTCTCTTTAAAATATTGTATACAACGAGTAGTATGATTAAAAAATGGCTCCGGTTTCTTCGAAGAAGCTTTCGATAACGAACCACTAGAATTCAAATTAATCATTTCGACTGATAACCCATTAAGCTCTAAATCAAAAAATTTCATACGTTTTGTTTCCTTTCGTTGCTTGTACAGAGAAACTTATCTCTATTATTACTATACATACTTTATAACGGCATTTTTTCAGAAAACTTTAATGAAAAGAGACCCATCACATCATATCATATCATATCATATAGCGCATTGTAACTGGATTTGAACCTCTTAAAACTCGTCTTTACAAATCGTTACAATTGCTTGTTTTGTGAAGTTTTGTTACGAAAATTGATGATTATTGTATGAAATTTGAAGGTAATTTTTTTTAATTTTGTATTATTGGTGGGTTTCACCCAGCCTTGTATCATGAATTTGTAAAAAATAGTAGAATAAAAATGAATTAAAAAACGGAATAAAACTGTACCCACCCAAAGTGTTTAAGACTGTTTTGTAGATAAGTCCCCGTTTGTAATTCTTTTAAGCTGAACATTATCTCGAGAGTGATAAAAACTCGTATTTACAAGGTAAGCAAAGTTTTACACAAGAACGGACCGTTTGATTAATTCAGAAAGGAGTTCTATGAATAACAAATTCTATTGTGGTATCGATGTTTCTAAAAAGAAACTAGATGTGATGTTATTAGCTCAAGAAAAATTTCATTACAAAGTTGTTGAAAACAGTAATGAAGGGGGGAATTTTCTTCAAGATTGGATTAAAAGCAAATTAGAAAAAGACGCTTTTGTCCATTTTTGCTTGGAGGCAATTAATGTCTATCACGAGCTGTTAGCTTTTACTTTATTGGAAAACAAAAATTACAAAGTCAGCGTTGTTAATCCAAGAATAGTAAAATCTTTTGCAAAATCATTGGTTAAAACAAAAAATGACAAAACAGACGCTAAAATTCTTGCAGAATTTTGCAAAGAACGGAGTCCTAGACCTTTTTCTCCTCAATCCAAAGAAAGACGTGAGTTGAGAGATTTATCAAGATTAATGGATAATCTTGTCGAATTAAGAATTATGCAAAAAGTAAGGCTGCAAACATTCAATACAGAAGCTGCAGCCCGCGTGGTCAAAGCCACTTTAAATTCAATCGACAATACCATAGCAGAAACCGAAAAAGAAATAAAGTACTATTACGATAATTATCCTGAAATAAACAAAGAATACGAATTACTTAATTCTATTCCTTCATTTGGAAAACGTGTTAGCAATGTACTTATTTCTGAAATTTACAAAGATGAATATGGTACGTATAATTCAAAAAGATTAACTGCATTCTTTGGACTTGATGTTAGAGAAATGGAATCCGGAAGTAGTGTTTGGAATAAGCCAAGAATAACAAAATTTGGTAACCCTAGAGTAAGAAATATGCTCTATATGGCAGCTTTGGTTGCAATTCGTCATAATGCAAAAATGTCTGATTTTTATTTACATTTGGTTAATAAAGGTAAGCCTAAAAAATTGGCATTAATTGCTGTTGCAAGAAAATTGCTTGTTATAGCTTGTGCTATTTTAAACTCTCAAAAACCTTATGAAGAAAATCATATTTCTTGTTACAACAAAAATTCTGTAAAAATTGCATAATTTGAACAATTAAATATCAAAAACTAGGATGCATTAAGCACCCTAGTTTTGCTTGCTTAAAATATACATTTTTCCCCAAGAAAAATATTCCTTGACTTTCAAGACATTATCTACAAAGTATCATTTTTACTCACAATGACGAAAATTCTTCAAAGCTTCTCAACTAAAAAATTACATTTATTAATATATTTCACTCTTATAAATAATATGCTAAAATTATCAGGTGAAAAGATTTATTTAGGGAGGAGATTTTTATTATGCAAGATAAAACTTTTTTAATGATACCTGGACCAACCCCTGTTCCAGAAAGTGTTATGCTTGAAGTGGCAAAACACCCAATTGGACATAGAAGTAGCGAGTTTTCAAAAATCTTAGAAAATGTATATCAAAATTTAAAATATGTATTTAGAACAAAAAATGACGTATTTGTTTACACAGCAAGTGGCACAGGTGCAATGTGTGCAGCTCTTGAAAACCTAATTAATGAAGGAGACCACGTTTTATCTTTAGTACTGGGGAATTTTGGCAATCGTTGGGTAAAAATTGCTCAATCTCGTGGTGCAATTGTAGAAAAAATTGAAGTAGAAACTGGAGCTGTTATTGATCCTGAAGTTTTAAGAAAACGCCTAGCTGAAGATACTGAAAAGAAAATCAAAATTGTAACTCTTACACAAAGTGAAACTTCAACAGGAGCTGCTAATGATATCAAAACTCTTTGCTCTATAATAAGAGAACATGGTGCGCTTTCTGTTGTTGATGGTGTTACTTCAGTTTGTGCAATGGAATGTCATCCAGACGAATGGGATATTGATGTACTTGTTTCTGGCTCACAAAAAGGGTTTATGATACCTCCAGGACTTGCTTTTTTAACTGCAAATGAAAGAGCATGGAAAGTTTATGAAGAATGCAAACATCCAAGCTTCTATTGGGATTGGAAAGCTTATAAAAAATCTGTTAATGAAAATTCAACACCATTCACTCCTGCTGTAAATTTAATCACAGGATTAGATAAAGCTTTAGAAATGATTAAAAAAGAAGGCATTGATGAAATGAACGCTCGTCATAAACGTCATTGTCTAGCATTAAGAAAGGCTATAAAAGCTATAGGACTTGAATTAGTTGTTAAAGAAGATAAAAACGCAAGTTGCGCTATTACTTCAATACTTCCTCCTGAAGGGATTTCAGTTCCTGATATAAGAAGTACAATGAAAAAAGATTTTGATATTGTTGTTGCAAACGGACAAAACGCTCTTAAAGATAAAATCTTTAGGATGGGAACATTAGGATTTGTTTGTGATAGAGACTTAATTTCAGCAATTGGTGCTTTAGAAGCAACACTTTATAAGCTTGGCTACAATTTTGAGCTAGGAAAAGGGGTTGCTACAGTTATTAAAGAATTAAAGGAGTAAATATAAAGATGAAAGTATTAGTTACAGATAAAATTAATGAATCTGCTGGAAAAATTATTGAAGCAGCTGCTGAAGTAGATTTTTTACCTACAATGAGCGAGGATGAATTAATAAAAGTAATCCCAAACTATGATGCTCTTATGGTTAGAAGTCAAACAAAAGTTACTTCTAAAATTATTGAAGCTGGTAAAAAGTTAAAAATTATAGGTCGTGCAGGAGTTGGAGTTGATAATATAGACTTAGAATCTGCAACTCAAAATGGGATTATAGTTGTAAACTCTCCGGACGGTAATACAATGGCAGCAGCAGAACATACCATAGCTTTAATGCTTGCAATGGCTAGAAATATTGCACCAGCAGCGACTTCTACAAAAGAAGGAAAATGGGATAGAGCTAAATTCACAGGATGTGAGCTTTATAAAAAAACTTTAGGTATCATCGGATTTGGCAAAATAGGTTCACACGTTGCAGAAGTTGCACTTGCTTTAGGCATGAAAGTTGTTGTATATGACCCATATACATCTAAGGAAATCGTTGAAAAAATAGGTGGTGAACACATTAGCAGTCTAGATAATTTCTGGGGAATTTGTGATTTTATAACAGTTCATGTACCTAAAACAAAAGATACCCTAAATTTGATAAATAAAGATACTATCACAAAAATGAAAAAAGGTATCAGATTAGTAAACTGCGCTCGTGGGGGAATTATCAATGAAGCTGACTTAAAAGAAGCAATTAATTCTGGACATGTTGCTGGTGCTGCAATTGATGTTTATGAAAACGAACCTAATATTACAGAATGTCCTCTTTTAAATTGCGAAGGAAATATCGTACTAACTCCTCACTTAGGAGCAAGCACTCAAGAAGCTCAAATCAATGTTGCTATTGATGTTGCTGAACAAATAAAAGAAGTTCTTTCTGGTGGTTCAGCGTCCTCTGCTGTAAATATTCCATCTCTTAGACCTGATAAGCTAGAGCCAGTAAAAGATTACATGCAAATAGCAGAAAATTCTGGAGAATTAGCAGTTCAGCTAACAGAAGGAGTTATTAAAACTATAGAAATAACTGCAGATGGCGATTTAGCTGATGTTGATATAGAGCCTTTAGAAGTTGCAATTCTAAAAGGAATTCTATCTTCTAAAATAGAAGGAGTTAATTATGTTAACGCTCCAATTATTGCAAAAAAACGAGGTATTGAAATTAAATCAACTCGTTCAAAATCTAATTGTAGTTTTGCAGGAAGAATTACAATAAAACTTATTACAGATGATGAAGTAAATATTGTATCAGGAGCATTAATTACAAAAGATATTCCAAGAATTGTAAAAATTAATGATTATGCAACAAGTATAAGACCACAAAAGCACGTGCTTATCGTTCCACACGTAAACAAGCCTTCTATGATTGCAAAAGTTGCACAAGTAATTGGTGAAAATGGAATTAACATTGGTTCAATGAACGTTGTGCAAAAAAATGATAAACACGAAACAGAGTCAATCATGGTAATAAATATAGACACTGTAGTTGATGAAAAGACACTTGAACTGATTTCAAAAATTGATGGCGTTAATAATCCAAAATGTGTTAATTTAACAGTATAGGGCTTAAACAGACAGAATATAAGACCTATTTGATAAAACAGAGTGTATTTTAAGACCATAACAAATGATAAAATTTGTTATGGTCTCTATAATTTTCCTATTGGCTTTGTTAACTATTACAAATTTACTAAAAACTAACCTAGCAAACCATCTCTTATATACTTTCCAATCATTTGTTTATGTTCTTGCATAAAACTACAATCCATACGTCCTTGCTCATCTGAATGAACCTTCTTATACAAACAACTTCTCGCTCCACATAGCGGATATACGTTACAGTCTTTGCAAGCTTCTATTTCAAACCCTTCAGTCCAATCTATGTAATTATCAAAAAATTCAAAATCTCCATCTGGAAGTAATTTACCAACAACCTCGGTTAGTCCAAATGCGGCCTCGCCACATTTAGAAATATAGCCATCAGTTGTTATTGTATAAAAATTTTTAGTCGCATAACGACAAGAAAATCCTAAAAGCTTCAAAGGTTTTACTTCTTCTTTGCTAAACCCCCTATTAGAATGATTCATAAACGTATCTATTTCTTGATACTCTTTTGATTGATAATCAGTCGCCAACTCCTCTGGCACATTTTCAGTATTTGCAATAACCGTTACTGCACTAAAGGTAAACTTCTTGTTATCAAAAGTTTGCATTGACCAATCCATAAATTCTTGAATACTATCTTGATTTAATGGACTTATATTAGCTCGAAAATTTATTGTTACATTATCATCTTTTGTATTAATATATTTCAAATTCTCAATAATACGTTCCCATGTTCCACCACCATTAACTAATGGACGTGTTTTATTATGCACATCAGCAAATCCATCAATTGTAATCTGATAATGTTTAACATTATATCTTGTTAATTTGTCATATATTTCTGGAGTTAACAAATAACCATTTGTTGTCATTTCATGTTTAAATACAACTTCTGGATACTCATTCTTTAACAATTCCAATCTATCTAAAAATTTTAATATAGATGATGTTTCTAATAAGGGCTCTCCACCAAAAAAACTTATACGAACAAACTCATACTGACCGTTTCTTACATTCTTCTCTATATGCCTATATAGAGAGTCCCAATTCTCTTCAGAAAACCTCTTATTAACATGATCCTCAGGACAATATATACATCTAAAATTGCATTGCTCAGTTACATATAATAAAAGTGTACATTTTTTATCAAAACCCTTTACATATTCATTTACCTTATTTAATGCGACCTCATACTCATCTATTTCTTTATCTATTATATAATTCCGTTGATAAAGAGCTTTAACCATCGGATCAGCAATATCAAAAATCTTTGTTTCTAGCAAATTATTAAACTTTTTTATATCAGCATCTGTTGTTATTTTGACATAATTTGAATACAATGGATTAAATATTACTAAAGCTTTTTCTGTTTCTTCTACTATATTATATTTACTAAATTTCATAAATCCTCGTTATACCAAATCAATACCATGCTTCTTAATTTTTTCTATAGCTTTTGCTAAACCTTCATAAGCTAATTCACATTTTTTACATCTTAAACAATGACGAGCTGTACAAGTAGGAAATAATATACACTTACGGCATTTATCGTCCACTAAACGATTTAACCACTTATTTAAATCTTGTTTATATATAATCCCTTCTTTAACTAAATCTGCTAAATAAACATCATCCTCATCACTCTCTTCACACATAAATACCTTACCTAAACTAGATATAGTAATAAAGTTACCATAAGCATATTTACAAGCTAAACCCATAAAGGTGAAAAATTTAAAAATTTCTTCTTTTGTATAATTTTGAGGATGCCTAACTTTAAGGAATTCTTCTGAGAAACAATCCATTAATAAAGAGTCTTCGACCATTTCAGAATATTTAGTTACTGGAACTATATCAATAGAAAATTTCTTTGGATTAAATGTTGATTTTACCCATGCCTTAAATTCTTCCATAATTTCAATATTTTTATTATTACAATTAGAACGTATTAAAAATACAGCTTCGTCCTCAACAGTATTAATATACTTCAAATTCTCAACTATCTTATCCCAAGTTCCTTCTCCATCAACTCGAGGTCTAGATTTGTTATGCTGTTCTGCAAAACCATCAAGTGTTATCATAAAGAATCCTAATCCTAAATCTACAAGTTGATGATAAATATCTTTAGATAATAAATAACCGTTGGTTATCATATTATAATCTATACTTTTTTCTTTATTTTTTTCAAATACTTTATTCGCCTTTTTCATAAAATCAATTATTTTTTGACTTCTTAATAATGGCTCACCACCGTAAAATGTTAATCTTACTCTTTTATATAAATTTTCATCTTCTACAACTTTTTCAAAATAATTCAATAAATTATCCCAATTTTCATCAGAAAAATTTTGAGGATGAGATTTCTTAAAACAATATTCACAACTAAAATTACAATTTTCTGTAACATGCAATATAATATTTTGAGTAGATTTTGATCTTGTAGTTATCTCGTTTACTTCATCCTGTACTTCTTGAAACTCATCTCTATCATCATCAACTACAAAACCTCTCTTATATAGCTCTTTTACCATATTATCTTCTGGTAACAATGGTGTATCGCCATTAAATAAAGAATTAAAATGCTCCATTTCTTCAACTAAAACATCTTTTAATTTAAAACCTTTATGAGTCTTTAAGTTATATACCATTTTTCCATAAGGCATACCTATCACTAAATTATATTGACTAAACTTCATAAAAAATCTCTCTCCACAAATATATATAAGGTAAAAAGAGCTTGGGTAAAAACACCCAAGCTCTTTAAAATAATAACTATCTAATTGTATTAGGTCCATTAACCGGTTTAACAGGCATGGTTGGTTTATTCACTGCACAAGCTGTGTTAAGTTTAATATTAACACAATAGTCATGACAGGATTCTTCTTTAAATTGCTTACCTTTAGTACAAACATAACCACCACCAATGTTTGCGGCTAAAAAATCATTCTGCATGTCAATTTCGAAAAATTCCATAAATAGTTTCCTTTCTTTACTTGTGTCGGAAAACTTATTCCGACTAATGCTATACATCTTTAGTATACGGCATGTTTTTAGAAAACTTTAATGCTAAAATACAATTCACCTCATATCATATCATATCATATCATATAGGGCATTATAACTGAATTTTAGCCTCTTGAAAACTCATCTTTACAAATCGTTACAATGGAGGATATTGTGAAGTTTTGTTACGAAAATTGATGATTTTTATCTGAATTTTGGAAGTGATTTTTTACAAAAAACAAAAAATTAAATTGTCATCCTGAATTTTTTACACTTTACTTACAAATTTGTAGTTATTATACCAAACTTAATTTATTTACCCCTCAGGATCTTTCCAAAACCCAAGCTAAACGCCAAGTTGGTAAGATGCTGAAACGCGCCTCGCTTTAAACGGATACACTTCCGCTTTCATCCTCTGCTCGGCTTGTTCAGCATGACAATGGATATTAATTATGATTTCCCGTCATTGCAAGCGAATGCGAAGCAATCCAGCTCTTTTTATCATCAAACATATTTCACTGGACTGCTTCGTCGGATTTCATCACGCCTCGCAGAGACGTTTACTTAAAGAATAAATCTCTTGTATTTTATGGACAATATACTACAATAGTATTATGACAAACAAACTGGCAATTTTTGATTTTGATTCAACATTAATGGATGGTGAGACTTTAGAGTTTTTCGCTGAAGAACTTGGTATTCGTGAAAAAGTTAAAGCTATTACAGATAGAGCTATGCATGGTGAACTAGACTTTTTTGAAAGCCTAATAGAACGTGTAAGCCTACTTAAAGGTCTCTCATTAGAAAAAACAAATGAAATTTGCTATTCTTTACCATTAATGAACGGAGCTGAAAATGTTGTTAATGGCCTAAAAGAACAAGGCTATAAAGTTATATGTTTTTCTGGTGGATTCAGAAATGCTACGAGCCATTTTGCAAAAAAGCTAGGACTTGACGGCGAATTTGCTAATTATTTACACTCTAAAGACAATGTTTTGACAGGTTTTGTTGGTGGAGAAATGATGTTTAACAATAGCAAAGGTGAAATGCTTAAACGACTACAAAATATTATGAATGTCAGCATAGAAAATACACTTGTTGTTGGCGACGGTGCAAATGATTTAAGCATGTTTAAATTCGCTAATAAAAAAGTGGCTTTTTGCGCAAAACCTATTTTAAAAAACGAAGCAAACATAATAATTGATAAAAAAGATTTAACTCTTATTTTAAATTATATCTAAGCAAAATTGAATATAAAAAGATATAATTAATGTTTCAAGACTCTTAAAACTGCATCCGATGACATATTAGCAGTTACTGATGAAAGCGTTTGGTCTGCTGAATTTAAAATTTGTTTTTCAATATCTTTTACATTTATAGAATTATTATCATCTACCAATTTATCATATTTAACCCAAGTTTTTTCAAGCTCTAAATCCAAATAATCAGAAGCTTTTAAATATTCATTAACCTGACTTTTTACATTACTATCCAAAGTTTGAATTTTCAAAAGATAATCATTGTCTTGAAGATTCATGTTTTTTATGGTTTCAAGACCACCTAAATACGTGTTTAAAATATTAAAATTTACAATACCCATATCATCATTTTTTCTTACGATGCTAATTGTACTTTCTATAAGAGAATTTGACATGGAATCCATTTTATCAAGCGTTGCAACGTCAAATTCCATTTCAGGATCTTTTAAGATTTGCATTAAATCCTTTAATTTTAATCTTATATCTGCCAGAGAGTCAATTATATTCTGAGCTTTATTACGTTTTAAAACAAGTATATCCTCTGTTGATAAAATATCAGTAACTTTATCAGAACTTTGTTGTTGGGATTGATTAACATCAGTAACATAAGCAGAATTTTCAGCCTTTTGTGCTACACGCTCAGAATTTTCATTCCTCACATATAAAGCTTCAGAAGATTCTAATTGCTGTATAAAATTTACACTTGTAGTTAACTCAATCATACACAACTCCAGTACACATATAATTATACTAAAAACATTTTAAAAAAAAATTTGCTATTAAATATCAATTTAAAGACAATAATCTTATAAATACCATAGCTATTAATCAAATATAATCAAGGATTGAGCCAATTGTAAAGATTTGTAAAAAAATACAAGAGAAAAAGGCAATTTTTTTACATTTATATACTTTATATATATGTAAGAGATATTTAGATAGTGAGAACAAAAAATGGTAGCAACTTATTCAGCAATAGAAAGAAATAAAAAACCAGCAGGAGCACTTGATATTCCTGAAGATTTTAATTTCTATTATCTTAATAAAAAAGATAGACAAATGAGATTTAATAATTGTGCTGACCCTATCTACGCTGTTTTCAATAAAATGGAAGAAAGACCTCTTTCTGCTCTTGCTAAAGATTTCGTTAGAGAACTTAAAGACGATACT
>JAGBXP010000040.1 GCA_017629215.1 bacterium | reverse complement strand
TTATTATCTACAAAATTATTCCATTAACTATGGCTGCAAATTACGCTTATACGCATCAGGTGTTACTGATGGATGAGTTTGCACCTGCTGATTCTTATTATTTTTTTTAGATGACATACAAACTGTATCACCCAAACGCAAGAATTCAAACCACCAACCAGCAATTTCAGTTTCCTTCATTTCAATGTTGAAAAATTCCATACCGTCCATTTTAAAGTTTCCTTTCTTTGTTTGTGCTGAAAAACATATTCCAGCTAATACTCTTTACATGTTCATTATACGGCATTTTTTTGGAAAACTTTAACGCAAAGAGACTCCTCACCTCACATCATATCATATCATATCATATAGGGCATTATAACTGAATTTGAGCCTCATGAAAATTTATCTTTACAAATCGTTACAATGGAGGAGATTGTGAAGTTTTATTACGAAAATTGATGATTTTTGTATGAAATCTGGAGGTGATTTTTTTAAATTTTTGGGAGCATTTTTTTCAAAAAACAAAATCGTCATTGCAAGCATTAGCGAAGCAATCCAATTTTTAATTTTTGTCATCCTGAAAACTAAATGGTAAGATTCTGAACAGCTTGAAAATTACGCCTTTGCAGGCTCATTTTCTACGCTTTCAGAATGACACATAAAGGCTTAATACTTAATTCAAAACATAATTTCTTCTCAATTAAAACCCATAAAATATAGTCCTTTTGTCTTGAAATAAGGCTTTTTCAGCTTTACAAAGCCATCAATAAATGCTATACTATGTACAGATATTATAAGGAAATAGGAATTTCTTGTGGGTTTTTTTGATAGTATTAGAAATTTTAAAAATCAATTGGATCAGATTGAAACATCTGTCTATTCTGGCAAGCAATCATTATTAGAAGTTTACGAACGAAATCTTAAATTAGAAGCAGAAATTGCTGCAAGAACAAAAGAGCTTGATACTGCAAATCGTCAGATGTTAACCCTACAACATGTATGGGATATGATGAACTCTTCAAAACCATTATCAAGTGTTTTAAATGCCATAGCAAGAAGCCTACAGGGAGAACTAGGATACCTAAACACTTGTATTTCTAAGAAAATGTGTGATGAAAAAGGTGATTATCTTCAACTGGTTTCATTCTCTGGAGAATTATTTGGAACAAGTTTTATCAAATTTTTTAAATGTGAGCCTACTGATTTAAGATTAGAATTTCCTAAAATCCCAAACATAGCACAAGCTATTGAAGAAAATACAGTGTATCAATCTACAAATATAGCAGAATTTATAAAGTCTGCACTTCCAAAAGTGCCTGATATAATAATTAATGGGGTTGTTTCGCATTTACGAGCTAAGTCATACATCATGGTTCCATTAGCGCACAAAAATCAGCATTTTGGCTGTTTAGTTTTATTTTCTTCTCGTGAAGATACTACAGAGTCAGAATTAAAGTTTTTAAATCTTTTTGCTAGACAAATTGAATTAGCTATTACAATTGCAGATTTGTTTGAAATGGTAAAAGAACAAGCAATTACAGACGCTATGACAACGCTTTATAATAGACGCTATTTTGAAGAAGCATTAATGAAAGAAGTTATAAGAGCCAAACGTCAAGACCAAAAATTTACAGTTATAGGTATAGATTTAGATTATTTAAAGAATATTAATGATATTTATGGACATAATTATGGTGATATAGCTATTAAAGCTATTGCAGATGTGCTTAAAACAAGTTGTCGCTCAATTGATATACCTGCAAGAATGGGAGGTGAAGAATTTAATGTTATTCTTCCAGGTGTAGATTCTCAAGGTGGTGTAATATTTGCAGAACGTATTAGAAAAAAAATTGAATCTATTAGTTTGGAAAAAATAGGAAATATTACAGCTAGTATTGGGGTTGCAACATATATTGAGCATTCAGAGGAAGTCTATGAATTAATGGAATTAGTTGATCATGCAATGTATGAATCAAAACGTAATGGCAGAAATAGAGTAACTTTAGCAAAAGCTGTGAACGATACTTCATGGCAAGAAATTGCAATTACAACATTCTTAGATATTTTATCAAAACATAGAATTCCTGTGGATAAAAAGACATCTAATCTTTTAATCGAAAAATTGCAAGAAATGAATATTAATAACGAAATCCTATATCAAGTATCAGATACTTTAATATCAACATATAATCCTGAACATATATCAGGTGGAACAAGAAAGAAAATTTTACTAGCTACACTTTTAGCAAAACGATTTGATTTACCAAAAGAAAATATTGATAAATTAAAAATCGCTATATTACTTTATGATATAGGAAATACAATGCTTCCAAAGGAATTATTACAGAAAAAAGAACCTTTAAGTGAAGATGATAAAACTTTTATTAAAAAACATCCAGTTATAGCTGCTAGAGAGATTTTAGAGCCAATTAGTACAATTGTTGATATTATCCCAATTATAGAAAAACATCACGAAAATTGGAACGGTACAGGTTATCCTAACAATATTGCTGGAGAGAATATTCCATTAGAGTCTCAAATTATATTAATAGTTGATTCTTATTTTGCATTATTGGAAAATAGACCTTATAGACATGCTATGACAAAAGAAGAAGCTATTAATGTCATAATGCAAGATTCAAATAGCAAATGGAGCGCAAATCTAGCAAATATGTTTATGACAGTAATTCAAGAGGATTATAGCGATTAATGATTGAGCTTTTAATTTTATATCAGCTTACTAAAAAAGTTTTAACAATGTATGGAATATCCAAAGAAATTAAAGCTGATTTCTCTGTTTTGACAACTCCAAGTTTTGGAACGATTAAACCTGCTTTATTAAGATTAGAAAAAAATGGATATATACATTCTCAAAAAGATATCTCTGCAGGTGGTCGACCATCTGTTTATTATTCTCTTACAAACAAAGGAAAAGAATATTTGAGCGAATTATTATTAACTCCACCTTTAGAAAATCCTATACAATTTTTACCTACTGCAAGAGTAAAACTTTATTGTGCTGAAATTTTAACAAATTCTGAGCAGAAAGAACTTCTAAGATTATTAAAATTAAAATCTGAAAATATAGTGTTAGATATTAAAAATAAATTAGTGTCAAAAGATTTAAAATTTCATCCTAAAATGGTTTTTGACAATTTGATTTGTGAATATAAGAATTTCATATTGCTATTGGAGGGGTTTGAACATGCCTGCAAAGATTAGTAGCGTTATAGCTGGTTCAATAGCCGAAGAATTAGAATTAGGTGAAGGTGATTTATTGCTATCCATTGATAATGAAGTCCCAATGGATATGATTGATTATAATTATTTGTGTAAAAATGAATTAATAACACTTGAAATCCAAAAAGCTAATGGTGAAATAGAAGAAATTGAGCTTGAAAAAGATTATGATGAGGATTTGGGGATTGTTTTTGAATCTGCAGTTTTTGATAAAGTTAAACCTTGTTTGAATAATTGCATATTTTGTTTCGTAGCACAACAACCAAAGGGACTCAGAGACACATTATATATTAAGGATGATGATTATAGGCTATCATATTTGCAAGGTACATATATAACTACTACAAATTTAACGGAAAAAGATAAAGAACGTATTGCACGATTGCATTTAGGGCCATTCTATATTTCGGTGCATACTACAAATCCTGAATTAAGAATAAAAATGCTAAAAAATCCTAATGCTGGTAAAATCATGGAAAACTTAAATTGGTTCAAGGAACATGATATTCCTTTTCATGCACAAATTGTACTTTGTCCAGATTATAATGATGGAGAAGAGCTAGAAAGGACTCTAAGTGATTTGTCTAGCCTTGGAGAAGCATTGTTATCCATTGCAATCGTACCAGTTGGAATAACGCAATTTAGGAAACAAAAACTTAAAGTTGTCGATAAAGAAATTGCTAAACAAACACTTGAAATAGCAAATAAATATCCAAAAGCTTGTTGCTCTGATGAATTTTTTTTATTGGCAGATGAAAAAATCCCTAATGCTGAATATTATGGTAATTTTTCTCAACTTGATGATGGAGTTGGTTCTTTACGTTCAATAATGGATGATTTTGACAGTTTAGAATTACCTAAAAAATTAAAAACGTCATTGAATATATGTTTTGCTTGTTCAACTGCTGCAAAATCAGCATTCATTTATATTGCAAATAAACTTAACAAAATATCTGGATTAACAGTTCAAGTCTGTCCAGTTAAGTCAACATATTGGGGTGAAAATATAACAGTCGCCGGTTTGATTACCTCTGAAGATTTGGTTAATACTATAAAAGAAATTGAAGCAGATTACATAATTGTTCCTTCAATAATGCTAAAACCTTATACAGACTTGTTTTTAGATGGTTGTTCGATGTCTGAAATAAAAGAAAAAACTGGTAAAAACTTTTTTATCTGCGAAGATAATTATTCAGTATCAGAAGTTATTGATTTAATTTATCAATATGAAGCCGTTTAAATTAAAACCTAAATTTCAATATCAACATTTTGACCTAATTTATTATTTACAAAATTATTGTAATAATAGTAAAAAACTCCAACACCTACAGCTGTTATAAAATAAAAATTTAATAGAGTTAAAATGAAGTGTATGAAAAGATTTTCGCTAAATATTGTGGAAAACATTGATATCAAAAAATTTAAAACAAATATTGATATAAAAATTCCAAATGAATGAAAAATTTTTTTGCTAAATAAATCTTTTAATGATATCCAAAATGCAATAATAGGATTTTTGTTTTTTAAAAACAACGCTGGCATGTATAGAAAACAAAGAAAATAAGCAATTGCAATATTTGCAAGCACTAATAAATTCCAAAGATTTATTTTAATTAATTGTTCTGCGCTTAATCCTGTGATAAAAGTTTTTGGATCAATAGTATGACTTTTTATGCTAGATAATACATCAGCAGGAATTCCAAGATCTCCTATTATTTGCATTCCTATATGATAAGAAATTATAAGAGCCAAAACTGAAATTATAAATATTACAAGAACTCCCACTAACGATGGTAAAAAATATTCACCTACTCCTGAAATAAATTCTTTTAATAAAGAGTTTGAATAGTCTCGATTTTGATTTGTAATTGCAAGTTTTATCATGTTAAACCAACCAGCAAAAAAAGCTCCAGTCATTAAAAAGAATAACAATACTGCAAAAATTAGATTAATAAGCTTTCCACCATTTACACTAATAGTTATATATATACTTGAAAATAATGAATATAAAATTAATGGTGTTGTTAATACGATATATTTGTTTGTAAGTTCAATGATTTTTTGCATAATATAACAATCCTCTTCTCAGACTATTTTAATATAAAAAGGTTTATTTGTCTTAAAAAAGTTCTTTAATATCTTTTTTAGCTTTTGTTATACTTTTTATTGAGAAAGTTGATTGCAGAGTATTTATTAATGATGGATTTAGTATTATTGGAGTGCATTTCCCAACATAAACTTGAGTATTTTCATGATGTGAAAAATAAATCATTTGTGAGATTGTATTACGTTCACATTTTGGTATAAAAATTTTAATTAAACATCCAAGTTCCTTTATTGAATTAAAAATTTTAACAATACTATAATAATCAAAACAGGCGTTTATATGTATCAAGTTTTCTTTTTCAATGCCATAAGAAAAAGAAATTACTAAAATATCTTTAGGAAGCAATTTTATTAAATTTTCAAAATAAGTTTTTTGTTCTAAAGAGTAACCATCAATTCCAATTATAAAAATTTGTTTGTATTCATTGTTTTCCATTTTAGATTTAATAAGATTATCTATTTTATTGAAATCAAATCCGATAGATACAGTTTCACAGTGTCTTCCATTTTTAAAACCTCTTGATTCTTTAGCTGATTTAATAACTTTTGTATAATCATTATTAGTAATTTTTATAATACCTTTTGGATTAGTCGTATAATCTGTAGTAAAAAGCCTGCCTCTATAAAAGTTTTCTATATTATGTAACGAATGTTTTGTAAGTATAATAGGTCCAGGGAAAGTTGCAAAATCTAATAAACAGTTTTCTAATCCTTGTCCAAATTGCCCTTTTAATCTTGGATAAGTTGAAAATTTAGGAAACGTATGGGCTAACATCATATCGTCATGGGTATAAATATCGATTTCTTCTTCTTTTAATGCTTCAAGGACATTTTCTAACTCTTTTATATTAGAGCCAACCACTAAAACAGCTTTATTTGGGACAGTAGAATATGATACATTTTTAACCTCTTGTACTCCATAAATTTCTTCTTGAGT